>NZ_ATXQ01000001.1 GCF_000421765.1 Denitrificimonas caeni DSM 24390 | reverse complement strand
ACTAAGCGTGAAGATATCGAGCGTGGTCAAGTATTGGCTAAGCCTGGTTCAATCAAGCCGCACACCCGTTTTGAGGCAGAAATTTACGTGTTGTCAAAAGAAGAAGGTGGGCGTCACACTCCATTCTTCAAAGGCTACCGTCCACAGTTCTACTTCCGTACAACTGACGTAACCGGCAGCTGTGAATTACCGGAAGGCATCGAGATGGTAATGCCAGGTGATAACGTTAAGCTTGACGTTACTCTGATTGCGCCAATCGCTATGGAAGATGGTCTGCGTTTCGCAATTCGCGAAGGTGGCCGTACCGTAGGTGCTGGTGTTGTTGCAAAAATCATCGCTTAAGTGATGACCATAGAAGAACCCTCGCTTGCGGGGGTTTTTCTTTATAGTTGACATATTATCTAGACGCCATTAGAATTGCGCCTCCTTTTATCGGGCGTGCTTTGCCTGATGGGGAAGGTAATCAAGAGTCTGAGGTCAGAATGCAAAATCAACAAATTCGTATCCGGTTGAAGGCTTTTGACCATCGCCTGATCGATCAATCAACCCAGGAAATCGTGGAAACCGCGAAACGTACTGGTGCTCAGGTGCGTGGTCCAATTCCACTGCCGACCCGTAAAGAGCGTTTCACCGTTCTGGTTTCACCGCACGTCAACAAAGACGCGCGCGATCAGTACGAGATTCGCACTCATAAGCGCGTTCTGGACATTGTTCAGCCAACTGATAAAACAGTTGATGCGTTAATGAAGCTTGATCTTGCGGCAGGTGTGGAAGTGCAGATCAGCCTCGGCTAAAACCAGGTGGTTTTAGTCGTGTAACGCTCTGAAATGGGCGGCCATAGCGGGTGAAAGCCCCGTACACTCATGAGGTTTTAGACATGACTATAGGTGTAGTCGGTCGTAAGTGCGGGATGACCCGTATTTTCACCGAAGATGGTGTCTCTATTCCGGTGACTGTTATTGAAGTCGAGCCGAATCGAGTCACTCAGTTCAAAAACGAAGAAAGCGATGGCTATCGCGCTGTGCAAGTGACTGTGGGCGAGCGTCGTGCTTCCCGCGTGACCAAAGCACAAGCAGGTCATTTTGCTAAGGCTGGCGTTGCTGCTGGTCGTACAGTTCTCGAGTTTCGTCTTGAAGAAGGCGAGTACCAAGCGGGCGACCAAGTCACTGTTGACTTGTTTACTGCTGGTCAACTTGTCGACGTAACGGGTCAGACTAAAGGTAAAGGTTTTGCCGGTACCATTAAGCGCTGGAATTTCCGTGGTCAAGACAATACTCA
Organism: Denitrificimonas caeni DSM 24390; assembly: GCF_000421765.1. Classification (GTDB taxonomy): domain Bacteria; phylum Pseudomonadota; class Gammaproteobacteria; order Pseudomonadales; family Pseudomonadaceae; genus Denitrificimonas; species Denitrificimonas caeni. Next base: position 611,488 of record NZ_ATXQ01000001.1, on the reverse strand, counting down.
CGGTAACTCTGTATCTCACCGTGTTCCGGGTTCGATTGGTCAATGTCAAACTCCGGGTCGCGTCTTCAAAGGCAAAAAAATGTCTGGTCACATGGGCGCTGAGCGTCAGACCACACAGTCCTTAGAAGTCGTGCGTGTCGATGCTGAGCGCAATTTGCTGTTGGTTAAAGGTGCTGTTCCTGGCGCTCCCGGCGGTAATGTCATTGTGCGTGCAGCGGCGAAGGCTCGCGGTTAAGAGGGGAATGCCGAAATGCAAATTAATGTAAATGGCGCCCAGGCAATTGATGTCTGCGAGCGTACCTTTGGCGGCGAGTTCAATGAAACTCTAGTTCACCAAGCAGTCGTGGCTTACATGGCTGGTGGTCGTCAAGGCAGTAAAAAACAAAAGACTCGCTCAGAAGTTTCTGGTGGTGGTAAAAAACCTTGGCGTCAAAAAGGTACTGGTCGTGCCCGTGCTGGTACGATTCGTAGCCCAATCTGGCGTGGGGGCGGAACTACATTCGCTGCTCGTCCACAGGATCACTCACAGAAGCTTAACAAGAAAATGTATCGTGCTGCGATGCGTTCAATTCTTGCTGAGTTGTTACGTCAAGACCGTTTAGTGGTCGTTGAAGATTTTTCTGTTGATGCCCCTAAGACAAAAGCCCTGCTGGGTAAATTGGAAACTCTGGGTCTGCAGGATGTCTTGATCGTTTCAGAGAATGTTGAGCAGAATTTGTATCTTGCTGCTCGCAACTTGCCGCATGTTGATGTGCGTGATGTTCAAGCATCTGATCCAGTAAGTCTGATTGCTTATGACAAAGTCTTAATGACTGTGTCTGCAGTTAAGAAATTTGAGGAGATGCTGGGATGAACCAGGAACGCGTATTTAAAGTGCTACTTGGCCCGCACGTCTCTGAAAAGGCTACTATGCTGGCAGATGGTAAGAGCCAGTTTGTTTTTAAAGTTGCAATCGACGCAACTAAACTGGAAGTCAAAAAGGCCGTTGAAAGCTTATTCGACGTAAAAGTTGCTAACGTTAATACTCTTAAAGCTAAGGGTAAAACTAAGCGTACTGCACGTGGTCTAGGTCGTCGCAACGACTGGAAGAAGGCGTATATCGCTCTTCAGCCAGGCCAGGATATCGATTTCACCAGCAGTGCTGAGTAAGATAGGGGTGCATCATGGCAATTGTTAAATGCAAACCGACTTCGCCTGGCCGTCGTTTCGTCGTCCGCGTAGTCAACAAGGAGCTTCATAAAGGCGCTCCTTACGCACCACTGCTCGAGAAAAAATCGAAGACTGGTGGTCGTAACAATAATGGTCGTATTACCACGCGTCACATCGGTGGTGGACATAAGCAGCATTACCGTTTGGTGGATTTCCGTCGTAACAAAGATGGCATTCCAGCTACAGTAGAGCGTATTGAGTATGATCCTAACCGTACTGCGCACATCGCATTATTGAAATATGCTGATGGTGAGCGTCGTTATATTTTAGCGCCTAAGGGTGTGAGTGCTGGCGAGCAGCTGATGTCGGGTGCGCATGCACCGATTAAAGCAGGTAATAGCTTACCTTTGCGCAACATTCCACTAGGTTCTACAATTCACGGTGTTGAGTTGAAACCAGGTAAAGGTGCACAAATTGCACGTTCTGCTGGTACTTCAGCGCAGTTAGTTGCGCGTGAAGGCGTGTACGTGACTTTGCGTCTACGTTCAGGTGAAATGCGTAAAGTGCTCTCTGAGTGCCGCGCAACACTGGGCGAAGTCTCGAATCATGAGCATTTCTTGCGCTCACTGGGTAAAGCAGGTGCTTCACGTTGGGCAGGCATTCGTCCTACCGTTCGTGGTGCTTGTATGAACCCGGTAGACCACCCGCATGGTGGTGGTGAGGGTCGTACTTCTAGTGGTCGTCACCCGGTTACACCGTGGGGCAAGCCAACTAAAGGCGCGAAAACTCGTTCGAACAAACGCACCGATAACATGATCGTTCATCGCCGCAAATAATTAGAGGGATACGCAAGTGTCACGTTCTCTTAAAAAAGGTCCTTTCATCGATCTTCACCTACTGAAGAAGATTGAAGTAGCGGTGGAAAAGAACGATCGCAAACCAGTGAAAACTTGGTCGCGTCGTTCAATGATTCTTCCGCAAATGGTTGGTTTAACCATTGCTGTACATAACGGTCGTCAACATGTCCCAGTTCTAGTGAGCGAAGATATGGTCGGCCATAAACTAGGCGAATTTTCTGCTACTCGTACCTATCGTGGTCACGTAGCAGACAAGAAAGCCAAGCGTTAAGGGGTATTAATGATGGAAGTTGCCGCTAAGCTGTTGGGCGCTCGCATTTCTGCCCAGAAAGCTCGCTTGGTCGCTGACCAAATTCGCGGGAAGAAAGTGGGTGAAGCGCTTAACATTTTGACTTTCAGTAGCAAAAAAGCTGCTGAGATCATTAAGAAAGTGTTGGAATCTGCGATTGCTAACGCTGAACATAACGAAGGCGCTGATGTAGATGATCTTAACGTCTCTACAGTTTTCGTTAACGAAGGTCGTTCGCTAAAGCGTATCATGCCTCGTGCCAAAGGCCGAGCTGATCGCATCGTCAAGCGGTCTTGCCATATCACTGTCAAGGTTGCCGACAAGTAACGGAGTTTTCAGATGGGTCAGAAAGTACATCCCATTGGCATACGCCTGGGAATAGTCAAGGAACACACGTCTGTTTGGTATGCGGATCGCAAGAACTATGCGAATTATCTGAATGCCGACTTAGAAGTACGTGCGTATCTATTAGACAAATTAAAAAACGCGTCCGTTAGCCGTATCGAGATTGCTCGTCCGGCTCAAACAGCACGTATCACCATCCACACTGCTCGTCCCGGTATTGTTATCGGTAAGAAAGGTGAGGATGTTGAGAAATTACGTCAGGACCTGACCAAAAAAATGGGTGTGCCTGTGCACATCAACATCGAAGAGATCCGCAAGCCGGAACTTGACGGTTTGTTGGTAGCACAGAGCGTTGCTCAGCAGCTGGAGCGTCGTGTGATGTTCCGTCGCGCTATGAAGCGTGCGGTACAGAATGCCATGCGTCTTGGTGCCAAAGGCATCAAAATCCAGGTTGGCGGTCGTCTAGGCGGTGCTGAAATCGCACGTTCTGAATGGTATCGTGAAGGTCGTGTGCCATTGCACACACTGCGCGCTGATATCGATTATGCCACCTACGAAGCACACACCACTTACGGTGTGATTGGCGTCAAGGTTTGGATCTTCAAAGGCGAGGTCATCGGTGGCCAGCATGAAGAACTAAAACCAACGGCACCAGCGCCTCGTAGAAAAGCTGCACGTTAAGGAGTACGCAGAATGTTACAACCAAAGCGTACGAAGTTCCGCAAAATGATGACAGGCCACAACCGTGGCTTGGCTCAGCGCGGTAGTAAAGTTAGCTTCGGCGAATACGGCTTAAAAGCTGTAGCCCGTGGCCGACTCACCGCACGTCAGATTGAGTCAGCGCGTCGCGCGTTGACCCGCCACGTTAAACGTGGTGGTAAGATCTGGATTCGTGTTTTCCCAGACAAGCCGATTACCAAAAAGCCACTCGAAGTTCGTATGGGTAAAGGTAAGGGTTCTGTTGAGTACTGGGTTTGCCTGATTCAACCAGGTAAAGTTCTGTACGAAATTGAGGGTGTTTCGGAAGAATTAGCGCGCGAGGCATTTGCCTTGGCAGCTGCAAAATTACCGATTGCAACATCCTTTGTTAAGCGGACGGTGATGTAATGAAAGCTACCGAACTTCGTGAAAAATCAGTAGAGCAGCTGAACGAGCAATTGCTTGATCTGCTTCGTGACCAGTTTAACTTGCGTATGCAAAAAGCAACTGGCCAATTGACGCAGTCTCACCTGCTGTCGCAAGTGAAGCGTGATATTGCGCGCGTTAAGACTGTGCTCAAGCAGCAGAAGGCAGGTAATTAATCATGGCTGAAGCTCAGAAAACCGTCCGTACGTTAACTGGTATTGTAGTTAGCGATAAAATGGACAAGACAATCACCGTTTTAATCGAGCGTCGCGTTAAGCACCCGATTTACGGTAAATATGTTAAGCGTTCGACTAAACTGCATGCGCATGACGAAACCAATCAATGCCGTGCTGGCGACAAGGTCACTATTAGTGAAACTCGTCCGCTAGCTAAGACTAAGTCTTGGGCACTGGTTGAAGTCGTTGAGCGCGTGGAAGTGGTCTAAGGGCCTAGGGTCGGAGAAATTATATGATTCAGACTCAATCTATGCTCGATGTCGCTGATAACAGCGGCGCTCGTCGAGTAATGTGCATCAAGGTCCTTGGCGGTTCACACCGTCGCTATGCCGGTATCGGTGACATTATTAAGGTCACTGTTAAGGAAGCAATTCCGCGCGGCAAAGTTAAAAAAGGCCAAGTAATGACCGCAGTGGTCGTACGTACCCGTTTTGGTGTGCGTCGTCCAGACGGTTCAATCATTCGCTTCGATGGCAACGCTGCTGTTCTTTTGAACAATAAGCAAGAGCCGATCGGAACTCGTATTTTTGGTCCAGTGACCCGCGAACTTCGTAACGATAAGTTTATGAAGATCGTCTCACTTGCACCTGAAGTACTTTAAGGAGTAGCCGTCATGCAAAAGATTCGTCGTAACGACGAGATCATCGTCATCGCCGGCAAGGATAAAGGCAAACGTGGTAAGGTGCAGCAAGTATTGGCCGACAACCGTCTGGTTGTAACCGGTATCAATATGGTAAAGCGCCATACCAAGCCTAATCCGATGTCCGGAGTTCAGGGCGGTATCGTTGAGAAAGAAGCGCCGTTAAATGCTTCTAACGTGGCTATTTTTAACGCCGAAACCAGCAAAGCAGATCGCGTTGGTTTCAAAGTTGAAGATGGCAAGAAAATTCGTGTCTTCAAGTCAACCCAGAAACCGGTTGAAGCTTGAGGCTGCTAGGTAGATCACCATGGCACGACTGAAAGATATTTATCGGAACGAACTGACACAAAAGCTGAAGGAAGAACTTCAGTTGGCGAACGTTATGGAAGTTCCGCGTGTAACTAAGATTACACTTAACATGGGTTTGGGCGAAGCCGTAACCGATAAGAAAATTATCGAGCACGCAGTTGCAGACCTGGAAAAAATCACTGGCCAAAAGCCTGTGGTGACCTATGCACGCAAATCTATCGCGGGTTTCAAAATCCGTGAAGATTGGCCGATTGGGGTTAAAGTTACTCTGCGTAACGATATTATGTATGAATTCTTGGATCGTTTGCTTTCGATCTCCCTGCCTCGGGTTCGCGACTTCCGCGGCCTGAATGCCAAGTCTTTCGACGGACGCGGTAACTACAGCATGGGCGTTAAAGAGCAAATCATTTTCCCAGAAATTGATTACGATAAAATCGATACGCTGCGCGGATTGGACATTACTTTGACCACTACCGCACGTAACGATGTAGAAGGCCGTGCTTTATTGCGTGCTTTCAAATTCCCTTTCCGTAACTGAGGGTTAGCACATGGCTAAGAAAAGCATGATCAACCGTGAGCTGAAACGTACGCTAACGGTAGCAAAGTACGCTGTAAAGCGTGCCGCGCTTAAAGCTATCATTGCCAATCCAGAGTCTAGCGACGAAGCGCGCTGGGAAGCTCAGGTTGCATTGCAAAAGCAACCACGTGACGCCTGTCCTGCACGTCAGCGTAACCGCTGCCGTATTACAGGTCGTCCACATGGTGTTTATCGCAAGTTCGGTTTAGGCCGTAATAAATTGCGTGAAGCAGCAATGCGAGGCGATGTACCAGGTTTGGTTAAGTCCAGCTGGTAATAAATTTAGCTCATAATGCTATTGTGAGCTAAAAATATACGATCAAGCCCCTTATGGGGCTTGATTCGTTTGTGCCTTATCAATTAGAATGTCCGGCTCGCAGAGTCTTTACATTTCTAATTGTTTTGCGATAGTGGCCGATTAGGCCTTTTAATTTCTGTATCAGGAGCTACAAGCCCATGAGTATGCAGGACCCGTTGTCAGATATGCTGACTCGAATCCGTAATGCCCAGATGGCTGAAAAGTCTGTTGTGAGCATGCCTTCATCAACATTGAAGCAAGCTGTTGCTAACGTTCTTAAGAACGAAGGCTATATCGCAGACTTTCAGATCAGCAGTGACGCCAAGCCATTGTTATCCATCGAATTAAAGTACTTTGAAGGCCGTCCGGTCATCGAAGAGATCAAACGTGTTAGCCGTCCTGGTTTACGCCAGTACAAAGCGGTTAGCGGACTGCCAAAGGTTCGTGCAGGTCTAGGTATTGCGATCGTTTCCACCAATAAAGGTGTGATGACTGATCGTGCTGCCCGTGCTGCCGGAATCGGTGGCGAAGTTCTTTGTAGCGTATTCTAAGGGGGATAAGCATGTCTCGCATTGCTAAAAATCCCGTCACGCTACCGGCTGGTGTTGAGTTAAAACTTGCTGGCCAAGAGCTTTCGGTGAAGGGTGCTAAAGGCGCTCTAGATTTGACTGTGCACTCTTCTGTTGAGGTGACTCAAGAAGGCGGCGAACTACGTTTCGCAGCACGTAATGGTGATCAACAGTCACGCGCTATGGCCGGTACTACCCGTGCTTTAGTAAATAACATGGTGACTGGTGTTAGCCAAGGTTTTGAGCGTAAATTGCAACTTGTTGGTGTGGGCTATCGTGCTCAAGCCAAAGGACCGATTTTATCTTTGGCTCTTGGTTTCTCTCATCCTATTGATTATGAATTGCCTGAAGGCGTTACGGCTGAAACGCCAAGCGCTACTGATATCATTATTCGTGGTATCGACAAGCAAGTTCTGGGTCAGGTTGCTGCCGAAATTCGTCAGTATCGCCGTCCAGAACCATACAAAGGCAAAGGTGTGCGTTACGCTGAAGAAGTAGTGCGCCGCAAAGAAGCTAAGAAGAAGTAGGGCTAGCAAATGAACGACAAGAAAGTTTCAAGACTGCGTCGCTCTCGCAAAGCACGTCTGAAAATGAACGAGTTACAAGTAACTCGTCTTTGCGTGTTTCGCTCTTCGCAGCACATTTATGCCCAGGTCATTTCGGCCGACGGCAGCCAAGTATTAGTTTCGGCTTCTACTCTGGATTCGCAGCTGCGCGATGGTGCCACTGGCAACATCGAAGCAGCCAAAAAAGTAGGCCAGCTGGTCGCCGAGCGTGCGAAAGCCGCTGGAGTTGCCAAAGTGGCTTTTGACCGTTCTGGCTTCAAGTACCATGGTCGTGTGAAAGCACTGGCTGATGCTGCTCGTGAAGGCGGGCTGGAGTTTTAAGTTATGGCAAATCACGAGCAAAGACGCGATAACCGCGATGACAGCCGCGATGAGGGCTACATCGAGAAATTGGTGCAAGTCAACCGCGTAGCAAAGACCGTTAAAGGCGGCCGTATCTTCACTTTCACAGCGCTGAGTGTTGTTGGTGATGGTAAAGGACGTGTTGGTTTCGGCCGCGGCAAATCACGCGAAGTTCCAGCAGCAATTCAAAAAGCTATGGAAGCAGCGCGCCGCAATATGATTCAGGTTGATTTAAATGGTGTTACTTTACAGTACCCAATTAAAGCTGTGCATGGTGCTTCACGCATCTTCATGCAGCCTGCATCAGAAGGTACTGGCGTAATCGCCGGTGGTGCAATGCGCGCCGTTTTAGAGGTTGCAGGTGTTCAGGACGTATTAGCTAAGTGCTACGGTTCTACCAACCCAGTTAACGTTGTTTATGCAACGTTCAAAGGTTTGAAAACTATGCAATCGCCTGATTCAGTTGCTGCTAAGCGTGGCAAAAGTGTCGAGGAGATTCTTTAACCATGTCTCAAGCAACCGTTAAAGTGACTCTTATTAAGAGCACGATTGGCCGCTTGGCTAATCACAAGGCTTGCGTACGTGGCTTAGGCCTACGTCGCATTGGTCACACCGTTGAAGTTCTGGATACTCCAGAAAATCGCGGCATGATCAATACAGCTTATTATTTGCTTCGAGTGGAGGGCTGATCCATGCAACTGAACGATTTGTGTTCTGCACCAGGCGCCCGTCGCAACAAGCTTCGAGTTGGCCGTGGTATTGGTAGTGGCTCAGGTAAGACTGCTGGTCGTGGTCATAAAGGTTTGTCTTCACGTTCTGGCGGTAAAGTTGCCCCAGGATTTGAGGGTGGCCAGCAACCACTGTACAAGCGTCTGCCTAAATTTGGTTTCACTTCATTGAAAGCAATGGATCGTGCAGAAGTTCGTACTTCTGAACTGTCCAAAGTTGATGGTGATGTGGTATCAGTGCAGTCTCTTAAAGATGCCAATATTATTGGTTTGCACGTAAAACGCGTTAAAGTCATGTTGTCTGGTGACGTTACTCGCGCAGTTACGTTGCAGGGTATTGGGGTCACCAAAGGTGCTCGCAGTGCTATCGAAGCAGCTGGCGGAAAAATCGAGGAATAAATGGCTAAGCAAGGTTCTCTCTCTGCGGTGGGTGGTGGTGGTTTGTCCGAATTATGGGCACGCTTACGTTTCCTCTTCATGGCGATTATTGTCTATCGTATCGGTGCACATATTCCAGTTCCTGGAATCAACCCTGATCGACTCGCAGACCTGTTTCGACAGAATGAGGGAACCATTCTCAGCCTGTTCAACATGTTTTCTGGTGGTGCGCTTGAGCGTATGAGTATCTTCGCGCTTGGTATCATGCCGTACATTTCGGCATCGATTATCATGCAGTTGATGACCGCTGTGAGCCCTCACTTAGAGCAGTTGAAGAAAGAAGGTGAGTCTGGTCGTCGTAAGATAAGCCAGTACACCCGATACGGCACCTTGTTATTGGCATTTGTACAGGCAATTGGTATGTCCGTTGGTCTGGCCAGTCAAGGTGTTGCTTTCGCAACCGACTTCAACTTCTACTTTGTCGCCGTAACAACTTTTGTTGCTGGTGCAATGTTTATGATGTGGTTAGGTGAGCAAATTACTGAGCGCGGTGTGGGCAACGGCATTTCAATGCTGATTTTTGCCGGTATCGTTGCTGGTTTGCCTTCTGCAATCGGACAGTCTTTCGAGTCTGCTCGTCAAGGTGATATTAATATCTTCGCCTTAATTGCAATCGGTATGCTTGCTGTTGCAATCATTGGGTTCGTCGTGTTTATCGAGCGTGGACAGCGTCGTATTGCCGTGCATTATGCTAAGCGCCAACAAGGTCGCAAAGTGTTTGCAGCGCAAACGAGCCATCTACCTCTGAAAGTGAATATGGCTGGTGTAATTCCAGCTATTTTCGCCAGTAGTATCTTGTTGTTCCCGGCGTCTCTTGGTCAGTGGTTTGGCCAGTCTGAGAGCATGTCGTGGCTTGCAGATGTATCGCAAGCGCTGGCACCAGGGCAGCCGTTAAATATTTTGCTATTTAGTGCAGGGATTATTTTCTTCTGCTTCTTCTATACAGCATTGATGTTTAACCCTAAAGATGTTGCTGAAAACCTGAAAAAATCCGGTGCGTTTATTCCGGGTATCCGTCCGGGAGAGCAGTCAGCACGCTACATTGATAGTGTTTTGACTCGCTTGACCGCGTTTGGTGCCTTGTACATGACGGCTGTATGTTTGTTACCGCAATTTCTTGTTGTGGCAGCAAATGTGCCGTTTTATCTCGGCGGGACATCGCTGTTGATCGTTGTTGTGGTTGTAATGGACTTCATGGCTCAAGTACAATCGCACCTCGTTTCTAACCAGTACGAATCCCTGATGAAAAAATCCAACCTGAAAGGCTATGGTGGCAGTGGTTTAATGCGCTAATAGGTCTTCAGGCTATAGGAGTTAGTGATGAAAGTTCGTGCATCGGTGAAAAAGCTTTGCCGCAACTGCAAGATCGTACGTCGCGAAGGTGTTGTTCGCGTGATCTGTAAAGCGGAACCACGTCATAAGCAGCGCCAAGGCTGATTGTGTTGTGTCATGAACCGGGCAGCTAGTGCGCTGTTCGGTTGATTAATAGTTATACAGCAATAGATCTTACTTTCGATCTTGGCTTCCTGAGAGTAAGTAGCTGTCAATTGGAGTTACACTGAATGGCCCGTATTGCAGGCGTTAACATTCCGGATAACAAACATACTGTTATCTCGCTGACTTATATCTTCGGAATAGGTCGGACAACTGCGCAGAAGATTTGCGCTGCTACTGGAGTCAATCCAGCAGCAAAAATTAAAGATCTCTCTGATGAGCAGATTGAGCAGTTGCGTGGCGAAGTTGCTTCTCTTCACACAGAAGGTGATTTGCGTCGCGAAATCAACATGAACATCAAGCGTCTGATGGATCTGGGTTGCTACCGTGGCTTACGTCACCGTCGTAGCTTGCCACTCCGTGGTCAGCGCACCAAAACCAACGCGCGTACCCGTAAAGGCCCACGCAAGCCGATCCGTAAGTAATCGCATTGGTTCTAGATAGGAATTTGATTAATGGCTAAAGCAGCTGCTCGTCCTCGTAAAAAAGTTAAAAAGACAGTGGTAGATGGCATCGCCCATATCCATGCATCTTTTAACAATACAATTATTACAATTACAGACCGTCAGGGTAATGCTCTGTCATGGGCTACTTCAGGTGGTTCTGGTTTCCGCGGTTCGCGTAAAAGTACTCCGTTTGCAGCGCAAGTTGCAGCCGAGCGTGCTGGTCAAGCGGCGCTGGAATTTGGTTTGAAAAATTTAGATGTTAACGTCAAGGGCCCAGGTCCTGGTCGTGAATCAGCAGTCCGCGCTTTGAATGGTTGCGGTTATAAAATCGCAAGCATCACCGACGTGACGCCCATCCCACATAACGGATGCCGCCCGCCGAAAAAGCGCCGCGTGTAAATTAGGAGACAGTGAAAAATGGCTCGTTACATTGGTCCCAAATGCAAACTGTCCCGTCGTGAAGGCACAGACCTCTTCTTGAAGAGTGGTTCACGCGCGATTGAATCTAAATGCAACATTGAATCAGCACCTGGCCAGCATGGTCAGCGTCGCGGACGTTTATCTGAGTACGGTACTCAGCTGCGTGAGAAGCAAAAAGTTCGTCGTATGTACGGCATCCTTGAGCGTCAATTCGCAAGCTACTACAAAGAAGCAGCGCGCCGTAAAGGTGCAACTGGTGAAAACCTGCTGCAACTTTTAGAGTCACGTTTGGATAACGTTGTATACCGTATGGGCTTTGGCTCTACACGTGCTGAGTCTCGTCAGTTGGTTTCGCATAAGTCGATTTCCATCAATGGCCAGACTGTTAACATCCCGTCATACCAGGTTCAACCAGGTGACGTGGTTGCTGTACGTGAAAAGTGCAAAAACCAATTACGTATTTCCCAGGCTCTCGAATTGTGTGTCCAACGTGGCCGCGTCGAGTGGGTTGATGTAGATGCAGAGAAGAAGTCAGGCGTTTATAAAAGCGTTCCTGAGCGTAGTGATCTGTCAGCCGACATCAACGAAAGCCTGATTGTCGAGCTCTACTCCAAGTAAGGGCTAGAAAATAGGTGTATCCATGCAGATTTCGGTAAATGAGTTCCTGACCCCTCGTCAAATTAATGTTGACATGGTCAGCCCGACCCGCGCCAGAATTACGCTTGAGCCTCTTGAGCGTGGTTTTGGACATACTTTGGGTAACGCGCTACGGCGTATACTGTTGTCTTCAATGCCTGGCTGTGCAGTTGTCGAAGTTGAAATCGACGGCGTATTGCACGAGTACAGTGCTATTGAAGGGGTTCAAGAAGATGTCATTGAGATTCTTCTTAACCTTAAAGGCCTTGCTGTGATTATGCACGGTCGTGACGAAGCCACGCTGACTCTCAGCAAAAAAGGGCCGGGCGTGGTGACTGCTGCCGATATTAAGCTGGATCATGATGTGGAAATCGTCAATGGCGACCACGTGATTGCTAATCTGGCTGATAAGGGCGCATTGAATATGAAGCTACGTATTGCACGTGGCCGTGGCTATGAATCAGCTGATTCGCGTTTTAGCGAAGAAGATGAAACTCGTAGTATCGGTCGTTTGCAAATCGATGCCTTATTCAGTCCTGTTCGTCGCGTAGCTTACGTGGTGGAAAACGCCCGTGTTGAACAGCGTACTAACTTGGACAAGCTGATCATTGACCTCGAAACCAATGGCACACTTGATCCTGAAGAAGCGATTCGTCGCAGTGCAACAATTCTGCAGCACCAGCTCGCAGCGTTCGTTGACCTTCAAGGTGAAGCGCAGCCAGTTGAAGAGAAACCGGAAGACGAGATTGATCCAATCTTGTTGCGTCCAGTTGATGATTTAGAGTTGACCGTGCGTTCGGCAAACTGCCTCAAAGCAGAAAGCATCTACTACATTGGTGATCTGATTCAGCGCACTGAAGTAGAGTTGTTGAAAACTCCGAACTTGGGTAAAAAATCCCTGACTGAAATCAAGGATGTTTTAGCCTCGCGTGGTCTGTCCCTCGGTATGCGCCTAGACAACTGGCCGCCGGCAAGTTTGAAGAAAGACGATAAGGCCACGGCCTGATCGCCATTATCACCGAACCGAAGAGTTTGGTAAGGAATTGAATCATGCGTCATCGTAAAAGTGGCCGTCACTTAAGCCGTACCAGCGCCCACCGCAAGGCTATGTTCCAGAACATGGCAGTGTCGCTGTTCGAGCATGAACTGATCAAAACTACATTGCCTAAAGCTAAAGAACTGCGCCGCGTTGCTGAGCCGTTAATTACTTTAGCCAAAGAAGATAGCGTTGCGAACCGTCGTTTAGCCTTTGACCGTACCCGCTCTAAATCAGCGGTTGGTAAATTGTTTAACGATTTAGGTAAGCGTTATGCAACTCGTCAAGGCGGATACCTACGCATTTTAAAATGCGGCTTCCGTGCTGGCGATAACGCGCCTATGGCTTATGTTGAACTGGTTGACCGTCCGGTTACTGGTGAAGTAGAAGCTGCAGAGTAAGCAATATTGCAGTTCAAAAAACCGAGCCTTGTGCTCGGTTTTTTTATGCCTATCTTTGCGGTATAGAGATTAACTATCGTCTGCTTTTGTGGAATCCATTAGGCTCTTGGCGTTTTTTTCGCTACTCTCATGTTGAGTCCATTGTTTGATAGACCAGCAGGAGAAACGCTATGACTGACAAGCCGAAACTCACATCTGTTTCTGGATGTCCGATTGCCAACAACCAAGATAGTTTAACCGCAGGTGCACGAGGCCCGATGCTGCTGCAGGATGTTTGGTTTTTGGAAAAACTCGCGCACTTTGATCGCGAAGTGATTCCAGAGCGCCGTATGCACGCTAAAGGATCTGGCGCTTTCGGTAGCTTCACCGTCACCCACGACATCACGCAGTTCACTAAAGCGACGATGTTTGCTGAAGTCGGCAAACAAACCGATATGTTTGTACGCTTCTCTACCGTCGCTGGCGAGCGCGGCGCTGCCGATGCTGAACGTGATATCCGTGGCTTTGCTATGCGGTTTTACACCGAGCAGGGTAACTGGGATTTGGTCGGTAACAATACGCCAGTATTCTTCTTCCGTGACCCGCTGAAGTTCCCTGACCTGAACCATGCGGTGAAACGTGATCCGCGCACCAACATGCGCAGTCCAACCAATAATTGGGATTTCTGGACCGGATTGCCTGAAGCTCTACACCAAGTCACTATTGTAATGAGTGACCGCGGTATTCCTGCCTCTTATCGTCATATGCATGGCTTTGGCTCGCATACCTTCAGTTTTATTAATGCCAAGAATGAGCGCTACTGGGTTAAGTTCCATTTCAAAACTCAGCAGGGCATTAAAAATCTGACTGACCAAGAAGCTACTGATCTGGTTGGGAAAGACCGTGAAAGCTCGCAGCGTGACTTGTATGAAGCGATTGAGCGCAGTGATTTCCCGCGCTGGACCATGTATGTGCAAATCATGCCAGAAGCCGATGCAGCTAAAGTGCCTTATCACCCGTTTGATCTGACTAAAGTGTGGCCAAAAGGTGACTATCCACTGATTGAAGTGGGTTATTTTGAACTGAATAAAAATCCTGAGAATTATTTTGCCGATGTTGAGCAAGCGGCCTTTAACCCAGCGCACATTGTGCCAGGTATAGGTTTCTCGCCAGACCGCATGTTGCAAGGACGACTGTTCTCCTATGGTGACGCCCAGCGCTACCGTTTGGGTGTGAATCACTCGCAGATCCCAGTGAACACACCGCGTTGTCCGTATCACAGCTACCACCGCGATGGTGCGATGCGCGTGGATGGTAACCAAGGCAGTCGCTTACATTATGAGCCAAACAGTCAGGGCGAATGGCAAGAGCAGCCAGATTTCTCTGAGCCACCCTTGGCTTTAGAAGGCGCAGCAGATCGCTTTGATTATTGGGAAACTGAGCCAGACTATTTTACCCAACCAGGTAATTTATTCCGCCTGATGAGCCCAGCGCAGCAACAGGTACTGTTTGATAACACTGCGCGCAACATGAACGGTGTGCCAGATGAAATCAAGATGAAGCACATCTGCCACTGCATGCAGGCTGATCCTGCGTACGGTCAAGGGGTTGCGAAAGCACTGGGCATTGATCTGCCTAAGTAACTCGATCCATGACGCTCAGAGCAACACACAAGCCTCTTAATTGAGGCTTGTGTGTTTTATTGCTTAGAGTTTTTCCTTTAGGAAGCGTCCGGTATGCGAAAGACTATTTTCAGCCACCTGTTCTGGTGTGCCAGTGGCGATAATTTCCCCGCCACCTGATCCGCCTTCTGGTCCAAGGTCGATAATCCAGTCTGCGGTTTTAATCACATCCAAATTATGCTCAATGACCACCACGGTATTGCCGCGATCTCGCAGACGATGTAAGACATCGAGTAATTGCTGAATGTCAGCAAAATGTAAACCTGTGGTTGGTTCATCGAGGATATACAAAGTTTGGCCAGTATCACGCTTGGACAGCTCGCGAGAGAGCTTCACCCTTTGCGCTTCACCTCCAGACAGCGTGGTAGCGCTTTGGCCGAGACGAATATAGGATAGGCCGACATCAATCAGCGTTTGCAGCTTACGTGCTAAGGCTGGGACGGGATCAAAGAATGCACGGGCTTCTTCAATGGTCATATCCAGTACTTCATGAATATTCTTGCCTTTATAGCGAATATCCAAGGTTTCACGGTTATAACGCTTGCTCTTACAGGTATCGCAAGCCACGTAGATATCAGCCAAGAAGTGCATCTCAACCTTAATCACGCCGTCACCTTGGCACGCTTCGCAACGACCACCTTTGACGTTAAAAGAGAAGCGTCCAGGGCTATAGCCGCGTGCGCGCGATTCCGCCACGCCCGAAAAAAGCTCGCGGATTGGCGTGAAGATCCCAGTGTAAGTGGCAGGGTTAGAGCGCGGTGTACGGCCGATCGGGCTTTGGTCAATATCCACCACCTTATCTAACAGCTCTACGCCTTCTATGGAGTCGTAGGCAGCTGCTTCCAGAGTGGTTGCGCCATTAAGCGCGGTAGCCATCAAGGGATACAAAGTGTTATTGATCAGGGTTGATTTACCTGAGCCGGAAACGCCGGTTACGCAGGTCAATAAACCCAGCGGAATATCTAAATCAACATTCTTGAGATTATTGCCGCGAGCGCCATGTAAGCGCAGCATCTTCTCTGGATTGACTGCGGTGCGCTGCTTTGGATAGGTGATTTGCACCTTGCCTGACAGGTATTGCCCAGTGAGTGACGCAGGGTTTGCCATCACTTCAGCCGGTGTGCCTTGGGCAACGATCTCACCGCCATGCACGCCAGCTCCAGGCCCGATATCAACCACGTAGTCGGCCATGCGAATGGCATCTTCATCGTGTTCCACGACGATCACCGTATTGCCGATTTTGCGCAGATGATCCAGGGTGTTGAGCAGGCGTTCGTTATCACGCTGATGCAAGCCAATGGAGGGTTCATCAAGGATATACATCACGCCAACCAGGCCTGCACCAATTTGGCTGGCCAGGCGAATACGTTGGGCTTCACCGCCGGATAAGGTGTCGGCGCTGCGATTGAGCGTCAGATAATTTAAGCCAACGTTAACCAAAAACTGTAAGCGCGCGCTAATCTCTTTAAGTATTTTCTCGGCAATTTCACCGCGCTTACCAGGTAAGCTCAGTGTCGTGAAGTACTCAAAAGCTTCACCAATGGGCATTGCGGTAATGGTTGGCAGCGTATTTTCGCCAACCCAAACATGCCGTGCCTCGCGCCGCAAACGTGCGCCTTCACAGTCAGGGCAGGCTTGGGTACTTAAATATTTGGCCAGCTCTTCACGGACGGTATTGGATTCAGTTTCACGGTAGCGGCGCTCTAGGTTAGGCACTATGCCTTCAAACGGGTGGGCGCGTTTAACGATATCGCCGCGATCGTTGAGGTAGCGAAACTCGATCTCTGTTTTCCCTGTGCCGTGCAGAATGACTTGTTGTGTGGCTTTATCCAGTGACTGGAAGGGCACCTCAAGACTGAAATCATAATGCTGGGCCAGTGAGCTGAGCATTTGAAAGTAGTAGACGTTGCGTCGATCCCAGCCACGGATCGCACCTTCCGCCAAGGTCAGTTCACCATTGACCAAGCGCCGGGTATCAAAAAACTGTTTAACCCCTAACCCGTCACAGCTTGGGCAAGCACCGGCTGGGTTATTAAAGGAAAATAACTTGGGTTCCAGTTCACTGATCGCATGGCCGCAATGTGGACAAGCAAAGCGTGCAGAAAACACCATTTCTTTGCTGCCGTCATCGTCCATTGAGGCGACTAAAGCGATACCGTCGGTAAGACGCAGGGCTGTTTCAAAGGATTCCGCCAAACGTTGCGCGAGGTCATCACGCACTTTGAAGCGGTCAACCACCACATCAATCGATTGCTTTTTCTGTTTATCCAGTTTTGGCACATCATCGATTTCATGCAGCGTGCCGTTGACGCGAACGCGGACAAAGCCTTGTGCACGCATTTCTTCAAAGACCGATAGATGCTCCCCCTTGCGCTCACGTACCACCGGAGCCAGCAGCATTAAGCGCGTCTCTGCTTCGCGTGCAAGGACCAAGTCGACCATTTGGCTGATGGTTTGCGCTTCTAGTGGCACATGATGATCAGGACAGTGCGGTATACCGGCGCGGGCATAGAGCAAACGCAAATAGTCATAAATTTCGGTAATCGTACCGACAGTAGAGCGCGGGTTATGTGAGGTTGATTTTTGCTCAATAGAAATCGCCGGCGACAACCCTTCAATGGTGTCGACATCGGGTTTTTCCATCATTGATAAAAACTGCCGTGCATAAGCCGAGAGAGACTCTACGTAACGGCGTTGGCCTTCGGCATATAAGGTATCGAAGGCTAATGAAGACTTACCCGAACCTGATAGGCCGGTGATCACAATCAATTTATTGCGCGGTAAGTCGAGATCAATATTCTTTAAATTATGGGTACGAGCCCCACGAACTACTATGGTATCCACTGCATTCCTCGCGTTGCGAGTGTAAACGGTTGAGTATACGGGTTAGAGGTATGCTGCGGCAAAGCGTTCTGCCTGTTAGAATCGCGGGTCTAGATAAAGGGGGTGTGATGAACGACCATAATAATGATGCGATGAACGCTCTAGAACGACGTGCGACCGCTGGCTTATCGCTGGTTTTTGCTTTTCGTATGTTGGGAATGTTTATGGTGCTACCGGTACTTGCCACCTATGGGCAAGAGTTATCTGGAGCGACGCCTTTTCTACTGGGGTTAGCCATTGGTGCTTACGGTTTAACCCAAGCATTTTTACAAATTCCGTTTGGCATGCTGTCTGATCGTTTTGGCCGTTTGCCGGTTATCTATATTGGTTTATTGATCTTTGCCGCCGGCAGCGTGGTGGCCGGTTTATCTGATTCGGTGTGGGGCGTAATTGCTGGACGGATCTTGCAAGGTGCCGGCGCTATTTCAGCAGCAGTGATGGCGCTGTTGTCGGATGTCACTCGTGAGCAACATCGCACTAAGGCAATGGCGGTGATTGGTATCAGTATTGGCATCTCCTTTTCCGTGGCGATGGTGGTAGGGCCGTTAGTCACTCGCGGTTTTGGCTTGTCTGGGTTGTTTTGGTTTACCGCAGCGATGGCGATACTGGGTATTTTTATTATTGCTTTGAGTGTCCCTAAGCCTGCTGTGCAGTTGCAGCATCGTGAATCAGGCGTGGCTCCTGCAGCCTTGTCAGCAACCCTGCGTAATGTGGCATTACTGCGTTTGGATTTCGGTATTTTTGTCCTGCATGCCTTATTAATGGCCAGCTTTATTGCTTTGCCTTTGACGTTGGTCGAGCAGGGCGGATTGCCCAAAGAGGAACATTGGTGGGTGTATCTGGTGGCCATGTTCGTCGGTTTTTTTGCCATGCTGCCGTTTATTATTTATGGTGAAAAAAAACGCAAAATGAAGCGAGTGTTCATCGGCGCTATTAGCGTGCTACTGCTCAGTGAATTATTCTTCTGGTGGTTCGGTCAAAACCTGACATTGTTAGTCATCGGCACTATTATCTTTTTTACTGCGTTTAATTTATTAGAAGCCAGTTTGCCATCCTTGATTAGTAAGGTGGCACCCGCCGGCGCTAAAGGCACGGCAATGGGCGTGTATTCGACCAGCCAATTTTTAGGCGCGGCATTGGGTGGTATTTTTGGTGGCTGGCTGTTTAGTTTGGGCGGTGCATCAATAGTTTTTGCAGGATGTGCAGCACTTGCAGCACTCTGGTTGTTTTTTGCTGCTAATATGCAAGAGCCGCCGTATGTCACCAGTCTGCGCTTGCCGGTATCCCCAGCAGCGCTACAAGCAACACAATGGTTGACTGCATTACGTTCACAAGCAGGTGTCATGGATGCTGTGTTGGTGGCAGAGGAAGCTGCTGTTTATGTAAAATTTGATACGCAAATAATAGATCGCGCGACTGTTGAGACGTATTTATAACTGATCGCAGTGTGCAGACCGTTTGGAGAAAGCTATGGCTCGTGGAATTAACAAAGTAATTTTAATTGGTAATGTGGGCGGCGACCCAGAAACCCGTTATTTGCCTAATGGCAATGCGGTGACTAATCTGACCTTAGCGACCAGTGATAGCTGGCGCGATAAGCAAACTGGACAAATGCAAGAGCGCACCGAATGGCACCGCGTGTCGTTTTTCGGAAAAATCGCGGAAATTGCTGGCCAGTATTTGCGCAAAGGTTCGAAAGTTTATATCGAAGGCCGTTTGCAAACCCGTGAGTGGGAAAAAGATGGTGTGAAACGCTATACCACGGAAATTGTTGTGGATATGGGCGGCACGATGCAAATGCTTGATGGCCGTGGTGATAATGAAGGTGGCAGTCGTCCTCCAGCAGCACCGCGTCAACCACAGTCTCAGCCGCAACAGCAGCAAGCGCCGCAAGCACAACAGCGTCCTGCACCAAGCACTCAGTATGATGCACAACCGGCACCGGACTACGATAGTTTTGATGATGACATCCCGTTCTGAGGATGGACCTAGAGAACAAATTATAAAAATATCTCTGAGGGGCTGATATGCAATTGCGCTTGGTTTTGCTGGGTGGTGGTAACGCGTTAGGACAGGCTTTGGTGCGCTTAGGTGCTGAAGACGATATATCTTTTCTGGCCCCTAAGCCGGAACAAGGTGCCTGGGATGCGGCCAGCTTAACCAGCCTGATTGATGATGTACGCCCCGATGCGGTGATTAATCTTGCCTATTACTATGATTGGTTTCAGGCCGGTGCTGTTGATCCGCTGCATTTTGTCCCGCAGGAGCGCGCAATCGAGCGTTTAGCGCAACTGTGCAAACATTACGACTGCATCTTGTTACAGCCGTCCAGTTATCGTGTGTTTGATGGCGCGCGAGCTACAGCGTATAACGAAACCAATGAATGCAAGCCGCTTAGTCCACGTGGGCAAGCGCTAATGCGCATGGAGCAAGGTGTACGTTCCTTATGCTCTAAGCATGTATTGCTGCGTTTTGGTTGGCTGTTGGATGACAGTCCTGAAGGTATGCTGGGTCGAGTCTTGCGACGCGCTCAGGATCATGAGTTGATTGAAATGGCTGATGATCGACGCGGTAATCCAACGCCGGTTGAAGATGCGGCGCGAGTGATTCTGGCAATACTCAAACAACTCGATTGTGCTGCACCGCTGTGGGGTACATACCATTATGGTGGGCAGGAAGCGGCGACAGTGCTATCAGTTGCGCAAGCAATTTTAGCTGAGGCTCAAGCATGGCGACCACAGTTAAGTCAAAACGTAGAGCCGCATGCTCATGCGAGTTTTGCTGATGCGCTGATAGAGCCACAGCATGGTGTGCTGGACAGCCGTAAGATTACCCATACTTTTGGTATTAAACCGCGGGCTTGGCGCACAGGCTTAAGCGACTTGCTGGATAGCTACTATCGCAATGTTTAGTCTGGATACGCACGATAGCTAAAGATGATGTGTGGCAGGGTTCGCTACAAGGCGGGACTAGAAAAAATATCGGAAATGCATAGTGGTACAAATAAAAACAGGCGCATTAAGCGCCTGTTTTTTGTTTAAAGTTTCTAAATCTTAGAACTTGTAGCCAAGACCAACCATGTAAACCAGTGGTTCGACCTCAACGTTCACTTTGGCTCGTAGGCCGTTATAGTTAACATATGCTGTAGTATCAATATCAATGTAACGGATTTGCCCGTTAATCATTAACTTATCGGTCAACATATAGTCTGCGCCGACTTGTGCAGCCCAGCCCCAAGTGTTGTTTACACGGAAGTTATCGAAGCCCTTAGCTGTCGCACTGTTACTCACTTTCTCATCAAAGAACCAAGTGTAAGTCAGGCCTGCACCCACGTAAGGCTGGAAGGCCGATTTACTGTCTAAAGGGTAAAACACAGCACTTAGCGTTGGTGGTAAGTGTTTTAGGCTACCAAGTTCACCGTTAACTGGAGCTAAAGAAGTGCCTTTGATTGCAACGTCATGCTTAAAAGGTGAGGCTGCTAATAACTCAACACCAAAATGATCCGTCAACATGTAAGCAAAGTTCAGACCTAGCTGGGTGTCATTGCCTAAAGTAGCTTTACCACCAAGGTCTAAATTAGCGCCGCGATCGACTTTAACACTAGAAGAATTTTCTTTAGTTTGTACGGTAATCGCACCCGCACGAACGATAATATCGCCAGCTTGGTGAGCTTGAACTGAAGGTGCAGCAATAGCTAATGCCAATAATGATGTAGCGAATAAAGTTGTGCGCATGATGTGCTCCGTTTGCAACTTATAGTTTGTGTTGGTTAGTAACAATGTTACGTAACGAAGCAAAACGGCTTTTGATGTAGGTCAACAAAGCTATGGGTAATAGGTTTTGGTCGGTGAATACAGCCTTGAAAAGACATTAATCGGTAGATTGACTGCACAAGGATTTTCTTTGCGCAGTTATTTTCGTGTAGAGCAGCATATTTCTTTGACATTTTTTAGACAGAAACAGACAAATGAAAAGCGTTGCAGCATTCATGCTCACAAAGCGGTAAACTTGCCGGCATATTTTTTCTTACTCCGTTGGAGCGTTTCATGTCACGCACGAGTTTAAGTCGTTTCCTTATTGAGCAAACACGTTCACATCAAACCCCAGCAGAGCTGCGCTTTTTAATCGAAGTAGTAGCGCGTGCTTGTAAAATGATCAATCACCAAGTGTCGAAAGGCGCGCTCGGTGGTGTTTTAGGCAGCATGGGCACTGAAAACGTGCAGGGCGAAGTACAGAAGAAGCTGGATGTTTTATCCAATGAAATTCTGCTTGAAGCCAACGAGTGGGGCGGCCACTTAGCCGGTATGGCATCTGAGGAAATGGATAATGCTTATCAGATTCCAGGTAAGTATCCAAAAGGCTCCTACTTATTAGTATTTGATCCACTGGATGGCTCTAGCAACATTGATGTCAACGTATCAGTGGGTACAATTTTCTCGGTACTGCGTTGCCCTGACCGCAATGGTGAAGAGGGTGACTTAGGTGAAGAAGCATTCTTACAGCCAGGTACTGAACAAGTCGCCGCAGGTTATGCCATTTATGGTCCGCAAACGATGCTGGTGCTGACTTTAGGCAATGGTGTTAAAGGTTTTACTCTGGATGCAGAAATGGGCTCATTTATTTTGACCCATGATGATATTCGCGTGCCTGAGCAAACTGCAGAATTTGCGATCAACATGTCTAATCAGCGCCACTGGGAAGCTCCGGTACAGCGCTATGTGGATGAGTTGTTGCAGGGCGAAGAAGGTCCGCTGGAGAAAAACTATAATATGCGTTGGGTCGCAGCAATGGTTGCCGATGTACACCGTATTTTGACTCGTGGTGGCATCTTTATGTATCCACGAGACAGCCGTGAGCCAGAGAAACCAGGCAAGTTACGCTTGATGTACGAAGCCAACCCAATGTCGTTCATTATTGAGCAAGCGGGTGGCGTGTCGACCAATGGTTATCAGCGCATTATGGATATTCAGCCTAGCTCTTTGCATGAGCGGGTTGCAGTGTTCTTGGGATCAAAAGAAGAAGTCGAGCGCATAACTGGTTATCACAGCAAATAAAATCCATTATTTGTTGCCCAAGTGATGCATTCTAAAAAGCCAGACATTGTCTGGCTTTTTAATATTTTATATTTTCCGTATTGATCTGTGTCAGTGTTTGCTGTTTTAGCTTTCCCTTGAGCTTTCTGCTTAGAAATCTGTATGCCCCATCGCCAGTGGTTTTGCGTGGTTAGTAGCTAAAGTGCCTTGAGCTGTAAAAAAATGCTATGACTTTGGTCAAGGAGTATTATTCGCTCAGCTTGCTAAGCTCAAAGCACTTTCTGGTATTAGGGCATGATCATGCAGGTTACTTCTCATTATCCGCAATGGCGCGTGCTAGAGCGCATTTCTTGGCTAGCTGTGTTGTTTGTCGTGTTTTTCTATGCGATTAACAGCGTGCAAGCTGCTGAGTTGACTGCATTGGAAAAAGGGCGGATCGCTTTAGCCTTTCCGCAGTCGGGTACGATCTCTGAACCTGAAGGCGATTTTCAGATTCGTAAGATTTTATCGGGCGATGAGTTGCTCGGTTATGCCTATCAAACGATTAACGTAGTTGATATTCCAGCCTACTCAGGCAAGCCCATCAATCTGCAGGTGATCCTCGATCCACAGGGGGTCATTAAAGATGCCTATGTGTTAGAGCATCACGAGCCGATTCTGCTCATTGGTATCCCTGAGCAAAAACTGCATGATTTTGCGGCTAAATATGATGGTATTAAAGTTGACCAGCGTGTAGTGATTGGTCGTTCCAGAGATGAGTCGGCGATTACCATTGATGCCGTCTCGGGGGCAACCGTCACTGTCATGGTGGTCAATGAAGCCATTATGCGTTCGGCGCACCAAGTTGCCGTTTCTTTAGGTCTGGTTAAAGCTCACGCGCAAATTAAAAACAAGCCCGCCATCGTTTTAATGGATCAATATCAAAAAGCCAGCTGGACAACGCTGACCGGTGATGGCTCGATTCGCCGCTTGTTGCTCAATCGTGGTCAAGTAGATGACGCCTTTATTGGTAGTGAGGCGGAAGGTGTCGAAGCGGCCAAGCCAGAACAGCGTGATGATACCTTTATTGATCTCTATGTCGCCGAACTTAATCCGCCAACCATTGGTCGTAACTTGCTGGGCGAGCGTCAGTATCAAGACTTAATGGATGAACTCAAGCCTGATGAGCACGCAATTGTAGTGCTGGGTAATGGTGAGTATTCATTTAAAGGTTCGGGGTATGTGCGCGGCGGTATTTTTGACCGTATTCAATTGCGCCAATTTGGCGATATTGTCAGTTTCCGCGACTTAGACTTTTACCGTTTAAGTGATGTGTACGCCGAGGGTATGCCTGACTTTACTGAAATGGGCATCTTTATTGTGCGTCCACAGTATGCTTTTGATTCAGGTTCAGATTGGACTTTAGAGCTGTTAGTGCGCCGTCAGACTGGCCCGGTTGACAGTATCTTTACCAGCTTTGAATTGCCGTACCAAATCCCTGAAATGTACATTGAGCGTCCGCCGTTAACTGCCTCTGAGCAAGCCGCGATTGACGAAGCGAACCGTCCCCTGTGGATGAATATTTGGTATCAGAAAGACTTCCAGATTGTTGTGTTAGGCGTTGGTTTGGTGGTGCTGTTCGCGATTATGTTCTTCCAAGACTACTTGGTGCGCTACCCTAAACTGCTGCACCGCGTGCGTATGGGTTACTTAACCTTTACTGTGGTATTCATTGGTTGGTATGCATTGGGGCAGCTCTCCATTGTTAACGTACTGACCTTTGCTCACTCCATCATGCATGACTTTAGTTGGGAGCTATTTTTAAGCGATCCCATCATCTTTATTCTCTGGGGTGTGACTGCTGCGATTGTCTTGCTGTGGGGACGTGGCGTGTTCTGTGGCTGGTTATGTCCATTTGGCGCCTTGCAGGAAATCATCAATGAAATTGCTCGTAAGATAAAAATCCCTCAGTACGACGTGCCTTTTGCTCTGCATGAGCGACTCTGGGCGATTAAGTACATTATTTTACTGGTGCTGTTTGGTATTTCTCTTGAGTCCATGTCTGCTGCTGAGCAGTATGCGGAAATTGAACCTTTTAAAACCGCAATCACTCTCAAGTTTGATCGCCAGTGGTGGTTTGTTCTATATGCCGTGATTTTGTTAGTGGTTAATATCTTTACTCGTAAAGTGTATTGCCGCTATATCTGTCCGTTGGGCGCCGCTTTAGCGATTCCAACCAAACTACGTTTATTTGACTGGCTCAAGCGTCGTAAAGAATGTGGTACACCGTGCCAGTTGTGTGCAGTTGAGTGTGAAGTTCAAGCCATTCACCCCGATGGCACGATCAACGCCAATGAGTGCCACCACTGCCTCGATTGCCAAGTAACTTACTTTAATGAGGATCGTTGTCCCCCTCTCGTGGCGAAGAAAAAACGCCGCGAACGCACTAAAGCAGCTCCGCAAACGCAAGAGCCGCAATTGATTCCGGCCGTCCAGCTGGAAACCCCGTCTTAATTCCGTCCAAATTAAGGCAAATTACCAAGGAGATGTATCTGTCATGAGCGAAAAGAAAACTACAACAGAGATTGAAAAAACTGGCTTAAGTCGACGCGGCTTTCTTGGCGCGACAGCAGTCACCGGTGCAACTTTAGCTGGCGCGACCGCGATCGGTTCTTCTGTAATGAGCCGTGAAACTTGGGCGGCTGCAGTTAAAGAAGCAAAAAACAAAGCCCACGTTGGCCCTGGCGAGTTGGATGATTACTACTGCTTCTTAAGCGGTGGTCACCAAGGTGAAGTGCGCGTGATGGGCCTGCCATCCATGCGTGAACTGATGCGTATCCCCGTTTTTAATATGGACGGTGCCGTCGGTTGGGGTATTACCAACGAAAGTAAAGCCGTACTGGGTGAAAGCGCTAAGTTTATGAATGGCGACTGTCACCACCCACACATTTCTATGACCGATGGTAGCTACGACGGTAAATACCTGTTTATTAACGATAAAGCTAACACCCGTGTTGCGCGTATTCGTTTAGACATCATGAAGTGCGACAAAATCACCACGATTCCTAACGTACAATCGATCCACGGTTTACGTTTGCAGAAAGTGCCTTACACCAAGTATGTCTTCTGCAACGCAGAATTCATCATTCCGCACCCGAATGATGGTACCAACCTCGACAATCTCGATGCTGCGGAAAAGTACACCATGTATAACGCCATTGATGCCGAAACCATGGAAGTTGCATGGCAGGTGATTGTTGACGGTAACCTGGATAACACTGATGCGTGCTACACTGGTAAATATGCTGCAGCCACCTGCTACAACTCAGAAGGCGCTTACGATATCGCCGGTATGATGCGCAATGAGCGTGACTGGGTCACCATCTTCAACATTCCGCGCATTGAAGAAGAAATCAAAGCTGGCCGTTTTATCACTCTCGGCGACTCAAAAGTGCCAGTGGTTGATGGTCGTAAGAAAGAAGGCAAAAACGCCCGCGTTACCCGCTATGTGCCAGTACCAAAAAACCCACATGGTCTGAACACTTCACCCGATGGTAAGTACTTCATTGCCAACGGTAAGCTGTCGCCAACTTGCTCAATGATTGCCATTGATATGCTCGATGATTTGTTTAATGACAAATTTGCTGATGAGCGTGATGTCATTGTTGGTGAGCCAGAGTTGGGTCTTGGTCCATTACACACGACCTTCGATGGTCGCGGTAATGCTTACACCACACTGTTTATTGACAGCCAAGTGGTGAAGTGGAACATGGCAGAAGCAGTACGCTCTTATAAAGGCGAAAAAGTGAACTACATTAAGCAAAAGCTTGATGTGCACTACCAGCCAGGCCACAACCACGCGTCTTTAACTGAAACCAAAGATGCAGACGGCAAATGGCTGTTGGTATTGAGTAAGTTCTCTAAAGACCGTTTCTTACCGGTTGGTCCATTACACCCAGAGAATGATCAGTTGATTGATATTTCTGGCGATGAAATGAAGATCGTCCATGATGGTCCATCCTATGCTGAACCGCATGATGCGATTATGGCGCGCCGTGATCAGATCAAAACCAAGAAAGTTTGGGATCGTGATGACCCGTATTTCGCTGCGACTGTAGCGCGTGCGAAGAAAGACGGCATCACACTAGAAACAGATAACAAAGTCATCCGTGATGGTAATAAAGTCCGTGTTTACATGACTTCTATTGCGCCGTCTTACGGTATGAGTGAGTTCACTGTTAACCAAGGTGACGAAGTTACAGTCACTATCACTAACTTGGATATGATTGAAGACGTAACCCATGGTTTCTGCATGGTTAACCATGGTGTCAGTATGGAAATCAGTCCGCAGCAAACTGCATCAGTAACCTTCATGGCGGATAAGCCTGGTGTGTTCTGGTACTACTGCAACTGGTTCTGCCACGCACTGCACATGGAAATGGTTGGTCGTATGTTGGTTAAACCTGTATAAAAGCAGGTGAAAGCTAACGCCGATGCCTCATAATGGGGCGTCGGCGTTTTTCCAGTAGAGTAGGGGCTTATATGCAGGCTAGACAACAGGAAGCTCGTTAATGAGAATGCTGGAAACAATGATTCGCAGAGTTATTTACAGTGTCGCGCTGCTCTCAGTGATACCCGTATATGCGGCAGAAGAAGTACCTGACGCATTTAAAGATGTGCAGTTGCACGAGATTCAAGCCGCACCAGATGCGGACTTAAAATTACAATCAATCCATCAGTTACCTTTAGAACAACTTGCAGAGCAACACTGGCGTTTACCTGCCGGTGACTATGCGGGTCACTATGTGATTGACCAAACAATGACGCTTGAGTGTGCTCCCGGTGCATTTTTGCGCGCAGGTGGCCTCGGCAATGCGCTGAATATTCGCGCCGCCGATGTGACAGTTACAGGCTGCGATATCAGCGACTGGGGCAACAATCTGACGCAAATGGATGCGGGTATCTTTGTTGAGCGTACCGCTAAAAATGTGAAGATTGATAATAACTTTATTCATGGACAAGGCTTTGGTGTGTGGGTCGATGCCACGCACAATGTCAGTATTCTTAATAATAAAATTCAAGGCGATTTGGCTTTACGTAATCAAGACCGCGGCAATGGTATTCATTTATTTGCCGTACGCTTTGCCAATATCAGCGGCAATGAAATTTGGGAAACCCGCGATGGTATTTATATTGAAGCGGCCAATGACAATATTATCCATAACAATCACATGCGTGATTTACGTTATGGCGTGCACTATATGTTTTCCAACCGCAATGAAGTGACCAACAACAGTACCACCCGGACCCGCACGGGTTATGCCTTGATGCAGAGCCGCCAATTAACGGTGACGGGTAACAGTTCTGACCATGATCAGAACTACGGCATGTTGATGAATTACATCACTTACTCAACACTGAAAAACAACTTTGTCACTGCCGTGCAGCCAGGTTCCGGTGATGGTGTGCATATCAGTGGTGCGGAAGGTAAAGCACTGTTTATTTATAACTCGCTGTTTAATACCCTTAGTGGCAATCAGTTCGAGCACAGTGCTTTGGGTATTCACCTGACTGCCGGCTCTGAAGACAATAAGATTTACCACAACTCCTTTATTGGTAATCAGCAGCAGGTTAAGTACGTGGCTATCCGCTACCAAGAGTGGTCGCATGAAGGTAAGGGCAACTATTGGAGTGACTATTTAGGCTGGGATCGTAACAGTGATGGTGTGGGCGATGTGCCCTATGAACCCAATGATAACGTAGACCGTTTGTTGTGGATTTATCCGCAGGTACGTTTATTAATGCACAGCCCAAGTATCGAATTATTACGTTTAGTGCAGCGCGCTTTCCCTGTGGTGAAGTACCCGGGTGTACAAGACAGCTTTCCGCTGATGCGACCTGTAAGTACCGCTGCCAACCCTTCAATAGGACTATCAGAATGAATGCAGTAGAGCTGCACAATGTTTATCAGCAGTACGGCCAAATGGCTGTTCTGGATAATATTAGTTTGACCCTTGCCGAAGGCGAAGTGCTCGGTTTGTTTGGCCACAATGGTGCTGGTAAAACCACCACGGTGCGTTTGATTTTAGGCTTGTTGCAAGCCACCAGTGGGCAGGTGCGCGTACTCGGCGGCACTCCAGGTGACAGTGATATTCGTCGGCAGATTGGTTTTCTTCCTGAGAATGTCACCTTTTATCCGCAACTGACTGGACGCGAAACCTTGCTGCATTTTGCTCGGTTAAAAGGCGCACCTTTGCAGCAAGTGGATGATTTGCTGGCGCAGGTTGGCTTGACCGCTGCAAGTTCAAAACGAGTAAAAACCTATTCTAAAGGCATGCGTCAGCGTTTAGGCTTAGCGCAAGCGTTGCTTGGGCGTCCGCGCTTACTGTTGCTCGATGAGCCAACCGTTGGCTTAGACCCGATTGCCACGCAAGAACTCTATCAAGTGATTGGGCGTTTGCGTGATGAAGGCACCAGCATTGTCATCTGCTCGCACGTGCTGCCAGGCGTTGAACCTTATATTGATCGCGCTGCAGTTCTTGCCCTTGGGCGCTTAGAAGCCGTCGGAACCTTGCATGAATTGCGCACGCAAGCGCAGCTCTCGGTGCGCATTCGCGCGGCAGGCTTAACGGTTGAGCAACTGACTGCGCCTGATGTGCAAGCCATCCGGCCTTTGCATGGTGCTTGGCATGAGTTGCTGGTCGCGCCGGCAGATAAACTGTCGACAGTGCAGCGTATTCTGCAGTTACAACCACAAGATATAGAAGTACAGCCGCCCTCTTTGGAAGACCTGTATTGCTATTACATGGAAAAAGCCGGTGCCTTAGGTGTTGCAGGAGTTCAGCAATGAGTCAGATTTGGAATATTGCTCGTAAAGAATTGAGTGATGGTTTGCGTAACCGTTGGATGCTTGCAATCAGCTTGGTTTTTGCTCTGTTGGCTGTGGGTATCGCTTGGTTCGGTGCGGCGGCGTCTGGGCAAATTGGTTTTACCTCGATCCCTGCCACCATTGCCAGTTTAGCCAGCTTAGCCACTTTCTTAATGCCGTTGATTGCTCTGTTATTGGCCTATGATGCGATTGTTGGTGAAGATGAAGGCGGCACTTTAATGCTCTTGCTGACGTATCCGATCAGTCGTGGGCAGATTTTACTCGGTAAGTTTGTTGGCCATGGCATGATTTTAGGCTTGGCCACTTTGATTGGCTTTGGTTGCGCAGCCTTGGCGATTGCCGTGCTAGTGCCAGAGGTCGAGTTAGGCGTTCTGCTTTGGGCCTTTACCCGCTTTATTGTCTCTTCCACTTTGCTGGGTTTGGTGTTTTTAGCTTTAGCTTATGTTTTGAGCAGCCGAGCCACTGAGAAATCCAGTGCAGCAGGTTTAGCTTTGGGTTTGTGGTTCTTATTTGTCTTGGTATTTGATTTGGCCTTGCTGGCCGTATTGGTGATCAGTGAGGGCACTTTCAGTCCTGAGGCTTTGCCGTGGATCTTGCTACTCAATCCTGCCGACATTTATCGCTTGATCAACTTAGCCGGTTTTGAATCCAGTTCAAGTGCTGTTGGTGTGATGGCCTTGGCCGGTGATTTGCCAGTCAGCAGTGCTGTGCTCTGGGCCTGTTTAGTGGCTTGGGTGGCGGCTTCGCTAGGTTTGGCGCATTGGATGTTCGCTCGTCGAACAGCTTAATTAGATGATATTTAAGGGGTTTACCATGATGAAAATGCAAGGAATTACACTGCGCTGGTGTTTGCTTGCCTTTGTTAGTCTTTTTTTAACCGCCTGCAGCGAAGATAAAAAAGCCACAGAGGTTACTGAAGTCGTAGGCCCTGTGGCCTTTGAGTCTGGTGATGAGTGCCATGTGTGCGGGATGATTATCACCGAGCTGCCGGGTGCTAAAGCGCAAGCGCTGGAAAGTCGTAGCACAGCTGTGCGTAAGTTTTGTTCGACCCAAGACATGTTGAGCTGGTGGTTGCAGCCGGAAAACCAGCACCTGCAAGCCGAGCTGTATGTGCATGATGTGGCAAAAACGCCTTGGGAACACCCCCAAGATGAACATCTGATTGATGCGCGCACTGCCTTCTATGTGCTTGGCTCAAAGGTTCAAGGGGCAATGGGCCCATCATTGGTGTCCTTTGGTACACGTGAAGCAGCAGAGTCATTTGCAGCCGCTAATGGTGGTCGCGTGCTGAGTTGGGAGCATATGGATTTAGCCGTACTGCAAGAGTTAGCCAGCGCCGGCCACGAGCACGCAGCAGCGCATGGTGAGCAGTTACAAAATGAGCACGGTGTTGCTGTCGAGGCTGATGAGCATAGTCAGCACAATGCAGACCAAGAACATGCAGGTGAAGCGCTTACTGCGCCAGTCGATGCACCGCCTGCCGATACTGCTATTGAGCACGATGCGCACAGCGGGCATTAATTACAATACAATCTGTATTGTCTCCAGCACACAGCCATTCAATAGACGCTTAAGGCTCTATTGAATGGCTGTGTGTGCTCAGTTCCAATCCAGCTTAATGAGTTGCCAGTCATCGCCGTTGAGCTGCCACTGGCTGCTAACTTTGTAGTAATCAGCCCGCTCTGGGATCAGCCCTTGTGCGCCACTAATCGCTACCTGGGCGCTGCAGTGGCCACGGTCACGATAGCTGTTATCCAGCTGACAAGATCGATTTACCACTAGAATATTGATGTTTTTAAAGCGCATGAAAGCCAAGATCATTTGTTGCTGTGCGGCTTTTTTATCCATCCCTTGCTGAGCGTTAAAGTCTTGATGCAATTGCTCAGTAACGGCAGAGCTGCGTTTGTTACTGAGATTTTCTTCTAAGCGTTGTGCGGCAGCATCCAAAGCATCAATAGGCGATTGTGAGTGGCAGGCCAATAAGCTCAGAGATAACATACACAGTGCGCATGAACGTAGCAGTATCGACATGGTATTGCTCTAAGTAATGAATCATGCCCGTATCTTAATCGACTAAAGTGAGAGAGGCGAATGTGAAGGCATTATTGCAGCGGGTGAGTCAGGCCAGCGTCAGCATTGACGGCTTGGAAGTGGCGCGGATTGCTGGTGGATTATTGGTGTTAGTGGGTATCGAGCCTGATGATAATCAGCGGATTTTGGAAAAAGTATTGCATAAATTGCTGAACTATCGCGTGTTTTCCGATGAGCAAGAACGCATGAATAAATCTTTGATTGATGTTCAGGGTGGTTTGTTATTGGTTTCACAGTTCACTTTGGCCGCTGATACCCGCAGTGGTTTACGCCCTGGGTTTTCAACCGCGGCAGCACCAGCGCAAGCAGAAGCACTATTTGAGCAATTGGTGCAAATGGCTAAACAACGCTATGCCAACGTGCAGACTGGTCAGTTCGGTGCGGATATGCAGGTGCAGCTGGTCAATGACGGGCCGGTGACTTTTATGCTTGAGGTGTAGTTGACAGCTGGATGAATATTGAAAAATAGACCAAGCCAAGGCTATGGAGTCTGGCTTGGTCTTGTGTGGCTTAGTTGCCTGTTACGTTAACGCAGGTTGTACCAAAGAAAGGGTAGAAACCTTTAGTGTGGTAGTCAGCAGTGGCAAGATTTTTGATGCCACCATCTGCTTTAGCGGCTTGGATTGATGCATCACCAGAGTTAATGATACCAACGATGGTTTTAGCGCAAGCTGTACCAGTTTTGTTGCCGTTGAGTTCTGTTGCAGTGATAGGACCTTTAACGTCGGTAATTAGACCAACACCAACTGGTGAGTAACCCGTGGCGCAGCCTGAAAGCAATACAACTGAAGCTAGAGCTGTTGTCGCTGCAATTTTCTTTAACATGGTAAATCCTTATAAATTATAGAGGCTCTATTAGAGATATAGAGCTGCTAAAACATTAACATAGATCGTTTTTCCTAAAAGAGAAGTGCTTCAAATCTGTAAAATTAGAGTTTTTAAAAATAAAATTTATTATTCCTTTAATTGTTTTCTTGATAATTTCTAAACAATTAAGATTTAGCTTTCAATAAGCGCAAGCTATTGAGAATCACCAATAAACTGGCGCCAAGGTCAGCAAAGACAGCCATCCACATGGTTGCTTGGCCGCTAATGGCTAAGACTAAAAACACCACTTTAATGGCAATAGCAAAGCTGATGTTTTGCTTAAGAATCGTGGCTGTGCGTTGCGATAAACGGATAAATTGCGGGATCTTGCGTAAATCAGCATCCATTAAGGCGATATTGGCCGCTTCCACTGCGGTGTCTGAACCCGCTGCGGCCATGGCAAAGCTGATATTGGCTTGTGCCAGTGCTGGCGCATCATTGATCCCATCGCCGACCATGCCGACCACGTGCTGCGCATCGCTTTGCAGGTGTTGTAGGTGCTTAAGTTTGTCTTCTGGCAGCATCTCACCGCTAGCCTGCTCAATCCCCACTTGTGCGGCAATGGCGTTGGCGGTGTGTTGATTATCGCCACTGAGCATTAGGGTATGGATGCCTAAGGCGTGCAGTTGCGCAATGGCTTCAGGAGCCTGTTCGCGCAGTGTGTCGGCGACAGCAAAGCAGGCCAGTACTCGCTCTTCGCTGGCTAACATAACAACGCTGTGCCCTTGTTGCTCCAGCGCGTTGAGCTGTGTTTGCAGTGCTGATGTGCTCAATTTGAGCTCTTGCATTAAGCGGTGATTGCCTAAGTAATAGCGCGTACCGTTAATGAGACCACTGCTGCCACGGCCGAGCAGCGCCTCAAACTCACTGATCTCGTGCCCGTGTTTTTGCTGATCAAGAAAAGCCTTGTGAATGGCGAGCGACACCGGGTGATCAGAACGTGCGGCGAGACTGGCTGCCAGATGTTTAGCGTTATGTTCTGGATCATAGAGCACGACTGTTTGCGTTAAAATGGGAGTGCCATGGGTGAGGGTGCCGGTTTTATCAAAGGCTAAATGGGTTAGGTCTTTACCTTGCTCTAAAAATACGCCGCCTTTAATCAAAATACCTTGGCGTGCGGCCTGCGTCAGAGCGCTGACCACAGCTACGGGCGTGGAAATCACCAAGGCGCAGGGGCAGGCAATGACTAATAACACCAGGGCTTTATACAGCCAGTCTGTCCACAAACCGCCAAATAATAACGGCGGCATGATGGCTACTAAGCAGGCGATGGCCACGACAATCGGCGTATAAATTTTGGCAAAACGATCAATAAAACGCTGGGTGGGCGCACGGCTGGCTTGCGCTTCTTCGACCGCATGGATAATGCGCGCCAGTGTTGAGTTGTCGCGGGTGGCGCTGGTGACGTACTCCAGCGCACCCTGCATATTGATGCTGCCAGCAAATAAAGGACTGTCGACGCTCTTTTCCACTGGCAAGCTTTCACCAGTAATCGGAGCTTGGTTCACTGTTGAATTACCGCTCACTACTGTGCCGTCAAGCGGTACGCGCTCACCGGGTTGTAAACGCACGCGTGTGCCGATAGCGACTGTTTCAGCTTGACTGGTCTGCCACTGCCCATCGATTAACGTCAGTGCTGTTTCCGGTGCCAGCTCTAGAACACTATGAATGGCATAGCGGGCGCGATCGAGCGACTTGGATTCAATCCACTCCGCCAAGGCAAAGAGAAAGGTCACCATCGCAGCTTCCGGCCAGTGGCCAATAAACAGTGCACCGGTTACAGCAATGGTCATTAAGGCGTTGATATTGAGATTGCCGTTACGAATGGCCACCCAGCCTTTTTTCAGCACCGGTAAACCAACGGTGGCAATCACCACACAAGTGAGAAGGATCACCGCCCAGAGAGAGTCATCGATTGACCACTCAACAACTTCAGCAGCAGTGGCGGCGATACCGGCAATGATCAGCGGCCAAAAGGATTGCTTGGCTGGTTGCATAGCTGTCTGCGGTTCGTCTTGCTGCTGAGGGTTAAAGCCAATGCTTTGCAGTGCTTGCACAATGCTGTCGAATGCGTGCTGAGCATGAGTCACCGTCAGTTGGCGGCGCATCAGGTTGAATTCCACTGCGCTAATCTCGGGCAAGGTAGCGAGCTTGCTACGGATAAGTTGCTCTTCAGTGGGACAGTCCATCTCGGTAATGATAAATACGCTGCTGACATGGCTCGGGTCTTTATCTGCAGAACCGGCTGGCGCAGATTGCGTATGGGGTATGCCACATTCAGTTTTGCAAGATTTCATAGATGCTCCAATAACGCGTGGCCTTTGCCTAGATTTAAAAGCCTACCACGGTGGTAGAGTCAAGCGCTGTACATTGGCAGCAGCACAGCTAAACCTGCCAATAATGACAGCAGAATCGGCAGCGCTACACGCATCAGCATCGCGCGGCCGCCGATGGAAAACGCCATACCAGCCTTCATCAGGTTATTCACCGAAGAGGCGATTATAATCCCGATAATAACCGTTGTGCTCTCAAGACCGCTTTGTGACATGCGTGCTAAGGACAGGGTAATAGCATCTACATCAGTGATGCCGGAAACGGTGGCCAGCACGTAAATCCCCGCATTACCCAGCCATTGCTGTAAAACGCTAGCCATCAACAAAATCACTGTTAGCAGTGCGCCCAGCAGTAGCGCTGATTTTAAGTCGAGCGGATTGCTGTGTAATGCCGGTTGTTCCACTCTGGTGCCGTTACGGTGTTTGCGCCAGATCAGCAGTGCAGGCAAATATAGAACCAGCGTCATGACCAATAGCGGAATAACTAAGTGACTCAGTAGCGCGGGGTTAATCATCGCGCAATACAAAAGTATGCGAAGGTACATGGTGCCGCAGGCCAGTAAAATGCCGGATGAC
This sequence comes from Denitrificimonas caeni DSM 24390, assembly GCF_000421765.1. Taxonomy (GTDB): domain Bacteria; phylum Pseudomonadota; class Gammaproteobacteria; order Pseudomonadales; family Pseudomonadaceae; genus Denitrificimonas; species Denitrificimonas caeni. Next base: position 576,275 of record NZ_ATXQ01000001.1, on the reverse strand, counting down.
AACAGTGGTGAAATCTGTGGTGTTTGCCGCGCCAGCCGAGAAAAGTGCAGCGTCAATGCGGTAGATGAGGCCAGACCCGCAAATAGGCTGGTGAATAAAATCCCTTTTTCTGTGCCGCCAACCCGCATGGCAAAATAACCCACAAATGAAATCGAAGCGATGAGGACAACCATCCACCAAATTTCATAAGGGTTGAGCATGCGGCCTGGACCCATGCCTTCGTTGGGTAGTAGCGGCAGCATCACTACGGAAATCAACAGCAGCTTTAATGCGGCATCCAACTCATGTTCTTGCAGGCGATTGAGTGCGCTATGAATTTCGTTTTTATTGTCGAGAATAATAGTGGTAATAACAGCGGCAGTGGCAGCAATGGTAATGTCCACGGCGACCGCCACAGCACCAAAACAAAAGGTTAACAGCAGGCCAATAATACCGGTGATGCTGTAATCGCGCATCTGCAGCATGCGCACACGGTAAGCCATGACCGCAGCAATACACACCGCTAGTAAGGTGGTTGGCAATACCCAAGCGGTGACCTTGAGGGAGAGCAGTGCTGCAATACCGCCCAGTAAACCGACTAGAGCATAAGTGCGCATGCCGGCCACCCGTTCTCCGGGTTTCTGTTCGCGAGCGGCCCAGCCGCGCTGTAGGCCGGTTAACGCACCCAGTAGTAGAGCAACGGCGAGCTGAATAATAACTTGTTGTTCGTTGACAAACTGTTCGGCATAGTTTTCCATCGAGACCCCGATTATGGTGAGCGGACAGAGTGCTCATGCGCTGTTACAGACTGTCGTAAAGCAGCAAGAACTCAACAATCTGCTACAGCAGCATCCGCCGATTGCAGTTTAAGTGTTTAAAACAAGCGTGCCAACAGCGCAGGCACTGCGGTTTCAACGCGCAAAATACGCTCGCCCAGTTGCACTGGATTCAGCCCAGCTTGGCTCAGCAGTTCCACCTCATAGGGAATCCATCCGCCTTCTGGGCCGATGGCGAGGGTTACCGACTCGCTGAGCGCGCGCGGGCATTCTGGATAATCGCCAGGATGGGCGATTAAACCGCGGGTGTTGGCGGCCATGGCAGGCAGTTCATCTTCGACAAAAGGTTTGAAACGTTTAGCTAAGATAATTTCTGGCAAGACAGTGTCGCGGGCTTGTTCAAGGCCTAAGATCAATTGCTCATGCAACGCTTCGGGTTGTAAAAAAGGTGTTTGCCAAAAGCTTTTTTCCACGCGGTAGCTATTGATCAGCACCAACTTCGCCACACCCATGCTGGCAATGGTTTGCAAGGTACGGCGCAGCATTTTGGGGCGTGGTAAAGCGAGTAATAAGGTGATGGGTAGTTTTGCTGGAGGTGGCGAGTGGAAGTCGACCTGCAGTTCTGCTGCGTCTTCATTAATTGACAGCACCAGAGCGTTACCTTGCAAGCCGCCTAGGAGACCTGCACGCAAGGTTTGCCCTGCGCTGGCCTTATTGACTGTGTTGAGGTGCTGCAGCCTGCGATCAGTAATGCGTACCCGATTCTCTGCAATAAAATCATCGCTACTGAGCAGCAGTAAATTCATGATTTTACTGAGGGTGTTTGATCGTTACTGGCGCTTGAATTGGATTCTTCGGCTTCTTTTTCTTCGCGTTCTTTTTGGATAATGCTGCCAAATAGCACACCGATTTCAAACAAAAACCACATCGGAATTGCCAGCAGAGTTTGCGAGAAAATATCAGGCGGTGTGAGTAACATGCCAACCACAAAACAGCCAACCACAACGTAAGGACGACTTTTGCGTAAAGTGGCAACATCCACAATGCCAATCCATACCAGCAAAAACGTTGCGATGGGGATTTCAAAGGCCACACCAAAAGCAAAGAATAGAGTTAAAACGAAGTCGAGATACTGGCCAATGTCGGTCATCATCTCGACCCCTTGCGGGGTTGCGCTGGCAAAAAAACCAAACATGATTGGGAATACGACAAAGTAGGCGAAGGCCATTCCGGCATAAAACAAGACTACACTGGAGACCAATAAAGGCACGGCAATACGTTTTTCATGCTTGTATAAACCCGGTGCAATAAAGCCCCAGATTTGCTGCAAAATCACTGGCATGCTGAGAAACAGCGAGACCACCATGGTGAGTTTAAATGGCGTTAGGAAAGGCGAGGCCACGCCAGTAGCAATCATCGTTGCACCTTCTGGCAGGTAAGTGCGTAAAGGTGCTGCGACTAAGGCGTAAATATCCTGAGCAAAATAAAACAGTGAAGCAAAAATCAGCAGAATCGAAATTACGCAGCGTAATAAACGTGTGCGCAGTTCAGTCAGATGAGCAATCAGCGGCATTGAGTTGTCTGGCTGTGGCGATGTACTCATGAGGATTGCTCTTTATCTGCTGCGCTACTGTCTTTGGTTGGCGAGCTATCTTTAAGTAAGTTTTGCAAAGGCTTATCACTGAACATTTGATTGGCTTTATCAGTAGTGTCTTTGAGCATTTTACGCTCTTTCTCTAAAATTCCTTCATTGTGCAGCTCACGACGAATTTCATCAGCGCCGAGCTCGCGCTCAACATCTTCTTTGATCGTATTAAAGCTGCGCTTGATACGACCCACCCACATGCCCGCCACCCGAGCAGCGCCAGGCAAGCGATCAGGGCCGATGACTACAAGCGCAACCACACCGATCAGGATCAGTTCAGAGAAGCCAATATCAAACATGGATTAACTCATTTTTTAGAAGAAGAAGGCTCTTCGATATGTTCGGCTTTGGCATCAAAAGTTTGCCCAGTGGCTTCAGACTTTTGAACTGCTTCAGTAGGTTTTTCTTCACCGGTGTCGACTGCTTTACGAAAGCCTTTAATCGCATCACCTAAGTCAGAGCCAACGCCTTTCAGGCGCTTGGTGCCAAACAAGACAATAACAATTGCTAAGATAATCAGTAGTTGCCAAACGCTAATGCCGCCCATGATGTGTACTCCGTAGTGCCAATAATTAAGATGTTGTCCGGGCTGCTTTTTCTGCGTGACCAGATAAGCCAAAGCGCCGTTCGAGCTCTTCAAGTACTGCTTGAGGCTCTAAGTTTAAAGCAGAAAGCATCACTAAACTGTGAAACCATAAATCTGCCGTTTCGTAAATGACGTCGTGGGCATCGCCCGAGCTTGCAGCATCTTTTGCTGCAAGAATGGTTTCCACGGCTTCTTCGCCGACTTTCTCTAAAATTTTGTTCAAGCCTTTGTGATGCAGACTCGCAACGTAAGAGGTGTCTGGCTCAGCGTTTTTACGCGAATCAATCACTTGTGCTACACGGCGCAGAATATCGTCAGTCATGCTTATCAGCCTTGATAGATATCATGAGGATTTTTTATAACAGGTTCTACTGTCTGCCATTGACCGTCAATCAGTACACGGTAAAAACAACTGTGGCGACCGGTGTGGCAAGCGATATCGCCCATTTGCTCAACGCGTAAGATAATAACATCGGCGTCGCAGTCGAGGCGTATTTCATGCAATTTCTGAATGTGTCCAGACTCTTCACCTTTACGCCAAAGCTTAGCACGTGAGCGTGACCAGTAAATTGCCCGCTGTTCTTTGACCGTCAGCTCAAGCGCTTCACGGTTGAGCCAAGCCATCATCAAAATGCGCTCGGTTTTATAATCTTGGGCAATCGCAGGGATCAGACCATTGCTGTCCCACTTGATTTCGTCTAACCAGTTGCTCATGTCGTTCTCAATAGCTGTCATATTGTAAAGTTTTTGGCTTGATATGTGTCGCTAGCGACGCAGCACTAAGCATAGGCCGGCACTGAGCATTAACCAAGCAGGCCAGGCTTCTAAGTGAAAGGTTAAGCCAAGCTGCGCGCTGGCAACCAACAAGCTGGCACCTAATAAAGTGTTCAGCCAACGCTGCGGCTGAGCCTTTGGCTCGGGTCTGTGATTGAAGTTCTCTAGGCTGGCTTGCATGGTATTGGCTAAGTGTGGCAACCGTTCAAACTGCTGCTGCAACTGTGCTAAGGCGTGTTTAGGCATATAACGCTCACGCATCCAGCGCTCTAAATAAGGCTGCGCGGTGCTCCATAAGTCGAGGTCTGGATAGAGTTGACGACCCAAGCCTTCGATATTAAGTAGGGTTTTCTGTAGCAAGACTAATTGTGGCTGCACTTCCATATTAAAACGGCGGGCGGTTTGGAAGAGATGCAGCAATAAATGGCCAAAGGAGATTTCTTTTAAAGGACGCTCGAAAATAGGCTCGCAGACTGTACGAATCGCTGACTCAAACTCGTTGATTCGCGTGTCGCTAGGAACCCAACCAGAATCAATGTGCAGTTGTGCGACTTTGCGATAATCGCGCTTAAAAAACGCCAGCAGGTTACGGGCTAAATAATCTTGGTCTTCTGGCGTCAGCGTACCAATGATGCCGCAGTCAATCGCAATGTATTGCGGATCCCAAGGCGTGCGCGTGCTGACAAAAATATTGCCAGGGTGCATATCTGCGTGGAAAAAGCTGTCGCGAAATACTTGCGTAAAGAAAATCTCGACACCGCGTTCGGCAAGTTTTTTTAGATCTGTGCCTTGATCAACCAAAGTGGCCATATCGGTTACTGGAACACCGTAAATACGCTCCATCACCAATACTTTTGGACGGCTCCACTGCCAATAAATTTGCGGCACATAGAGTAGCGGCGAGTCACTGAAGTTGCGGCGTAACTGACTGGTGTTGGCTGCTTCGCGCAGTAGGTCGAGTTCGTCGTAGATGGTTTTTTCGTAATCGCTGACGACTTCTCTTGGGCGTAAGCGCCGCGCATCAGGCGATGCACGTTCAGCGATGCCGGCCAGTAAAAATAACCAAGCGAGGTCTTGGGCAATGATAGGTTTTAAACCCGGGCGGATCACTTTAACCACTACATCTTCGCCGCTTTTTAGTTGCGCGGCGTGGACTTGGGCAATCGAGGCCGAGGCCAGTGGCGTGCTGGAGAAAGAACTAAACACCTCTGCAATGGATGCACCGAGTTGTTCTTCAATCAGTTTGATCGACTGTTCTGATGGGAAGGGCGGCACTTGGTCTTGCAGTTTGGCCATTTCATCCGCGATATCCGGCGGCAGTAAATCGCGGCGGGTTGAGAGTATTTGGCCAAACTTAATAAATACGGGGCCTAAGTCTTCAAGGGCTAAACGTAATGCTTCACCACGCGGTAGGGTTTTACCACGCGGAAGCCAGCGCCAGGGCAGTAACCATTGCAGAATGCGCAGGTAGCCTGGTAGCGGCAAAGCAAACAGCAAATCATCCAGACGGTAGCGTATGACAACACGTAAAATACGCCAGAGTCGGCGAGTGGCTATCAGCTTCATAGAGGCTTTGAATTCCGTTTAAGTAAGAGCGTGATGCGCGCATCGAGACGATCTAAGTCCAGCTTTAGTTGATCGATTTCGCTAAAACGCATGTCTGCCTCTGTATGCCCCACCAGTGCGCGCGATTCTTCGGCTAAATAGTCAGCAGCATTTAAATGCAAGCTTTGCGCCGATTGTATGACCCAGTCGCGGCGGCTGCGTAAGTGGCTGCTGATGAGCGCTGTAGGTAGCGGTCCAAGCCAGCGTGACACTTCATATTCCCAATCCAGTTCGAGGCTTTGCATAATCTCTGCCAGCTCCATTAGTAAAGCACTGTTGCCGTCGATGCTTACTTCTGGGTGGTGCAAAACGCTGGTTTTGTTAGCGCTGCTGGCAAGCTTTAATAGCAAGGTTGCGGGCGCTGTTAAAGTGCAGTCAGCTGGCGCATGCCATTGCTTAGCCAGTTGTATACCGGTTTCTAGTGGTATCAAGTAAACAGTGATTGCCGGCATCGAACAGGCAATCGCGATGACTTTACCCGCTAGCGGCGCTAAACGAGCTTGCGCCGTGCTGTCGAGTTGCAGCACGCGATTTAACGCGGACTCGGCACTGGCGAGCGCGAACTGGGTCAGCATTAGGGCTTAATTCCACGGTGTAACGCGACAATACCGCCGGTCATGTTGTGGAAGGTCACGCGTTCAAAGCCTGCATCGCTCATCATCGCTTTTAAGGTGTCTTGATCGGGGTGCATGCGAATTGATTCAGCTAAATAACGATAGCTTTCCGCGTCATCGGTGATCAACTTGCCTGCTAACGGCATAAACTTGAATGAATAAGCATCGTAGAACTTAGACAGCAGTGGGTTGCTTGGCTTGGAGAACTCCAGCACCAGCAAACGTCCACCGGGCTTAAGCACACGCAGCATTGAACGCAGCGCATCTTCTTTATGGGTGACATTGCGTAAACCAAAAGCAATGGTCACAACATCAAAGTGATTGTCTGGAAACGGTAGCTTTTCGGCATCGGCTTGGACAAAGCTAATATTGTTAGCCACGCCTTTGTCGAGGAGACGGTCGCGACCGACTTTCAGCATTGAAGCATTGATGTCAGCCAGCACCACTTCGCCTTCAGGGCCAACTAAGCTGGAAAACTTGCGCGCTAAATCGCCGGTGCCACCGGCAATGTCGAGGACTTTATTGCCGCGGCGCACGCCAGATAGTTCGATAGTGAAGCGCTTCCATAGGCGGTGCATACCACCGGAAAGTACGTCATTCATAATGTCGTAACGGGCTGCAACGGAATGGAACACTTCAGCAACTTTTTCTGCTTTCTGGCTTTCGGGCACATCTTGAAAGCCGAAGTGGGTGGTTGGCTCATCGCTATTGGGCTGACGTGGATTACTCATAAAACTTCACCTTAGACAGATTATCGAGCATTCTAATACCCACAGCGCAGTTTGTCTTGACGCTGGACAGATTAGCGACAATATCCTTTGTGCTAAGTGAACGCATAACTGTTGATAAAAAGTGGGTTAGGGGAAGTTAATGAGCAAAATTGTAGTTGAGCGACAGCACACTTTAGGCCGTGAAGGCGCACGCGTTAAGGCTCAGCAGTTGGCAGAGCGCCTCGCCCAGCAATATGACGTGAGCTACCGTTGGTCGGGAGACACTTTAGAGTTTCGCCGCACAGGTGCTCAGGGCAGCATTGATGTTGATGAGACGAATGTCCGCGTTAGCCTAAAACTGGGCTTATTGTTATCGGCGCTAAGTGGAACCATTAAACGTGAAATTGAAGAAACTTTAGATAAACAACTCAGTTAAAACGTTTTTTAAAGCGTATTTAGTATGTTGTTTCTAATTTACTTACCTATTGTGTACCCATGCTCTGTTCTAGGAGCACCAAATTTGCAGTTTAAATAATGAGGTGAAGCATGGGTAATGCAGTTGCGAAACAAGTGCAAGACACTAAAGAAACAACTAAGAGCGTGTTAGCTGACGTTAAACAGTACACGCGTAAAGCATGGTTAGCCGGTTTAGGTGCTTATGCTAAAGCAGGCCAAGAAGGTTACGACTACTTTAAAGGGTTGGTTAAAGCTGGCGAAACTGTTGAGAAAGATGGCAAGAAAGTCATCAGCGAAAAAGTTGATGCTGTTAATGAGCGTATCGATGATGTGAAGAGCGATGCTGTGGAAGCAGTAGAAGGTCGTTTAGAGCAGATCGAAAATGCTTTTGATAAGCGTGTTGCACGTGCGCTCAATCGCGTTGGTATGCCATCTCGTAACGACTTAGATGCTCTGTCAGTGCGGTTAGAGCAGTTAAGTGCACTGGTTGAACAAGCAGCTAAGCAAAAAAACTAAGGTGGATATTATGAGCAGCAAGAAAAAAACTGAAAAAAGCAGCAATGTGGTGGTTGCTGAAATTGAAAAATACAGTCGCCAAATTTGGTTAGCCGGCTTGGGTGCATACTCAAAAGTCAGCAAAGATGGCAGTAAGTTATTTGACAGCTTAGTTAAAGACGGCGAAAAAGCTGAGAAAGTCGCTAAAACTGAAGTTGATAAGCAAGTTGAAGTGGTAAAAGAGTCTGTAGAGTCTGCTAAAACACGCGTTAGCGGCGTTAAAGGCAAAGCACTGGGCAAGTGGAATGAGCTGGAAGAGGCGTTTGATAAGCGCTTAAACTCTGCTATTTCTCGTTTAGGCGTACCAAGCCGTAACGAAGTTAAAGCGCTGCAAGATCAAGTAGAAACCTTGACTGCACAAATTGAAAAGCTCACAGGCACTACTGTTGCAGCTGCTAAACCAGCCGCTAAAAAAGCAGTAAAAGCACCTGCTAAGCCAGCAGCGAAAGCAGCGGCTAAGGCTCCTGCTAAAACTGCAGCAAAACCAGCCGCGAAAGCACCAGCCAAGCCGGCCGCTAAAAAGCCAGCTGCCGCTAAGCCAGCCGCTAAAGCTGCTGCAGACAAGCCAGCTGTAGCGAAAGAAGTGCAAGCTAAACCTGCCGTTGCTCCAGCTGCCAAGCCTGACGCTGCGCCAGTGACGCCAGAAGTTGCTAAGCCTAAGCCAGTTACTTTTATCTAAGTACTGACTGACGTACAAAAAACCCAGCTCTGCTGGGTTTTTTGTTTCTGCAAACATCGCTATTTAAAATTAAGGAGATAAGTAGCGTAGCGCGATTTTTTCTACTGCGGGTTTGAGGGAATGATGCAAGTGCGGGGTTGCCAGCATCAGGACATTAAACACCACCACTCGCACCTCAGGCTCCATGCCCATCACGCGCTGATAATCGAGTGAAAATAGCAGTGTTAAAGTCACTTGCTCGACCAGTAAACCAAGCGATTGACTATCACTGACCAGTACACCTTGAGCCTGTAAGTGGGTTAGTAGCGTCGCTAAAGTGTGCTTGAATTGATTGAGCCATTGACGAATCTGTCGTGCTAATTGCGGTAGGCGTACCGAAAGATTGGCTAAATCTTGAAAGAAGAATCGATAGGCCGCCATACGTTCAACCACAAGGTGAATGAATAGCGCATAGTCTTCCGGTTCCACCTCTAGTTGCTCTGGTGGGTTGAGTAGCGGGGCAAGTTCGTTTTTAAAGCGTGCAAACAACTCCATAATCAGCGGTTCTTTGCCGTGAAAATGGTAATACAAATTGCCTGGGCTCATGTCCAGTTCGGTGGCGATCTCCAATGTCGAGATATTCGATTCGCCACGCTGATTAAATAACAATAAAGCACATTCGAGAATGCGATCACGTGTTTTCATGGGGTTGTTCATCGGCTAGATCATCTTCTGACTCATCCGCAGGTGCAGCTAAAGGAGTAGGGATCGGATGAATAACTGCGCGCTTACGCTCTTCGCTGAGAAACTCCATGACGAGCGGCGCAACCAGAGCCGCACGAGTCACCAAAAATAAATGCCCATCATCAATCACATGCAGTTGCGAGTTGGGAATTCGCCAAGCGAGTAAGCGCATATTGACCAGCGGGATAATCGGATCGTCATCACCGGCCAACACTAAAGTGGGTTGTTTGATCTTGTGCAGCCAATGAATACTGGTCCAGCCTAGACCCGCAAACAGCTGCCAGTAGTAACCCAGCTTACTACCAGAGCGGACTTTACTGGCATGACGCGTGGCCAGCTTTGGATCACGACGAAAGGCACCACCGTAAATGTCAGCAGCAATTTGCACACCGTATGAAGGCTGGATGTAGCGGCGCGGACTGGCCATGCGTAACAATACTTTTGGTTTGCCAGGCACCATCACTGCGCCGGCTGCGGTGGCGGCTAGAATCAGTTTTTTGCAACGCTCTGGGTAATCGTAGGCAAATTGCTGTGCCAGCGCTCCACCCCAAGACACACCGATGACGTTGACTTGACCGTAATCTAAATAGTCCAGCATACGCGCGGCGAGTTTGGCGAGGCCTGGAAAACGATAAGGTTTGCTTGGCGTTGAAGAACCACCAACCCCAGGGACGTCGAAAGCAATAATTTCGAGATCTGGATCGAGCTCTTTAACAAAAGGCAATACCAATTCAAGGTTGGCACCGATGCCATTAAAAATAAGCAGTGGAGGCAGCGCACTTGTGCCTGGGCGGACAGCCGTACGTAAGGTCTGCCCGTCAAGGTCTATGGTACGAAAAACAAAGGATAGCGGCATGCTGCGCCTCTTGGTAGTGACGTCCCGTTGCTGTTATCCAAGCATCAGCGGGACGACGTGTCATAAGCAATTATCTAATGAGTTTGCAGTATTACAGCGCATCCATGCGCTGCAGAATATAAATTAACGTTCGTGAACGTAAGTGCCTGGCGCTGGGTAACCGGTTGGATAAGCTTTACTGCCTAGACTTGCAGGAGCTTTTTTGAGCTTTCCTGAGCGTTCTTCAATCCATTTCTGCCAATGCTTCCACCAAGAATCAGTGTGTTTGGTCGCCGTTTCTTGCCAGACTTTCGGGTCGCCGTGCAATTCTGTATTGGTTTGGAAGCGTGCTTTTGGGTTGCCGACAGGGTTTAAGATACTTTGAATATGGCCGCTGTTGGACAGTACAAATTCACACTTACCGCCAAACAGTAATGCTGAGCGGTAGCATGACTCCCATGGCGTGATGTGGTCAGTGGTGCCCGCTACGCAATACAGATCAACATTCACTTTAGATAAATCAACCGGCGTATCGCAGACTTCTAATGCGTTAGCGCGTACCAATGGATTGGTGCGGAACATTTCAATCAACTCGCCATGAAAAGCCGCTGGTAGTCGTGTGGTATCGTTATTCCAATACAAAATATCAAACACTGGTGGCTCATTACCCAGGAGGTAATTATTCACCCAGTAGTTCCAGATCAAGTCATTCGGGCGCATCCAAGCAAATACTTTCGCCATCTCTTTACCTTCCAGAACACCGGCTTGGTAAGAACGACGCTTGGCGCTTTCTAGGGTTTTATCATCGGCAAATAAAGCCACTTGGCTGTCTAGAGTGAAGTCTAAAACGCTCACCAGCTGGGTGACAGAATTAATTTTATTTTGTTTAGATGCCGCATAGTGACCGAGCAGCGCGGCGCTGGTGATGCCGCCAGAGCACGCCCCCATGGTGTTCACATCTTTACTGCCAGTAATGGCGCATACAGCATCAACCGCCTCTTTGAGCGCTTCAATGTAAGTGTTCAAACCCCATTCGCGATGAGCCTTAGAAGGGTTACGCCAGCTCACAACAAAAACCTGCAAGCTGTTGCTTAAGCAATAGCGCGCCAAGCTTTTATCCGGCGTCAGATCAAATACATAAAATTTATTGATTTGTGGTGGCACAATCAGAATAGGGCGCTCGTGAACCTGTTCGGTAACGGGCTGATATTGCAAAACTTCTAAAACTTCATTACGAAATACAACTGCGCCGGGTGTGCTGGCAATCGTCTTACCTACTTCAAAGGCACTCATATCCGTTTGACTGGGCATGCCACCGTTATGCACAAGGTCTTTGGCAAGGTTGGAAAGTCCATCAAATAGACTTTTACCGCCGGTTTCAAAAAAACGCTTCACGGCAGCAGGATTGGCCATGCTATTGGTCGGAGACATTGCTTCCGTCATCAAGTTGATGACAAAGTGCCCGCGATTGATGTCTTGCTCCGATAGATTGCTCTCTTCAATCCAGTCATGTAGCTCTTTACGCCAAGCGAGATAGCCTTGCATATAGCGTCTATAGATTGGGTTGTTGATCCAGGTCGGATCGTTAAAACGACGATCGCTTTTTTCTGGAGAAAGCTCAGACTGACCGAGCAGGACGTTTTTAATTTCTAAACTAAAGCGTGCAGCATGCTTAACACTATGTACCGGTTGACGAAGGGCTTGTTTAAGCACCATGCGTGCGGTTGAAATCAAGTCTTTGCCATTGATACCAATGACCGGATTAAGTCCCAAAGTGCTTTCTATTGCTTGCTGTGTCAGTGTTTCATTATTATTTTTATTGGTCATGATGACGCTCCATTGTCCAAAAGACAGAATTACAGGCGTGCACAAATATGTTGAATACAAGTATCCGTTTCGTTGCGTTTCCTTAAACGAAAAGAACAGAGCATAAATGAGTGCATGCATTCACATAAGTGATTGATTACCTCATAAATTGCGTTGATGCAAACACAAATTGATTCTTGGTAACCAAGCAGTATGTGTGAATTTTTTAGAAAAAGCGCTCTAACTTCTGCGCTAGAGCGTTTGCTTGGATAAAAAGGCTTAAAGCTGATGCTGTATGGGATGTGCAGATAAAGTTGCAGGCTGTTGTTATGGCGAAAAAATTAAATACTTATCGTCTGCAAGCGTTTGACGAGTGATGACTAGAAAAATGACAGAAAGCATTTTGCAAGAGCGCCAGAAAAGGGCTCTTTATGGGAGTCTAGAGCGGAGGAATGTGCGCTGCTGAGCGCTCAATAACTGTTAAAGCATGATGCGTACAACTGACTCATCAGGATCGCGCGAACGCCCTGCAGCGCTGAGTTGTGCTAAATACGTTTGCCACATCGATGTGTGCTGGGTTGCCAGTTCATGCAGGTAGTTCCAAGTGAAGATGCCACTGTCATGGCCATCATCAAAGGTTAGTTTTAGCGCGTAATTACCAGCTGGCTGCACATCCGTCAGCGCAACATTAATCTTGCCGTATTGCAAGATAGGATTGCCGTGTCCTTGTACTTCTGCCGACGGCGAGTGCACTCGTAAAAACTCAGCGGGTAAAGCAAACTGTTGGCCATCGGCATAACCGAGTTCAAGGGTTTTGGAGCTTTTGTTGAGTTTGATACGAGTAGGGATCAGCATGTGGGTCTCGCTTTAGGGAAATGTGTCAGCACCAGATTAGGCGCTGACACAACAGTACCGACTTATAAGATATAACGCGACAGATCTTCGTCTTTGGCTAACTCACCAAGATGCTGATCAACATAGTCTGCATCAATTGCTAATGCATTGGTTTTGTATTGCTCTGCCAATTCAGCCGCGTCAAATGACACTTCTTCGAGCAAACGCTCAAGTAACGTATGTAAACGGCGAGCACCAATGTTCTCGGTTTTTTCGTTGACCTGCCAAGCAATCTCAGCAATGCGCTCAATGCCGCTGGCAGTGAATTCAACGTTGAGGCCTTCGGTAGCCAGCAGTGCTACGTATTGTTCAGTGAGTGAGGCATCAGGCTCGCTGAGAATGCGCTTGAAGTCATCTGGCGTCAGTGCTTTTAACTCGACGCGAATCGGCAAGCGACCTTGCAATTCAGGAACTAAGTCACTGGGCTTGCTCAGATGAAAGGCACCTGAGGCAATAAACAGAATATGGTCCGTTTTAACCATGCCCAGCTTGGTGTTGACGGTGCAGCCTTCGATCAGTGGCAGCAAGTCACGCTGTACGCCTTCACGGGAGACGTCAGCGCCACCCGTATTACCGCGCTTAGCAATCTTATCGATTTCATCAAGGAAAACGATACCGTGTTGTTCAACGGCTTCTAGCGCACGCACTTTTATATCTTCTTCGTTGACGAGACGCGCGGCCTCTTCATCGCGAATCAGCTTCAGAGCATCGGCGACACGCAATTTGCGGTTTTTGGTTTTGCCTTTGTTCATGCCAGAGAACAGATTCTGCAACTGGCTGGTCATTTCTTCCATGCCCGGTGGGGTCATGATTTCCACGCCCATTGGTGCTTCGGCTACTTCGATTTCAATTTCTTTATCGTCCAGTTGGCCCTCGCGCAAACGCTTGCGGAATAATTGGCGGGTGCTGGAGTCGGTGCGTTCAAGGGTTTCGTCGGAGCTTGAGCGTGCAGGAGGTAACAATGCATCAAGAATGCGCTCTTCCGCGGCGTCTTCGGCACGGTTGCGCATGTTTTTCATTTCTTGCTCACGCAGCATTTTTACTGCGGCATCGGCTAAGTCACGAATAATTGATTCAACATCACGACCGACATAACCGACTTCGGTGAACTTGGTCGCTTCCACTTTGATAAACGGAGCGTTGACCAGTTTTGCTAAGCGACGGGCGATTTCGGTTTTACCGACACCGGTTGGACCGATCATTAAAATATTTTTTGGTGTCACTTCATTGCGCAGGTCAGCGGATAACTGCATGCGTCTCCAGCGGTTGCGCAGGGCAATCGCTACAGCACGCTTGGCATCATCTTGGCCAACGATATGGCGATTAAGCTCATGCACAATTTCACGGGGTGTCATGGACATAGTGGTCTCCGAGGAGCGCTTAAATCGCGCTATCCTGCTCTTCGATGGTCAAATTCTGGTTGGTGAATACACAAATTGAACCGGCGATGTGTAAGGCTTTTTCAGCAATTTCGCGTGCTGACATGTCAGTGTTCTCTAGTAAAGCCATGGCTGCCGCTTGCGCAAAACCACCGCCAGAACCCATGGCAATAAGGCCGTGCTCAGGTTCTACTACGTCACCATTACCGGTAATAATTAACGAGGCATCTTTGTTTGCCACGGCCAACATGGCTTCGAGGCGACTCAGCGAGCGGTCGGTCCGCCAGTCTTTGGCTAACTCAACGGCTGCGCGCACCAAGTGGCCTTGGTGTTTTTCTAATTGGCCTTCAAAACGCTCAAATAAAGTAAAAGCGTCTGCTGTGGCTCCGGCAAAACCGGCCAGTACTTGGCCGTGATAGAGGCGACGAACTTTTTTTGCATTGCCTTTCATAACGGTATTGCCAAGGGATACTTGACCGTCACCACCCATAACGACTTTGCCGTTGCGACGAACTGAAACAATTGTGGTCAAGGGATATTCTCCACGTTGATGGGCATTCACCCGGGTTCTTTACAGATGGGGATGCAATACGCAAGCTTCAAGGGTGGCAGCTTAAAGTCGTAGATTTTTCTGAGGTTTCGTTGCGGGTGAGACTTGGAGTGCGTGGTATGAACTCTAGGACTATGCAGTGTCTTGGATATAGATAGAGGAGTTAGTCGTACTGCGCTGTAATTGTTTATCCGTCGATGAACCCATCCAGGGTTCAACTCCGGCGCTACGCCATCCCTGGCTTCGCTCATCACAACTACAGCGCAGCACTTGTCAATCATTGGCGTTGTCTGTTAGATCGTGCGCACTGTCAGAGTAGTGACTGCTTAGATCTTCGGGGATTTTGTGTAACGTGCTTGCGGGCGAGCCGCCCGCGCTCCCGATAAAGAGGCGTGAGCAAATCGCGCTAACGACACTAATGATCAATCAGTGCCTCGCTAGTGCGGCGGCAAGCGTAGCCATGGATGGCGCAGCGCCCGAATCGAGCCAGGAAGGCTCGTTGAGGGAAGAGTCGCATTAGCGAGGTACGTTATCCACAATGGCGCTAGCAATGCAGCATAAATGCTGTGCTGAAGGGTGCAAAGTAGACTGTGGGCCTACGCTAGGCCTTTGCGGGCGAGTCGCCCGCGCTCCCAGATACGCCCTAGTAAGCAGAGATTAGCGGCCTTTACGTTGCTGTAAGAGCAGATTGTTAAAGCCGTTTTTAGCCAGTTGCTGTTGTGCGACCGCCAGTTGTTCACGGCTGACAAAAGGCCCAACTAAAACGCGATGCCAGGTTTTGTCGGATACTTGTCCAGATTCAATGTGCACATCTTGGCCGCTGAGCAGCAGTTGTGCGCGGACACTTTCAGCTTTAGCTCGCTCTGGGAAAGAGCCTGCCTGCAGATAAAATTGGGTTTTCGCTGCAGCTTTTACCGCCGGCGCAGGTGGTGTTTTGCCGTCAAGAATGGCTTGCGCACGTGCGGCATCGGCTTTCTTAGCCGCCTCAACTTCCGTTTTACTCGGTGGTGGCGGGGTTTTCTCAGGTAGCGCTTCGGCTGGCACAATCACTTCTGATTCAGACAGCAAAGTATAAAACTCAAACTTTGGCTTGTTTGTTGGCGCTTCTTTTTTCGGTTTCGCTGCGGGCTTTTTATTGGCGGCCACAGGCTTTTCACGCTTAATTGCATCATTACCCGGTTCGAGCTTGAGCAAAGACATCACGAAAATACCAAGGATTAAACCGCCAAACACCCAAGCCAATGGGTGTATAGGTTTATTTGCTGGCGCTTGATAGCGGCTTGCGCCTCTTTTCGGAGCAGCTTTTTTACGTGGAGCCATTTACATACGCTCCAAGGTTTTTAGACCGAGCAACTCAAGGCCCTGCTTTAGGGTGCGACCGGTCAGCGCAGCTAGACGTAAGCGGCTGTGGCGAGTGGCTTCATCATCTGCCGATAGAATAGGACAGTGCTCATAAAAGCTAGAAAATTGGCCGGCCAACTCATACAAATAGGTGCAGAGAATGTGCGGCGTACCTTTTTCGGCGATGTTATACAGCACTTCACTGTAGCGCTGCAGCGTCGCGGCCAGCACTTGTTCGGCTTCGCTGGCTAAGACAATACTGCCCGGCAGTTCGCCGTTCATATCTAAATCAGTACGTCTAAATACGCTGGCAACACGGGTGTAGGCATACAATAAGTAAGGCGCAGTGTTGCCTTCAAAACTGAGCATTTGCTCAAAGTTAAAGCTGTAATCACTGCTGCGATGCTTACTTAAGTCAGCATATTTCACCGCACCAATGCCAACGGCTTGGGCAATGCTATGCAGTTCGCTGTCAGCTAATTCTGGGTTTTTCTCTTTCACCAAAGCATAAGCACGTTGTTCTGCTTCGTTGAGCAAATCAATCAGCTTGACGGTGCCGCCATCACGGGTTTTGAAGGGACGGCCATCTGGGCCGTTCATGGTGCCAAAGCCCATATGCTCCAGTTGCATGGTTGGACTGACAAATTCAGCGCGACGCGCTACGGCAAAGACCATTTGAAAGTGCAGGGCTTGGCGCTGATCAACGAAATACAACGCACGATCGGCGTGCAGCGTTTGGCTGCGATAACGCATCGCCGCTAAATCAGTGGTGGCATACAAATAGCCACCGCCAGCTTTTTGCACAATCACCGGTAAGGGGTTGTCTTCGGCGTTTTTGAATTCATCTAAGAAAACGCACTGCGCGCCTTCGCTTTCTGTCAGTAGACCTTTATCGCGGAGGCTCTCCACGATATTGGCTAAATCCGCATTGTAGGAACTTTCACCGCGCACATCTTGCATGCTCAGCTTAACGCCCAAGCGGTCGTAGAGCTGTTGGCAATGCTGCAATGAAACATCATTAAACTGTTTCCACAAACGTAAGCACTCTGGATCACCGGCTTGCAGTTTAACTACGAGCGCACGTGCCCGCTCGGCAAACTCAGGTGACTCATCAAAGCGTTGTTTTGAAGCGCGGTAAAACTCTTCTAAATCCGACAGCTGTGTTTCTTGGGCGCTGGGGTTTTCTTGTAAATACGCCAATAACATACCGAACTGAGTGCCCCAGTCGCCGACGTGGTTTTGACGAATCACCTCATGGCCGAGCAGCTCTAACACGCGCGCAACGGCATCACCGATAATAGTTGAGCGTAAATGGCCAACGTGCATTTCTTTCGCAAGGTTAGGTGAAGATAAATCCACCACTACACGTTGTGCAGGTTGCTGCTGGGGTACACCGATCAGGGTGTCGCTTAAGGCTTGGTCTAAACGTTGTGCTAGCGCTGCATGGTTTTGGAAAAAGTTTAGAAAACCAGGTCCAGCAATCACCACTTCGCTGACTTGTGGATCAGACGGCAATGCTTTAATCAATAACTCGGCCAGATCGCGAGGCTTCATTTTTGCTGGTTTAGCCAACATCATGGCGATATTGCTGGCGAAATCACCGTGGCTTTTATCCCGCGTGTTTTCGACTTGAATATTGGCCTCAAGCCCTTCTGGAAGGATGCCTTCGCTGGTCAGTTGATTGACTGCGTGTTGAATTAAACTGCGGATACTGTCTTTCATAATTTCTCTTAACGAAGGCAAGTCGCGAATAATCGCTTAATAAAGGAAGCACTGAGTAATGTTAGCGAGGCAGTCAGGGCTAGGCACAAATCAGCGAAAAAGCGCAGTTTACAGATAGTAAATGAGCATTTTAAGCTGATTTTTAACAACGACCTGACAACGTAGGTAATTATTCAGCGCTTCCTAAACGGTCTATTATCGACGCCAAGTGCGCTTGCTTCAAGCGCCAAGCGTCATCCGGCGTGCTTTAAAATAAATCGATGGGGTCAACATCCAGTGACCAACGGCTCTGCCGCGCACTTGGCAGGTTTTCTAAGTTGTTGCATAAAGGTGTTAATAAACGGTGCAGCTGGGCGCGACTATTGGCCTGCAGCAGCAGTTGCGCGCGATACCGCCCGGCACGACGCTCCATTGGCGAGGTGATGGGACCCAGCAGTTCAACCCCTTCAATCTTTAATTGTTCAAGCAGTTGTTCGGCAATGCTGTAGGCATCTTCTAAAAAAACATCAGCCAATTCTTCTTTTAGCGCATCGGCGCGCAGCAGTGCTAAGTGACTGAAAGGTGGCAAACCGGTGGCGCGGCGCTCGCTCAGCGCTTGCTCAGCAAAGGCAAAATAACCTTGCTCGCTGAGTTGCACCAACAAAGGATGGTCGGCCAGCTGACTTTGAATAATCACTCGGCCCAGATCACTGGCGCGGCCCGCACGACCGGCTACTTGCACAATCAGTTGCGCCATTTTTTCGCTGGCGCGAAAGTCTGCGGAAAATAAACCACCATCGGCATTTAAAATAGCCACCAAGGTCACTCGTGGAAAGTGATGCCCTTTAGCGAGCATTTGCGTGCCAATCATAATGCACGGCTCGCCGCTGCCAATCTGGGTTAATAAAGCATCCATCGAGCCTTTGCGTGAGGTGCTGTCACGGTCAATGCGCAGCACGGGCGTGTCGGGGAATAAAATTTGCAGGCGTTCTTCCGCACGCTCAGTACCCGCACCGATGGGGCGTAAATCAACTTTGCTGCATTGCGGGCACTGATGCGGGCGCGCTTCTATATGGCCGCAGTGGTGGCAGCGCAGCTCGTTATAGCGCTGGTGAAAGGTCAGGCGCGCATCGCATTCAGAGCATTGGCTCATCCAGCCGCAGTCATTGCACATTAATACCGGCGCAAAACCACGCCGATTGAGAAAGACTAAAACTTGCTGGCCGGCTTCTAGGGTTTTGCGAATTTCTTTTTGCAGTGGCGCGCTGATGCCTGAATCCAATGGCAAGCTGCGCACATCTAAACGAATAAACTTGGGTTGACTGGCGCCGCCAGCGCGCTTGGTTAAGCGCAATAAGGCAAAGCGACCGTTGTGGGCGTTATGTAAGCTTTCTAAACAGGGCGTGGCTGAGCCTAAAACAATCGGCACATTGGCTGCGCGTGCCCGTACCAAGGCTAGATCACGGGCATGGTAGCGTAGGCCTTCTTGCTGTTTATAGGAGGCATCGTGCTCTTCATCAATGATGATCAGGCCGAGTCTTTTTAGTGGAGTAAACAAGGCTGAGCGCGTCCCGATAATAATATCGGCATGCCCTGAGCGCGCGGCCAACCAAGCTTCTAAACGTTCGCGGTCATTGACGTTGGAATGCAGTAAGGCAATGCGCGCATTAAAACGTTTGGTAAAACGTTCAAGGGTTTGTGGCCCTAAATTGATTTCTGGAATCAACACCAGCACTTGCTTGCCTGCAGCCAATGCCTCACGGATCAACTGCAAATACACTTCAGTTTTACCGCTGCCAGTCACGCCAGCTAACAAATAAGCTTTGTATTCTTGATTGTTGGCATGGATGGCATTAAAAGCCGCTTGCTGTTCATCATTGAGCGGCAGTTCAGGTTGCGCAAGGCTGGGGGTTTTATGTGGCAAATCTTGCAGTTGGCGTATTTGCTCCGTCACCAAACCTTTACCCAGTAACGCGCTGACACTGTCTTTACTGATACCGAATTGCTCTAGGCGTTCATGGGCAATGCCTTGATTGTGCTGGGCTAACACCTGCAAGGCTTGGAGTTGCCGAGGCGCACGGGTGAGCAGTGGGTCATCCAACTGCAATGGCAGCTTGGCCAGCCACATTCTTTGCTGGCGCGCCTCAGCGGGCTCGCCTTGACGCAGCAGTGCGGGCAACGCCCAGCTAAAGGTGTCGCCTAAACTGTGTTGATAATACTGCGCGGTCCAAATGCACAGACGCATAATGCTTGGCGGCAATAACGGCTGCTGATCGAGCACGGCTAGCGCATCTTTAAGCTTATTGGCGGGCACATTGGTTGTGCTTGCGGTTTCGACCAATATCCCGACTAATTCACGTCGGCCAAACGGCACGCGCACGCGCACACCGGGCTGCCATGCACTAACCGACACTTGCGTTGGCGCACGGTAATCAAACAACCGGCGTAGCGGTGACGGCAAGGCAATACGTAAATAGAGTTCGGACACAAGGACATCCTTAAGCTTGATGGGGCTATTTTAGCGCACTAACATTATTGGACTTCTAAAAGATCGACTTCAAAAATCAGCACAGAACCGGGCTTTATTTTTCCAGTGGCAGCGTTGCCGTAAGCCAGATCAGAAGGAATGAAAAATTTAAATGTATCGCCAGCAACCATTAGTTGAAGGCCTTCTGTCCATCCTTTTATCACGCGATTTAGCGGAAAACTAATCGGCTCATTACGCTCGACTGAGCTATCGAAGACAGTACCGTCTAACAGGGTGCCATGGTAATGCACTTTTACTGTGGAGTTGGCGCTTGGGTGAACACTGCCATCGCCTTTCTTTACTATTTGATACTGCAAACCGGAGGCTGTTTCTACTACGCCAGGGTTAGCTTTATTGGCGGTTAAAAAGCTGTTTCCTATCTCGATGTTTTGCAAAGATGCCTTTTTATCTTTGGCATTTTTAATAAAGTAGAAAGCGATGAGTGCAATAGCGACAGCCAAAATAACAAATTTCATTATTTGTCCTAATAAAGTGTGGTTTTTTCTATTCTAGCACTGGCCTGTTTTCTGGGTGGAAATAGATGGATTGAGTTTTAGACTAGGCGCTTCAGCTCTTTTTGTGGAGCGTTAGCCTGCTGTAGAGCACAGCTTTACCTTTTTTTCGTTCTACGCCGAGCCTTACCCTGACCTTGCAGTCCAGTAAATCGGATCTGGCCAACGTGTTCCACCAGTTGCTGCAATCCAGCGAGCATCGGCGTCATAAACTCGTTGTAGCTCATGCGCTTTTGGGCAATGGCTTCCAGTTGTGATTCCCAGTGCGCGGTCATGTCAGGTAAGGCCATCACTTCAGGCAAGGACAAGATCAAACGGCGGCCCACTTCAGTGGCATGGATTTCTTTGCCTTGTTTGCTCAGGAAACCTCGCTTAAATAGCAATTCAATAATCCCTGCTCGGGTGGCTTCGGTGCCGAGACCGTCGGTGTCACGTAGGACTTTTTTAATCTCGGGGTCAGACACATAGCGCGCAATACCGGTCATTGCTGCCAGTAAGCTGGCATCGGTAAAGTGCTTAGGTGGACTGGTTTGTTTTTCATCCAGTCGGCCGTCGATACAGAGCAGGTTGTCGCCTTTGACTAGATTAGGCAGTTTAAGCGCAGAGAACTCATGATCCTCTGTATTGCTTTTGCGTTCAGGCAATAGCGCTTTCCAGCCTTTGCTCAGCACTTCTTTTTGCCGACTGATAAATAAGCCGCCGGCCACTTCGCTATCAATTTGTTTTTCTTGAAAGATGAAGGGTGGGTAAAACTGCATCAGGTATTGCCGTGCCACCAGTTCATAGATTTTTTGCTCATCAGCGCTTAAACGACCGCTATCGAGTTTACGCCGGGTGGGAATGATGGCGTGGTGCGCGCTGACTTTGCTGTCATCCCAGGCTTTAGAGTTGAGGGCAAGGTCAGCATTTGCTACCGCTTGACTGAGCGCGGGGCAGCTGTGCGCAATGGCTTGGCTGACTGACTCTTTGTCGTGGTAGTGGCCTTGCGGTAAGTAGCGGCAGTCAGAGCGAGGATAGGTCAGCAGTTTGTGGGTTTCGTAAAGTTTTTGGCAGATGTCTAAGGTCTTTTGCGCATTAAAGTTAAAGCGCTTGGCGGCGTCGATTTGCAATGAAGACAAGTTGTAGGGCAGAGGGGCCGCTTGTTTTTTCACACTTTCAGTGACCGCCACGACTTGCCCTGGTTGATTCAATACTTTGTTCAGTACAGTTTGTGCTAACTTTTTTAGCAACACGCGGCCATCTTCATCTGTATACGGCTCGCAAGCGGCGCTGGGCTGCCATTTAGCGCTATAGGTTTGCTGGTTGTCGGTTTGCAGTTCAATAAAAACTTCATAGAAGGGTTTGCTGACAAAGTTTTCAATCTCTAGATCACGGTGCACCACTAAGCCGAGAATTGGTGTTTGCACACGCCCCACCGAGAGCACGCCCTGATAACCCGATGCTTGTCCTTGCAAAGTACACAGGCGGGTCATGTTAATCCCGTACAGCCAGTCAGCTCGGGCGCGTGCCAGAGCCGAAGTTGCCAGCGGAATAAAGTCGCTATTACGCCGCAGATCATTGAGTGAGCGTTTGATTGCATCAGGGTTCATGTCGCTGATTAAGCAGCGCTGCGCCGCCATACGCTTGGCTTTAGACACGCCGCTGTAATTGATCACTTCATCCACGAGAATTTGGCCAACTCTATCCGGATCGCCCATGTTGACCAATACATCGGCTTGCTTAATCAGCTTTTTCACCACAGCTAACTGCTTGCGGGTTGCCGCTTTAACCTGATGCTGCCATTGGGTTGGAATAATAGGTAAGTGCTCTTTGCGCCACTTTTTATACTCAGGGTTATAAACTTCTGGCTCTGCTTGCTCAAGTAAATGGCCAACGCACCAGGTCACCACATCACCGCTGGCCACTTTAATAAAACCTTCACCTTGCTGGTGCGGTTTAGGTAAAACCGCCGCTACGGCGCGACCGACGCTGGGCTTTTCAGCTATGTATACAATCACTTGAGTGTTCCATGGATAAGAGCGAAGACAGACAAATCTGTAGCAGTATATTGGCTTGTTAGCGTTTTCCTAAGGATAGACGGCTTTTAAGTTTTGTCTTGCTGCAACCCGCAGACTCAATCCTCGGCTTGCACGACATCAATCGCATTGGCGTATCGCCGTGTCGCGTGGTATGAATAAAGCCAATATTTAAATACATGAGGAGAGCGTCATGAATAAGAAAGTAGCAATCATCTTATCGGGATGCGGTGTTTTTGATGGCGCGGAAATTAACGAAACCGTGCTAACGGCGTTGAGCTTAGATCAGTTAGGCGCACAGGTTGAGTATTTTGCTCCAGATATAAATCAGCATCACGTGCTCAATCATCTTACCGGTGAGGAAATGCCTGAACAGCGCAATGTTTTAGTTGAGTCAGCGCGAATTACCCGTGGCAAGTCACGCAATATTCGCGAGCTGAAAGCGGCAGACTTTGATGCGGTGATTTTGCCCGGTGGTTTTGGCGTGGCGAAAAATCTATCTGACTTTGCCTTTAAGGGTGCTGACTGCAGGGTGCAAGAAGATACGTTGCAGGCGATTTTGCAGTTTAAATCTGCGCACAAGCCGGTCGGTTTGATCTGTATCTCACCAGTTTTATCCGCCAAGATTTTTGCTGAAGGCGTGCGCTGCACCATTGGTGATGATGCTGATACCGCTGCGGCGATTACGCAGATGGGTGGCGTGCATCAAGACTGCGCAGTGGGCGGTATCGTGGTTGATGAGAAAAACCGCTTGGTGACCACGCCTGCTTATATGTTGGCGCAATCGATCAGTGAGGCGGCGAAAGGTATTCATAAACTTGTCGAACAGGTTTTAGCTATGGCTTAATGCCCTGCGACGTGTGCTGAGTCATTGTTGTGCCGCTGGCGCAGATGACTGAGCACGCGTTTAGATATTTTATTCAACAATAAAAAGAGTGCTGGAAACGCGAGTGTGTGGTTACGCCGCGATTATCGAGCAACAGACGCAGGATTAATCCCTCATGAGTGCAACAGAGCTGGCTCCCGAATTGCTGCAAGCGGCGCAGTATTTTTTCGATCAAATTCCTTTTAATCATTTGGTCGGTATTCAGGTGGATTCATTGTCCACTGAAAAAGTCTGCATGCATGTATCGATGCGTGAAGAGTTAATCGGTAATCATATTCAAGGTATTTTGCACGGCGGCGTGATTGCTTCGATTCTCGATGTGGCAGGCGGGGCAATGGCATTGATTGGGGCTTTTCAACGTTTGCCGGAGTTGCCAGCGGTGGAGCGGATGATGAGTTTGTCCAAGCTCGGCACCATTGATATGCGCGTTGATTATTTGCGTCCAGGGCGCGGCAAACGCTTTGATGCGGTTTCGACGCTATTGCGAGCCGGTAATAAAGTCGCGGTGGTGCGCACCGAATTACACAATGATGATGGCTATTTAATTGCGGTGAGCACCGGTACCTATTTAGTCGGTTGATGAGTCCGTTGCAGCGTCGCTTGGCAGTTTGGCTAAGCGCGTGAGAATACGGTCTAAAGCATTAGCAAAGGCTTGCTTGTCACGCTCGTCATAGCCGCGCTGGCCGCCAGACATCTGTCCTTGATCACGCAGATCAGTAAACAAATTGCGCATGGCTAAACGATCGCCCATGTTGCGTTCGGTAAATTCATTACCACGCGGATCTAAGGCAATGGCCTGTTTCTTCAATAAGCGATCAGCTAGTGGAATATCACTGCAAATCACCAACTCATTGGCGGTGGCATTCTCGACAATGTAATCATCTGCCGCATCTGGGCCGCTGGGTACGACAATCAGTTGCACGCATGCAAAGTTAGGTCGCGGCTGTGCTTGCCCGGCGACTAAGATCACCGAGAAATTGCGTTTTAAGGCGAATTTTATTACTTGGTCACGGGCTAAACGTGGGCAGGCATCGGCATCAATCCAGACGCGCATACAAATCACTCCTGTGTAGAGCCTCAGCGCAGTGAAGCGCTGAGGGGGTTGTTATGACGCGGCTTGCTCTATGGGGTTGAGTCTTGCTGCGCTTGCTCAGCGGCTTGCAATGCGCGTTTGTTTTTCATCGCGTTACGCATCTTAATATTGAGTGCTTCTACGCCCAATGAGAACGCCATGGCAAAGTAGATATAGCCTTTCGGTACATGCACGCCAAAGGCTTCAGCGATCAACAAGGTACCCACGACGATTAAGAAGGATAAGGCCAACACTTTTAATGACGGGTGTTTCTCAATAAATTCACTGATAGTGCTGGCGGCCAGCATCATTACCACGATAGAAATCATAATCGCAGCAATCATAACGGGCACATGCTGGACTAAACCTACCGCAGTAATCACCGAGTCTAACGAGAAAATAATATCAATCACGGCTATTTGCAGAATCACGCTAATAAAACCGGCCTTAACTCCGACACCTTGTGCGGCCGCTTCTTCACCCTCGACACTGTGCCAGATTTCCACCGTGCTCTTGAATAACAGGAATAAACCACCGAACAGCAGAATCAAATCACGACCAGAGAAGCCTTGTCCCATGATCTCAAACAGATCGGTGGTGAGGCGCATAATCCAGGTGATCGACAGCAACAGCAAAATGCGTGTGCCCATCGCCAGACTTAAGCCAATGAAGCGCCCTTTGGCTTGCTGGTGAGCCGGCAGACGACTGACTAGAATTGAAATGAAAATAATATTGTCGATACCCAAAACGATTTCTAAGGCCGTGAGGGTAAGAAAAGCAATCCAGATTTCTGGACTTGTCAGCCATTCCATAAGAGGTTATTTCTCTAAAGGTTGAGGAAGCTCTGGACCACGCCAGCGCCGGATAATTTTCTGGAAAAACAAGCTGTTGGGGATTTGTAATAGGGCACCTTGGTTGCCTTCGCTGAGATCCTCTAAGGTTGTGTACAACATATTAATGGTGACCACGCGACCGCGTACACCTGGTTTTTCTGCGCTTTCCAAGACTTCCACGCGATCGCCGAGACGAAAAGGCCCCACGGTAAAGATCAGTGCAGCACAGAATAAATTAGAGAGCACGCTCCAAACCGCAAAGAAGGCAACTGCTGCAACGGCGACAAAACCAGTGAGTGCGGTCCACAGCACACTAGCGGATACGCCAAAACGCTCTAAAATCAGCATAAAGGCGCTACCAATCACCAGCCAGCGAATGGCACCGCGTAATGGTAAAAGCATACTGGGCGGCATATTGTAGCGTCCGGCAAGGCTGGTTAAACCACGTGCCAGTAAGCGCTGTAACAACCATGCCGCCAATGCGATGATGAGAATTTGTGCGCCAGGAATCAGTAAGCTAAACCAGTCTACTGCCCACTGCTCAAACCACTGTTTCATAGATTAGCCTCAAGTTTACTTTGCAGTGCTTCCAATTCTTCTAGGCTGTTAAGCCAAGTTTCTTCTAGCTGTGCTTGTTGTTGCAGCAGTTCACTTTGTGTGCTCAGGTGCTGCTTGAGCTGCTCTTTTTGTGCCTGTTCATAGAGACTGTTATCCGCTAAAACAGTTTCTAAAGCCGTTAGCTTTTTGTGCAGCGTATCCAATTGTTTTTCTAGTTGATCAGCCTGTTTGCGCAAGGGCGCCAACTGCTGGCGCAATGCCGCTGCCGCTTGCCGTTGGGCACGCTTATCGGTTTTATCGACACTGACTTCGTTGCTACTGATGCTCGGTTGCAGCTGGCGCAGGCGGTAGTCGCTGAGCCATTTGCTGTAATCCTCAAGATCACCCTCAAATTCTTGTACGCGGCCTTCGGCCACTAGATACAGATCGTCAACTGTGCTTTTAATTAAATGGCGGTCGTGGGATACCAGCAACAGTGCGCCGGAGAAGTCTTGCAGTGCCATACTCAAGGCTTGACGCATTTCTAAATCAAGGTGGTTGGTCGGCTCATCAAGCAGCAATAGATTGGGTTTGCCCCAGGCAATCAGTGCTAAGGCTAAGCGCGCCTTTTCACCGCCAGAGAAATTCACCACCGGCTCGTCGCAACGTTTACCGCGGAAATCAAAACCCCCTAAAAAGTCGCGTAAGACTTGTTCGCGCTCAGTCGGTGCAATGCGCTGTACGTGCAGTAAAGGGCTGGCTTTGGGGTCGAGCGAATCCAGCTGATGCTGAGCAAAATAGCCAATCACTAGGTTTTCACCACAGGTCAACTTGCCCGCTAGCAGTGGTAAATCGTTCATGATGCTTTTGATCAGGGTTGATTTACCGGCCCCATTGGGGCCGAGTAACGCAATCCGCGCACCGGGCACCAGCTGCAGTTTCACCTTGCTTAAAATAGCTTGCTCAGTGCTATAACCCAGCGTGGCCTGATCCAGATCGAGCAGCGGACTGGAGACTTTGTCGGCTTCGCGAAACACAAAATTAAAGGGCGAATCAAAGTGCGCAGCGGATAATTCTTCCATGCGCTCCAAGGCTTTAACGCGGCTTTGTGCTTGCTTAGCTTTACTGGCTTTGGCTTTAAAACGGCGGATAAAGTCTTCCATGTGCGCACGTTGCGCTTGTTGCTTTTCGAAGGCTTGCTGCTGTTGCATGATGCGTTCAGCGCGCGCGCGCTCAAAGGCCGTGTAGCCGCCGCGATACAGAGTTAGTTTTTGCTGATCGACGTGGACAATATGGCCGACCACCGCATCGAGAAAATCACGGTCATGCGAGATCAGCAATAAAGTGCCAGCATAGTTTTGCAGCCAACCTTCCAACCAGAGAATGGCATCCAGATCCAAGTGGTTAGTCGGCTCATCGAGCAGCAATAAATCCGATGGACACATTAACGCTTGCGCCAGATTTAAACGCATGCGCCAGCCACCGGAAAAACTATTGACCTGGTTTTCCATCTGCTCTTCGAGAAAGCCCAGGCCTGCAAGTAATTTACGCGCACGGGCATCGGCAGTATAGGCGTCAGCGCTGTCCAGTTCTGCGTGTAAACGGCCGAGCTCGGCGCCGTCGTGCAACTCTTCAGCCTTGGCCAATTGTTGCTGAATGGCGCGCAAGTGCGTGTCGCCATCCAAAACATAATCAATCGCGCTCTGATTGGGGGCATCGATTTCTTGGCGCATATGCGCAATGCGCCAGTTCGCCGGCAATGCACAATCGCCAGCATCAGGATGCAGTTGGCCACGCAGCAAAGCGAAGAGACTGGATTTGCCAGCGCCATTGGCACCAATTAAGCCGACTTTATGCCCTGGGTGCAGGGTTAATTCTGCATTTTCCAGTAAGCGAAGTGGGCCACGTTGTAAGGTCAGTTCTGAGATTCGTATCATGCGGCGCAGTTTAGCAGTTTCGCCGCGGTTACCAATATGGGCTGAGAGATATTTAGTTGCTGTTGTGGCGCAATAGACTGGGTAGCCTGTGCTACGACTCCCCAGCTTGATTGATTTGTCTAACTTAGCGGGCCAGTTTCTGCGCAGCAGGTTGGGCATTGTCGATACTAAAACGCCCCTTCCTGCCAAGCAGACAGTAAGCCGCCAGCGTGGTCAAAGTGCAAGTGCGTGAGCAGCACAATATCAATATCTTCATGGGTTAAACCCTGCGCAGCAAGGCTGTCGAGTAGCACGTGATGGCTTTCTTGCACGCCAAAACGCTCTTTCATTTGCGGTGAGAAAAACGCACCGATACCCGTTTCAATTAAAATATTGCGCCCATCTTCTTGTACTAATAAAGCACGGCAACCCAAATTAATACGATTGAGCTCATCGTGCTGCAACCTTCAATGAGCTCAACACAAAAGGCTGGCAAGCCGCCGATGAGCAAGGGGTGTGGAGTTGTGAAGCACGTTTCAGCCTTATGCTGGGGCTGCTTCTTTTCCAGTTTCCCTGGTGTTGCAGCGCATTGCCAGTCTTACGCCGCGTGAGCACGATGTGCTGCTGCCGCTGGTGCAAGGTTATACTAATCGCGAAGTGGCCGAGCAGTTGGGTATCAGTGTAAAAACTGTTGATCTCTATCGCTCCAGAGTGATGAAACACATGCAGGCGCAGACGTTGCCCGATTTAGTCGGCATGGCGATTGCTGCAGGCTTGGTTGATCCGCTGAAGTTGCGCGCCCTAGCGGAGCATAACTAAGCCAATCTTGCAGCCTAGATTGCCCGTGCTGCTGCGACATAACGTTGCAGCGCCAGTAAGCGTTGCGCATTCAGCGCTAGACCGAGTTCTGCGCCTTGCAGACCTTGCTCCAGCAGCGGTTTCACATTGACCGCGCGCACCACTGCGGCAGCTTGGCGCAAGTAATCAGCTTGCGGGTATAAACGGTCTTCAAGGCCTAAACGTCCGCGTGAATCCATCTCGCTGGCGCTGACAAAATCATCAAAGCGTTGTGGGCGACGCATGATGTCGAAGCTCATTAACAGTTTCAGTAAAGTTTCTGGGCGCAACTCCAAAGCACGGTGGGCATGGGTGTGATATTCGCCAACTAGTAGGGCTAACTCAGCGCAGTCATTCGGCGTTTTCAAACGCTTATTCACTTTCTTAATTAAAGCTAAACCGCGTGTTTCATGGGCAATATGCCGTGGCCACTCGGCAGGATCAGTAGTGCCTTTACCTAAGTCATGTAGCAAACAGGCCCAGCGAATATTCAAGCTTTGCTTAAAACGCGCACATTGTTGTAAGACACTGAGTATGTGTACACCCGTATCGATTTCAGGGTGATGCTCAGCCGGCTGTGGTACGCCAAATAAGGCATCTACTTCCGGCAGCAATGCTTTTAAAGCACCGCAATCGCGCAGCACTTGAATAAAAATCTCAGGATTGTCTTCCATCAATGCCCGTGCAAACTCTTGCCAGACCCGTTCGGCAGTTAAATGCGCGAGTTCACCGGATTCAGCCAATGTCCGCATCAGCGCTAATGTCTCGCTGGCAACGCTAAAACCTAAATAAGCATAACGTGCGGCAAAACGCGCGACCCGCAGTACACGCAGTGGGTCTTCAGCAAAAGCCGGTGAAACATGGCGTAGCACTCGTGCCGCGAGATCAGCTTGTCCGCCGTAAGGATCAAATAAAGTACCGTCATCGGCTTGCGCCATGGCGTTCACGGTAAGGTCACGGCGTAGTAAATCTTCTTCTAAGCTGACGTCCGGACTGGTATGAAAAACAAAACCGCCATAGCCATGACCGCTTTTGCGCTCAGTGCGTGCCAAGGCATATTCTTCCCCACTGGTAGGGTGCAGAAACACAGGGAAATCATCGCCCACTGGACGAAAGCCTTGTGCGCGCATTTGCTCAGGGGTTGCACCGACCACCACCCAGTCGACATCTACCACTGTGCGACCTAATAGTTGATCGCGCACTGCGCCACCGACCTTGAAAATTTGCATACAGAGACATACCTTAAATAACTGTTGCGGCAAGAATACCTGTAAATGAGTATTCTGTGCTGATTGCGGTGTTGTATGGCTGAACTCGGTAGCTGTATTTGTATCTACTGCTGAGTCGATGGTTATTCGCAATCAGGGCTGTGATAAAGATTGTTGATTGGAGAGGTAAATGTTGTGATTGATAAAAGCTATCGAAGTCATGTTATCAATCAATTATACCTAATCATCAGAATGACCTATTATTAATCCCGTAAAGTTCTTAACCCACAGAGGAATTATTAAATGTCTTACATTAATAGCGAAGTAAAAGCGTTTAAAGCAACTGCATTCCACAACGGTGACTTCATCGAAGTGACTGAAGCAGACATGAAAGGCAAATGGTCTGTAGTGTTCTTCTACCCAGCAGACTTCACCTTTGTTTGCCCAACAGAGCTTGGCGACTTAGCTGACAACTACGAAACATTCAAAAAGCTTGGTGTAGAAATCTATTCAGTATCAACTGATACCCATTTCACTCACAAAGCATGGCACGACACTTCACCAGAAATTGGCAAGATCCAATACCCAATGATTGGTGACCCAACTGGCGCAATCACCCGTAACTTCGGTGTGATGATTGAAGAAGCTGGCCTGGCAGATCGCGGTACATTCGTAATCGATCCAGACGGTAAAATTCAAATCGTTGAAATCAACGCCGGTGGTGTTGGTCGTGACGCACAAGAATTATTGCGTAAAGTTAAAGCAGCACAGTACGTGGCAGCTCACCCAGGTGAAGTGTGCCCAGCTAAGTGGAAAGAAGGCGAAGCAACATTGTCTCCTTCACTAGACTTAGTAGGTAAAATTTAAGGATCACTCCTTACCTTTTATCTCTGCTTGCTAGGTTGTGATCCAACTCGGTAAGCCCGACGCCCGGGCGCACACCGCTCGGGCGTTTTACATTCAAAAATCAGGATTTGGAGTACATCAATCATGTTGGACGCTAATTTAACAGCACAACTCAAGGCTTACCTAGAGAAGGTGACGCAGCCGTTTGAAATCGTTGCGTCCCTTGACGGAAGTGCCAAATCAACAGAATTGCAAAACTTGCTGGAAGAAATTGCCGGCATGAGCGACAAAATCACCCTGCGTACTGACGGTGATGATGCGCGTAAACCTTCGTTTTCTTTAAACCGTATTAATGGTGAGATCAGCTTGCGCTTTGCGGGTATCCCAATGGGTCACGAGTTCACTTCATTGGTGTTGGCGCTACTGCAAGTTGGCGGACACCCATCGAAGCTGGGGCAAGATGTAATTGAGCAGATTGCCAATTTAGAAGGCGAGTTTAATTTTGAAACCTACTTCTCATTGTCTTGCCAGAACTGCCCAGATGTAGTGCAAGCGCTAAACTTAATGGCGGTGCTTAATCCAAATATTCGTCACGTGGCAATTGATGGCGCACTGTTCCAAGACGAAGTTGAACAGCGTCAAGTGATGTCTGTACCGATGATTTTCCTCAACGGCGAAATGTTTGGTCAAGGCCGCATGGACGTTGCAGAAATTCTCGCTAAAGTCGACACCGGCAGTGTTGCCCGTGATGCGGCTAAGCTCAATGAAAAAGATGCGTTTGATGTGTTAGTGATTGGTGGCGGCCCAGCTGGCGCAGCAGCAGCGATTTACGCAGCACGTAAAGGTATTCGTACCGGTGTTGCCGCGCAGCGTTTCGGTGGTCAGGTTTTGGATACCATGTCGATTGAGAACTTTATCTCTGTCACAGAAACTGAAGGTCCAAAGCTGGTTCGCGCCATGGAACAGCATGTGCATGAATACGATATCGATGTGATGAACCTACAAACGGCGAGCCGTTTAGTCCCAGCAACAGAGCAGGGCGGTTTGCACACCGTTGAGTTTGAGTCCGGTGCCAGCTTAAAAGCTAAAACTGTGATTCTGTCGACCGGTGCGCGCTGGCGCGAAATGAACGTACCTGGTGAGCAAGAGTACCGCACCCGTGGTGTGGCTTACTGTCCACACTGTGACGGTCCTTTGTACAAAGGCAAACGTGTAGCAGTCATTGGTGGTGGTAACTCAGGTGTTGAAGCCGCGATTGACTTAGCTGGCTTGGTGAGGCATGTGACCTTGCTTGAGTTTGCTGACACTCTGCGCGCTGATGAAGTGCTGCAGAAAAAACTCAAAAGTTTACCGAACGTCACTGTGATTAAGAGTGCTATGACCACAGAAGTGATCGGTGATGGCAGCAAAGTGACTGGCTTGATTTACAAAGATCGCACCACCGAAGAGCTGCACACGGTTGAGCTGGAAGGTATCTTTGTGCAGATTGGCTTATTGCCAAACACTGAGTGGTTGAAAGACTCGGTTGCCTTGTCCAAGCATGGTGAGATCGAAATTGACGCACGCTGTGCAACCAGTATTCCTGGTGTGTTTGCTGCAGGTGATGTGACGACAGTGCCTTACAAGCAGATCATTATTGCCATGGGCGAAGGTTCAAAAGCGTCACTGAGTGCTTTTGATCATATCATCCGTTCGTAATAGATAAGACGCTGCAGACACCTCGAGTGTGGCAGCGCTACAATAAAACGCCCGATGCATTAAGTTGCATCGGGCGTTTTTTGTTTGTTGGGCAGTCTAGCAAAATACTCTAGACGACTCAGCGTGCATTAGCGCAAGTTGTCGCTGCGCTCCTTAATCTGTGCAGTTTTATTTCTATAAAACGAGTAAATGAGCATTTTATTCGCTTCGCTCCCCCCCCCCCTCGGGGCCTTGCTAAAGCACGTTCAATCTAAAGATTGTGAGCTGGTTTTTAACAACGTCCTGACAACGCAGGTAGTTATTCAGAGTTTTCCTAAAACGCTTTGAAAACATTACGTTATAGTCTGCTCTGAAAAGCAGCAGGCATCATGCTGTGCAAGTTCTTGTATGCCGGATCATCTGCGTGTTTTTAGCCTGTGCTAGCAAATGATTTCACCGTGCCCAATCCTTTAACACCTCTAACTATGACGAGCCAACATGAAGTCTTTAAACAAACTCGCAACAGCGATCATTCCCAACAATGGCGGCGAGCTGACTTTGTATCGCCGCGAAAATGAGTTTTCTATTCGGCTGTCCGGCGTGCGTGGCGAGTTAATGAATAGCGGGGTTTATAATTCCGAGCAGGAGTTGGCCAAACTTGGCTGTGCTCATATTCAAAATAAAGACAATGCAGAAGTCTTGGTGGGCGGCTTGGGGATGGGTTATACCTTGGCCGCAGCGCTAGCCTGCGTGACGGCAAACTCACGGGTGACTGTGGCTGAGCTTATTCCAGAAGTTCTGGAATGGAATCAAGGCCCGCTCGGTGAGTGTGCTGGCCGGCCATTGGCAGATCCGCGCTGCCATGTGCGCTTAGGTGATATTGCCGAATTGATCAAAATGCAGGAGCCGGCTTTTGATGCGATTTTGCTGGATGTCGATAATGGCCCAGAAGGCATTACCCACAGCAATAATAATTGGCTATATTCCACCGACGGTATAGAAGCCTTATATGACAGTTTACGCCCTGAAGGGATGTTAGCCGTGTGGTCGGCTGGCGCAGATTCAATGTTCGTGATCCAGCTTAAAAAAGCCGGATTCGTCGTCAGCGTGCGCACCGTCCGAGCTAGACCTGGTAAAGGCAGCAGGCACACCATTTTTCTAGCAAAAAAGCCTTGGCGTTCGTCGCTAGCCTAACCAAGTTGAAGTCTACGCCACCACAACAAAATCAATCACAATCGCGCCCGGTTCACGCTGCTGATAAATGACTTTGACCCGCTCGCCATAGCGCTGCTGCATTTGATTGAGCAGCGGCAGCGGATCATGGTCATTAACAAAACGCATCGCTTCACCTGGATTGAGCGCATCCAGTGCACCAAAAATAGCGGAATGGCGAAAACGGTGCGCAATAGCACGAGCGTCAAAGGGATAGCTGGTGTAACTGAGTTCTGCAGTCGGCGTGTTCACGTGAAATCCTCTAGTGGATAAACCTTTAGCGAGAGTAAAACGCTTGCGTTTGGGATGCCTTGATTAGGGTTAATTGCGCGGTACGCGGATAGGGTTATGCTCACTGGGTAACCAGTACTATCTAAGAAGAGGATCACACCATGAATAAGACAGTCTTGATCACTGGCGCGACGTCCGGTATGGGCAAGGAAACCGCATTGTTGCTGGCTGAACACGGCTATAACGTATATGCCGGAGTGAGAAATGCCAGCCAGGAATTGCTGGATGAGGCAGAAAAGCGCGGCGTTAAAGTGAATACTGTGACCCTCGATGTGCAGGATACAGCGTCCATTCAAAAGGCTGTCGAACATGTCATGGCCAAGGAAGGGAAGATCGACGTTTTGGTAAATAATGCCGGTTTCGGGCTTCTTGCGACGCTGGAAGAAGGCACGGATGAGGAAATATTCCAGCAGTTCGATGTCAATGTCTTTGGCTTGATTAAGATGACCAGAGCAGTGCTGCCACATATGCGTCAAGCGCAAAGTGGTGTGATCATTAATATTTCCTCCTTTCTTGGGAAGATGGGCTTGCCTTTATTGTCGCACTACAATGCTAGTAAATATGCTGTCGAGGGCATTACTGATTCGTTGCGCTTTGAATTGGCACCCTTTGGTATCAGAGTGCACTCTGTCCTCGCAGGCTTGTTTGGCACCAACTTCGTGAAAAAAGGGTTGGTCGCTAACAGCAAGACCACCAGTGCAGACTCGCCTTATAAAGAGTTGGTAGCTCACTTCGCTCCGATTGTGGCTCAGGCCATCAATGAAGGCCCTGATCCACTGCCTATCGCGCAGGCTGTGAAAAGTATTATCGAGAATGAAGCGAGTGATATTGCTGTTGAAGTTGGCAAGGAAGCGGAACTGTTTGTGCCCATGCGCAAAAGCATGGATGACAAGGCATTCGAAGAGAAAGTAAAAGAGACCTTTGGCTTGTAAGTTGGAGCGGGCGGCCGGTTTAGCTAAGGTCGCCCGAGAGCCTCAATGCTATTGATTACTTTTCTATACTCAGTTAATGCAAACTTTCCCTAAGTATCTTTCTCTTTCATTTACATAGTATTCGTAAATCCGTATATTTATTTTACCATATATATGGTTCAACGCATAAGCTTCTCTGCTTGCCGCTCAATCTTGGTTTCACTGCCCGACTCTAGAAGGACTTTCTGCATGCAACTCACGCCTACTGAGGTTTTTAAAAGTCTTGCTGATGATACGCGGTTGCGGATTGCCTTATTGCTTGCCAGCGCTGGTGAACTTTGTGTGTGTGAGTTGACCGAAAGCTTGCAGGAAAGTCAGCCGAAGATTTCGCGGCATTTATCCTTGTTGCGCAGTACAGGTGTATTGCTGGATCGCCGCCAAGGGCAGTGGGTGTATTACCGTTTGCATCCGCAGTTGCCGGTTTGGGTGCTGAACATTCTGCAGCAAACCCTCGCTGCTAATCAGCAGTGGTTAGCGGATGATCTGCAGCGCTTACAAGCTATGCCTCGTGGGCCGCTCAACCAACCTGTGTGTAACTAAATCCTTTCAACTATTTCCACGGACTGAGTGTTGCTCATGCTGATCGCGTTGCTGATTTTTCTGATTACGATTGTGTTGGTTATTTGGCAACCGCGTGGGCTCGGGGTAGGTTGGAGTGCCTCTTTTGGTGCGCTGTTGGCCTTGCTCTGTGGTGTGGTTGAGTTGGCGGATATTGCCTTGGTTTGGCAAATTGTCTGGAATGCTACGGCCACCTTTATTGCCATTATTATTATCAGCTTGCTGCTCGATGAAGCAGGCTTTTTTGAGTGGGCAGCATTGCATGTGGCGCGTTGGGGGGGAGGCAGTGGGCGTAAATTGTTTGCCTTTATTGTGCTGTTGGGCGCTGCGGTGTCGGCGTTATTTGCCAATGATGGTGCCGCGTTAATTATTACGCCCATTGTGATTACCATGCTGTTGGCGCTGCGATTTTCTCCGGCGGCCACCTTGGCTTTTGTCATGGCTGCAGGCTTTATTGCCGATACCGCGAGCTTGCCCTTTGTGGTGTCGAATCTGGTCAATATCGTTTCTGCGGATTACTTTAACCTCACTTTTAATGAGTACGCAGCAGTGATGGTGCCAGTGAACTTTGTCAGTATCGCGGCTAGCTTGGCGATGTTGCTTTGGTTTTTCCGTAAAGATGTGCCAGCCACTTATGCTCTGAATGAGTTGAAACAACCAAAAGAGGCGATCCGTGATCATGCTACTTTTGTGGCTGGTTGGTGGGTGTTGGGCTTATTGCTGGTGGGCTTTTTTGTGATTGAACCGCTTGGTGTGCCGATCAGTGTGATTGCCGCGGTGTGCGCCGTATTACTGTATTTAATCGCTGCCCGTGGTCAGGTTATTAGCACCACTAAAGTACTCAAGGAAGCGCCGTGGCAAGTAGTGGTGTTTTCGTTAGGAATGTATTTGGTGGTTTATGGCTTAAAAAATGCCGGGCTCACCGATTATATTGCCCAACTGTTAAATATCTTTGCCGCGCAAGGCTTGTGGACGGCCACTCTGGGTACCGGTCTGCTCACTGCTGTGTTGTCCTCCATAATGAATAATATGCCCACGGTATTGGTTGGTGCATTGTCGATAGATGCGGCTGGTGTCGATGGGGTTATTCAGCAGGCGATGATCTATGCCAATGTGATTGGTGCCGACTTGGGGCCGAAAATCACCCCAATTGGTAGCTTGGCAACTTTGCTGTGGCTGCATGTATTGGCGCGTAAAAACATCAAAATCAGCTGGGGTTATTATTTTAAGGTCGGTGTAGTGCTGACGTTGCCGGTGTTGTTGGCGACCCTCAGTGCTTTAGCGATTCGCCTAAGTTTTTAATTAAAGGAGTGCGTTTTGAAGGTTTTATTTATGTGCACGCACAACAGTTGTCGCAGTATTTTGTCTGAGGCGTTATTTAATCATTTGGCACCGGCCGGCTTTTTGGCTGTCAGCTCTGGCAGTCATCCTAGTGGTCGAGTGAATCCGCGAGCCTTGCAAACTCTGGCAGATGCAGGGATTGCAACGGAAGGTTTAAGCAGTAAAGCTTCAGATGCTTTTGCACAGAACCCACCGAATATCGTGATTACTGTCTGTGATAACGCGGCGGGTGAGGCGTGCCCCTTGTATTTTGGTACGGTGTTGAAAGCGCACTGGGGGTTAGTTGACCCATCTGCGCTGACCGGTTCTGAGGCCGAGATACAAGCCGCCTTTGATCAGTGCCTTGCTAAGATTGCCGAACGGGTACAGGCATTTTTTGCTTTACCGCTTGCGACTTTAAAGGGCACTGAGTTAAGCATTGAGTTGGACCGTATCGGTCGGTTGTAACAGTGATTAATAACAAGATTAGAAGAGCACACTTTCATGTACGAAGATTTACCTAATATCAGTGCTGATTCATTGAGTATTCCGGCGCTGGAACAGTTACAACCAGCACAGCAGTCTGCGCATAAGCCACGTATTTTATTGTTATACGGTTCTACTCGTCAGCGCTCTTTTAGCCGTTTAGTGGTGCAAGAAGCGGCGCGTTTGTTAGAAACCTTTGGTGCAGAAACTCGTATTTTTAATCCATCGGGTTTGCCTTTGCCGGATGATGTAGAGCCAACCCATCCTAAAGTGGTTGAACTACGTGAGTTGATGCAATGGTCGGAAGGTCAGGTCTGGTGTTCGCCGGAGCGGCATGGTGCTATGAGTGCGGTATTTAAAGCGCAGATTGATTGGGTTCCGTTGAGTATGGGCGCGGTGCGTCCGACTCAGGGTAAAACCTTGGCGGTGATGCAGGTCTGTGGTGGTTCGCAGTCCTTTAATGTGGTCAATCAACTGCGTGCTTTAGGGCGTTGGATGCGCATGTTTACCATCCCTAATCAGTCTTCAGTGCCGAAAGCCTTTACTGAGTTTGATGACAATGACCGTATGCAGCCGTCACCTTATTACGACCGCATTGTTGATGTGATGGAAGAGTTGCTGAAGTTCACCTTATTGTTGCGTGATCGTCAGGATTATCTGGTGGATCGTTATTCTGAGCGCAAAGAGTCTGCGCAAGAATTATCGCAGCGGGTTAATCAGCGTTCGATTTGATCCATGAGCTTTGCTCAGAGTGATCAAATTAGAGCTGAGACAACTATTAACTAACGGGTTATAGCTTTGGCCGATCATATTGCTGGCAGCGGGACAATGATTGAGCAGAGTTTAGTGAGAATAGAGTGAGTTAAATGTTGAAGCCAGTCATTCAAGAAGAAAGCACCGGCTGTGGTATTGCTGCGGTGGCCAATATTCTCGGTAAAACCTATGCACAGATGAAAGCCATCGCCAATGCCATGGGTATTTATGCGATGGATACATCCTTGTGGTCAGATACCCAGTATGTACGGCGTATGTTAGCCAGTGCAGGGGTTGCAACTTCTGCGGATGAAATACCCTTTACCTCTTGGGATGCGCTGCCTGATTTGGCGCTGTTGTCGATCAAGCATCACCGTGAGGGTGATAAAGACTTTTGGCATTGGGTGGTGTTTAAACGTGTAGGTGGGCAGCCAGTAGTGCTGGATTCAGCCAGCTATTTGCCCAGCAATGTTCGAACAGATTTTGATGCAATGCAGCCTAAGTGGTTTATTGCGTGCAGAAAGGTAGTGAGGTGATTGCGCAAATGGCTGAGGGTGGTTTTTAGAACTACATTTAGCAACACATCCTGCTGGAATACTGGATAATAGCAGCCATTCTTTTGCTCTGTATTCTGGTGATTCGCTGTGGAAATCAAGGTTAACTTTCTCGACAACTTGCGTCTTGAAGCCAAGTTCGATGACTTTACTGTGGTGGCTGATCAGCCGATTCGCTACAAAGGTGACGGCTCAGCGCCGGGTCCTTTTGATTACTTTTTAGCCTCGTCGGCGCTGTGTGCTGCTTACTTTGTAAAACTGTACTGCCAAGCCCGTGATATTCCAACGGAAAACATTCGCCTGTCGCAGAACAATATTGTTGATCCAGAAGATCGCTATAAGCAGATTTTTAAAATACAGGTTGAGTTGCCCAGCGATATATCTGATAAAGATCGCCAAGGCATTTTGCGCTCCATTGACCGCTGTACAGTCAAGCGCGTGGTACAGACTGGGCCTGAGTTTGTAATTGATATTGTCGATAACCTCGACGCCGATGCACAGGCGTTGTTGGGCACTTCAGTGGATGAAAACAGCCAAACTTTTATTGCCGGTAAAGATCTGCCGCTGGAAAAAACCATTGCTACCATGTCCGGAATTCTCGCCAATCTCGGCATGAAGGTTGAAATCGCATCGTGGCGCAATATTGTGCCCAATGTTTGGTCGCTGCATGTGCGTGATTCGCAGTCGCAACTGTGTTTTACCAACGGTAAGGGCGCAACCAAAGAAAGCGCGCTGGCTTCAGCTTTGGGCGAGTTTATTGAGCGTCTGAACTGCAACTTCTTTTACAACGACCAGTTCTGGGGTGAAGAGCTGGCTAATGCAGACTTTGTTCATTACCCCAATGAACGCTGGTTTCAGCCAGGCCCTAAGGATGAGTTACCAGAGGGTTTGCTCGACGAACATTGCTTGGCGATTTATAACCCGGATGGCGAGTTGCGCGGTTCACATTTATACGACACCAACTCGGGCAATATTGAGCGTGGTATTTGCTCGATACCTTATGTGCGTCAGTCTGATGGTAAAGAGGTGTTTTTCCCCTCTAATCTGATTGAAAACCTCTTCTTAAGTAACGGTATGAGCGCTGGTAATACCCTGGTTGAAGCGCAGGTGCAGTGTCTGTCGGAGATTTTTGAGCGCGCGGTCAAGCGTGAAATTATTGAAGGCGAAATCGCGCTGCCCGATGTGCCGCAAGAGGTCTTAGCCAAATACCCCAGCATTCTGGCCGGTATTCAAGCGTTGGAAGAGCAAGGCTTTCCGGTGTTGGTCAAAGACGCCTCCTTGGGCGGTCAGTTTCCGGTGATCAACGTGACGCTGATGAATCCGCGCACTGGCGGTGTATTTGCCTCCTTTGGTGCGCATCCCAACTTTGAAGTGGCGCTGGAGCGCACCCTGACTGAGTTGCTGCAAGGCCGCAGTTTTGAAGGCTTGAATGATCTGGCGCGCCCGACCTTCTCTAGCCATGCAGTGACTGAGCCCAATAACTCGGTGGAGCACTTTATTGATTCCAGCGGCGTGGTGTCGTGGCGTTTCTTTAGTGCCACAGCGGATTATGATTTTGTCGAGTGGGATTTCACCGATGGCGGCAATAACAGCAATGCGCAGGAAGCAGAACTGTTATTTGGCCTGCTCGAAGATATGGGTAAAGAAGTCTATATGGCGGTGTTTGAGCATCTCGGTGCGACCGCCTGCCGGATTCTAGTACCGGATTATTCCGAGGTGTATCCGATCGATGATTTGATTTGGGATAACACCAATAAAGCGCTGTTTTTCCGTGAAGATATTCTCAATCTGCATCGCCTGACTCAAGCTGAACTCAAAGCCTTGGTTGAGCGTTTAGAAGAAAGCGAGCTGGATCATTACATCGATATTAAAACCTTGATTGGTGTCGAGTTTGATGAGAACACGGTCTGGGGTCAGCTGACGATTTTGGAACTTAAATTGCTGATTTATTTGGCTTTAAATCAGCTGGATGAAGCCTTAGAGTTGGTTGAAGAGTTCCTACAATTTAACGACAACACGGTTGAGCGCGAACTGTTCTATCAGGCGATGAACGCCGCTTTAGAAGTCGCCCTGGATGATGACTTGGATATGGACGATTACGAGCCGAACTTTCGACGGATGTTTGGTCACGAGCGCATGGATGCGGTCATTGGCTCGATCACGGGCAGCGTACGCTTCTACGGTTTAACACCGACCAGCATGAAGCTGGAGGGATTGGATAAACATCTGCGTTTGCTCGATAGCTTGAAAAAGCTGCATGCCGCACGAGCGCGCTTCGCCGGCTGATCAGTTTTTATGCAACACAAAAAGGCACCTCTTAGGTGTCTTTTTTAGCTGTCTCTTTGCTGTGTTTGTAGTGCCAGCTTGTTTGTACACATGCCACTTTGCTGTCTAGAAGAGGCAACCCTTAAGTACCAGTCATGTTATTGACTGATTCGTTTGCAGTTGTGCTTAAATGGATAAAACCGCGACGGCCAAGTGTTGATCACTTGTTTAGCGTAACAAACTCTATTCGAACAATGAAAATATCAGGAGACAGGCTATGTTGAGATTATTGCTCAGTGCGGCGTTCATGCTTGCGCTAGGTTCTACGTCCGCGTTCGCAGATGAAGCCGTGACCTGCCCAGCATTTCTTGATCACGATTTACCCAAGCTGCATTCCAAAGACACGGTTAATTTGTGCGACTTGGCGGCGGGCAAGCCAATGTTGGTGGTGAATACTGCCAGCCACTGCGGTTTTACCGGACAGTTTAAAGGACTGGAAGCCTTGCACGAGCGTTATGCCAAGCAGGGCTTGGTGGTGGTTGGTTTTGCCAGTGATGACTTTAATCAGGAAGCAAAAACTGAAGAAGAAGCCGCGACGATTTGCTTCAAAAATTTTGGCGTGACCTTTACCATGATTGCTCCAGGTCCAGTGACCGGCGCTGATGCAACACCGGTGTTTGCCCACATTAACCAGCAGGCCAAGGCCCCGCGCTGGAACTTCAATAAGTATTTACTCAATGCTAAGGGTGAAGTAGTGAAGTCTTTCGGCAGTACTGTTAACCCCGAGAATAAGTCCGTCACACAGGCGATTGAATCAGTTTTACAGCAGTCAAACTGATTAACTTATTGCTAGCCTTTCGCGGCAGTATTGATGTTTGTCCGCCCAAGATCGCATCCTAGTAGAAGTGCAATCTTGGGCTGCTAGTTGGGTCAGTATTGGACAATTAAATCAGTTTGAGGGTGTATGAAAGCATCGATGCGCAGCGCCATAACGAGGATATTTATTCTGTTTTTGTTGGTCTGTGCAGGCAGCTTTGCATGGGAATCATCACGCAACTCCGATATGCAGCCTGTCACTGGTGAGGTGATCGGCACTGTGTATAAAGGCTACAGGATTAGCTATGAGTTGCAGGAGCATCGCCATGCAGAGTTAATCAACACACTCAATGGTCGTCATGGCATCACGCTGAGCTTCGCTGCGTTACTGTTTTTATTTCTTGTCGGTGTTCTGCTCTCGGTGATTCGCGGCAAAAGTAAGCTCGACTAAAGCAGGTGCAAGAACCACTGCTATGGTTTCTTCTTAACACCTTGCTGCGCCTGCGCGCTCAACGGATCTTCCGGCCAGGGATGTTTCGGATAACGACCGCGTACATCTTTACGCACTTCTGGATAGACATTGCGCCAGAAGTTGCCCAAATCAGCCGTCACCGCCAGTGGCCTTTGTGCCGGTGAGAGCAGGTGAATCAGCACTGAGACTTTACCGTCGACCACTTTAGGTGTGTCGAGCCAGCCAAACAGCGCCTGCAGCTTGGCGGCGAGGACTGGACCGTTTTCTGCGCTGTAATCCAAGCGCACATTTTGACCAGTGGGAATGGTCAAGGTGGTTGGCGCTAAGCTGTTGAGTTGTTGCTGCTGTGGATACGTCAGCAAGCTATTAAGAGCTTCAGTCAGGTTGAGTTTTTTTAGATCAGACCAACGTTGCATGCCGGTTAAAAAAGGCAGCAGCCACGCTTCTAATGTATCGAGCAAAGCCGTTTCGCTGACATTCGGCCAATCATCAGGAAAAATTTTAGCCAGCAACTTGACCCGCGCACACCACTGCGTCGCTGCATCTGTCCAAGACAGACTCACCAGACCCTTGTTGCGCACGGCATTGAGCAAGCCTTGCTGGATTAGCGCAGGATCAGGTTTAGCGAGTTCTTTTTCCTCCAGCACCAGTTCACCCAATTTGCGTACGCGTCGGGCCACTACGGTACCGCGCTTGTCATCCCACAGAGCTTCTTCGCTGGTGCTAATTAAATGCGTTAAGTCGTGCTCGATATCAGCAATATCCACCGGTGCCGCCAGATAAATCGTGGTTTCACGAGTTTTGCCATCCAGATCGGCGGCGACTAACCAAACGTGGCGTAGCAAGCTGTCATCAGCGCGTAAGGTCGCGCCTTTACCGTTGC
Organism: Denitrificimonas caeni DSM 24390; assembly: GCF_000421765.1. Classification (GTDB taxonomy): domain Bacteria; phylum Pseudomonadota; class Gammaproteobacteria; order Pseudomonadales; family Pseudomonadaceae; genus Denitrificimonas; species Denitrificimonas caeni. Next base: position 533,220 of record NZ_ATXQ01000001.1, on the reverse strand, counting down.
TCAGTTGATAACGGGCGGACTGCTCCGCGCGGCGCTGAGCAATGCGATCGGGGTAGGCCAGCGCTAACAGTCGGCCGGTTGCGCTGGCGCTGGCGAGTTGGGCGGGTACATCACTTTTTTGCATCAATCGTTTAGCCACCTGACGGATGCTGTTTAAGCGCGCAGTGTCTAAGCGTTCAGGTCGGTATTCGCCATGTAACACGCGCAAACGCTCGTGCAGGTCGGCGCCCGAATTAGCTCCGAGCAGATCGCGCTCATCCAGCAGGGCGGCCAGTTCAGCGGCCGTCGCGCCAAGCCCCAGTGTGCGCCCTTGCAACACCATATTGGCTAAACGTGGATGAATGCCTAAATCACGCGCCGCTTTGCCATGTTCAGTAATCGCGCCGGCACTATCGAGCATGCCGAGCAGTTGCAGTAGCTCGCACGCCTGATTCCAATGCGCAGTTGGCGGTGGATCAATCCAAGCCACCTGCGCTGGATCGCGTGCGCCCCATTGGGCTAATTCCAGCACCAGTGCGACTAAATCGGCCTCTTGGATTTCTGGTGGGGTGAATTCCGCCAGCGTGGCTTGTTCTTCCGCGCTCCAGAGTCGATAGCAGACGCCCGGCTCAATACGTCCGGCGCGGCCTTTGCGTTGTTCGGCCGAAGCTTTGGAGACTCGCGTGGTCACCAGTCGCGTCATGCCGCTATTGGGATTAAACACCGCGCGCCGTTGCTGGCCGCTATCAATCACTACGCGCACGCCTTGAATGGTCAAGCTAGTTTCGGCAATCGCCGTGGCCAACACCACTTTACGCGTGCCCTCAGTGGTGGGTGAAATCGCGCGATCTTGCTCGTCAGCCTTGAGGTTGCCGTATAAAGGTGTGAGCAGCACATCATCGGCAACCTGTCCGCGTAACTGCTTTTCCACACGACGAATCTCCGCCGCGCCGGGCAGAAAGACCAATAGTGAACCGCTTTGCTCAGCCAACGCCTCATGAATCACGGCAACCACCGCATCGGTCTGCTGCCGGTTTCTCAGCTGCACTGGGCGATAGATCACCTCCACTGGAAAAGCCCGGCCGGCGCTGCTGATCACCGGCACATCACCGAGCACGCGAGCAATGGGGGCGGTATCTAAAGTGGCTGACATCACCAGGATGCGCAGGTCGTCTCTGAGGGCTTGTTGCGATTCACGGACCAACGCCAAACCTAAATCGGCATGCAAGGAGCGTTCATGAAACTCGTCAAACAGCACCGCAGCGTAATCCTCCAGCATCGGATCACTTTGAATCATGCGGGTCAAAATACCTTCAGTGACTACTTCAATTTGTGTGCTGGCAGAAATCTGGCTGTCCAGTTTGGTGCGATAACCGATGGTTTGCCCGGCTTTCTCGCCGAGTTGCTGCGCCATATAGCGTGCCGCCGAACGCGCTGCCAACCGCCGAGGCTCCAGCATCAGAATTTTCTTGCCGGCACGCCAAGGAGCATCGAGTAACGCCAAGGGTACGCGGGTGGTTTTACCTGCACCGGGCGGCGCTTGTAGCAGCGCTGTGCTGTGCTGTTCAAGAGCTTTTTTGAGTTCTGGAAGAATTGCATCGATGGGGAGCATGGTTGGCGTCGGTCAATAAAAGAGGGTGTATTAGAACCTGATCGCACCGCAGAGTCCAAGAGCTTGCTGCACAAGTTGCCATGCCGCTTGATATGCAATTTTTTTGCAGGTGACTATCAGTAAGTTCTGTACGCTAGAGTGCAACTCTGTGCTGCTCTTGAGTGCGATGAACTCGTTGGCAGTGCCGTTTTATTATAGGGAGACAGCCTGCTCAGAACAGGTAACGCGCAGCTGCTACTATGCAATACAACTGAGTTTAGATCTTATGCAATTACGAGTATCCAGCAATGATGAGTAAGCTTTTTAGTGTCGATCTGTACATCAAGATCAAAGAAAATACATTTGAAGCGAAAAAGCTGACAGCGGATGGCCATTGGCAGTCGATTGTTTCTCAGGAGCCTTTCACCACGCAAAGATTATTGGTGGGGTCGTTTAGCGAGGCTGAGCGGGCATTAACGCAATTGCTAAAACACGTTCTCGGGCAGGGCATTTTTGCCAAGAAGCCGAAGGTTGTTATCCACCCTATGGAGAAAGTTGAAGGCGGACTGTCACAAATAGAGGATCGCATTTTTAGAGAGCTGGCGCTCGGAGCAGGTGCTTTAAAGGTTGTTGTGCATACAGGGCCTGAGTTAACGGACAGTCAGGCGATCAAGTTAATTCACGGCGTTTAGTGCTAAACAGTGAGCGAGCATGAGTGCTCTTTGGTTAAACTTGGCAGCTGCTAGGTGGTTTAGCTTGGCCGTCGGTGGCGAGTGATTAGCACAGATGAACTTAGAGCACGCGTATGGAAAATAGAGAGTATTTTGTCATTGCCGCAGCAAACCAAACTACGCTTACTTATGATCTACTTGGAGAACTCAATGATTACTGTTCATCACCTGAATAACTCGCGTTCGCAACGAATTCTATGGATGCTCGAAGAATTGGCGCAGCCTTATGAAATCAAGCGCTATCAGCGAGATCCGAAAACTATGCTGGCGCCAGAAACTCTGCGTAATGTGCATCCGCTGGGTAAATCGCCGGTGATTACTGACGGCGCTCTGACCGTTGCTGAATCTGGTGTGATCATTGACTACCTTGCGCACACCTATGGTGATAAGTCCGCGCTGCCGGCACCTGGAAGCCAGCAGTGGATTGATTACAACTATTGGCTGCACTATGCCGAAGGTTCGCTGATGCCGTTTTTACTGCTGCGCTTGGTATTTGAAAAAATTAAAACCAGTCCTATGCCGTTTTTTGCAAAGCCGATCGCTAAAGGTATTGCCGATAAAACCGGTAAGCAATTCATTGATCCACAGTTGAATAACCATCTCGATTTTATCGAAGCCCATCTTGGTAAAAATCAGTGGTTTTTGGGTGATGAAATTAGTGCTGCTGACTTCCAGATGAGCTTCCCATTGGAAGCCGCTTTAGCGCGTGGCATCGTCGGTCGCAATCGGCCCAACATCGCAAATTACGTTAAGCGCTATCAGGCACGTCCTGCTTATCAGCGAGCGTTAGAAAAAGGCGGCGAGTATGACTATGCCTGAGGTAGGTTATTGCGCGCCGATTATTAGGGCTTGAGAGCTAAGCTTTACCGGTCTAAAGCTCGCCTCACGATCACGTTGATGGGTGAATTCTGCAGCGCTTTACGGTTGCAGAATAAACACAAATCCCTGTTAACTAAGTGCAGAATGCTTACTTGTGATCAGCTTGATGTCATCGCTGATGTTGTATCAGAACTAGCCTAGATTGACGGATATTGTTTCCAACTCGGTTGTTCTAATAGCGATATTTTGGAAGCTATTACACTGGGGCTCGTTTCTTTGTTCAGTTAACGATTTTTCACAAGGTTTGCGCGGAGTAATCAAGGGTATCTTTAACTTGGCTTTGTTGCTCATGATCGGCGCAGTGGACGATAACTGTCCATTGGCCTGCATCGGTCGCGGATCGAGTTTTTCCGATCAAGGGGTCATGATCGGGTCGCATGGAGATGAAACCAGCGAGTAGTAAACCTAAAAAAGTGAACAGAAATCCCGATGCGATAAATGTGAACATTGGACTTGAGCTGGTCAGAGCAGGGCCAATGACAACTAAAACTGCTGCGAGCAATAGGCCGAAGACGAGACCTCCTACACCAAGAACAACATGGGATTTAGCGAATGTTCTAGCAATACCTTTTACTTCAGGCTCAATTTTAAGCGCCATGTTGGGGTCGTGCGGTTGCACGACAAGGATTTGGTTACGCGGTAAACTTGTCTTATCTACCAGTAGCTGTACAGCCCGGTCAGCCGCTTGTTTGCTGTTATATTCCGCGCTAACTTTGTGTGGGAAGTTTTCTCCCAGTAACACATCATGCTCAGACATTTTCTACACCTCACACAATTGATAAACGACATCATGACAACAGCTATGCTAACGAGCGAACTCAGTCATGATCTAAGAGCTTACTTGATCAAGGGTGCCGTCTAAGACACCCACTGTGTTTTAGCTTTTGAGGGTGGCATCCAAGGTGATTTTTGCATTAAGTAGCTTAGATATCGGACAGCCGGTTTTAGCCTTGCCGACAATTTCATCAAATTTGCTTTGCTCAATACCAGGGATGCGCGCTTGCATCTCAAGGTGCACAGCCGTAACGGCAAAGCCATCACTTTGCTTTTCTAGCGTGACAGTTGCTTGCGTGTCGATACTGTCTGGGGTGAAGTTTTCTTCGCCCAGTAGCATGGCAAAAGCCATCGAAAAGCAACCAGCATGGGCTGCGCCGATGAGTTCTTCGGGGTTGGTGCCGGGTTGGTTTTCAAAGCGTGTATTAAAACCGTAGGGATTGTCTTTCAGAGCGCCGCTTTCGGTTGAGATCGTGCCTTTACCCTGTTTAAGGTTGCCGGCCCAATGGGCTGATGCAGTCTTATTCATGATCTATCCTCTGTGCAAGTGTCCAAATAAAAAGTCGACCAGTTGGTCAGCTTTCCTGCCTTATTGGGACAATGCGAAACTGAGTTAGGTTCAGTTGAGAGGTTTGCCGTGATGAGTGTGTTGCGAGGTACTGCGTCAGAGTAAAGGCGAGAAGCTACTTAGCCCTCGCGCTCAACCAACTCCGGCAACACATGCCGCCACTCTTCAAAACCGCCATCCATGCTGTACAGATCGCTAAAGTCTTGGCTGTGCAAGTAAGCAGCTGCGCTTTGGCTGGAGTGGCCGTGGTAGCAGATGACAATGGTTGGTACATCAAGATCGGCTTGGGCGATAAACTCGGCTAAGGATTGATTGTCCAGATGAATAGCGCCGCTAGGATGTCCGCTGGCAAAGCTTTCTGGGTCGCGAATATCAACCATCACTGCACCCTCGGCACAGAGTTGTTGGGCTTGTTTCACACTGATTCGTTTAAAAGCGTCCATTACAACCTCATACATTGGCAGTGATTATTTGGCAGAAGGGCAGTCGCAGCGTTCAAAGTGTTGAGTGTCGACGTTATACAGCGACATTTTTCCACCCCAAACGCAGCCGGTATCCAGTGCGATCGTATTGGGCACCGGACAACGACCTTCAAGTGCAGCCCAATGACCGAATAAAATCGTGTCATTGCGGGTTAAGCGTTGTGGATGGCTGAACCAAGGTGCAAAACCTTTGGGCGCAGAGTTGATGCCTTCTTTAGTATCCAGATCAAGTTCACCATCTGCACTGCAAAAACGCATGCGAGTGAAGTAGTTGGTGATCACGCGTAAGCGCTCGATACCATGCAGTTGGTCATTCCAAACGGTGGGGTGATCGCCGTACATGCCATCTAAATAGGGCAGAAATAAACTGTCATCGCGCAGTACACGGTGCATTTCTTCGGCGCGAGCGAGCGCGTCTTGAATGCTCCACTGCGGTGGAATGCCGGCGTGAACCATGCTGATCTTGCGCTCGGCATCATGGTGCATCAGCGGCAACTGACGCAGCCAGAACAGCAAGTCAGCACAGTCTGGCGCATTCAGCACCTCACGTAAGGTGTCTTTCTTTTTTAGACGTGCGGTGTGATTGGCAATCGCCAATAAATGTAAATCATGGTTACCCAATACGCTGACGACAGAGTCGCGCATGGCATAGAGAAAACGCAATGTCTCTAATGACTGTGGGCCGCGATTAACCAAATCGCCCACCAGCCATAGTTTGTCTTGGCTGGGATCAAACTTGACCCGATCAAGCAGACACTTAAGCGGCTCTAAACAGCCTTGCACATCGCCAACAGCGTAGGTCGCCATTAATGTAAAACTCCTGGTACGGCTAAGCTGAAGGGCGCGATGGATGCTTCAAACTCTTCGCCATCTTCAGCACGCATGGTGAAGCTGCCTTGCATACTGCCAACAGCTGTAGCCATCAAAGTACCGCTGCTGTAGCTGTATTCATCGTCAGCATCAATCACCGGCTGTTCGCCAACCACACCAGAACCTCGCACTTCTTGGGTCTTGCCATCACCGTCGGTAATGATCCAGTGGCGACTCAACAGCTGTGCTGAGTGCTCACCGTTGTTACGGATGGTGATGTCATAGGCGAACACATAGCGGTCGTCTTTAGGGTTGGAATGTTCAGCTAAATAACGTGTAGTGACGCTGACATCAATGGTATTGCACAAATCATTCATAGTGTTTCTCAATATAATTCTGCAGCTTGCTGCGCAGACAGTTGGTCAGCTAAGCGAACAAATGCGGCAATATCCAGTTGCTCAGGACGTAAGCTGCCATCCACGCCAGCGGCTTCAATGGCTTCGGCAGATAAGATGTTTTTTAAGGTGTTACGTAGCGTTTTACGACGCTGATTAAAAGCTTCGCGCACGACACGATCCAGTGCACGCGCATCTTTGGCTGGATGCGGTAACTGCGCATAAGGCGTTAAGCGCACAATCGCTGAGTCCACTTTAGGTGGCGGACTAAACGAGCCAGGCCCCACGTTAAATAAATGCTCAACACGGCAATGGTATTGCACCATGATGGATAAGCGGCCCCAATCACCACCGCCTGGCTTAGCAGCCATACGCTCGACCACTTCTTTTTGCAGCATAAAGTGCATATCGCGCACTAAATGAGCATTGTTTAATAGATGGAAAATCAGTGGCGTAGAAATATTGTAGGGCAGATTGCCGACCACACGCAGACTGCTTGGCTCGGCATTGAGACGGGCGAAGTCAAACTTCAGCGCATCGCCTTCATGCAGAGTGAAGTTAGTATTCAGCGCAAATCTCTCAGTGAGTATCTGGACTAAATCACGATCAATTTCGATCACGTCAAGCTGGGCAGCGCTATTGACTAAACTGTCAGTTAAAGCACCTTGGCCTGGGCCGATTTCTAAGAGGCGCTCGCCTGCTTTAGGAGAGATAGCACGAATAATACGGTCAATCACGCCTGAGTCGTGTAAGAAGTTTTGACCAAAACGCTTGCGCGCACGGTGTTGATAGATGTCCGACATTCGGCTGCTCCGATAAACAAGCTGATTAGTTTAGCAAAAAAGTGCTCAAGCTTCGCCTGCTATCCACTACAGACTCGGGAGAGTGGGTAAGCGAACGCCTGCCATGCGAGCGATAAGTGAGGTCATACCCAGCCATGGGCTGCCGATGGCTTGGCCTTTGCTCTGCTCGTCAATCAACTGCGCCTCTTTGAGGAGTAGCTGCCATTGCTGACCGCTGAGACGTTTGAGTGCTTTGCTGAATAAAGGTTTGCGCGGCGCTGGCCATATTTTCGATAGCGCACGATCCATTGGCACACCTGCGCTGACCTGCTGCGCGAGGGTCGCCAGTTGCCGTATATCGCGAGCAACGGCCCAAAGAATAATAGGGATTTCTACACCTTCGCTGCGCAAGCCAGCTAACACACGCAAGCTGCGCTCGGCATCACCGCTGAGCGCAGCATCGACTAAGCCAAACACATCGTAACGGGCGCTATCGGCAATGCTGGCTTGGATGCTGTCTAAGTCAAGGTGAGTGCTGCTGCTGATTAGTTTGAGCTTTTCGATTTCTTGTACGGCTGCCAGTAAATTGCCTTCAGTGCGTGCGACGATTAAATCAATCGCGTCAGGATCAGCGCTAAGGCCTTGCTGAGCAAGACGCTGGTTAATCCACTGCGGCAGTTGCTCAATACTGATAGTCGGCAGCTGAATAAAAGCGCATAACGGGCTGTCCATTAGCGCTTTAACCCATTTGGTTTTTAAGGTGCTGCTGTCGAGGCGAGGCACATTAATAATCAGCACTGTGTCTTCAGCAGGGCGGGCTAAATATTCCAAGAGCACGGCGCTGCCTTGGTCGCCTGGCTTGCCTGAGTTAATGCGTAATTCTAATAAGCGCTTTTCTGCGAACAAGGACAGACTCGCATTGGCCTCGCGAATGATATTCCAATCGAAACCACGTTCGACATGAAACACTTGCCGCTCTGAATAATCGGCTTGACGGCAGGCACTACGGATCGCATCGCTGGCTTCTTGGGCCAATAATGGATCATCGCTACTGACGACATAAATAGGCTGTAAAGCCTGCTTCAGTTGAGCGGGGAGTTTTTCAGGATAAATGCGCATGAGAGCAAGATATGGGCCTTAGCTAGGCAAGGCCCATTATCATTAAGGCAAAGAGATCGGTGATTGTTGTGGCTCATCGAACTGCTGCGCACGAATCGCTGCTTCACGCGCATCGGCTTCCGCTTGTGCTTTGCGCTGTGCTTGTTCTTTTAAGGCTTCGAGCTGAGTTGGCGTGACGGCTTGCAAACGCATCATCAGCTGCATGACTAAGTCACGGCGCATTTCTTCGCGCAACAAGGCCTCTTCTTGGCCTGAGCCGGTGACGTTGTTCTGGTTATGCGCATAGGTACGCTGTACTTCAATGCGGTCTTGCAACAGCGTCGGAAGCTTGCCAGAGCGTAGCTCATAGCTGACTGCAGTGGTCAGGGTGTACTCAGCGCTGCGCGTGCCAGCGGTGAAACTAGCGGTACGTTGTGTGGTTTCTTCAGGGCCGACGTAGAGCGTAAAAGGAGCGCTACTAGAAACCTGTACTTTATTATTGACCAGACTTTCTTTGACCATCTTACCCAGAGGACTAAGTGCATCACGGGCAGTGAAGTTCAGCTCGTTGAGGGCCATTTGTGTGGTACCGGTGCCGCGTAAGTGGAAGCCGCAAGCGGTCATTAAAAAAGCCAGACCCAGTACAGTAATAGAACGTTTCAGCATGGTATGTCCTCTGTGTCTAACCTCGTTGTGAGGTTAGACAGGGGTGAGTAAAAAGCATAACTCAATCAGTTGGCAACAATATTAACCAACTTATTGGGAACAACAATCACTTTTCGAATGGTTAAGTCGCCAACATAGCGCAAGACATTTTCATTGGCTCGTGCCGCTGTTTCAATTTCTTCACGACTAGCAGTGGCAGGCACATCAATATGGCCACGCAATTTACCATTGACTTGAATCACGATGCTTAGCGTATCTTGCACCAATGCAGTCTCATCAAAGTGTGGCCAAGTTGCATCAATCACTGGCGTGCTGTGGCCTAATTGCTGCCATAACTCATGACAAATGTGCGGCGTGATCGGCGCTAACAACAACACGACGGTTTCTAAGCCTTCATGCAGTAAGGCGCGGTCTTGCGCAGTTTCAACAGGTGCTTTTTCCAAAACATTCATCAAGGTCATCACTTGCGCGATAGCGGTGTTGAATTTCTGGTGTTGGCCGACATCATTGCTGGCATGTTTAATTACGGCATGGATCGCGCGACGAATTTCTTTCTGCTCATCGGTTAAAGAGGCAATATCTAAACCATCATGCTCGCCTGCATTAACGTGCTTATAGGCTAAGCGCCAAACGCGCTTCATAAAGCGGCTCGCGCCTTCAATACCAGAATCTGACCATTCCAGACTCATGTCCGGTGGCGAAGCAAACATCATAAACAAACGGCAGGTATCGGCACCGTACTCGTCGATCATCACTTGTGGATCAACACCGTTGTTTTTTGATTTGGACATTTTCTCAATGCCGCCAATCACTACGGGCTGACCATCACTGATCAAAGTTGCTGACAGCGCTTTGCCTTTGCTGTCGTGTTCAACCGTGACTTGATCAGGGTTAAACCACTCACGACCACCGTTAGGGCGCATACGGTAATAGGTTTCGGCAATCACCATGCCTTGGGTCAGCAGCTTAGTGAAAGGTTCGTTACTGTTGACCAAACCTTCATCACGCATCAGCTTATGGAAGAAGCGCGCATAGAGTAAGTGCAGAATTGCGTGCTCAATACCACCGATGTATTGATCAACCGGTAACCAATGATCTGCTGCGCCTTTTTCGACTAAGCCGCCTTCATAATGCGGTGAGGCATAGCGTGCGTAGTACCAAGACGACTCAACAAAGGTGTCCATGGTGTCGGTTTCACGACGGGCATCCGCGCCACAAGATGGGCATTTGCACTGATAGAACTCGGGCATTTTGTTCAGGGGATTACCTGAACCATCAGGGATGACGTTTTCCGGTAACACCACAGGCAGCTGATCTTCAGGTACCGCGACATCGCCACAGCTTGGGCAGTGAATAATTGGGATTGGGCAACCCCAATAGCGCTGACGGCTGATGCCCCAGTCGCGTAAGCGGAACTGAGTTTTGCGCTCGCCGTGCTGCTGGGCTTCAAGGTCAGCAACGATGCCATCAAAAGCATCTTGCACGTTTAAACCGTTGTATTTGCCGCTGTTCACTGCGCTGACGTGAGCTTTGTCGGCGTACCAGTCATTCCAGGTCTGCGCATCAAAGCTGTTGTCAGGATTGCTTGAGGCAAACACTTGCTGAATCGGCAGTTGGTACTTGTTAGCAAAAGCAAAGTCGCGCTCATCGTGGGCAGGCACCGCCATCACTGCGCCTTCACCATAGCCCCAGAGGACATAGTTGGCGACATACACCGGTAGTTTGTCACCAGTTAATGGATGAATGACAAACTGGCCAGTGGGCAGACCTTTTTTCTCCATGGTCGCCATATCGGCTTCAGCCACAGAGCCGCCTTTGCACTCAGCAATAAAGGCAGTCAGTTCGGCGTTGTTCGTTGCGGCACGTTGTGCCAACGGGTGCTCGGCTGCCACGGCAACATAGGTTGCACCCATTAAAGTGTCGGGACGCGTGGTGTAAACCTTGAGTTGGCCATCGATACCGACTGAATCAACATCGTAATCAAACAGAATATCGGCACCGAAGCTTTTACCGATCCAGTTACGCTGCATGGTTTTAACTTGCTCAGGCCAGCCGTGCATATCATCTAGGCTAGTGAGCAACTCATCGGCGTAAGCGGTGATTTTGAAGTAGTACATCGGGATTTCGCGCTTTTCTACCAGCGCATCTGAACGCCAGCCGCGACCATCAATCACTTGCTCATTAGCCAGTACGGTTTGATCGACTGGATCCCAGTTGACTGTGCCGACTTTCTTATAAATGATGCCTTTCTTGTACAGTTGCGTGAACAGCCACTGCTCCCAACGGTAGTAGTCAGGCTTGCAGGTGGTAATCTCGCGCGACCAATCAATCGCCAGGCCCAGCTGAGTGAACTGCGCCTTCATATAGGCCATGTTCTCGTAGGTCCACGCCGCTGGCGCAACCTTATGCTGAATCGCTGCGTTCTCTGCAGGCATGCCGAACGCATCCCAACCCATCGGCTGCAGCACATTCTTACCCAGCATGCGCTGGTAACGGGCAATCACATCACCAATGGTGTAGTTGCGCACGTGACCCATATGCAGGCGACCGCTGGGGTAAGGGAACATCGATAAGCAGTAATAGGTTTCTTTACCGGCTTGTTCGGTCACTTCAAAGGATTTTTGCTCGGCCCAATGGCGCTGAGCGGCGGCTTCAATGTCGCGAGGTTGATACTGTTCGTGCATGATTTTATGTGTTTATCGTCAAGAAAGTCAGAAGAATGATGCGCCGCAGCCCATCAATGAAAAATATCTGCCTAGCATACATGAGGCGAGCGCAAGGAGGGAAACGCCATCTAAATTTGTATGAACAGCTGATACTTGCAGTCTGCAACCTGAGCGCTTCTACTTGTTGTACTAGGGTGTGCTATAAAATAAAGGATAAAGTGTTGCGCCAATGGCTTCATTAAGTAGTGTGGTGTTTTGCCACATCGCTTTGCTTTCGGGCAACCAGCCGTTTAATGGGCGGCCGTTGGCGACGCTTAAAAAGCCAACCGGTGCGCTGACAACCTCAAAATCAAACTGCTCAAAACTCCAGCGCGAGCGCGGCATGTGCCAAGCATTAGTAACCAGTACTACGCGATTAATGCCTTGCGCTTGCAGGATCTTGGCACTGAGTTCGGCATTTTCCCAAGTGGTGCGGCTTTCACCTTCAAGCCAGTCTGCGCGTACGCCAAAGTCTTGCTGCAAGCTATCGGCCATCAGTTGAGCTTCGCTGGGTGGTTGGCCAAAGTGTAAGCCGCCACTGATCAGTACAGGTAATTTTGAGGCTTTGGCTAAACGTGCGGCGTAACGTAGACGTTGCATGGCCATTAAGGAAGGTTGATCGCCTTGCCACGCAGGATCATTGACCTCACGGCCACCACCAAGCACGACAATCACGTCGGCATGTTGTTGCAAGGTTGGCCATTGCTCTATGGTTAGGGCTGCTTCCGTTTCCAGAGTACGCGCGGCATACTCAGCGGTAATCGGTAGACTCATTAAATAAAGTCCGCTAATCGCGATAAGAAAGCTTGCTGTGGCAGTTTTTGGCCAGCGTTTGCGTAGAACAAAGCTCAAAACTAGCAACAATAGTAAGCTGCTGGGCGGAAAGGCCAACTGTTTGATAATGTAACGCCAAGTCATGTCCGCGCTCTAAGTTATTGTGGTAAGAATAGGTATTGTGCACAGATCTTGTTTTAGAAGACATCTAGCGGTGTTGTGCTTGACCCTGCTCGGTTGGCTGGGCATGCTTTGCACCAACGTTTTTAACCCGTATTGAGTAAGAGTAATGAAACCAGAAACGATTGCGATCCACGTCGGTTACAAATCTGATCCGACCACTAAATCAGCTGCTGTACCTATTTATCAAACCACTTCTTACACTTTTGACGATACTCAGCACGGTGCTGACTTATTTGATTTGAAAGTGCCAGGTAATATCTATACCCGTATCACTAACCCAACCAACGATATTTTAGAGAAGCGTGTGGCTGCTTTAGAGGGCGGTGTTGCGGCGCTGGCTATGGCATCTGGCATGGCCGCCATTACCGCGACCATTCAAACCATTGCTGAAGCGGGCGATAACATTGTTTCAGTGGCGAAGTTGTATGGCGGGACTTACAACCTGTTTGCCCATACCTTGCCGCGCCAAGGCCTCGAAGTACGTTTTGCTCCACACGATGACATTGCTGCATTGGAAAAGCTAATTGATAGCAAAACCAAAGCGGTATTTTGTGAAAGTATTGGTAACCCAGCCGGCAATATCGTTGATATTCAAGCGCTGGCCGATGCCGCACACCGCCATGGCGTGCCGTTGATTGTCGATAACACTGTGGCAACGCCAGTATTGTGTCGTCCATTTGATTATGGTGCAGACATTGTTGTGCATGCGCTGACTAAGTACATGGGCGGTCACGGCACCACCATCGCTGGCGCGATTGTTGATTCAGGTAAATTCCCATGGGCTGAGCATAAAGAACGTTTTCCATTATTAAACACGCCTGATGTGTCGTATCACGGCGTGGTGTATACCGAAGCCTTTGGCCCTGCCGCCTTTATTGGCCGCTGCCGCGTCGTGCCGTTACGTAACATGGGCGCAGCGCTATCACCTTTTAATGCGTTTTTAATTATGCAAGGCATGGAAACATTGTCTTTGCGTATGGAGCGTCATTGTGAGAATGCACAAAAGGTCGCTGAGTTTTTAGATGCGCATGAACAAGTTGAGTGGGTGCAGTACGCGGGTTTGCCGAGTCACCCAGATCACGCTTTAGCGCAAAAATACATGGGCGGTAAACCGTCATCAATTTTGTGCTTTGGCATTAAAGGTGGCCAAGCGGCTGGCGCTAAGTTTATTGATGCGCTGCAATTGCTCTACCGATTAGTCAATATTGGTGATGCAAAATCATTGGCGTGCCACCCTGCGACCACGACGCACCGCCAACTGACTGAAGATGAAATGGCTAAGGCTGGAGTGAGCTTAGATTTGATTCGTCTATCGATTGGTATTGAGCACATTGATGATATTTTGGCTGACTTAACTCAAGCGCTCGACGCTGCTCGTTAACGGCTCCCAGTACGCCAACGAATGTGCCGTTGGCGTACTGTTTTTTGGTCTTTAAAAGGAATGCACATTTATGCAACATATTATGGTTGCCCACGACCTTAGTGCAGAAGCTGCACTCGCCCTGCAACGAGGCGTGCAGTTGGCCAAGCAGCACCAAGCGCGCTTGAGTGTCCTCTACGTTTTAGAAAATCATTTGCCAATGGCTGTTTTAGAAAAGCAGATGCTGGCCGCAGATGCTTTGCTCACTCAGCAGTTGGAAGACTGTCATGCTGAAAACGCACAGATTTTGATTAAAGTGGGGCGTCCTGCGCAGACGATTGTTGCAGCGCAGCAAGCGCACAGTGTCGACTTTCTCGTGATGGGTGATCATCACCAAGAATCGGCTGAGTATTTTTCAGGCACAACCTTAGAGCGTGTTTTACAGCGCAGTGCAGTGCCGGTGCTGTTAGCGGTTGAACCCATAGTGACTGATTATCAGCACGCTTTGGTGCCGCTCGATTTTTCTTTGTGTGCCTGTCATGCATTGCATCATGTCTTTAAGCTGCTGCCGCATCGAGCAACAATTCATGCCTTACATGTTTTGGAAATGGCGGAAGTGCATGGTGGCGATAGCGACTCAGAAATCACTTGGCAAACTTCGTTGTTTGATCAGTTAGTGCTGGATGAACGTGCAAAGTTGCCCGAGATAGGCCCGAAAATCAGCCATGAATTGCGCCAAGGTGAACTGCATAATTGTTTGACTCAAGTGATTGCTGAGCAAAAGCCACAGATCTTAGCCATCGGCAAACATGGTCGCGGCATTTTGGCAGATGCACTGCTTGGCAGTTTGGCGCAATACTTCCTAGAACACCCGCCTTGCGATGTGTTGGTAGTGAAGTAAAGCGTGGTATTGCAGTACTATTGTGCAAGACAAAATAATTCTAAAATAACAATATGATTTACCCGCGGCTGACTCGGTTAATATCAGTAAAGAGGTCTTCTATGTACAGTAAAATTCTTATCGCCCACGATTTAAGCAAGGAAGCTGATGTTGCTTTGCAGCGCGCCGTTCAGCTAGCAGAGCAGCATCAAGCTGAGCTCAGTATTTTGCATGTAGTTGAAGACTCACCATCTAGGCAGGCCTTTATTGATATACAAAAAAAGCTTGAGCCGCAGTTGCGAGCAAGTGTGCCTGAAGCCTTAGCCTCACAAGTGTCTGTGTATTTTCAGCACGGTAAAGCAGCTGATGCTGTGTTGAGCTTCTTGCAAGAACAAACCTACAGTTTGCTGGTGCTTGGACAGCACCATAAAGCGCGTCCAGAGTTGTTTAAAGGCAGTAATCTTGAACGTATTGCTCGCGATTGTACGATTCCTGTTTTATTAGCAGTCAATTCTGATGTGCGTGCTTATCGTGAGGCTGTGGTGGCTTTAGATTCGTCACTGATTTCATGCCAAGCTTTGCATGCTGCCTATCACTTGCTGCCCGCTGATGCAGGCTTGCATGCGGTTAATATTTTTAACCCAGGGCCTAAGCTTAAGCTTGATCGTGTAGCTGAGTACTTAGAGACGCAGCGCAGTTTAATCGGGCAGTTGCTTGAAGATGAAGTTGCACAACTGCCTAAAGGCGGGCCAAAGGTATCGCATGAAGTTGTGCATGGAGTGTTGGCGGGTAGCTTAGATAAAGAGCTGGTGGCGCGTCGTCGTAGCCCATTATTATTAGCTTTAGGTCGTCATAATCGTAGTTTGCTCGCGCAGAAGTTGCTCGGCAGTCTGGCAATACACTACTTGCGCAAGCCGCCTTGTGATGTGCTTGTGGTTGCCTAATTATTATTACAACGAGAAGAATCCGAGTACTTAGTTGCTGATTGTAGAGCCCAGCACTTTGCTTACTGATAATCCTTGAGCATTTTGTTTATCGCTTCGCGTAGCGCTGTTTCAGAAGTTTGAGCATGCTGATTGCTAGTGATTTGGCTTTGAGTTTGCCAGATTGTTTGGCCGCTCTCAGCATCTGTAAAGGTCAGCGTTAGCTGCTGGAAATGCTCGGTGTATGTGCGTGGAATAATCGGGAAGTCCATGCCGATTCCTGAGTAACGGTAGCGATCATGGTAACCATGGCTTCGCCCGTATCCGTAGCCATAGTGAGCTGATGGGTAATTACTATAATCACGGCGAGTTTGCTGACCGTACTGGCTATTGATGGTTATTGTCAGCTCGCATGGATTGCTGCTGGAAGCTGGTCGAAAAGCGTATTGTTCCAGTTGCTCTGCTAAAGCTTGGCGCTCTACAGATTGTGTTGCATCACTGTATAAAGACTGTGTTGAGAGTTCGTTCCAGCACCAGTAAGTATAGGTTTTTTTATCAGTGACTGCGGGGTAGGCGCTTTTGTCAAAATGCGTTGCCGCCGCTGCAGGCGCAGCGGGTAAAGGCAGGCCTTGCGCTTGATAAGGATTGTTGGCTTGGCAGCCAAACAACAGAATAGCTCCTGTACTAAGTAGCAGATAACGCAGCATGCAATGCCTCCAAAGAGACTGGGTTCAGTTGCAGTCTACTGCCATCGAGCGTGGCTGGCAAAGCCAATGCAGATAGCGGCCTAAGCCCGCTAATGCAGGATGGCGGCGATAGCTTAATTCGGTACTGAGCAATTCTTCTGGAGCAATTTTTTGACGAAATTGCGGTGGCATATAGTCATGAAAGACGCGAATGCCGCTGCGCTGCTGAATCTTCCAGAGAGGTTCGACGATAGCGGCCAGTTCGCGAGGATCCAGCGGTTGCTGCGGAGTTAAACCGCCTGCATCACCAGTGAAGCGCTGCTGGCTGAGTTTACGCAGATTGCCTTTAATCAGATTTTGTAAGATCAAGCCATCTTTATTGTAAAAAGCCAGAGAGAGCCAGCCGTCTGTAGCAGTGAGGCGGTGTAGAGCAGTTAAAATAGCGCTTGGTTCAGCCAGCCATTCAAGCACGGCATGGCATAAAACCAAATCATAAGGGCGATGTTCTTGCTCAGCAAAGTTTTGCCAGTCGGCATGGACAAAGGTTGCTTGGCACTGCGCCTCGCTGAAACGCTGTTGCGCCGCTTCTAGCATTGCCAGCGCAGGCTCAACTAAAGTGACCTGATGCCCTTGCTGTGCCAGCCATAAGGCCATGTGACCAAGACCTGCGCCGATGTCGAGCACTCGCAATGGCCGTTGTGGCAGTACTTCATTGAGATCAGTCTGCAATACGGCTAAACGTATGGCACCTTTATTACTGCCATAAATTTTCTGCGCAAAACGAATCGCAAGATCGTCAAAATGTTGGTCGTGCATAGCCGTCCTCTTTAATAAATGCCGCGCACTGTAGCAAGGAGGATTGCAGCGCAGCAAATAAAAGGTTTCTGCTGACTGTGCATCTGCCAATCAGTTGCTCATTAAAGCCCCAAGAAAGGAATCAGCGAGCGCTTTTCTTTTGGTTTGTCTTTGAGTGGGCATTCTGGGCGCACACCGTAATCATCTTTTTCGCACGGACGTACACGGCGCTTATCATTTAAGGTAATTTGCCGTAAATGAAAAGGCTGCGAGGGTGTGCGTTCCAGGACTGCGCCCTTCTCATTGATAATTTCAACGGCCAGTTGGTGGGTGCCGCGATCAATCTCACTTAGAGGGAACACTGGGCTGCGACTTGGATCACCGACCGGCTCGCCATCTAAAATCAAGCGGTAATGGTGACCAGCAAGCAACGCCGGCTCACTGCTGACAGTAACGATCAGTTGGCGGTCGTTAGCACGCAGGGTGGCGTTAGGTTCTGGTACTAAAATGCGCAGCACCTGGTACTGCACAGCTAAGGGCTCAGGGTCGGCTTGATATACAGGCGGTGGTTTCATCGCTAGCGGTGGGGCTATTTGATTGGGTGGAGCGATGTGGATGATTTCAGTACGCTGGTTTTTGGGCGGTTTGTCAGTAAAAACTCGCTCACCATTGGCATCAATGTAGGTGTACACCGCTGCCGAGACCAGTTGTGCGGCGCACAAGAACAGTGCGCCTAATAAATAGTTCAGTTTCATGGTGCGGGGCGAGGTGTAGGTTTAGGACGTAAAGCGGGGCTGCCAGTGTGGACGCGTTGCACAGTGATGGTTTGCTCGGCACTGCTTTGCACGACTTGATCATTAGCCAGTACTTGTACCGCTAGGCGATGCTCGCCGCGCTCTAAGTTATCAACTTGCAGGCTGGTTGATGTGCTCGCTGGGCCATAAGCCTGACCATCAATTAGCAGTTGTAAACTATGCTGTTTAGCCAGCTTTGGAGTGATCTCGACTTGTATGCTGAAAGTGCCATTATTGGCGCGCAAAGCTTCCTCGTCCGGTAGGCCTACTAGCTGAAGTACGCTATAAGGTGTTGTAAGCTCTGCGTTATCTTTGTCTGTTGTAGTATCTGTAGCCGCTGTGTTTTTGGGTGGCGGGGGCAGACTATTGGTCGGGGCTAGTTCAACGCTACTAGCATCCACGCCTAAAGGCGGCTGATCAGTAAAAACACGGTTACCCTTGGCATCGGTGTACTGAAAGATTTGGGCCGCAGCAGGTAATGCTGCGATGAGCAAAACTGTGGCAAATATAAGGCGCATGATCGACTCCTTCTAATGATTGATTAAGCGTTACATGCTCTGCATGGTTAGGCAAGTGTTTCGCAGGCGAGCTGTGCAAAAGCGCACGCAATCAGTACTTGTTGAAAAATTAACAGCGCATAATAAAAACTAAACTGCGTAGAATACAAAATCTGATGATTTACTCGCTGACTTGCTGCTTTCTCGAGCTTTTATGCTGTTGTTTTTTCAATAGTGTGCATTAAGGGCTAGCGTTGGCGGCAGGCAACAGTCAAAATAGGCACTGAATTTATATTACGCGTCTCGCCCTTGGTTTTGACATCTATATTGTCTTGCTGAGACAGGAATGTGGCGAGCGCACTGCCCGGAAGCCTGTTGCTGGGTGGGTACCTCGTTTATGAAGTCCCGGAGACCATGATGTCAAAGTCGCTCGAACTGATACAAGCACACAATGCAAAATGGATTGATTTGCGTTTCACTGATATTGGTGGGCAACAGCACCATATCACTATGCCAGCGCGTGATGCTGATGATGATTTTTTCGAGCAAGGAAAGATGTTTGACGGCTCCTCTATGGCAGGCTGGAAAGGCATTGAAGCTTCAGACATGATTTTGCTGCCTGATGACAGTACTGCAGTCATGGATCCTTTTACTCAAGAGCCTACGCTGATTTTAGTCTGCGACGTGATTGAGCCTTCTACCATGCAGGGTTACGACCGTGATCCACGTGCGATCGCCTCGCGTGCTGAGGAGTATTTAAAATCCACGGGGATTGGTGATACCGTCTTTGTTGGGCCTGAGCCTGAATTTTTCATTTTTGATCAGGTCAAATTTAAATCAGATATGTCAGGCTCAATGTTCAAAATCTATTCTGAGCAAGCGGCTTGGAACAGTGATGCGGACATTGAGGGCGGCAATAAAGGCCATCGCGTTGGCGTAAAAGGCGGTTATATGCCAACTCCGCCAAATGATTATGACCATGAAATTCGTACAGCAATGTGTAATGCGCTGGAAGAAATGGGTCAATTTGTTGAAGTGCATCACCATGAAGTAGCGACTGCTGGCCAGAACGAAATTGGTACTCGCTTCAATACATTAGTTGCTAAAGCCGACGAAGTGCAGGCGTTAAAATACGTTGTGCATAACGTGGCTGATGCCTATGGCCGTACGGCAACCTTTATGCCTAAACCGCTGTTTGGTGATAATGGTTCTGGTATGCACGTGCATATGTCGATTGCGGCGGGTGGCAAAAACACGTTCTCTGGTGAAGGCTATGCCGGTTTGTCTGATAATGCCCTGTATTTTGTTGGCGGTATTATTAAGCACGGTAAAGCACTGAATGCCATTACTAACCCGTCAACCAACTCATACAAGCGCTTAGTGCCAGGTTTTGAAGCGCCGGTCATGCTCGCCTATTCAGCGCGTAACCGTTCAGCCTCGATTCGTATTCCTTACGTCACTAGTCCTAAAGCGCGCCGTATTGAAGCGCGTTTCCCTGATCCGTCGGCAAACCCGTACTTGGCTTTTGCGGCACTGTTGATGGCGGGTTTAGATGGTATTCAAAACCGCATTCACCCAGGTGATGCAGCTGATAAAAACCTCTATGACTTGCCTCCAGAAGAGTCTAAGCAGATCCCGCAAGTATGTGGCAGCTTAAAAGAAGCGCTAGAAGCTCTGGATGCAGACCGTGACTTCTTGCTGCGCGGTGGTGTGTTCAGTAATGAGTTTTTAGATGCCTTTATTGCTCTGAAAGCCGAGGAAGAGTTGCGTGTGCGTACCTTTGTACATCCTCTAGAGTATGAGTTGTACTACAGCTGCTAAGGCAACAAATCATCTGACGGGTAGAGTAATGCGCTGATCAGGGTGCAGTGCTCTGCTCGTTTTTTGAGCATCTTTTAGAAAAAGCTGCTATCATTTGCGCCCATTTTTGCGGTTGCTTTGGTAACCCTTCTTAGCGACCTGTTTGCACAATGAAATTAATTCTAAAATCTTTTGCTGAAATCACCATTAAAAGTCGACCTGTGCGTCGGCAGTTTATGCGTCAGTTGGGAAAAAATATCCGTACCGTACTGCGCGATCTTGATCCTGATGTGAAAGTGATCGGTGAGTGGGATAATTTAGAGTTATTCACTGCAATTGAAGATCCTGCACAGCTACAAGAACTGTATGCGCGCTTACGTTGCACGCCCGGTATTTCACACTTTTTCCAAGTCTTAGAATATCCGCTGGGTGATTTTGATCAGATTGTGCAGCACTGCAAAGCACACTATGCGGATCTTTTAAAAGGCCGTGTATTTTCTGTGCGCTGCAAACGAGCAGGTAAACATCCTTTTTCTTCAATGGATGTTGAGCGCTATGTGGGCAGTCAATTGCGTCAGCAATGTGGCGCTGCAGGCATTGACTTGCGCAACCCCGACGTTGAAGTGCGCTTTGAAATTCGCCACGATAAATTATTTATTGAATACGAACGTCACCAAGGCATTGGTGGTTATCCGCTCGGTACCGTGGAGCAGGCGCTGGTATTAATGTCTGGTGGTTTTGACTCTACTGTGGCGGCCTATCAAATGATGCGTCGTGGTTTGTTAACTCATTTTTGTTTTTTCAATTTGGGTGGCCGTGCTCACGAGCTAGGCGTAAAAGAAGTCGCGCATTACTTGTGGAAAAAGTATGGCAGCTCGCATCGAGTACTCTTTATCAGCGTACCCTTTGAAGAAGTGCTCGGTGATATTTTAGAAAATGTCGATGATAGTCACATGGGCGTTGTGCTCAAACGTATGATGCTGAAGGCGGCTGATGTCATCGCTGAAGATTTGCAATTGGACACTTTGGTCACTGGCGAAGCGATTTCACAGGTTGCCAGTCAAACACTAACTAATCTGGCAGTGATTGATAAAGCCACTGATAAGCTGGTTTTGCGTCCTCTAATTACCGAACATAAACAAGATATTATTCGAACGGCTGTTGAAATTGGTACAGCTGAGTTTGCTGAGAATATGCCGGAATATTGCGGTGTAATTTCGGTAAGCCCCAAAACGAAAGCTAAGCTGGGTCGTGTTGTGCATGAAGAGACGCGTTTAGATCCAAGTATTTTGCAGCGTGCAATTGAGCGCACGTCCATGGTCACTATGGACAAGGTTCTGAATGAGCTGGGTAAAGATCTTCAGGTGGAACACTTGAATCAGGCGCTGCCAGGACAGATTGTTATAGATATTCGTCATCCTGACCAAGCCGAAGAACAGCCATTAATCTTGGACGGTATTGAGCAGTTAACTGTACCTTTTTATGCGATTAATAGCCGTTTTAAAGAATTTGATCCAAATCGCCAATATCTACTGTATTGCGATCAAGGTATGATGAGTAAATTACATGCTCATCACTTGTTGCATGAAGGTTATGCAAATGTCCGCGTGTACCGTCCTGACCCTGTGCAGCGGCCGCGCGCAAGCAGTCACGCATGATTAGATACTTGTTATGGGTGTGTTTGTGGAGCTGTGTGGCCATGCCGCAGCAGTTACGCCCACCAGACTGATAAACCCTTGTTACTTACGATACATCTGACGCGCTTTGCGTGCAGCCTACATATTTTACTCGAGATAAGCTTGTGATTGAGAATTTACGCAACATTGCCATTATCGCCCACGTTGACCATGGTAAAACGACCTTGGTTGA
Organism: Denitrificimonas caeni DSM 24390; assembly: GCF_000421765.1. Classification (GTDB taxonomy): domain Bacteria; phylum Pseudomonadota; class Gammaproteobacteria; order Pseudomonadales; family Pseudomonadaceae; genus Denitrificimonas; species Denitrificimonas caeni. The sequence goes on along the minus strand of NZ_ATXQ01000001.1, from coordinate 511,199 downwards.
CGCCCTTTTACGTGCGTCGGGTACCCTTGACCGTAAAGAGCTCGACTCTGACCGCGTCATGGATTCCAATGACCAAGAAAAAGAGCGTGGAATTACTATTCTGGCTAAAAACACTGCCATTAAATGGCACGACTACAACATTAATATCGTGGACACCCCAGGCCACGCTGACTTCGGTGGTGAAGTTGAGCGCGTAATGAGCATGGTCGACTGCGTATTATTGGTGGTTGACTCCATTGATGGCCCGATGCCACAAACACGCTTTGTAACGCAAAAAGCGTTCCAGTCGGGCTTGAACCCTATTGTTGTGATCAATAAAGTTGATCGTCCTGGCGCACGTCCAGACTGGGTTGTTGACCAAGTGTTTGACCTGTTTGATAACTTGGGCGCGACTGAAGAGCAGCTTGATTTCCCAATTGTTTACACCAGTGCTTTGAATGGTACTTCAGGTTTAGACCCAGCCGAAATGACTGAGAACATGGACGTATTGTTCCAGTCTGTAATTGATTTTGTTAAGCCACCAAAAGTTGACTTAGATGGTCCATTCCAGATGCAAATCTCGGCGTTGGACTACAACAACTTCCTCGGTATTATCGGTATTGGTCGTATTACCCGTGGTCGCATTAAAGCCAACAGCCCAGTGACTTCGATTGATGTTGACGGTAAGCGCCGTAACGGTCGTATCCTTAAGCTGATGGGTCACCATGGTTTGCACCGTGTTGAAGTTGAAGAAGCACAAGCTGGTGATATCGTTTGTATCAGTGGTTTTGAGCCATTGTTTATTTCTGACACTTTGTGTGATCAGCAACACGTTGAAGCCTTGCCGCCATTGAGCGTTGATGAGCCAACCGTGAGCATGACGTTCCAAGTTAACGACTCACCTTTTGCTGGTAAAGAAGGTAAGTTCGTTACTAGCCGTAACCTTAAAGAACGTCTGGAAAAAGAGTTGCTGCACAACGTGGCATTGCGTGTTGTTCAGGGCGATGACGTGGACAAGTTTAAAGTATCTGGTCGTGGTGAATTACACCTGTCAGTACTGATCGAAACCATGCGCCGTGAAGGTTACGAGCTGGGTATTTCGCGTCCAGAAGTTGTGATCAAAGAAGTTGATGGCGTTAAGCAAGAGCCGTACGAAAACGTTATTCTAGATATCGAAGAGCAACATCAAGGTTCAATCATGGAGCAGTTTGGTCTGCGCCGTGGTGAGCTGACCAATATGGTTCCGGACGGTAAGGGTCGTATTCGTCTTGAGTACACTGTGCCTTCACGTGGTTTGATTGGTTTCCGTAACCAGTTTATGACCATGACTTCTGGTACTGGTATTTTGACCGGTATGTTCAGTCACTACGGTCCAATCAAAACTGGTGAAGTAACCAGCCGCCAGCAGGGCGTATTGGTCTCTATGGCGACCGGTAAAGCACTGACTTACTCGCTAGAAACTCTGCAAGAGCGCGGTAAGCTGTTCTTATCACCGGGTGAAGAAATTTACGAAGGCCAGTTAGCTGGTATCCACAGTCGTGATAACGACTTGGCGATTAACCCAACTAAAGCCAAAAAACTCGACAACATGCGTGTAACCGGTAAAGAAGAAACCACAGCATTGGTTCCGCCAATCCGTTTCTCTCTTGAGCAAGCGCTTGAGTTCATCGAAGATGATGAGCTGGTTGAAGTAACGCCGAAGTCAATTCGTCTGCGTAAAAAGTATCTGACTGAAAACGATCGTAAGCGTCATGGTCGTAACAAAGTCTAATTTGCTTTAGCTGTACCCAAAACCCGCACCGGCAACGTTGCGGGTTTTTTAATGGCCGGTTAATAAACCTAAAAGCTCTGCTTTAGCAACGGCTTGGTTGCGTCGTGATACCTGTAGTTTTTTGTAGATACGCTGAATATGTGCTTTTACTTCTACGTTATTTCGGCGTCACTAATCTCTCATAAAACTGTCATCTCTTTGACATCTAGCCCGCCTAATCTGACTGCATCGTAATTAAACGCCTTGCTGAGGTTGTGCTATGAGTCAGTTTGAGTTGCAAGATGAGTTGAATCATCCTCGTACGGAAACACCAGAGTTTACTCAGATGGCTGAGCGTGGTCTGTCGCGACGTCGTTTTCTGGGTGCGACTGCTGCTTTAGGTGCGGTGACCTTTTTTAGTATGACGCCTGTCAGTCGATCGATTGCCGCAGCATTGTCGCCAACAGCTAGCTCTTTGCTGGGTTTTAAAGCTGTGCCTGCGAGTACTGCGGACACAATTGTGGTGCCAGAGGGTTATCAAGTTGAGCGTTTGATCTCTTGGGGTGATCCCTTATTTGCCGATGTTGCAGAGTTTTCGAATCAGTTACATAAGAATACAGCGGCCAATCAAAAGCGTCAGTTTGGTGACAATAACGATGGCATGAGCTTTTTTCCAGTGGATCAACAGACCGCTATTTTAGCCGTCAACAATGAGTACACTAACTATGAGCTCATGTTTGAGCATCAGGGTAAAAATATGACCGCTGCCGATGTGGATTATGCTCAAGCAGCGCATGGCGTATCTATTATTACCTTAACCAAGCAGGCGCAAGGTTGGCGCTTTGATAGAAATGGACGTTTTAATCGTCGCATTGATGCCAGCACAGCGATGCGTATCAGCGGCCCCGCGCAAGGGCATGCTTTACTGCAGACGAACGCTGACCCAAAGGGTGAAGTGGCCTTAGGTACTTTTAATAATTGCGCTAATGGTATGACCCCTTGGGGCACCTATTTAACCTGTGAAGAAAACTTCAATGGTTATTTTGGTAGTGATGCACAGGTTGATTTGAGCCCTGAGTTTTCACGCTACGGTATTGCCGCAGTGGATGCGGGCTACAGTTGGTATAAGTTTGATTCGCGTTTTGACCTAGGCAAAGAACCTAATGAGCCGAATCGCTTTGGTTGGGTAGTCGAGATTGATCCACACAATCCAAGCTCTATACCAGTAAAACGCACTGCCTTAGGGCGCTTTAAGCATGAAAACGCAGAGTTGGTGATTGCTGAGGATGGCCGCGTGGTGGTGTATTTAGGGGATGATGAGCGCGGCGAGCATATTTACCGGTTTGTCAGTCGCAATAAGTACAGTCCTACAGATCAAACAGCGAATCGTGACCTATTAGATGATGGCGAATTATTTGTTGCTAAGTTTAATGAGGATGGCAGCGGCGAGTGGCTCAGCTTAGCGTATGGTCAAAACGGTTTGACCGCAGATAATGGTTTTGCCAGTCAGGCGGATATTCTGATTCATGCGCGCTTGGCGGCGACGCAAGTAGGCGCAACCACCATGGATCGACCTGAGTGGGTAGCTGTGCATCCCCATGAACCAATGGTGTTTTGTACCTTAACCAATAATAAAAATCGTGGGCTTAAAGATAATCAGCCTGTAGGTGGGCCTAATCCTCGTGCGGAAAATCACTATGGACAGATCGTGCGCTGGGTGCCAAGCGCAGGGCAGCATACCGCTAAAGATTTTCAATGGGATCTCTTTTTAATGGCGGGTAACCCCGATATACACGGAGGAACACTTTATGCAGGCTCTAGTAATATTACTACCGATAATATGTTTAACAGCCCTGATGGTATTGGTTTTGACCAAGCTGGACGTTTGTGGATTCAGTCGGATGGTAATTATTCAAATCAGGATGATTTTGCTGGACAGGGCAATAACCAGATGCTCTGCGCGGATCCAAAAACAGGTGAGGTACGGCGCTTCCTAACCGGTCCTGTGGCCTGTGAGATTACCGGCTTGGCTTTCACTCCAGATCAGAAAACTTTATTTGTCGGTGTGCAGCACCCAGGTGAAGAGCGGGTGCCTTCAAGCTTTCCATTCGGTGGGGATTCCGTTGCGCGCTCCAGCGTGATGGTGATTACACGAATAGATGGCGGCGTTATTGGAGCTTAGTCATTGAAGGTGATTGCTCAAGTATGAAAGCACTATAGGGGCGTACTGTTTGGGCTGGCTGTCTAAATAAGTTGCACTAAATTGTTCTTTGTAGTAGTTAATGCTCGGTAATAAAAATAATAATACGGAGCTATACGATGAAGAAAGCACTAGTCAGTCTGGTAGGTATTTCGGCTTTAAGTGTTGGTGTGGCTTGCGCTGCACCTAAACCCTATAGCGGTTTTGTAGTGTTCGGTGACAGTTTAGTTGATGCTGGACAATTCGAAGATACGAGTGTTCCAGGTCAAACCAAACGCTTCACCAATAGGGTCGATGGGAGTCCGGGCGCTGTATATGGCAAGGTGTCATCCATGCTGATTGGTGAACGCTTAGGCATCAGCAGTACCCAATTAGCGGGCTCAACCTCGCCAGTGCGTGCTGGGGAAGGCCAAGCAGACGGTGACAACTGGGCAGTAGGCGGTTATCGCACTGATCAGATTTATGACTCTATTACTGGCGTTGCTGGGTCTGTCGTGGTCGATGGCAGCACCACACGTACACGTGATGGTTATTTGCCAAGCCTGCAGGCACAAGGTCATAGCATTGATCCTAACACTTTGTTTTACCTCAGCGGTGGCGGCAATGATTTTTTGCAGTTTTTGATTACAAATCCTCAGCAGGCTGCAGATTCAGCGAATCGATTAGCTGATGGCGTTGAGGCGTTGCAAAAAGCTGGCGGGCGCTATTTTATGGTGTGGATGCTGCCCGATGTTGGTTTAACCCCAGCCATCTCTGGCACTCCACTCCAAGGTTTTGTATCGGCTTTAGGTGTTGATTTTAATACCCAGCTTGTGCAGCGCTTAGCGCAAGTCAATGCAGAAGTGATTGCCCTGAATATTCCTAAGCTACTCAGTGAGGGGCTTGCGAATCCTAGTGCATTTGGTTTGGATGCTAATGAAAACTTAGTTGGCACTTGCTTTAGCGGTGATGACTGCACTGAGAATTTAAAGTATGGCATCAATAGTGCGACGCCTGATCCGACGAAACTACTGTTCGATGACGGTGTGCATCCAACCATTACCGGGCAGCGCTTGATCGCCGATTACGGCTATTCAATATTGGCTGCACCTTGGGAGGTCAGCTTGCTTCCAGAGATGGCCCGCAGTTCGCTCAATCAACATCAAAAAACTTTACAGAATCATGCTTTGAGTGGGCAGTCGAGTTGGCAAGCGACTGGTCAGTGGAATAGCTTTGCGGCGGTCAGTGGTGAACGCAGTAATTACCGTACACAAAAAAGTTCCAGTGACGGTGACAGTAATAATTATGGCTTGTCGTTTGGTGGCAGCTATCGTCTTGATGAGCAATGGCGAGCAGGTGTAGGCATTAGTCTACAAGAAAATAGCTTAACAGCGGGGGCGCATGATTCTAAATACCGCCTTAACAGCTATTTGCTCAGCCCTTTTATTCAGTACAACAATCAAGCGTTATGGGGTGATTTAACTCTGAGTGCTGGGCGCTTAGACTATGCGAGCTTACACCGTAAACTGGCGCTAAATACCGCCGCACGAACTGAGAAAGGCGACGCCGATGGTAGTGTTTTAGCCGTGCATGCGCGTGTTGGTTATCAACTCTTTTCGGCACAAGATCCGCTGCAGTTATCACCTTTTGTCTCTATGAGCCATGCGCGTTTTAAAGTTGATGGCTACGCGGAGAAAGGTGATAGATCCACGGCGATAACTTTTTCTGAACAAAAACGCAGTTCAAAACGTTTGGGTGTTGGTTTGCTGGCCAGCTATCAGTTAACTGCGCCACTCAGTCTTAGCGCGGAAATTGGTTATGAGAAAGAGTTTGCTGACGATCAACAGAAGCTTGGCATGTACCTTAATAGCGTAGATTCCGTGCGCTTTAGATTACAAGGTTATGAGCCGGACAGCTCTGTAGGCTCGCTCGGTTTAGGGGCTACTTATAAACTGTCTGATGCTTTAAGTGTGCAAGGTAACTACAACTACACCCACGCTGACTCAATACGTCAGCATGGTTTGGGTGTTGGGGTGAGCTTGAACTGGTAGTCGATTGTCTTGTTGTAAATAAGGCGCCCTAATGGGCGCTTTATTCTTAGTCACCCCAGCGTCCGGGTGAGTAGGAAAATACTGGTAAAGACAACTTCCAGCGAATCGCGGCGAGGCGCAACGCCAGACCGAAGCTGAATGAGGCGAGGGTGTTGACATTATCATCTACGCCCAGTGATTTTAAGTACAAATACACCACTGCCACCACTAACGACACACTCGCGTAGAGTTCATGCCTGAGTACTTGAGGTGTGCGGTTGCACATAATGTCGCGCAAAATACCGCCGAAAATACCAGTAGTAATCCCCGCCATAATCACCACTGGTGTTTCGTAGCCAAGCTTAAGGGCAACATTACAACCGATGATGGTAAAGGCCACTAAACCCATCGCATCGAGGATCAAAAAGATCTGGTTGAGCTTGTGCATAAAGCGTGCGATCAGCATGGTCGCAAGACCAGAGCCAATGGTGAGGTAGATATAGGGTGGGTGTTGGGTCCAAGTCACAGGGTAGTTGCCCAGCAGCATGTCACGCACAGTACCACCACCAAGGGCGGTGATAAAAGCGATCAGAGCGACCCCGAATAGATCCATATTGCGTCGTCCAGCGGCAAGTGCTCCGGACATGGCTTCGGCAGTAATAGCAATCAGATAGATATAGGTAAGCACGCAGGACTCCTGCTGACAGTAACGCCTCTCCCTCTGTCCTGTGTACCTGAGAGTTTACGCAGCAGTTTGCCGCTTGCCCCTTCGGTGGATTGCCTAAAGCAATCGCTCTCCAGTTGGCGAATCTAAGTTGTTTCGCAGTACATGAGCCTGAGCGTTTATGGGAGTTTGCGCCTTCGGCGGAGCAGAGTTGTAATCCGCTCTCTCTCCTGCGAGGGGGCATTATACGGTGTGTGTTTAGATAAAGACGAATAATTTATCGTGTATTGAGTGTGCGAACGTTTTGGCTGCTGCTTAATATGTTGGTTGCCTTGATAAAGCAACAGTAATGGGTCGATAGTGATCGCTTATTTAATCGCCGGGCTATCAAACACATAGGGGTAGATTTTTTCGGCAACCGCTTGGTAGCCGGTGTCACCGAAGTCGCTGCTGAAGGTTTGTACGCTTAGCTGGCCTTCGATCCAGTAGGGCTGCCACATTTCACCTAAAGCAACGCCGCCCTCGCTGGTGACATACACCATCTGGTTGGATGGTGGTGGGGGCACATGAATACAGGCACCAAAGTAAGGCACCAGCAAAAACTCGGTAACTCGACTGTTGTCGTCAATCGTTAACGGCACGATATAGCCTGGCAGCTTCATCGCAATACCATTGAGCTCAGGGACTACCGGTGCATTTGGGTATTGTTGCGCGGCGGCAGGACCGCTTTCCTCAGCAAGCACGTCTGCCAGCTGATTAAGATCATGCAGTGCGGTGGGTGGTGGCAAAGGTGGTGCGTCAGTTGGAACCATTTCTTCCCAACGCAGTGTGCGTAACTCGCTGGCGTAGGCAAAGTTAAAGCTGCATGCCAGTAAAATTAAACAAAAAATCCTCGCCATAAGATATCCACTCAAGTTGATTAATCCGCTAAAGCCATTGGTTATAAACGAATATTTAAGCCATCTGCCAGTGATTGCCGATAGGCGCGCCAAGCCGGTATTGCACCGATCAATACGCCTACTGCGAGTACTGCACCGAGTAACTGCCATTCATGCACGGTTGGCGCTGAAAAAGCCAAGTGCAAACCATAGTGACTCTGCAGTGGGGCTTGGGCAATGGCAATGCCGAGGTAGAGAAATGCAACGCCAGCCAGAATGCCAACAAAAGCTAAAGTGAAGGCTTCGAGAATCAGCAAGCTGGCAATATGCCAAGGGCGCGCGCCAACCGAACGTAAAATGGCCATCTCACGACGGCGCTCATTTAGGCTGGTTAAAATAGCGGTGAGCATACCGATAAGGCCTGTCAACACCACAAATAGCGATACAACGAAAAGCGCCTTTTCTGCCGTGCCCATCAAGCTCCAGAGCTCTTGCAATGCCACGCCGGGTAAAATCGCCAGTAACGGCTCGCCGCGCCATTGATTGATCTCACGCTGTACAGCAAAGGTCGCCATGCGGCTTTTCAAGCCGACCAGCATGGCGGTGATTTCTTTGGGTTGCAGATCCATTTGTAGCGCTTGCTCGGCGCTTATTTTTTGCCGGCCATAAGCTGGAGCGCCATGCTGCCAGTCAATATGCAGGGCTTCCATTCCCGCGAGCGCAATGTGTAGAGTGTGATCCACTGGGGTGCCAGTGCGCTGTAAAATGCCGACAACAGTGAAGGGTTTGTCATCGTGCTTGACCAAGCTGACAGTGGCGACCCCATGCGCCAAGACCAACTCTTGTCCTAACTTATAATCTAAGGCATTGGCCACTTCTGCACCAAGCACAACTTCAAAGGGCGCTTGGTCAGTAAAAAATCGGCCTTGCGCTAAAGCCAGGTGTTTTTTGCGGCTGTACTGATAATGATTAAAGTAATCTTCCGAGGTCCCCAGTACTCGATAGCCATGGTGGGAATCACCCAATGACAACGGCACTGCCCATTGTACTTGCGGATGCTGGGCAAAGTGCTCAAAGCTGGTCCAGCGAATGTTGTTGGTGGCATTACCAATTCTGAACACTGAGTAAAGCAGCAAGTTAACTGAGCCGGAGCGTGCGCCAACAATTAAATCCGTTGAACTGATGGTGCTGGCAAAACTGCTGCGTGCTTCGGTACGTACCCGTTCTACGGCGAGCAGTAAGGCCATCGACAAGGCAATCGCAAAGATGGTCAGTAAGGCGGTAAAGCGTCGATTGTTGAGACTGCGCAAAGCGATTCGCAGGAGATGCATGCTAAACCTCCTGCTCGCGCATCGCGCGGTTGAGTTGGCTTAGATCGATACTGCGATCAAATAATGTCGCCAAGGATTGATCATGACTGACAAATAATAAACTGGCATCGGCCGCTGCGCATTCGCTAAACAGCAACTGCAAAAATGCTTCACGGCTGTCGGCGTCGAGCGCTGAGGTTGGTTCATCAGCGATGACCAGTTCTGGCTGGCCGATCAATGCACGCGCTGCAGCGACACGCTGTTGCTGTCCGATAGATAACTCCCCCGCTTGTTTGCTATGCAATTGACGGGCTAAGCCAAGTTGCTGCAACAAGGCTTGCGCCGCTGCCTCGATGCTACCGTGCCGTATGCTGGCGCGCTGTTTGCGTAGCTTGGAAAACTGACAAGGCAGCACAACGTTATCCAACACGGATAAAAACGGCAGGAGATTAAACTGCTGAAAAATAAAGCCGCTGTGATCAACACGAAAACGGTCACGTGCGCTGGCGCTGAGCTGACTTAAGTCTTGCCCTAATAACTTGATACAGCCACTTTGTGGGAGCTGTACGCCACCCAGTAAGCCCAGTAGCGTGGTTTTGCCGCTCCCAGAGGGGCCTTTCAAAAACACGCGCTGCTGCGGCTGCACAGTAAATTCTGCGATATCTAACAGCAGATCCTGCTTAGGCCAAGCAAAGCGCAGGTCATGCAGTTCAATGATCGGACTCTGACAAACCATGAGTTATCTCAATTCTATAAAATCGGGTGTGTTACTGATTGTTGAATTGCAGGGGTATTGTTGATTTCTGCCATTTAAAAAAACTTATGTTACCAGCTCAGTGAAGTGTTTTTAGCAGACAGCTCTGCACCTTGCTGATGGTCACCGACGATCAGTTGCACTTGGATTTTTTCAGTCTGGGTAAACAGCTTAAATAGGCCAGCTAGGTCAATGCTATTTAACTGTGCTGGGGTGGCACAGTGATATTGGTAGTGAGCACTTATATCGTTATGTTGATGCTCCGCTATCTCTGCTGCAGGCTGTGACTCATGGTCATGATCGTGAGCGCCGCTCCCTTTGAGTAAGGCATTTTCAATCGAGACTGAGGTTAAGCGGCATTGCGCAGCAGGACTGAATGCAAACAGCTCTGCTGCATTGCTCAGTTTATTTTGTGCTGCTTTAACAGATTGTATGTCTGCCGTTGTTGTAGGCTGATATTCAAAGCCAATGATATTCATTGCGGGGCTTTCGAGCTGCAGTTCTAACAGTTGGTTTTCTAGAGCTATATTTAATGTGCCAATGCCATGTACGTGAGCCTCAAGGCTGTGTTGATGGTCATCTGCAAGAACTGGAAATGACAAAGCTAGAGCGGCCGAAGCGAGTAAGGTGCGAAGGTGCATGTTAAAATTCCAAAGGATAAATTAAGTTATAATATAACCTTACTTTTGTGGCGTAAAAATAACAAGCCCAGCACGATAAATATCAGTGCAATGCTAGATTGATAGGCTGGGAGCGCTGCTCAGGCATGATTTTTTTCAAAAAAACATATTTTTTTCTATCGCAAAGTAGCTTTGCACTGATAAAGTCGGAAAGTTTTGAACCACGACCGTATGCGTACGGTTTGCCGAGGCTTACTTATGTCCCAAACTCTTAATGCGTTTTTATCCCATATAAAACAACGTGATCCTGATCAGCCTGAATTTCATCAGGCTGTAGAAGAAGTGCTGCGCACTTTATGGCCGTTCCTTGAGGATAACCCGCGCTACATGAAGGCGGGCATCATTGAACGTATGGTCGAACCCGAGCGGGTGATTCTGTTCCGTGTGCCTTGGGTCGATGATGCCGGTAAGGTGCACGTCAATCGCGGTTATCGCGTACAAATGAATAGCGCGATAGGCCCTTATAAAGGTGGTTTGCGTTTCCATCCTTCAGTCAATTTGGGTGTTTTGAAGTTTTTAGCTTTTGAACAAGTATTCAAAAACTCTCTGACTTCACTGCCTATGGGCGGCGGTAAAGGTGGCTCAGACTTTGATCCTAAAGGTAAAACAGATAACGAAGTGATGCGCTTCTGTCAGTCCTTTATGACTGAACTGTTCCGTCACATTGGCCATAACCTTGATGTCCCGGCTGGTGATATTGGTGTTGGTGCGCGTGAGATTGGTTATATGTTTGGCCAGTACAAGCGTCTTGCCAATGAGTTCACCTCGGTATTGACCGGTAAAGGTATGACCTATGGCGGTAGCTTAATTCGTCCAGAAGCCACAGGTTATGGCTGCGTATACTTTGCTGAAGAAATGCTGAAAAGCGTTAAACGTCGCATTGAAGGTCAGCGTGTTGCTATCTCTGGCTCGGGCAACGTGGCTCAGTATGCTGCGCAAAAGGTCATTGAGTTAGGCGGTAAAGTGATTTCTTTATCAGACTCAGGCGGCACGCTGTACATGGAAAATGGTATGGACAGCGAGCACTGGAAGTACCTGATGGATCTGAAAAACATCCGTCGTGGTCGCATTGAAGAAATGGCCGAGCATTTTGGTTTACAGTACCTTGCAGGGCAGCGCCCATGGGGTCTGCAGTGTGATATTGCTTTGCCGTGCGCAACGCAAAATGAGTTGACCATTGATGATGCACGCACTTTGATCAAAAACGGATGTATCTGTGTTGCTGAAGGCGCAAACATGCCATCTACGCTGGATGCTGTTGATCTGTTTATTGAGCAAGGTATTTTGTATGCACCAGGTAAGGCGTCTAACGCTGGTGGTGTGGCGGTGAGCGGTCTAGAAATGAGTCAAAACGCTATGCGTTTACTTTGGACTGATGGTGAAGTGGATGCTAAATTGCACAGTATTATGCAAAATATTCACACCGCTTGCGTTCATTACGGTATGGAAAACGGTAAGGTTAACTACGTTAAAGGTGCCAATATCGCTGGTTTCGTTAAGGTGGCTGATGCCATGTTAGCGCAAGGTATTGTGTAAGCTTTTACAGCTCAGTTTTACCTGTTAAAAAATGCCCTGTTGAGTCATCACAGGGCATTTTTATGTGCATTGCTTTTAAACGCGGCATTGGCCAGTGCCGTAGCAAATAAACATATCTTTAGCTTGAGTACTCAAGGCTGCCTTGATTGATATCAGTACTTTGAGAAGGGCCTCTCTTTATCATAATGCTATTCACTCTATGCTTAAGATTGGTCTGTGCTTTTAGAAGAGGTGGTTTATGACAGCAATTGATCCGCGTATGCGCCTACAAGCACTGGCTATTGAGTACGCTACTCGTGCCGAAGCGATTGAGCGTGACTTGTCACGAACTCATGCCCAGAGCTTTTCTGAGCAGGCGACAGAACGCCAGAATGATATGGTTCTGCAAGGTTTGTTGGTCGATGCGCGTGCCAGCGTCAAAGAAGTTCAACAAGCCATTGAGCGTTTAGATGCAGGTACTTATGGCGAATGTGAAAAATGTGGCGAGCCAATCAGTGCTGCACGCCTTGAAGCTTTGCCATCGACGCCATTTTGTATTAACTGCGCAGACTAACTTTTCTGCTGATTGCGATAAAGCTGCATGCCGAGCAGGTCTGAAAACGTTATCACTGTCATACGCGTATCGCTAACGATGTGATAAGCCTCGCCATGGAAGGCGTTGCGTAGCAGTCAAGTTGTTATTCGGCACCGATACTGCTCCTTTTAATCGTTTTTTAATTCCTTGCTGTTACGGTCTTTTGCAGAGTCTCTGCGAGCTAAATCCACACTTGTTTTAACTTCTTCCTTGCAGTGGGCTATCCTGCAGGGCCAAAATGCGCCGTTAACTTCGCGGCGTGGCCGCTAGCTGCAAGGAATTCTAATGCCTGGTCCAACTGTTACTGCACTGCATTTATCACCTGAGCAATTGACGCGTACTTTTAATAAGCCGTTTAGCTTTGCTACCACCGCCGAGTTGCAACCGTTGCAAGGTGTGCTAGGGCAGGCGCGAGCTGTACAAGCATTGCAGTTTGGCGTGTCGATGCCGCGTGCTGGTTACAACGTGTTTGTAATGGGTGAGTCTGGTACCGGTCGGTTTTCCTATGTGCGCCGTTATTTGAATGAGCAGGCCAAGCAGCGGCCAACGCCATCGGACTGGCTCTACGTTAACCATTTTGATGAGATGCGTGAACCGCACGCCTTACAGCTTCCGCCCGGAGAGGGTAGTTGCTTCTGTGCTGATATCAGTGTGTTGCTTGATAACTTGCTGGCGACTTTCCCCGCCGTGTTTGAGACGCCTGGTTGGCAGCAGAGAAAAAGCGCCATTGATCGCATCTTTAATCGCCGCTACGACTTAGCGCTTGATACCGTAGAAAAGCTTGCCTTAGAAAAAAATATTGCGTTGTACCGCGACAGTACCAATATCGCTTTTACACCAATGTTTGATGGCAAAGCTTTGGATGAAGCTGAGTTTGCCCAGCGTCCAGACAGTGAGCGCGAACAGTTTCATCTGGATATTGCTGTCCTCGAAGAACACCTGAATAAGGAGCTTTCCAGCTTGCCGCTGTGGAAGCGTGAATCGAGCAATCAGTTACGCCAGCTCAATGAAGAAACCATCGCGCTTGCTTTGGAGCCGTTACTTGCGCCGCTGGCGCAGAAGTATGCTGAACACCCTTGCGTGGTGGCTTACTTGCAAGCCATGCACACTAATTTACTAAAAACGGTGGTCGAGCAATTGGTCGATGAGGACCACAGTGACTCATTGGCACGTAAGTTACTGGAAGAGCAATACAGTCCTAATTTAGTGATTGGCCATACCCCAGAAGAAGGAGCGCCGGTCGTTTTTGAATCGCATCCAACCTACGACAATTTGTTTGGACGTATTGAGTACAGTACCGACCAAGGTGCTTTGTACACTAGCTACCGTCAGCTGCGCTCCGGTGCTTTACACCGTGCCAATGGCGGTTATTTGATTTTAGAAGCAGAAAAGCTGCTCTCAGAACCTTTTGTCTGGGAAGCGTTGAAGCGCGCATTGCATTCTAGGCAATTAAAAATGGAATCACCTTTGGTTGAGCTGGGTCGTTTAGCCACCGCAACCTTGATTCCACAAGTGATTCCCTTGCAGGTTAAAGTCGTAGTGATTGGTTCGCGTGATTTGTATTACGCCTTGCAGGAGCTCGATCCAGACTTCCAAGAAATGTTTCGTGTGCTGGTTGATTTTGATGAAGACATTCCGTTGACCGATGAGACTCTGCAGCACTTTGCTCAATTGCTTTGTGCGCGCACCACTGAAGAAGAGATGGCGCCATTAAGTGCGGCGGCAGTGCTACGTTTGGTGCGTTACAGCACCCGTTTGGCCGAGCATCAAGAGCGTCTTTCTGCGAGCTTGGCGGACTTGTTTCAGATTGTCAGCGAGGCAGACTTTTTACGCCATAACGCAGGCGTTGCCATTACCGATGAGCAGCACGTACAACAAGCGATTGAAGCTAAGGTGACGCGCACCGGTAGAGTTTGTGCGCGGATCTTAGATGACATGTTGTCTGGGGTTATTTTGATTGACAGCCATGGTGCTGCGGTGGGCAAATGCAACGGTTTGACTGTGCTGGCTGTCGGCGATACCGCTTTTGGTATGCCGGCACGTATTTCCGCTTCGGTTTATCCCGGTGCCAGCGGCATTGTTGATATTGAACGAGAAGTCAGTTTAGGGCAATCCATCCACTCGAAAGGTGTGATGATTCTTACTGGGTATCTGGGCAGCCGCTACGCACAAGAGTTCCCTCTGGCCATTTCTGCCAGTATCGCGCTTGAGCAATCTTATGGTTATGTCGATGGTGATAGTGCTTCGTTGGGTGAGGTCTGTGCCTTGATTTCTGCATTGTCGCGCGCACCGTTGAAACAGTCGTTTGCGATTACGGGATCGATCAATCAATTTGGTGAAGTGCAGGCGGTTGGTGGCGTGAATGAGAAGATTGAAGGCTTCTTCCGCTTGTGCCAAGCTCGAGGCTTAACCGGCGAACAAGGGGTTATTATCCCGCAGTCAAACATTATTAATTTGTTATTGGATGATGAAGTGATTGACGCTGTGCGCGCTGGCCAGTTCCAGATCTATGCTGTGCGGCATGTTGATCAGGCTTTAGCCCTGTTAAGCGGTGAAGAAGCGGGTTATGCCGACCAAGATAATCTGTTCCCCGCAGGCTCGATCAATGCGCGCGTGGTGGAGCGCTTACGCAGCATTGCTGAGTTAGACATGGACAGTGATGAGGGTAAAGCGGCTGACAGCACTCCAGCAACAACCTAGCTGGCACAGCTAAACACTGTTGTGCACAAGGTTATCCACAGGCTTGAGCGAGCGGTAACTGCGGGCTTAAATCTGTTTTTAGGGTTATTCCTTTATATAGCAATGCCTTGCGTTACTTTCTTGGTGTGATTTATGCGCTTTCCAGATATTTGATAAAGCATGCACAGAGTTATCCACAGAATGATCTAGGTCACTATGCCGCAGTGATTGTGCCTGCAAGGTTCGCTTTAGAATCGTGGAAGGCCTAACATCCCTTTATTCAGTACTTGATCAGCTTTGGCTAAGGGGATTTGATCTATGACCGCTACAGCGTTTCGTTCCGAGCATGATTTATTGGGTTCGCTGCCTGTGCCACAGGATGCTTATTACGGTATCCAGACCTTACGCGCTATGCATAATTTTCATCTGACCGGCGTGCCTCTATCGCATTACCCTAATTTTGTCTGTGCGTTAGCGATGGTTAAACAGGCTGCGGCGGATGCCAACCATCAACTCGGTTATTTAAACGATAAAAAGCATGCAGCGATTGCCAATGCTTGCACGCAATTGATTGAAGGTAAGCATCACGATCAGTTTATCGTCGATATGATTCAAGGCGGCGCTGGCACTTCAACCAATATGAATGCCAACGAGGTGATCGCTAACTTAGCGCTGGAGTCGATGGGTAAAGAAAAAGGTGAGTATAGCTTTTTACACCCCAATAATGACGTGAATATGGCGCAGTCCACTAACGATGCTTACCCAACTGCGATTCGCGTTGGTTTATTGTTAGGTCATAATGATTTATTGGTGAGTTTAGAACGTTTGATTGAGGCATTTGCCGACAAAGGTAATGAGTTCTCGCACGTACTCAAAATGGGGCGCACGCAACTGCAAGATGCTGTACCAATGACCTTGGGCCAAGAATTTAAAGCGTTCTCGGTGAATTTGAGCACTGATTTAGTGCGTCTTAGGAGCTTAGCCAATGACTTATTCACTTCAGTGAATCTTGGCGGCACCGCGATTGGTACAGGTATTAACGCTGATCCACGTTATCAGGGCATCGCGGTTGAGCGTTTAGCGGCCATTTGTGGTTATCCGATTAAAGCGGCCCCTGATCTGATTGAAGCAACCTCAGATATGGGCTCGTTTGTATTGTTCTCCGCCATGCTAAAACGCACGGCAATCAAGCTCTCAAAAATCTGTAATGATTTGCGCTTATTATCGAGCGGTCCGCGTACCGGTATTAACGAGATCAATCTGCCGGCACGTCAGCCGGGTAGCTCAATTATGCCAGGCAAGGTCAATCCAGTGATTCCAGAAGCAGTCAGCCAAGTGGCGTACGAAGTGATTGGTAATGACTTATCGCTGACTTTGGCTGCAGAAGCAGGGCAGTTGCAACTCAATGTGATGGAGCCGTTAATTGCTTGGAAGATGTTTGATTCGATTCGCCTGTTGCGTCGTGCCATGGATATGCTGCGCGAACATTGTATTGTCGGTATCACCGCCAATGAGGAGCGCTGCCGTAGCTTGGTCGAGCACTCGATTGGTTTGATTACCGCGCTTAACCCATATATTGGCTATGACAATGCTACGCGTATTGCCAAGCAGGCACTGGAAACGGGTTGTGGCGTTTTGGAATTGGTGCGTGCAGAGCAGTTGCTCGATGATGATCTATTAGCCGATATTCTGCGACCAGAGCACATGATTGCGCCGCGCTTAGTGCCTTTGAAAGAGTAAGCTTGATGTGCTGAGCTGTTTAATACAGCCCAGTTTAAAACTTATAGTTGCTCTAACAAAAAACGCGAGGCTTATGAATCAAGCCCCGCGTTTTTTGTATAAAGTGCGCAGTTAAAGCAGTTACAAAAATTAAGCGTGTTTTCTAAATAACAGGAAAATGCTAAATACCAACATGATAATAAAGCTAACCATACTTAACTCGGCCAAGTTAAAGCCCAGTAGTGTCCAGTTGATTTCTGCACAATCAGCGGTACCGTGTAGCATTTTTGCGATGATATCTTGCAGAGGAAATGCTTCTAGCATGAACTCAAGCGGTGGCAGGCAAGAGGGTAATTGATCTTTTGGTAAACCTTGCAGCCATATTTGTCGACCAGCGGTAGCGATGCCGAAACTTGCAGCCAAAGCTGCCAGTACCGCATAGACCCGTTGTCCGCAGAGTGCAGGGTTATGCACAGTAGCCAATAGACATACCACAGCAAACATCAGTACTGCCACACGTTGTACATGGCACAAGGGGCAAGGCACCAAGCCCACAACATGCTCTAAGTACAATGCGAAGGCCAGCAGTCCTATGCAGCCTAGCAGTGCCAATATAAATAACTGGCGGGTAGATGGGATTCGCATTGCAACTCCTTGCTGTAGCTTGAGGTTATAAGCCAAACATGTCAGTCAGCTGTATGTTTTAGACGTTGTTTAGGCAATACATTAACAGCCAGCCAGCTGATTTCTTGGGTAGTGGCTATTGGCTAGCTGCTGACTGCGTATTGTAACGGTTAAACACTATTTTTTTGTAGTGCTGGCTGCGGTAATGCAGGCAAAGATTGCTCTAATAATTGGAAACTTTCAGCAAATAACGCATTGCTGCGCTGAACGTCGCCTAAGTGACTAAGTAGTCGAGCGAGTTCGGCGCAAGTGTGCGCTTCTCTGCTTAGTTTTAAACTACTCTCGAAGTAATCGCGTGCTTTGCCCCAGAGTTGATTGCGCATGCTTAAACGTCCTAATGTGCGCAGTAAAATAGGGTTGTTGGGTGCTTGTTTAAGCCAGCTTTCAGCCTCTTGCAGTTGCCGCGCAGCATCTTGAGCTAAGGTGCGACCATAAAGTTCGAGTAACTGATCATCTAAGCCATTTTTTAACGCATGACGCAGCAAAGATTCGGCTTGCTCTTGAGCATTGAGACGCAGCAATTCAGTAGCATAAGAGGCAATCAAGTGCTGGTCATTTCTCAGTTTGTTCGAGAGTCCTTGCCATGCTGTTTCAAGTGCTTGCAGAGCACTTTGCGGATCTTGCTTAGCTTGACAGGCTGACGCCAATCGTCCTGACCACGCTTGATATTCAATCGCTTGCAATTGCTCAGCGCTAAGGCGTTTGCATTTACGTAAAGCAGGGAGCAGGCCAATTAAGGCTGACCATTCTTGACGCTGACGCAAGAGTGCTTGTAGGCGTAGCAACACTTCTGGGTGTTGCGGGTGCAGCTCATGCATGGCTTGCAGGGTTTCTTGTGCACCTGCATCATCGGCCCGCTGCAATTGTAAATCGGCATGCGCTAGAGCAATCGCGACTTCGGCTGAAGGTTGTTTGATTAACGCTTGTTCCAGCAGTTGATCAGCTTCTTCGCTGTAGCCAAGCTTTTCTGCAGCCGTGGCTGCGCCTAACAAATACACCAAAGGTTTCGCTTCGCCTTGCGCGGCACGGCGCAGATGGCGTAAAGCATTTTTCCAGTGCCCTTGTGCGAGGTCTAAAATGCCCTGCTCTGCTGCTTGACGTAAACGACGGCCTTGATTACGACGCGACCAAGGGTTGATTAAACCACTGGAAATAAGGGTCATTTTTATCAGGGTGCGTAAACCATAAAGTATGGCGAAGATGACTGTGAGTACCGCCAAGAACACCCAAAGGCTTGATTCGTAACGAAAAGATTTCCAAGAAATCAACACATAACCGGTATGCTCAGCGATAAACATGCCTAAAGCCGCGGCGCAGGCCACTACAATTAGCAAAATAAGATAGGTGCGTTTCATAATCAGTTTGACTCCTCTGAGTTAGCTTCTTGAGGGGTCGAGCGCGTATTAATATAAGCTTGTAAGGTGATCAGCGCCGCATTTAAGTCCGGCAGTTGTTGGCTGACTTTTTGCTCTTGTAACTCACTGATTTGCGCTCTTAAGCCGTTGACGCTTGGATCTTTAGCACTGAAGTGCGCATCTAAAATGCCCAATGCTTGCTTGAGTGCTTGTTGGTAGACTTCGGTTGCGCCGTTTAGAGCAGCCCATTGCGCTTGCTCTAAGGCCAGGCCTAAGGCCAAACGAACTTGAGTCAGACTTTGTCCGGCAAGTAGAGGTTGGACTTGCTCGCTGGCGTTAAAGTCGATACGTACATAGCGAGTAATCTGCTCCCACCACTGTGCCCAACGTCCGGCTCCATCACCTGAAGCAACTTGCGCTTGCTGACCTTGCCCTTGGACAAACTCGGGAGCAAGGTGAGTGAGTGCACTGGCCTGCTGATGCAAAGCGCCTAGGCGGACAAATAAACCAGTGCGGTCTAAAGTGCCGCTACTTTGTAATGCAGAGATACTTTTAGCGAGTTGTTCACGTGCAGCGAAGGCCGCCGGATCATCCTGCTCCATTAGAATTTGATCAGCTGCTTGTAATAAAAAGCGCGCGCTGTTGGTGTCATGTAAAGCACTTAAACGCAAACTGGCCATGCGCAACAAGTGTTCTGCTTCAGCTAAGCGCCAATCTTGGCGGCTGGCGCCTAAAACAGTTTCTAAACGCTGCGCCAGTAGTTGTTGCTCAGCTTGTACGTTGGCGAGCAATTCACGGCCTTGTTGCAGTTGGCTGGCAGACGGCATCTGCGCCAATGTTTTGCTAAGCTGCTGCTCGCGTTCGGCTAACTCAGCTGTTTGACTGCGCATGTTCGACAGCTGTTGTTGCTGTTGCGCGGTAAGGTCACCGGCTGCTTGAATCTGTAGCACGCTCCAAGCTCCAGCGCCCAAGCCACCCAAGCCAAAGAGCAGGGCTAAGATTGCTAACCCTTTGCCTGATGAGCGTGCTGGGTGTTTAGCGCTTTGCTGTTTTGCCGTGGCAGCAGAAGAGTTGTCTGGCTTTACTGCATCGCCTATCGAATTTCTATCGGCGTTAACTTTTGCTGTCTCTGAAGATTGGCTCATAATTAAATCCTTATACTGTTGGAGCTGCATGCGCGTTCAAGGCGTTTAATAAAGCCTGATTACTGGCGCCTCGACAATCAATCACATGCTGCGCGCCTAGTTCTTGGGCGATTCTTGCAACGCGTGGACTCGGTACAAATAAAGTTAAAGAGGCTAAGGTTGGCCATGCCTCTCCAGCTAATTCAATTAAGTGACGTAATCCCTGTTCGCTGCTGACCACGAGGCCGTTGAGCTGTTCTTGTTGGATGCGTGTCACTAATGTCCCTGTAGGATAAACGGGTAAGCGCCGACGATAAAGTGCTAAAAAGTCAACCTGCGCACCACGTTGTCTTAATTGTTCAGCGAGGAAATCACGGCCGACATCAGCGCGCATAATTAAGATGCGTGGATCAGACGTATTGATGGTGTCTAAAAACTTCGGTAATGCGAGCAAGGCTTCACTGTCATCGCCGTGTTCTGGCCAGCTGACGGAGAGACCGTAGTCGGCCAGAATTCGACCAGTACCCGCGCCAACGCTGAACCAGTGTTGTTCGGCAAGCGGCTGCGGCCAGTATTGATCAAGGCGTTGTAAGCCTAATACCGCGGCAGGCTTACTGACTACAATCACCGCGCAGTAGCGATCAAGGTTAAGCATCAGAGAGCGTTGTTCGGGTGTTTCTGGCAGCGCTTGAATGTCTAAAAGAGGCAGGCTACTACTATAAATGTGCTGCTCGGCCAATAGCGCAGCAAGGACTGCGCTGTCAGCAGCTGGCCGAGTGATCAGTACACGCCATGGCTTCACGTTACTGGCGTCTCTTCAGCGTATAAAGCGGCCAGGATTTCTCCTGCACCTTGCGCTAGTAAATCTTCGGCGACAGCAATACCTAAGGCTTCAGCGTCCTTCTTATGGGCGCGTTGTTCTGCACGCAATAGGATTGAAGCGTCTGGTTGACCCACGAAGCCGCGCAGCCATAGTTGTTCACCTTCTAATACTGCATAGCAGGCGATCGGCACTTGGCAGCCACCGTTGAGGTGTTTGTTCAGTGCACGCTCAGCAGTAACGCGCACGGCAGTATCGGCATGGTGTAAAGGTTTTAATAAAGCATGAATCTCGGCATCATCGCTGCGGCACTCGATACCTACAGCACCTTGTCCGCCAGCAGGCAAGCTACTGCTGACGTCGAGGCTACTACGAATGCGCTCAGCAAAGCCTAAACGTAACAAACCTGCTGCGGCGAGAATGATAGCGTCGTATTCGCCAGCATCCAATTTTGCTAAACGCGTATTGACGTTGCCGCGTAAAAAATTAATTTGTAAATCAGGGCGCTGCGCTAGCAGTTGGGCTTGGCGGCGCAGGCTTGAGGTGCCAACGATACTGCCTTGCGGTAGTGCGTCTAAGTTAGCGTAGTTATTCGATACAAAGGCATCACGTGGATCTTCACGCTCACACACACAATACAGGCCTAAACCTTCAGGAAAGGCCATCGGCACGTCTTTCATTGAGTGCACTGCAATGTCAGCTTCTTTGGCTAGTAATGCAGTTTCTAGTTCTTTAACAAATAGACCTTTGCCGCCAATTTTTGATAAAGGCGAGTCCAGCAATTGGTCGCCACGGCTGACCATCGGCACTAAGGTCACCTTGAGGTGAGGGTGAGCGGCTTCAAGTTCAGCTTTGACAAACTCTGCTTGCCACAGCGCTAAAGCACTTTTGCGGGTAGCGATACGAATTTCACGAACAGACTGATCAGTTGCAGACATAGTTATGATCCAAAATTATAAATACATATGCGATGGATGATAACAGGCACGGCACAGGCTTGCCTCATGTGGTGGGTCAAGTTTTCTGCAAAGAGTTAGAGTTCATCCATTAATTTACGGACTCCGGCAACATGTCGGCGGCTGACGGCAAGCGGTTCTGGTAGGTCACGTAGGTGCAGTTCGAAGTGACCGTTGTCATTACGCTGCAAACGTTCAATATGCGCACGGCTGACTAAAGCATTGCGGTGAATGCGCACAAAGCGTTCGCCAAACTCATCTTCAAGCGATTTTAAAGATTCATCCAGCAAGGTTTCGCCGTGTAGATGGCGCAAGGTGACATATTTATTGTCGGCTAAAAAATGAATCACATGTTCTAACGGAATCAGCTCAATACCTTTATGGGTGCGTGCGCTGAGATGGCTGCGCGGCGCGTTGATTGCATTGGGCGCGCGTGATAATGCGGCAAGTTGCACACGATTGAGGCGCTGGGCTTTTTCTAAGGCTGCGGCTAACTGTTCAGCGCGTACCGGTTTAACCAAATAGCCAATGGCGCTGACATCAAAGGCCTGTAGGGCAAACTCATCATGCGCAGTGCAAAAAATTACTGCCGGTGCGTCACTTTGCTCGCAGAGTTGTGCTGCAACCTGCAAGCCGTCTAAACCAGGCATGCCAATATCGAGCAGCAGGACGTCAGGTTTTAAGCGTTCGACGAGTTCTAACGCTTCATGACCGTTTTCTGCGCTGGGTTGCAATACGCTGCAGTGTGCAATGTCTTTAACCAGCCGAGTTAGGCGTTCGCGAGCTAAAGGCTCATCATCAGCGATTAAGATCTTCATCTTGTTTAGGCGCCTCAGGTGAGGGTCTTGAGCAGGGATAGCTCAGACTTGTGGTGTAACGATCAAGTTGTTGTTGGATGGTAAGGCGCGCGGTGGAGCCAAATAGCACTTTTAAGCGCGCTTCAATATTGTTCAGCGCTAAGCGCGTGCCGCGAGGATTGCTCGAGGTATCGCTATGCATAAAAGGGTTGCTGACTTGGAGTTTTAGCACACCTTGTAGATAAGTGGCGTTAATCTCAATACAGCCGCCTTGAATGCTTGGCTGAATACCATAGATCACCGCGTTTTCTAATAAGGGTTGCACAGTCAAGTGGGGTATCGGCAAATCATTGGGCACATTCTCAACATTCCATACCACTTGTAGACGCTTACCTAGCCGATATTGTTCAATCGATAAGTATTGTTTTGCTAAAGCGAGCTCATCGCGCCACGTCGATAAAGCGTTAGGCTTGGCTAAGCTGGCGCGAAATAAATCCGAGAGATCAAGCACTGCATGTTCGGCTTTATCAGGGTTTGAGCCAATTAAACTGGCAATGCTGTTAAGGCTGTTGAACAAAAAGTGCGGGTGAATCCGTGCCTGCAATGCTTGTAAACGCGCTTGCAGTTCAGCTTGTTGCTGACGCCGCCATTGTCCTTGCAAGTAGAAATAACGCAGCAATAACGCGCACATAATCAAACTGATTAAGGCGTGACGAATATATAACTGACTGCTGGCTTCGCGAGATAAGTCTTCAGTGAGATAAAAGTGCTCTGCTACCGCGGTGCATAAGAGCGTCAAGCAAAGTACCAGCACACAAATAAAGAAGACTGCAGCTTTCGCTGATAAATTTGCTAGGAAAGGCCGAGCACGGCAAATAGCGGCGGCTGATAACAATACGATCCACTGGGCAAATAACGACGTTAGGGCTAAACGCATCCAGTCAAAACCAGCGGTAATTGGCTCAGCTAACACCAGCACAAAAACTAATAATTCGGCCAATAGCACGAGTCCCAGCAAAGCCTCTGCTTGGCAGAGTTCTGGGACAAAAAAATCATCAGTTAATGATGTGTTACGTTTAGATGTGTTCATCCTTGCAGTGTCACCTGTTGAGCTAGCGCGCGGCAAGTGCTGGCGCGCTGAAAAGCAATGAAATGTGAGCTGATCGGACATCAACTACAGCGTGCGGTTTCTTCCTCATTTTCACTGCTGCTGGCGACCCGTAAGCGGCCTTGGCGATTGAGGACCAGTTGCCAGCTGATGCGTTGTTTGTGGCAGCTATAAAAGCGTCCATTACCGGTTGGGCTATTGCCATTGCGATGAAACTGAATCTTGTGTTGAAAGCCACTCCATTGTAAGCGTTTTTTACTGCTGTCTAAGCGGGTTATATGTAAAGGGGTGGTTTGTTTGACTTCACGCAGTAACCAACCCTCTGACCAGTCATTGTGACAAACGATGCCGTCCCGGCTGCCGCATAACTCAACCTGTACCCGATGGGTGACAGCATGGGTTCGCGCGTTCTGCACCGCCCGGGTAATCTGCTCTTGTAGTGCTTGTTGCTGATTTGCTTCGATGAAGTTTTGAAATGCTGGCACTGCAACTTGGGCAAAAATTGCCAGCAAAGCCAACACAATCAACATTTCTACTAAAGTAAAAGCGCGTTGCTTGCTCATAAACATACAGCCTCCGTGCTGCAATCTATTCGTCCATGAATGATTAAAGTTGTAGTCTAAGAATCATGTTTAGGCAAATCACAGGTGACGCTTGAGCTATATAATTAATAATTAGGTAAAGTAATCGAGTGTTGAATAAAGAGGGTATAGAAATGACTGAGACTATTATTGTTCCTTGTGCGCATTGCGCCACCCTAAACCGAATCCCCAGTGCTAAACGGCAAGCGCAACCGCAGTGTGGCTCGTGCAAACAAGCGGTTTTTACCAATCAGCCGTTTGCTTTGGATACAGCTACTTTTAAACAGCAGAGTAAAGGTGATATTCCCTTGCTGGTTGATGTATGGGCCAGTTGGTGTGGACCTTGCCGACAATTTGCGCCAACTTTTAGTCAAGCCGCAGAGCAACTAAGTAGTCAGTGCCGTTTTGGCAAGCTCGACAGTGAAGCGCACCCAGCGTTATCAGGCGAGTTGGGTATCCGTTCGATACCAAGTTTATTGCTGTTTCGTAACGGTCAAGAGATCGCCAGACAAAGTGGGGCTTTGTCTTTAACGCAATTATTGAGCTGGCTCAAGCAACATGGCGTACATAATTGAGACAGTGACGGCATAAGCAGGCTTCATCCTGTTATTATGTGCACATCTTTTATTGTTTAGCTGGGCAGGTTCAATGAGCAAGGAAAAAACCAATCAGTCGTGGGGCGGCCGTTTTAGTGAGCCGGTTGATGCTTTTGTCGCGCGCTTTACCGCCTCGGTCGATTTTGATCAGCGCCTTTATCGTCATGACATCATGGGCTCGATTGCTCACGCAACGATGTTGGCTAAGGTTGGTGTATTAACCAACGACGAGCGCGATACGGTGATTGCTGGCTTGCAGGCGATTGAAAAAGAAATCGAAGCCGGTCAGTTCGTTTGGAGCACCGAGCTTGAAGATGTGCACATGAACATCGAAGCGCGTCTCACCGAGCAGGTTGGTATTGTTGGTAAAAAACTGCACACCGGTCGCAGTCGTAATGACCAAGTTGCTACCGACATTCGCCTGTGGTTGCGCGATGAAATTGATTTGATTTTGTCGCAGTTAACCCGCTTACAAGAAGGTTTGTTGGGCTTGGCGCAAGAGCATGCTGCAACCATTATGCCGGGCTTTACTCACCTACAAACTGCACAACCAGTGACTTTTGGTCACCACATGCTGGCTTGGTTTGAAATGCTCTCGCGTGATTATGAACGCTTAGTGGATTGCCGTAAGCGCACCAACCGTATGCCATTGGGCAGTGCGGCATTGGCCGGTACGACGTACCCGATTGACCGGGAAATGACCTGTGAGCTGCTGGGTTTTGAAGCAGTTTCTGGCAACTCCTTAGATGGCGTCTCCGATCGCGACTTTGCTATCGAATTTTGCGCTGCGGCCAGCATTGCGATGATGCATTTATCACGCTTCTCTGAAGAGTTGGTACTGTGGACTTCAGCGCAGTTCCAGTTTATTGATTTGCCCGATCGCTTCTGCACCGGCAGCTCGATTATGCCGCAAAAGAAAAACCCTGATGTGCCAGAGCTCGTGCGCGGTAAAAGTGGTCGCGTATTTGGCGCCTTGATGGGCTTGTTAACCTTGATGAAAGGCCAACCTTTGGCCTATAACAAAGATAACCAAGAAGATAAAGAACCCTTATTTGATGCGGCTGACACCTTGCGTGACAGTCTGCGTGCGTTTGCCGATATGGTGCCAGCCATTGTGCCTAAGCAAGAGATGATGCGCGAAGCGGCGCTGCGTGGCTTCTCTACCGCGACAGACCTAGCTGATTACTTGGTTGGTAAAGGTTTGCCGTTCCGTGACTGTCATGAAATTGTTGGTCATGCCGTCGGTTATGGCGTGAAAACCGGTAAAGATTTAGCGCAAATGAGCTTGGCCGAACTGCAGCAATTCAGCAGCCATATTGCTGATGATGTGTTTGAGGTGTTGACCTTAGAAGGCTCAGTCAACGCACGTAACCATATCGGCGGCACTGCCCCTGCACAAGTACGTGCTGCCGTGCAGCGTGGTCGTGATTTATTAAACAATCGTTAATGCTGGCCTGCAACATATCAGCGAGGAGGTAACAGAGTGACTGATCAACCGAGAGATGCACGTTTTAAAGTATCGGCAGACCGCTCTTCAGCCAGTCGCAAGATACGTTATGTGGAAACCAATCAAGGCGATGCCGATGATTGCACTTTGTGTCAACTCGATGAGCACGGCACGCTAGTGGACGAAACCATTGTGGAAGCTGTGGCAGAGCTGCCAGACAGCGCTGCAGCAGATGCTGGCGTTGATGAAGATGAAGAACAGTTTGTTGAAGAGCGTTTGCTTGAAGCAATTGAAAACCAGTTGGCCGCGCAACAGCCGCCAGCAGTGCAAGCGGTGCTCAATAAACTGACTTTAGTAGGGCATACACGCGAAGAGATTGTGCAGATGATGGCGCAAGTCTTAGCGTGGCAAATTAGTGAAATGTTGGAGGCAGACCATGCCTTTGATATGGAAGCTTATGAACGTGCATTACGTACACTACCGCAACTGCCTGATGCCTCCTAAGATGCACAGCAGTTGCTCCGCAAGCTCTTTATTAGCTAAACCATAGGTGGAGATACAATATGTCTTGGACCCCTGAGATCGTCGCGGAACTGGAAGTCTTATGTTTATATAACTTAGACAGCACACAAGAAGGTATTAAAGTGCACAGCAGTGCTGGCGCAGAACGTGTTGCGGCAACCCAGCGTTTATTTGAAAAAGGCCTGATCAGTCAAGACGACGGTGGTTTTTTAACCAGCTTGGGTCTTGAAGCAGCAGCACATGCGCAAGCGGTGTTGACTGTTTTGGCAATCGACTAGTTCGGTTGCTCGGTCATGGTTGATATATGCTTAAAAATTGACGAAGGCATTGATCGTAAAGATTTAAGCCGTCTGCGTAACCGATTTTTAAGTGTCAATCGTGACCGTTTATTACGAGCTAATCTCACCCAATCAACGCGACAGCAATTTGTTTTGCGTTTGATACCCTTATTGCTGCATGTGAATCATCCCTTGCTGCCAGGCTATGTGTCTGGAACCACCCCTGCTGGTTTAAGTGCTTATGAGCCAAGCCCAGAATTACTGCAAGACGCACAAAGCTTAGCGCGTTCTTTTGTTTATAAACCGCCGCGCGGTTATCAAGTTGCGCAGCCTTTGCATGGTCTGTTTTTAATGGGCAGCCTAGGTTCAGTAGCGTATGCCGAAAATAGTGATATGGACTTCTGGCTGTGTCATAGCTCTGCATTAACATCGCGAGAGTTACAAGAGTTACGTAAGAAATGCGATCTATTACAAGCGTGGGCGGCTAGCTTAGGTGCAAAAATTTATTTATTTTTGATTGAGCCAGAGCAGTTTTCTCATGGAAGTAGTGATGAGCGGCAATTGTCTTTAGATGATTGTGGCACCACACAACACTATTTACTTCTTGATGAGTTTTACCGTACTGCAATCTGGCTGGCAGGACGCACCCCTATATGGTGGTGGGTGCCTGTTGAAGAGGAGCATCGCTACGCTGAATACTGCCAGATCTTATTAGCTAAACGTTTTGTGCGCAGCGAAGATGTGCTTGATCTTGGTTGTTTAGCACAGATTCCCGCCAGCGAATTTGTTGGTGCTGGTATGTGGCAGTTATATAAGGGCATTGAGTCGCCCTACAAATCCTTACTTAAGCTGTTATTGATAGAAGTGTATGCAGCAGAGCACCCAAAGGTTGAATGTTTGAGCTTGAGTTTTAAGCGTGCCATTTATGCCAATCAACTCAGCAGTGATGATGTTGATGCGTATGTCATGTTGTACCGGCGTTTAGAGCGATATTTGCTTGATCGTAATGAGCTTGAGCGACTGGAATTAGTGCGCCGTTGTTTTTATCTCAAAGTTGGCAAACGCTTAACCCAGAATCGAACTCATCATGCTAAAAGTTGGCAGCGCATTTTATTGGAAAAGCTGACTCAAAGCTGGGGTTGGAATGACACGCTGTTGAGTAATTTAGACCGTCGTAATAACTGGAAAATTGCCCAAACACAACAAGAACGACGTCTGCTTGTGAATGAGTTGATGTACAGCTATCGTTTTTTAAGCCAGTTCGCTCGACGTACGCAGGTCATGCAGGCGATCAATGCGCGTGATTTAGCTGTGCTAGGCCGGCGTTTATATGCAGCATTTGAGCGCAAAGCCGGTAAGGTTGAGTATCTGAACCCAGGCATTGCTCCTGACTTGTCGGAAGATACTTTAACGTTAGCGCAGTGCGTCGATAGTGAGTCAGATCAGGTTTCTTGGGGCTTTTTTCGCGGGAGCTTAGCGGGTCAAGAGTGGCGTAATCATTCGCCATTGAAGCGTACTAAAGAGTTATTGCCAGTCTTGGCGTGGGCTCATCTAAACGGCATTATTGATGAGTCCACAAGAGTGTCTTTGAGCGTTGTTGATAGTGATCTGAGTGAAGTTGAGTTACATGGCATTTTAAAAAGTTTGCGACAGTCGTTGAGCTTGCCGTTTGTGGCAGTTGATGAAGAAGCTTTGTTGGCGAGTAGTTATCCGCAAAAGGTACTTTTAATAGTCAATCTTGGCGTTGATCCGCTGCCTAAGCATAGCCAAGCCAACGTGCACATGGCCAGCGAGCAGGTTGATGCTTTAGGTTTTTCCGGGTTGCGGGAGAACCTGGTTTTGAGCATTGATCAGATCACGTTAAACAGCTGGAATGAATTGCTGGTCAGTCGCTATACCGGAGACAGTGCTTTATTGCAGTGCTTAGCTGCGCTGTTGAATGAAAGTGCAGGGCAAACCGTTATGCCGCATATTCAGGTGAGCTGCTTTTGTCGAAATCGCGCCGCCTCTATTGTGCAGCGCGTTGAGCAAGTGATTACTCAAGTTTTTTCCAATGCGTACTTAGCCAGTGATAGCCGTTACTTATTGCAAATTGAACAGCAATATCATGTGTTGGAGTGGCGCGCGAAGCGTGCAGGTCACATGACATTTACTGATGTTGCTGAGCTAACAGAATATTTATCACAAGAACAAGCGCAGTATATTCGTTGGCGTGTGGATGAATATGCTTTGCAAGGGCATGTGCTGAAATTTATATTGCCGGTTGGACGTTCTGATGCGTTGCAGGTTTTTTATCGAGTGCATGATCAGCATGCGCATCTCTATGTGCTGGATGAACGCAATGGTTTGTGGCAGCACAACCAGCCTTTTGTGAGTGAGCAAGCGTTATTGATGCCATTGCACAGGTTTTTAAATTCTTTGCTGTATCGACACAATGTAACCGAAAGTTTTGTTGAACCTCAGGCTGAAACGGTATCATTAAATGTCAACTATCATCGTATTCTTCCTGATGGTACTGGACAGCCGCAGCTAATTGAGCGTCGCCAGTGGCGCGATAATGCCATAGAACACGCGTTTTACGCTGTGCAAGTTATCTATGAAGACGACGGCACTCACACTTTGTATTGCAATCATCAAGAGTTCTCAGAGCTCGAGTATGGTGCCAAGCTTTACCAGTATGTCGCGCGATATATTTTAGGCATGCGACATTCAGCTGAGCGTTATCCGTGTTATATAACTGACCTTGATCTTTCAAAAGTATTGCAGCATGACAATGTGCAAACAATGCATTATTTACAACGTAAAACAGTGTTGGAAAAGCGCTTGAATGAGGCTTTGTTGAACTTGTAGACAATGCTCCGACGCAGCTAGTAGGTTGCTTTCAATACTGCGTCGGTGTCGTGATTATAATGTGTACTCTTTTTCTGCTTCAGGCTGATATTCAACCTTTTTCAAGGTCAGCTTTAATGTCTTGCCTTTAGGGGTTTGCCAGTCAATGGTTTGTCCTACGCTCAAGCCTAATAGAGCCGTACCGATTGGCGCTAAAATGGACACATTTCCTTCAATACCTGCTTGCGGCGGGTAGACCAAAGTCAATTGATACTCAGTGCCGCTGACTTCTTCATAGCAGTGCGCTCTTGAGTTCATTGTGACAATGTCATTAGCAATCTCCGTATGACCGACAAAGCTGGCACGAGCAAGCTCTGCTTCTAACGCTTCAGCAGCAGCGCCATAGTCGTCTAAATTGTCGAGCATTTGCTCAAGACGTTGCATATCTAAACGGGTGACAGTGATCGCGGGTTTGTTACTCATGGTCCTATCGGTACTCCTGGTGCTGTGAATTTGAAGGCAAAAAACACAAAACCCCGCCGAAAGGCGAGGTTTTGCAATGTTTTTGTTTCCCTTAATGGGAATACAGAACGTATCACAGCCGTTTAAATAAGCAAGCTCTGTGGCGATCAGCGCTGGTGAAAGCTAAACAAATTTAGTCGTAGAGTGCGCTTAAATCAAAGGGTAACTGTGTGTGGTTTAACAGCAGAGCGCCCAGCATTTCGCTTAACACTTGCTGATTACTATCGCAGCGCCACTCTTGAGCTTGCTCATCGTAATCAAAATGAAACCCGCCGCTGCGATCGGCCAACCAAAGTTGCTTAAGCGGTTCTTGACGGCTGAGAATTAATTGATGTTGGTTGGTAAAGGTTAGGGTCAAGATTCCGGCGCTGTTTTCAATGTCTATGTCAGCATCACTGTCATCAAGAATGTCTTCTAAGTTTCTTAATGTCGCATCGACGAGGTCATGGAACTGGCTGTTAGTGAGGCTCATGTAGAGCTCCTTAAGTGGTTTGAACGGCTAAACAGGTGGTGGGCAAAACGACTTGCACAAATTAGAGGCTAATAATACGGACTTTTCGGCACTATCCTAGTGCTAGGAGTCGATCTGCGCATAGGCAAGATTATGAGGGGTCGGTATACTCATTGCATTCTTAGTTTTGACGAAGGGTTTGCTATGAAGCGTATTGTGCTTCCATTTATCGTACTGTCGGTGTTGTTAATGGGCTTAACTGCCTGTGGTCAAAAGGGTCCGCTGTACCATCCTGATGATGAAAAAGCCGCTCATGAGCACCGTAAAGACCGTTACGAACTTTAATGGAGGTTGCCATGCAAGCATTTACCTATCAGCAGGGCGAACTGTACGCAGAAAATGTTGCGCTGTCAGCGATTGCCAAGCAGTTCGGCACACCCACTTATGTCTATTCGCGCGCTCATATTGAAGCGCAATACCGCAGCTATGCCGATGCTTTACAAGGCGTTGAGCATTTAGTCTGCTTTGCGGTGAAAGCCAACTCTAATATTGCTGTGTTAAATATTCTTGCCCGTTTAGGTGCAGGTTTTGACATTGTTTCAATTGGTGAGCTTGAGCGCGTATTGGCGGCGGGCGGCTTGCCTGAGCGCATGGTTTTTTCTGGTGTGGGTAAAACCCGTGAAGAAATGCAGCGTGCGCTGGAAGTTGGCGTGCATTGCTTTAACGTCGAATCAGTTGATGAGCTTGATCGCCTGCAAGAAGTGGCTGCGCACCTCGGTGTGATTGCTCCAGTATCTTTGCGGGTTAATCCAGATGTCGATGCTGGCACCCACCCTTATATTTCCACTGGTTTAAAAGACAATAAGTTTGGTATTGATATCAATATCGCTGAATCGGTTTATCTGCATGCAGCGGTTCTAAGCAATATTGCGATTAAAGGTGTGGATTGCCACATTGGTTCGCAGTTGACCACTCTTGAGCCGTTTTTAGATGCGCTTGATCGCGTGTTACTGCTGGTTGATCGCTTAGCCAAGCATGGCATCAGAATTCATCACTTAGATCTTGGTGGTGGTTTGGGTGTGCGTTATCAAGATGAGCAGCCGCCTTGTGCTGGTGAGTATATGGCGGCGGTGCGTGAGCGTGTGGCAGGTCGTGATTTAGCCTTGGTGTTTGAGCCTGGCCGTTATATTGTCGCCAATGCTGGTGTGCTGTTAACTCAAGTTGAGTACCTCAAGCACACTGAACACAAAGATTTTGCCATTGTTGATGCGGCAATGAACGATTTGATTCGTCCCGCCTTGTATCAGGCATGGATGGATGTGCAGGCAGTCAAGCCGCGCGTTGGCATGCCACGTTGTTACGACATTGTCGGGCCCGTGTGTGAAACCGGTGATTTCTTAGCCAAAGAACGCGATCTAACCTTAGCTGCAGGCGATCTCTTGGCAGTATGTTCAGCGGGTGCTTACGGTTTCGTGATGAGCTCAAACTATAATAGCCGTGGCCGTGCCGCTGAAGTGGTAGTCGATGGCGAGCAGTCTTATTTAGTGCGTCGACGTGAGACAGTCGAAGAGCTGTATGCTCTCGAAAGCTTACTGCCGGAGTCATAGCATGCTGCTGCGTTTTAGCAAGATGCATGGCTTAGGCAATGATCTGATGGTGATTGACTTGATCAGTCAGCATGCTTACATCCAGCCGCAGCATATCCGCGCTTGGAGTGATCGGCGCCAAGGCGTGGGTTTCCTGCGTTTGGCTTTGATTGAAGTGCCGCAGCACCCTGATGATGATTTTAGCTGTCGTATTTTCGATAGCGATGGTGCAGAGGTGGACTGGCTGGCCAGTGATGTCTGCTGTGTGGCACGTTTGGTCGCCGACAAACGCCTTATCTCTAAAGCACAAATGCGCATTGAGTTGCGTCATACGGTACTTGATGTGCAAGTGCATGCGGATGGCTCAGTATCCTTGCCCATCGCACAGCCGGAATTGCTTGCTGAGCGCATTGCGCTACCGCAAGGTTTTATTCAGCAGCACGCTACTGCGCCTTGGTTATTAGATAAAAGCTTTAGCATGCTGTCGATGAATGGCTTACACGCGGTGCTACGAGTCAACGATTTAGTGCAAACTCCTTTAGTTGAGTTGGTCGCTTATTTAGAGCAACAGCAGAGCTTGCCGCGCCATACCCATCTCAGTGTGCTGCAAGTGCATGATGCCAGTAACGTGCAGATCAGCACTTGGCAACTAGGACGCGGCGTCATCGATAGTTTTCAGCATAGTTTTTGCGCCGCAGCACTCTGTGCGATAGCTCAAGAATGGGTGCATACCCCGGTGCATGTTGAATGCATGGGCGCTAAATCGCGGGCATGGTTACATGTGTCAGATGATCAGCAGCATGTGTATTTTACGGGTTCTGCAGCCCGTGTTTATGAAGGGCAGATACGTCTATGAGTGATTCACAACAACCAGCCGTCCTCACCGATGAACAGGTGGTGGCGTATTTAAAAGATAATCCTGCGTTTTTTATTGACCAGGATGATCTGTTAGCCCAGTTGCGTATTCCGCATCTGCGTGGCAGTTCTATTTCCTTGGTGGAGCGCCAAGTTGCAGTGTTACGTGAGCGCAATATTGATATGCGTAATCGTTTGACCCATTTAATGGATGTGGCACGCGATAACGATCGTTTGTTTGAAAAAACCAGACGTTTGGTACTGGAAATGCTTGATGCGCAAACTCTGGATGAGTTAATCAGTGTGGTTGATGACAGTCTGCGACATGCCTTTGCGGTGCCTTTTGTTGGCTTAACTTTATTCAATGAAGGCGAGTTGAGTGTGGCACGCAATCAAACCTTAAAAAACGCTCAGCAACATATTGGTGGTTTGCTGGTCGGTGGTAAGGCGATTTGCGGTGTTTTGCGTGCCTCAGAGTTAGAGTTTTTGTTTGGCAAAGAACCTGCATTGAAAATCAAATCTGCTGCGGTGGTGGCTCTTGAGCACCATGGTGTGCACGGTGTTTTAGCTGTAGGTAGCGATGATCAGCAGCATTACAGTAATTCAGTCGATACCTTGTTTTTAAGCTACTTAGCCGATGTGCTGGCGCGATTGTTACCGACCATGTTGGCGTCATTGCGTTCGGTTAAATAAGTTCGAATCAGATGAGGTGTAGCATGCAGGTACAATTAGCGGCTTACCTTGATTACCTGCACGCTGAGCGGCAAGTGTCGGCGCATACGCTCAGTGCATATCACAGTGATTTGCTTAAAGTTTTAGATTTTGCCAAACAGCAGGATTTGACCAGCTGGCATGATCTACAAGTGGCTCACCTACGTAAGTTGGTGGCTGAGTTGCATCATGGTGGTTTAGCAGGTCGCAGTATTGCTCGATTGCTCTCCGCGGTGCGTGGACTGTATTCCTATTCGCTGCGCGAAGGTTTATGCAGGCACGATCCGGCTGCGGGTATCCGCCCACCGAAAGGGCCGCGCAAACTCCCCAAAGTTCTCGATGTTGATCGTGCCCAGCAGTTGCTCGATAGCCCAGTTGCCGATGATTTTTCTGCTTGTCGTGATCATGCCATTTTAGAGTTGCTGTATTCCTCAGGTTTGCGGCTATCCGAGTTGGTGGGCTTGAATCTGCCTGATTTGGATTTGCCGCAAGGTTTGGTTTTAGTGCTTGGTAAAGGTAATAAGCAGCGGATATTGCCAGTCGGTAGTAAAGCTATTGCTGCAATACAGCATTGGCTGCTGGTTCGTGAGCAAGCTAAACCGCAAGATCAGGCTCTATTTGTTGGTGTTCGTGGCCGTCGTATGAGTCCACAGT
Organism: Denitrificimonas caeni DSM 24390; assembly: GCF_000421765.1. GTDB lineage: Bacteria > Pseudomonadota > Gammaproteobacteria > Pseudomonadales > Pseudomonadaceae > Denitrificimonas > Denitrificimonas caeni. Next base: position 476,591 of record NZ_ATXQ01000001.1, on the reverse strand, counting down.
TGGTGCGCGAACGGGTTCGCCAGGCAGGCGCGCGCGACCTTGGTCAGCATCTTCATCCGCACATGCTCAGGCACTCTTTTGCCAGCCATATGCTGGAGTCCTCACATGATTTACGTGCGGTACAAGAGTTGCTCGGGCATGCTGATATCAGTACCACGCAAATTTATACCCATCTTGATTTTCAACATTTGGCGCAAGTCTATGATCAGGCGCACCCACGAGCGAGGCGTAAACCAACCGAATGAGTATTCGTTTAATCACCTTTGATTTAGATGACACCCTGTGGTCGGTTAAGCCGGTTATTATCGCGGCTGATAATGCCTTGAGAACTTGGCTGGCGCGTCATGCTGAGCGCTTAGAAGGATTAACTGCGCAGCGTCTGCAACAGTTGCGTGCTGAGGTGGTGCAGCAGCAACCTGAGCTTGATCGTCGTGTCAGTGAGTTGCGTTATCAAGTTTTGTTGCGTGCTTTGTTGCAATCAGGTTATGCCCAGCCTGAAGCGCAAGAGATCGCTGAGCAGGCATTTCAGGTGTTTTTAGCGGCACGGCAGAATGTTGAGTTGTTTGCTGATGTGTTGCCCACTTTAGAGCAATTGCGCAGCCGTTATATGTTGGCGGCGTTGAGCAATGGTAATGCTGATGTGCGCCGAGTGGGGCTTGGAGGGTATTTTTCCTTTGCCTTAAATGCGGACATGCTCGGTGTGGCTAAGCCTGAGCCACAGGTTTTTTTAGCGGCGTTGGCACGTGCGCAAGTTAAGCCTGCGCATAGTGTCCATATTGGCGATCATCCGCAGGATGATATTTTTGGTGCGCAGCAAGTGGGGATGCGTACGGTTTGGTTTAATCCCGAACAAAAAATATGGACGGGTGAGCGCGAGCCAGATGCGCAAATCAGTCAAATTTTTCAGCTGCCGGATGTGCTTAAACGTTTTGATGAGTAACAGGTTTGTTTGTATCAAATACAGGCCTGAAACTTCAGAGTTGAACCTTGTATGAGCTGGCCATGCCAGCCACTGCGTCTTAATTCGAAGCACGGCATGCGCAGACTGAAGGCCTTTTAGCAATACAAAGTTGCCAGAACGATATGCGTATGCCGCACCTTATTAGTATCGCTTTTCCCTCAACGAGGCATCCTGCCTCGATTCGGGCGCTGCGCCATCCTTGGCTTGCTCGCCGCGAGACTAACAAGACACTCATTGATCAGCGGTGCTGTTTGCGAATATTGCGCATGATGCGTTTAAAGCCATTATTTTCGGAGTTGAACTCTGTATGAGCTGGCCATGCCAGCGACTGCGTCTTAATTCGAAGTAAGGCATGCGCAGAGCGTAGGTTTTTAACAATGCCGCATAGTCTGGACGATAGGCGCATGGCGTACCTTGTTAGTCTCGCTTTTCCCTCAACGAGGCATCCTGCCTCGATTCGGGCGCTCGCCGCGACACTAACAAGGCACTCGTTGATCAATGGTGTTGTGTGCGAATGTGGCGCATGACGCGTTTAAAGCCATTCTTTTGCGGAGTTGTATTCAGTTCTATTGGCCTGCAACATGTATAAGTCTGCATAGATGATTGGAGCTGCAATATTGCAAACCATTGCAAAGAGTTAATGAGTGCTTCGGGGTAGGTGTGGTGAGCGAGCCAAGGACGGCGAGCGCCGGAGTTGAACCCTGGATGGGTTCATCGACGGATTAACACCTGTCCCGAAGTACGGCATGTGCAGAATGAATCTAAAAAGTATATTGATACTTGAATGCGTGAGTGACGACTCTTCCATCATTAACAACCATAGTACAATTAAAAACGCCCGAATTAACGGGCGTTTGCTTGGCTCAGTCAATACTGTGCTTAGCTTTTCATCTGCGCAAAAGCATTCTCAGCAGCGTCCAGAGTGATTTTCATTTCGGTATCACCTAGAGCAATTGAGCTAAAACCGGCTTCGAAGGCGCTTGGTGCTAAGTACACACCGCCTTCCAGCATCAAGTGGAAGAACTGCTTGAAGTGCTCAATGTTGCAGTTGGTAGCATCTTCGAAGCTGGTGATGTTTTTACGCTCAGTAAAGTACAGGCCAAACATGCCACCTGCTTGCGTGGTGGTGAATGGAATACCAGCAGCATCAGCGCGCTCCTGCAAGCCTTGTAGCAAGCGTGCCGTGTACTCTGTGAGTTCATCGTGAAAGCCAGGGCGGCTAATCAGTTTGAGCGTGGTTAAACCAGCCGCCATGGCTAAAGGATTGCCTGACAAAGTACCGGCTTGGTAGACCGGTCCCAGTGGCGCAATGTGCGACATAATTTCTTTCTTGCCACCGAAGCAACCCACTGGCATACCGCCGCCGATAATTTTACCGAAGGTTGTTAAGTCTGGGGTGATGCCATACAAACCTTGCGCACCGCCAAGAGAAACACGGAAACCAGTCATCACTTCATCAAAAATTAAAACCACGCCGTGCTTGTCGCACTGCTCACGTAAGCCTTCTAAAAAGCCTGGTACAGGCGGCACGCAATTCATATTGCCAGCGACGGGCTCAACAATGATGCAGGCAATATCATTGCCGTGTTCAGCAAGGTAGCTGGCTACTGCATCAATGTCGTTGAAGGGCAAAGTAATAGTGTGTTTAGCAAAAGCTGCAGGTACGCCTGGAGAGCTAGGAACGCCCAAGGTCAGAGCGCCAGACCCTGCCTTAACTAATAAACTGTCGGAATGACCGTGGTAGCAGCCTTCAAATTTGATAATGCTATCGCGACCGGTGTAGCCGCGCGCTAAACGAATCGCACTCATGGTGGCTTCGGTGCCAGAGCTGGTCATGCGCACCATATCCATTGAAGGCACGATGCTACAGATTAGATCAGCCATCTCAACTTCTAGCGCAGTTGGTGCACCGTAAGATAGACCGTGCTCGAGCTGCGCGCGTACGGCAGCAATCACATCTGGGTGACTGTGGCCAAGAATCATCGGACCCCATGAGCCGATATAATCCACATAACGTTTATCGTCTTCATCGGTGACATAAGCACCTGCCGCATGTTTAAAGAATAGTGGTGTGCCGCCTACACCAGCAAACGCGCGTACTGGCGAGTTAACGCCGCCTGGAATGTGCTGCTGGGCTTGTTCAAAAAGAGATGCTGAACGTGACATTAGAAACCTCATCGAAGAAAAGCAGAGAGCCTGTCGCTGCAAAAAAATTAATCAGTAAAGAGCGCGCTAAAAGCACGCGCCCGTTGTTCCACTGCGGCCGCCGAGTCGGCTGCAAATAATCCATGAATAACGGCTAGCATTGCTGCGCCATGTTCGATCAGTACGCGGCCGTTTTCTAACGTAATTCCGCCGATAGCAACGATCGGGTGCTGAAACTGTTGTGCCTGCTTAAGCAATTCAGTGGTGGCTAACACACGGCCCGGTTTTGTTTGTGAAGTATAGAAGCGGCCAAAAGCAATGTAGTCCGCTTGTTGCTCAAGCGCTTGTGCTGCAAGTTCTAATTGCGCGTGGCATGTTGCGCCGATAACAGCCTCGGCGCCAAGTTGCTGGCGTGCACTGATTAAACAGCCATCGGCTTGGCCAAGGTGTAAACCAGCGCCTAATTGCGCCGCTAAATGAACATCATCGTTGATGATAAATTGCGCTTGGTAGCTTTGGCACAGCGCCTGCAGCGCCTCTGCTTCAGCAAGACGCCGCGCTGTATCGGTCGACTTGTCGCGGTATTGCAGTAATTTAGCGCCGCCACGCAGCGCGGCCTCACAGTAAGGCAGTAAACGTCCATCGGCGAGCAGTGCTGAGTCGGTAATGGCGTATAAGCCTCGCAATGACTGCGCTTTGTCATTCATGGACGGCAGAAATCCAAAGGTAAGCGACGTGGAATATATTGACCGCGACCAGGTGCTTCAGCGTCACGTAAGGTACGCCAAGTGTAGTTCAAGGCAAACTCAACCGCGCTAACGAGTTCTTGTCCTAAAGCGAGGCGACCTGCTAAAGCGCTGGCTAAGGTGCAGCCAGAACCATGGTATTCGCCAGGTAAGCGCGCACAGGTAAAAGTATGAGAGCTGCCATCTGCGCAATACAAGCGGTTATGCACTTGGCTTTCATCACCATGGCCGCCAGTAATCAAAAGATTTGTACAGTGCTTGAGCAGTGCTGCTGCGCATTCGTCAGCGCTGCCCTCAGGTAACTCAGCGAGAATCTGCGCTTCCGGTAGATTCGGTGTCACGATAGTTGCAAGAGGCATCAGCTTGGCGCGTAAAGCATAGCCAACTTCATCTTTGCCTAATGCGCCACCACCGCCAGCACGTAGTACTGGGTCGCAGACAAAAGGTGTACCAGGCAATTGTTGAATAATGTGCGCCACCGTATCGACCATCTCTAGTGAGCCAAGCATGCCGAGCTTAATCGCAGAAACAGGCAGGTCTTGTAAGATCGCCTGTGCTTGCGCGATCACCCAATCATGTTCAAGGATCTTAAAGTCGCTGACATTCACTGTGTCTTGAATGGTCAGAGCGGTAATCACCGGAGTGGCATGACAGTTTTGTGCGATCAGCGCTTCAATATCGGCTTGTAAGCCAGCGCCGCCAACAGGGTCGTGGCCGGATAAACACAGTACAGAAGGGCGCGAAGTGTATATATTCATAATACAAAGTTTACCATGAATGTAGTGAGCGCTACAGTTGCCCTGCAAGCGCTTTGTTCAGTGGGTTAGTGGGTGCCTTAAACACTGTCCTGCGTAGTGTCAGGCTGCTCAGGCTGGCTATCGTGCGGTTGAGCTTCATCGTCCAGCCAGCGTTGTGCGCGTGCTTTTGCCATGCTGAAATTGCTGACGTAGGACAGTTTGTTGTGTTCTAAGCGAATGCCTGCTCGACGCATTTTATGGCGTACTCTGGCTGAAGTGCCTAAAAATATAATGCCGATATTATTCTTCTGGTAATCAATCAAGACATTGCTCAGCGCAGCTAATGCCGTCATGTCGAGCATAGGCACAGCGCGGAGATCAATGATCACTACGCGTATTTCTGGGTTGAACTTGCGTAATACGCTGAGAGCCTTTTCTGCGGCACCAAAAAACAGTGGGCCACGAATTGCGTAGACCGTGACAGAGTCTGGTAAGTCCGGCAGATCATGTTGATCACGTGAAACAGAAGCAGTATCGGTGAGTTCGCTCATGCTCTTAATAAATAAGCCGGCCGCGAGCAGTAAACCAACGCCCACAGCAAGCACCATATCAAACAATACCGTGAGTGACAGGCAGGTGAGTAAGACCAGTACGTCATTGCGTGGAGCGATGCGCAAGGTATGCACCACATGCTTAGGCTCACTCATATTCCATGCCACCATCAGCAGTAATGCTGCCAGCGCTGCCATCGGTAAATGGCTAAACATTGGCGCTAAAAATAGCATTGCCAGCAACACTACGCCCGCATGAATAATTGCGGCAATCGGTGAAAATGCTCCGGCACGTACGTTAGCGGCGCTGCGGGCAATAGCTGCAGTGGCAGTGATACCGCCAAACATGGGGGCGATAATATTACCTAAGCCTTGACCGAGCAGTTCACCGTTTGGGTCATGCTTGGTGCCAGCCATGCCGTCTGCTACAACTGCGCAAAGCAGAGATTCAATAGCACCCAGCATGGCAATGGCAAACGCTGGTGCTAATAACTGTCTAAATAGCTCAAATGAAAGCACTAGAGGCTTACCGTCAGGGCCAGAAAACTCCCAAGGCCACATAAAGGAAGGTAGGAAAGGAGGAATGCCTGGATGACTGATACCATCGACTACATAACTAAAGCGTTGGCCTAAGGTTGCGACAGAAATATCCGCATTGTTTAAAGCCAGTCCTACGAAGCTACCCACAGTTAACGCAACGAGGTGGCCGGGAATTTTTGGCACAAAGCGTGGCCAGATGATTAGCACAGCAAGAGTTATTGCTGCTACTAAGGTATCGCCGAGATGAATGCTTGGAAAGGCGCTGGCGAGCGCGGTAATTTGCTCAATGTAGTTGGCGGCTGGTTCAATGTTTTCTAAGCCGAAAGCGTCTTTAATTTGTAAGGTCGCAATCACTACACCAATACCGGCAGTAAAGCCGAGGGTTACTGGGTAGGGGATAAATTGCAGTAAAGCGCCGGCCCGTAGTAATGCCATGGCGATTAAGATAACCCCCGCCATTGCCGTGCAAAGCAGTAGCCCGCCAACGCCGAACTGTTGGGTGATGGGTAATAAAATCACTACAAAAGCAGCGGTCGGGCCGGAAACGTTAAAGCGTGAGCCGCCGGTCAGAGCAATCAGTGAGCCGCCAATTAAGACCGTATATAGGCCGTGTTGTGGTGGTACACCAACGGCAATAGCTAAGGCCATCGCAAGAGGGATAGCGATAATGCCTACGGTTAATCCAGCGCTGATATCACCCTTCAAAGAGTTGAGTGAGTAACCTGATGCAAAAGCTTGGCGTAAAGCAGAAAATAAAGGTGGTATGTACATGATGGCTCCACAAGTGCGTGCCGCCTCATTATAGACCCATGCGCTGCAGGTAAAGCTAGTGCACTCGAGCTTTAGCTTGATGTAAGTAGGTTCTTTAGTCGCTGCGGCCTTGGTGTCGAGGGCACTAGTGTGTCAATATGACGCTGGCTTTTTACTTTTTGGGCAATGAAAACCGATTAGTGTGCTTATTGGCAAATTAAGCGGTTGCAATTTTCTCACTAAAGGGCATAATTACGCGGCTCTTTTGTGGGTAATGCCTAGCCCAATGCAAAAGAGAAGGCGAAACGATGCAGTTTGCCGAACTTAGAGCCATAGCAGACGTGATAGACCCGAGCCCCCGAAGTAGCGTCTGTCATATGAGCTTACTTTGACTTGTCAAAGACAATACTATTCATTAGGATTTGCCGTCTATTTTAAAGGCGGCCCTGAGGCCATAGCGAATGAAAACTTTTACAGCAAAAAATGAAACAGTACAGCGCGACTGGTATGTCGTCGACGCTGCAGGCCAGACTCTGGGTCGTTTGGCCACTGAGATTGCTAGCCGTTTACGCGGTAAGCACAAGCCTGAATACACTCCGCACGTTGATACTGGCGATTACATCGTTGTTATTAATGCTGAGCAGGTTCGTGTCACTGGTAATAAAACATCAGATAAAATCTATTACTCACACACTGGTTTCCCAGGCGGTATCAAGGAAATTAGTTTTGAGAAGTTGATTGCAAAAGCACCTGAACGCGTTCTCGAAGCTGCTGTTAAAGGTATGCTTCCAAGAAATCCGCTGGGCCGCGACATGTATCGCAAGCTGAAAGTGTATGCAGGAACTAACCATCCGCATGCTGCACAGCAGCCTCAAGAACTTAAGATTTAAGGGGATAGTTGATTATGTCGGCGACTCAAAATTACGGCACTGGCCGTCGCAAGACTGCAACCGCACGCGTTTTTTTACGTCCGGGTACAGGTAGCATTTCTATTAATAACCGCACTCTAGAGAATTTCTTTGCTCGTGAGACTGCACGAATGATGGTTCGTCAGCCACTTGAGCTAACAGATACTGCTGAAAAGTTTGACATCATGATCACCGTTGCTGGTGGTGGTGCAAGTGGTCAAGCGGGTGCAATTCGTCACGGCATTACTCGTGCTTTGATGGATTATGACGAATCTTTACGCCCAGAGCTGCGTAAAGCTGGCTTTGTTACGCGTGATGCTCGTGAAGTTGAGCGTAAGAAAGTTGGTCTACGTAAAGCACGTAAGCGTCCTCAGTACTCTAAGCGCTGATTGGCATTTGCTGCAGAAAAACGCCCGTTTCCGCAAGGAATCTGGGCGTTTTTTGTATCTGAACATGCTCTGCGGCAATCTGTCATACGTAGGCCAGTCGTGGTTTGCGGGATAATTAAGTGGATTGCGAATAGCATTGAACTTGTCAAGAAGACACCTTTTCTTTACCATTTGTAAAATTCAAGAATGTAAGTAGCTTTATTTCTTATTACAAGGCCTGACAACAGGCTACATAGCTGATGGGAGACGACTTAATGAGCAATGACGGCGTGAATGCGGGCCGACGTCGCTTTCTAGTGGCAGCCACCTCTGTGGTGGGTGCAGCTGGAGCGGCTGGGGCTGCGATCCCGTTCTTGGGGTCTTGGGCCCCCAGTGCTAGGGCGAAAGCCGCGGGAGCACCGGTGCGAGTCAATATAAGCAAGATTGAGCCTGGTCAGCAGATTGTTGCTGAATGGCGTGGTCAGCCAGTATTTGTTTTGCACCGTACACCGGAAATTATGGAAGGGCTGAAGAAACTTGAGCCCAGCCTTGCTGATCCGGGGTCGAAAGAATCAGATCAACCAACTTATGTGAATCCAGAAGAGCGCTCAATTAAGCCTGAGCTGCTTCTTGTACTTGGCGTCTGCACACACTTGGGTTGCGCACCTACCTTTAGACCTGAAGTTGCACCTGCAGACTTAGGGCCTGAATGGGTTGGTGGTTATTTCTGTGCTTGCCATGGTTCGCGCTATGATCTTGCCGGACGTGTGTATAAATCACAGCCAGCACCGCTGAATTTACCGGTTCCTCCACATTCTTATGAGTCGGATAATATCGTCATTATCGGTATTGATGAGGAGAAAGTCTGATGAGTAAATTTATGGAATGGGTGGATGCCCGCTTCCCAGCCACGAAAATGTGGGAAGACCATTTATCAAAGTACTACGCACCAAAAAACTTTAACTTCTATTACTTCTTCGGCTCTCTAGCCCTGTTAGTACTGGTTAACCAGTTGCTAACCGGTATTTGGTTGACGATGAGTTATGAGCCATCTGCAGAAGGTGCGTTTGCTTCTGTTGAGTACATCATGCGTGATGTTGAGTACGGTTGGATCTTGCGCTACTTGCACTCTACCGGTGCTTCAGCGTTCTTTATCGTGGTCTACATGCACATGTTTCGCGGCTTGCTCTATGGCTCCTACCAGAAGCCACGTGAGCTAGTTTGGGTCTTCGGTATGCTGATCTACTTGGCACTGATGGCTGAGGCGTTCATGGGCTACTTACTGCCATGGGGTCAAATGTCCTACTGGGGCGCGCAGGTGATTATTTCACTGTTTGGTGCGATTCCAGTGATTGGTGCTGATCTGACTGAGTGGATCCGTGGTGACTATCTGATTTCAGGTATCACACTGAACCGCTTCTTCGCCCTGCACGTTGTTGCTGTGCCTATTGTTCTGCTAGCGCTGGTTGTTCTGCATATCCTCGCGCTGCATGAAGTGGGTTCAAACAACCCTGATGGCGTTGATATCAAAAAGCATAAAGATGAAAACGGTATTCCTTTAGACGGTATTCCTTTCCATCCTTACTACACTGTTAAAGATATCGTCGGCGTTATCGTGTTCTTGTTTGTGTTCTGTTTTATCGTGTTCTTCTTCCCAGAAATGGGTGGATACTTCCTCGAGAAACCGAACTTTGAGCAAGCTAACGCACTAAAAACGCCTCTGCATATCGCTCCAGTTTGGTACTTCACTCCGTTCTACGCAATTTTGCGTGCGGTACCCGATAAGTTGATGGGTGTTGTGGCGATGGGTGGTTCGATCGCAGCCTTGTTTGTATTGCCTTGGTTGGATCGTAGTCCAGTCAAATCTATGCGCTACAAAGGCTGGATGAGCAAAATTTGGTTGCTAGTATTCTGCATCTGCTTTGTGATTCTTGGCGTGTTAGGTGTCTTGGCACCAACCCCAGAGCGCACATTGGTTGCACGAATCTGTACTATTCTTTACTTCGCTTATTTCATTCTGATGCCTTTCTATACCAGAATGGAAAAGACTAAACCGGTTCCGGAAAGGGTGACTGGCTAATGAAAAAGCAAATTGCTGCGTTAATTTTGGCTGCAATCCCTATGTTTGGTTTTGCAGCAGGTGGTGCCTATCCATTGGATAGCGTATCAATTGATCTAACCGATAAAGCTGCTATGCAAGATGGCGCAAAAACCTTTGTGAACTATTGCATGGGTTGCCATGGCGCTAAGTTTCAGCGCTACGAGCGTGTTGCTAATGACTTGGGCATCAGTGAAGAATTGATGATGAAAAACTTAGTGTTAACAGATGCTAAGTTTGGTGATCACATGAAATCCAGTATGACCGCGGATGACGCTAAGAAATGGTTCGGTGTTGCACCGCCAGACTTAACTTTGGTTGCGCGTGTGCGCGGAGCGGATTGGTTGTACACTTACATGCGTACATTCTATGAAGATCCAACACGGCCTTACGGTGTAAACAATAAAGTGTTTCCATCTGTAGGTATGCCGAACGTACTCGTTGGCTTGCAAGGCCGCCAAGAAATTGGTTGCAAGCAAGTACAAATTGAAGAGAACGGTGCCAAAGTTTTTGATCAGTTGACCGGTGTCCCTGTGACCCATGAGGCTTGTGATCAGTTGACTGTTGTGCCTAATACGGGATCGCTGAATGAAGCTGAATTTGACGAGAAAATTAAAAATCTTGTTACTTTCCTCGAATACTCAGCAAACCCTGTTAAGCTCAAGAGCCAGCGCATCGGAACATATGTACTGTTGTTCCTTGCCTTCTTCTTTGTATTCGCCTACTTCTTGAAGCGTGAATACTGGAAAGATGTGCATTGACACTCAGCAGTATGCTTACCGAGTGACGCACGCGCCCTGATGGGCGCGTGCGTTTTTGTGCTTTATGCATATTTAATAGTGAAGGAGGGAAGCAATGTCTGCCCCCAATAAGTTGGGCTGTTATTCTGATCCGACCTGTCAATACTCGCACCGTGTGCGTTTGGTACTGGCGGAGAAGGCAGTAACTGCTGAAATCATGGACGTTACAAATGGCGAATGCCCAGAGTACTTAGCTGAGGTTAATCCCTATGCAACGGTGCCTACCTTGGTTGATCGCGATTTGGCGCTGTACGATTCTACGGTCATTCTTGAGTACTTGGATGAGCGTTACCCGCATCCGCCGCTGTTACCTGTGTATCCTGTGGCTCGCGCAAACACGCGTATGCTGTCGTATCGTGTGCAGCGTGACTGGTGTGCGCAAGCTGATCTGATTCTGGATAAGCGCACTAAAGATGCTGCGCGCAGCAAAGCACGTAAAGAACTGCGTGAAAGCCTAACAGGTGTTGCACCTGTGTTTGCCAGCATGAAGTTTTTTATGAGTGACGATTTTAGTCTGGTGGATTGCTACTTATTACCGATTTTGTGGCGTTTGCCTGCTTTAGGTATTGAATTGCCAAAAGCTGCGCAACCGCTATTAGATTACATGGAGCGCAATTTTGCTCGTGAAGCTTTTCAGGCAAGTTTGTCTGAGGCTGAGCGTTTAATGCGCCCTTAATCGATAGGAACAGAGCATGAATTCCAGTCGTCCGTATATGTTACGCGCACTCTATGAGTGGATCGTTGATAATGACTGCACGCCATATATATTGGTGGATGCTAATCATGCCGGCGTAGCAGTGCCGCCTGGCTATTCAGCAGATGGACAAATTGTTCTCAACACAGCACCGGCTGCTGTGCGTGATTTTACAATGGATAATCAAGCGATTAGCTTTGAGGCGCGCTTTTCAGGCGCGCCATTTTCATTGTACGTACCCATTACCGCAGTCTTGGCTATCTATGCTCGTGAGAATGGACAGGGCATGTTTTTTGATGCTCAGTCTGACTTGCTGAGTGAAGAGGATAGTGCGGAGCCTGTGGATGCAACTAAGGCCACTGAGTCGCCTGTAACCTTGCATGCTGTGTCGACACAAACAGCTAAGGATGATGAGGGCGATGATGATGAGCCGCCTACGCCGCCAACTGGCGGACGTCCGAGCTTACGCGTTGTAAGATAAACTTTTAAGACTGACTGCAATCAACAGAGTGCAGTCAGTCTTAACTTGCCGCTCGCACTAACAAATGAGCCGATATGAGTCGTTCATTAGGTATCAGTCGAGATACTCAAACAAACGCACAATCTTCTGTACGCCGTTAACGTCTTGCACGACCGACGTTGCGCGTTGTGCTTCTGCACGGCTAATGATACCGAGTAAATACACCACGCCATTCTCAGTGACAATCTTTACCTTTGAGGCAGGCACGTCATTGTAAGACAACATGCGTGTTTTGATGCTAGTGGTTAATAATGCGTCGTTGCTGCGTACTAGGCCTGATGTAGGGGCGGTGACTTGCAGCTCATTGTGGACTTTTTTAGCGCTTTGCACGGAATTGGCGGCTTTACCCGCCAGCTCTTTTAACTCTGCACGGGGCGTTTGCCCAGTGACCAAGACAATGCCGTTGTAGCTGGTGACCACGATATGTGAAGTGCTGGTCGACAAGTCAATGTGTGCATTTTTAATCGCACGTACTACTTCAGGGGCAGTAAATTGGTCGTCGATTTTGTTACCAAAGCTGCGAGCACCGCAGGCACTCAAAGCGATGGCTAAAAAGCTGATGGTGAGGATTTGGCGGATCATTCTTCGCTCCCGAATAGTTGGTGGTCAATTAAGTCGCATAAAGAGTGGATTACAAGCAAATGCACTTCTTGGACGCGTGCTGTTACGCTAGATGGCACTCGGATCTCGACGTCATCCGGCAGTAGCAAAGGTGCAATCTGACCACCGTCGCGGCCGGTCAGTGCGACTACGTGCATGTTGCGATCGTGTGCAGCATGTATGGCTTGCACAACGTTTGCAGAGTTGCCACTGGTGGAGATGGCGAGAAGAATATCGCCTGCTTGACCCAGTGCGCGAATTTGCTTGGAAAATACTTCTTCGTAGCTGTAATCATTGGCAATCGAGGTGATAGTTGAGCTGTCGGTGGTTAACGCGATGGCGGGTAAGCTTGGACGTTCTCGTTCAAAACGGTTGAGCATCTCTGATGAGAAGTGCTGAGCATCGCCAGCTGAGCCACCATTGCCACAGGAAAGGATTTTGCCTTCGTTGAGCAGTGAGCTTACCATCAGCAAACTTGCACTCTCGATCGCTTGAGGTAAGACAGTTAAAGCTTGTTGTTTTGTTTCAATACTGGCTTGAAACATGTGTTGAATACGCGGTTGCATAGGATCAGCCTTTATTAAAAATCGGAATCGGTTTCAAATGCATCTTCAATCCAGTCAATGGTGAACGTCTGTGTCGAGTTAGGATGTGCAGTAATGACATCGAAGCGACAGGGATGTTCTAACCATTGTGGATGTTCGGTTAAAAATTGTTCAGCAGTTTTTATCAGTTTCTGGCGTTTAATTTGATCAATACTATCAAGTGCGCCACCAAATTGGCTGTGCTTTCGATAACGTACTTCGACAAATACCAGCGTGTTGTGTGCAAGCATAATCAGGTCGATCTCACCAAATTTGCAAGACCAGTTACTGCCAATATGCTGTAAGCCAGCGCTAGCTAGGTAGTTTAAAGCATATTGCTCAGCAACTTGACCAATTTCTAATGACTTAGTCAATCTGGCTTTCTTTTAATGATTCTAACTGGCCGTTATTAAACTGTGCCCAATACAGTAAACGTTCAATTCTTTGCTGTGCATTGAGCTGCAAGTTACCCGTTAAGCCTGCGGAGCGACTGTTTGGTAGTGCGCGCAGCTGCTGCAATTGGCTGGCCAGCTGGTAAGCGTCTGCACCCATAGCATAAAAGCGTCCTAAGCTGCCTAGCGCTTGTGGCCACTGATAAGTAATGTGTTGACGGATTGGGTTGTTAGTTTCAAGAAACCAAGGGATTTCACTAAACTGCAAGCCGTCCAGTTCTGGATACACCTCGCCGGTACCAGGATTGATCGCTGAAGTGGCATAGATAGGCACGTCGCCAGCATATTGGAAAGACAGTGTTGGCTTGATAATACGAGCCTGCTGTGGAGAAGCAGCGAGGAAAATAAAGTCGATATCAGGACGGCGTGCAGGTTGTGCGGCAACTTTAGAGTCTAAGGTGCTTTGTAATTGTTTAGCGCGTTGCTCGCTGGCACGCAATTGAAACATTTCAGCAATTTGTCCAGTCAGTTCAGCAGGACGATCAATGCGCTGGGTGACAATCATTTCACCGCCAAGCTCCTGCCACTGTGCCGTGAATGCGCTGAGGATGCGATCGCCCCATTCATTTTTTGGCACCAAGGCTGCCGCGCGACGCATGCCGTCGGTCCAGGCGCGATTAGCGGCTAAGCGGGCTTCATCTTCAGCCGCTAAGCCATATTGGAACAGTTGTACGGGACCGTTCTGATGATTGTCAGCGTAGTTGAGTGCCAAGGTGGTGATGGGTAGCTGTGAACGGCTGGCCAGTTGGCGAACTAAAGGTTTTTCCCACGGGCCAACGACAAGTTCAACGCCATCACGGGCTGCTTGCTCGTAGAATGTATCCATTGAGCTTATTTGGTTGCTGTCATACAGGCGAATATCCGGTACCGCCTGACCGTTGGCTTGAGCAATGTAATGTGCTGCGAAAAAGCCATTGCGCAAAGCATCGACGACGTTCTGGTTGGCATCTTTGCTCGGCAGTAACAATGCTAGAGTCTTGATATTTTGCGCTTGTAGTTGCTGCAGCTGCTGCAGAGCTACGGGAAGTTGTTTAGCCGCGGGATGCCATGGGTTATTGGCGATCCACTGCTTGATATCAGTCTGCTGTTGCTCAAGTGAGCTGGTAGCTTTAGTCAGTAGAACTAACTCTAACCAGCCGGCTAAATCATTATCGCCAGTTTCGTTGAGTTGGGTACGTGGCAACGCGCTAAGCAAAGACCAGATCGCTTGGTGGTTGTCAAAAGCTGTTTGCCCTTCCAATAAAGGTGCAATGTAAATTCGCTCACGTGCTGCGGCAAGAGGTTTACCGCTGTCTTCTAGAGCTTGCGCACGTACCAGTTGGCTGCGTGTTTGTTGTGCCAACGGCATTTCGCTGAGACGCTCGAAGCTTGGATGCTTAAGGGCTTTCAAGGCGCTATTGGGCTGTTGGCGGGCTAAAGCTAATTCAGCTTCAAGGGTTTTTGCGAAAATTAATTGAGCTGGGCTGGCCTGACTGGTATCTAGGCTTTCTAGTATTTTTCGTGCGCGTAGTGGTTGTTTTTGCTGCCATGCTAAGTCGGCAGCGGCTAAGTACAGACCGACTGCTTGGCTGTCACTTTTCTTTCCAGCTTGTTCGAGTAGTTTGTCTAAATCGCTGTACTTGGTCGGCGGTAACTCTCCTAGCGTATTGCTTGGCGAGCTTGAGCAAGCTGCTATCAAGATAGATAAGCAGAGGGTTGAGAGTACGCGTAATGGGGTTTTCATAGACAAGCAATCCAAGCACAATAAAGTTAATGACTTGATTGTACCCAAGCGCGAGCATTGGTGCGATCTTGTCACACTAAATCAGGCTACAATAGTGCTTTATTTTGTATCTTTGGAGTGTTTTGTGAGTGCATCCACACCTCAGCTTAATGGGCTTGGCACATTGTATGTAGTGGCGACGCCTATCGGTAATCTTGATGACATCAGTGCCCGGGCCTTGCGTATTTTAGCTGAGGTCAGTCTGATTGCCGCCGAAGATACACGGCACTCCACACGGCTCTTGCAGCACTTTGGTATCCGCACACCTTTGGCGGCTTGTCATGAGCATAATGAGCGTGAAGAGGGCGGACGTTTTATTACCCGGTTATTGGCCGGTGACGATGTTGCGTTAATTTCTGATGCAGGCACACCATTGATTTCTGATCCAGGCTATCACTTGGTGCGCCAAGCACGTGCGGCGAATGTCACGGTGGTTCCGGTGCCGGGTGCTTGTGCGCTGATTGCTGGTTTATCTGCAGCGGGTTTACCTTCAGATCGTTTTGTCTTTGAAGGTTTTTTGCCTGCCAAACAAGCTGCACGTTGCACGCGCTTAACTGCAGTGCAGCATGATCCACGTACGCTGATCTTTTATGAGGCGCCGCACCGTTTGCTCGATAGTGTTGCGGATATGTGTGATGTGTTTGGAGCTGATCGTCCGGCGGTTTTAGCGCGTGAGCTGACAAAAACCTTTGAAACGATTAAAGATCTACCGTTACAGCAGATGCATGATTGGATTGCTGCTGATGTCAACCAGCAGCGTGGTGAGTGCGTGCTGCTGATTGCAGGTTATCAGGCGCCGGTTGAGGCGCTAGAGGTCTCTCTAGAGGCGCAGCGTGTGCTGATGCTGTTGATGGCTGAGTTGCCGCCCAAACGTGCGGCAGCGCTAGCCGCTGAGATTACCGGTGTGCGTAAAAATGCATTGTACCAGTGGGCCTTAGACAACAAGCCTGCTTAGAGGCAGTTGATTAAAGTGCACGGACTCTAATCCGTGCTTGAGCAGTTGACGAATATTGGCATGGTCGCTGCCGTCCGGCGTTGCCAGGACGTGACGGTAATGTTCACCAAAGGCCAATAAAGCATCATGCGTGCTGAGATTCTCAAGTAAGGCTAAGCCGAAGATTTTACAAGAACCTTGATTACTACCGGCAGCGTTATGCAGGCCTGCATTCTCAAAAGCGCAGGCTGTGTACTGATAGTTCGCATCAATAAAAGCCAAAGTGTCGGCAAAGCGATGCTCTGGCTGTTTAATGGCTTGCAGAAACTCAGTTACTGTCATTGTTTACGCTGCGGTGTGCCGTCAGAGTAATTGACACTGACTCTGAAAAACGCAGTGCGTGCGGCTTGTCGACTTCGACTTCGGCGTAACGCACTTGTTCGTGACGCATCACGCAGTCGAGGACATCTTGAGTTAAACGCTCGAGTAGCGCAAAGCGATTTTCCTCCACGTACTGAATAATCTCTTTAGTGATAGTGCGGTAATTCAGTGCATGATTGATGTCGTTAATTTGCACAGCATCTTCAGCCGGGTAGAACAGGGTGACGTTGATTAAAATATCTTGTTTGTTACGTATCTCATCTTCATTGATGCCAATGTAGGTGCGTAAACGCAGATTTTTAATGCGAATGCGCGCCATGCCCGGTTCTAAGCGTGCCATAGATTAGTGACTCCGAATAAGTTGCAGAAATTCTTGGCGAGTCGTGCCAGAGTTACGAAATGCCCCGAGCATTGCCGATGATGTCATCACTGAGTTTTGCTTTTCTACGCCGCGCATCATCATGCACATGTGCTTGGCTTCGATCACCACAGCAACGCCAGCAGCGCCGGTTACTTTCTGCACGGCATCAGCAATTTGACGGGTTAGGTTTTCTTGGATCTGTAAGCGGCGCGCGTACATATCCACAATACGTGCCACTTTAGATAAGCCCAGTACTTTTCCAGTCGGGATGTAGGCAACGTGGGCTTTACCGATAAAGGGCAGCATGTGGTGCTCGCATAAAGAGTACAGCTCGATATCACGCACAATCACCATTTCGTCACTGGATGATTCAAACAGTGCGCCGTTGACGATTTCATCAAGATTTTTTTCATAGCCATTGCACAGATACTGCATCGCTTTGGCGGCTCGCTTTGGGGTGTCGAGTAAACCTTCGCGCTCAGGGTTTTCACCTAGACCGACTAAAATTTCATGGTAGTGTTTACTTAAGTCATCACACATTATCAGCTCTCCAAGCCTTGCATCATTTTAGATGCCGGCCGCCATTAACAGTAAGGGTTGTGCCTGTCACATAAGGCGTATCAAGTAAGTAACGCAGGCTTTGGTAAATAACTTCTGGGCCCGGCACGCTGCCCATTACAGATTTTGCCATCGCGTGACGTTGGTAATTTTCATCATCATCAGGGTGTAGCATGATCAGCGCAGGTGCTAGAGCGTTCACCTTAATGTGCGGCGCTAAGCGCGCGGCAAAAGATAGAGTGAGATTGTCCAGGCCTGCTTTGCTTGCGCTGTAAGCGATACGTTTAGCGCTACCTTTGCGGATTACATCGTCAGTTATATGAATGATATCAGCCTTGTCCGACTGCATCAGTAAAGAAGCGCAATGCTCATTGATTAAGTAGGGCGCAAGAACATGGACATTGACCATTTGCATAAAAGCGCTAGCATCAGCACCGTTTTCTGCAATCCATAGTGAAGCATTATGGATAATGGCGCGCAGAGAAGACGTTGTTTGTTTGATTTTTGCAATAAAATCTAAAATACCTTGCTCGTTAGCAAAGTCGGCTTGAATACACTGCACGCCCAGCTCACGCAGCTCATTGAGTTCATCGCGCTCTTGTCGATAACTGATAATGATTGGCTGGCCCGCAGCTAAAAAACGCTTAACACAGTGCAGGCCCAGTCGCTGACTGGCACCGGTTATTAGGATGGGAGCGTTACTTTGCATCGTATTGGCCTTATCGGGTTCTGTGACGAGTGGCAATGTCTTATATCAAGCGGTGCTACTAAAGGTTGATAAAGTTATACTAGAGTGAAGATTTGTACAACCTACAAAGTCTAGGTGTATAGCTTTTATTACAGCTTGGTCATTTCTTGTTATGATGGAAATTATTCTGGTTTTTGACCCTAGCTTACTTTTTTATATTGATGAGGCTGTTGCTGAGCATGACAATTAACCTGGTAATTGTTTCTGGTACTGTGTTTGGTGCTGCTGAAGATGTGGCACATCACGCCGCGCAGTTATGTGCTGAGGCAGGGCTGAATGTCACTTATCAACCACGTATCTCTTATGCTGAGTTAGTGGCTTTAGAGCCAGATGCACTGTTGTTCATTACCTCAACCACTGGGATGGGGGAGCTGCCGGAGAATTTACAGCCCTTGGTTAGTGCTCTGCGTGAGAAAGCCCCGCAGTGGCATGGCTTGCTTGGTGGGGTGATTGGTTTAGGCGATGCCTGTTATGGCGATGATTTTTGTGCGGGCGGCGAGATGATTCGTGAGCTCTATGCAGAGTTGGGTGTCGTGGAAGTGCAAGACATGTTACGCCTGGATGCCAGCGAGACGGTGACGCCAGAACGCGATGCAGAACCATGGCTGATTGAGTTTATTGCCAGCTTGACAGTTTAGGTTGTGCATTGAAAAAGCCGATTAAAACCTATACGAAATCACATCCGAAAAGTGCTTTTTCGTCTCACACTCGAGCCAAGGCTAAGCCGCAGAAGCTGGAGCCACTGCAGCCGCGCTTGCTGATGCTGAATAAGCCTTATGATGTGTTAACCCAGTTTACCGATGAGCTGGGGCGGGCGACGCTTAAAGACTACGTGCCGGTAGCTGATGTCTACCCTGCGGGGCGTTTAGATCGCGACAGTGAAGGCTTAGTGCTGCTCACAAACAGTGGACGCTTGCAGGCAAGAATTTCTGATCCGAAGTATAAGTTACACAAGGTCTACTGGGTGCAAGTTGAGGGGCAGCCAGATGTTCAGCAGCTACAATGCTTGCGTGAGGGTGTTGAACTAAAGGATGGCTTAACAGCACCCGCACAGGCTCAATTGATTGCTGAGCCTAAACTTTGGGCGCGTAATCCACCTGTGCGTGAACGCAAAAATATCCCCACGGCATGGCTGCAGCTGACTATTTATGAAGGTCGTAATCGACAAGTGCGACGGATGACAGCAGCAGTGGGATTGCCAACGTTACGTCTAGTTCGAGTACAGATTGGTGATTGGTGTTTGGCTGACTTGCCCAGTGGGCAGTGGCGCGAGCTTGAAATGCCTGTTTGAGTCGTTCAGGGTGTGCTGTTTAAGGCTAGTGGGCAGTGTCTTGCACTACCCACTACTTAATTGCTTTTGCCGTTAGTATTCAGCAACAATGACTTCGACGCTTTTGTTCACTACTTCGCGCCATGCTTGCATTGTCTCTGCTGTGCATTCTTTATCATGTTCACGAATCGTTGCCGCGAGTGCATTAAACCAAAGCGTGTAAAGTTCTGGGCGAATATTCAAGCCCTTACGTGAATGTGAGCAGCCGAGCGCTTTGAGTTTGGTGCCAGGCATGCCGCGAGCGTATAGAACGACATTCAAAATGCCTTGACGCAACAGTAACTTTTGCCCCGCCATATTAGTGTTAGCAAACTTATCACGAACTTCCGGTGAAGTTGCAAGGAAATGGTCGTAAAACGAGTCGAAAAAACCATCGTTTGCACAGCAGCGGCCATAGCTCTGCATAACGATATCAGCAGCTTTCATTCAGGTTGTCCTTGGAGATATATTAAAATAAACGCGAGAAAAGTGTGGTTAGCGATGCAGTAAATAGTATGTGGTGTCGAGGGATTTATAGGCCTTTGACGGCAATCACTACAGTTTTAATAATAAAACCAAGCACACCGAGACCTAGTGCAAAAAACAGCACTGCAGTGCCATAGCGACCTGCTTTAGATTTTTTGGCCAAATCCCAAACTATAAAAGCCATAAATAATATGAGACCACCGACTAAGACGGTCATCATTAGCTCTTCAAATACTTCAGTTTCCATAGCTACCCTACCTAGTACAACAAGCACATATTACTTATTGATCTGCAGCATGAGGACCAAGATTATACGTTAAAAGTACTACAATGTCAGTTGTGAAGCCTGATTGTTCTGCGAAAGTTACCCAGTGCGCTGGGTTGCAAGCAGCGCTTGCTCGTCTATAGGTGCAAATGAGTGAGTGGTAAAGCTGTGGATAATTGCACATGATTGAGAACGAAGCTTGAGCGCACACTGGTGACGCCCTCAATGCGGGTGAGCTTTTCCAGTAAGAACTTTTGGTAGTGGTCCATATCTGGGACTATAACTTTAAGTTGGTAGTCTGCATCCATGCCAGTGATGAGGCTGCATTCGAGCACTTCAGGCCATTGACAGATGTGCTTTTGAAAGTTTTCAAAACGCTCTGGAGTGTGGCGATCCATGCCGATTAATACGTAAGCTGTTAAGGTTAAGCCTAGTTTTTTACGGTCCAGTAAGGCGACCTGCTTACGGATATAGCCTTCATCCTCTAAGGCTTTTACTCGACGCGAGCAGGGCGATGCTGATAAACCGATACGCTCTGCTAGTTCTTGGTTGGATAGGCGCGCATCGTGCTGCAGTTCTTGCAAGATGCGTAAGTCGTAGCGATCAAGTCTGTCCATTTAAGCCTCGTTTTAGTGATGTTTAGATATATTTTAAATATTATTGCTTAAGATTTAGTTTTTGTGGTTTTTTATTGCTGGTTTTTATTTTTTATGGCGATCTTTGCAAACATTAGCTGATGTGTGTTTTGTACAATAAAGCCAAGTTCACAGCTTGTATAACAAATGAGCCCATCATTAGCGCAATCTTTACCGAGAATGCCTAACTGAACACGCTTTACCGAGCGTTTTCTAGCAAGCTCGATCACTTCACTCTGGGATCGATTGAACCAGCAGCACAACTGCTGATTAGGGCGGCATTAAAGGAGCATCTACAAAGATTGCTCCTTTTTTGTATCCGCACAACAACCTCTAAGGACGAGTTAGGTTATGCTATAGGCTTGAAATTATCTTATTGTTTGGATTTTACGCTGAGCATTTGCACAAGCAGGTATGCCTGCGGTAGGAGAGAGCTTTTATGAGTGCGTTTCATGCTTTAACACTCAAGGCATTGGATGGTAGTGAGTTGCCTATGGCGCAATTTACAGGACGTTTGCTACTGGTTGTAAACGTTGCCTCTGAATGTGGTTTAACCAAGCAGTACATTGCTTTGCAAGCACTTTATGAGCGCTATAAAGACAACGGCTTTAGTGTATTAGGTGTGCCGTGTAATCAGTTTGGTAAGCAAGAACCGGGCAGTGCACAAGAGATTCAAACATTCTGTACTGAACGCTTTGGTGTGACTTTTCCTTTAACAGAGAAGTTGCAAATTAATGGTGCTGGGAACCATCCACTGTACCGCTTGTTAGCCGGTGAGGGCGCTGAATTTCCGGGCGAAATTACTTGGAATTTTGAAAAATTTTTAGTCAGTGGGCAGGGGCAGGTTTTAGCGCGATTCTCACCACGCACAGAACCTGATGATAATCAGTTGATTGAAGCCATTGAGAATGAGCTGGCGATAAATGCTGGCTAGCAAAACATGAGTCATAAAAAAGGAGGCTTGCAGGCCTCCTTTTTATTTTCCGCAGATCAATGAAGTTTTTATTTGCCCAGCAAACCAAAGGTTAAGCGGTTAAGCCAGCTACGTTTGGGTTGCTCATCGTTAATTGCGCTGCGAACACTGTCGGGTATTTCTTCGGCAGCGTTCTCGTATTGACGAAGCACATCTTTGCTGGCTTGAGTTTGTTGCGGGCGTAAATCATCGTTGCTACCAATAAAGCCTAAAGTGGCTTTGCTTATCCATGAACGGTTATCCAGGTCTTTTTCGCGTGCTTTAAAGGATCCACTGGCTAAACTTGGATGTTCTGGATAGTTTATTTTCAGGGCTTCTAGACTGGTTGCCGCTAAATCATCTAGCGCTAAGTGTTGATAAGCCTCGGTCATAATGGCTAAGCCATCACCGACTGCTGGTGTTTCTTGGAAGTTTTCAACGATATAACGGCCACGGTTGAGTGCGGCAACATAAGACTGGCGCTTTAGGTAGTAGTGGGCAACATGCACTTCATAAGCTGCCAATAGGTTGCGCAAGTAGATCATGCGTTGTTTTGCATCGGCTGCATAACGGCTATTGGGGTAACGGTTGGTGAGTTGGGCAAACTCGTTATAAGAATCACGTGCAGCACCGGGGTCGCGCTGAGTCATATCCAATGGTAGAAAACGCGCTAATAAACCACGATCTTGATCAAAAGATGCTAAACCCTTCATGTAGTAGGCGTAGTCAACATTGGCATGTTGTGGGTGTAGACGGATAAAACGATCAGCCGCGGCGCGTACCGCTTCTGGCTCCATATTCTTATAGTAGGCAAAAATCAGCTCTAATTGAGCTTGTTCAGCGTAGCGACCAAAAGGGTAGCGAGACTCTAAAGCTTTTAATTTGCTCACTGCCGATGAATAGCTTTTGTTATCAAGATCCGTTTGTGCTTGTTGATAGAGCGCGGTCTCGCTTAGGTTTTCATCAATATCCTTGGACGCACAGGCGCCTAATAAGGTAAAAAGAGCGATAAATAGCAGATGCCTTAGATGCATGATTGAGTACGCCGTTAAACGGTCGGCTGACTTGCAGTGAGCTGACCTGTTATAGTGAACACCTCGAATCTAGATTCGAGGCAAATTATGCTGTATTTAACCACAAGCGTGCGCTTGAAACCAAAGCCTACGCATTCTCTGTTGATGAGTATGCCAACAAATACCAACGAAACAATTCAATTGTATGCAAAAGTTCCAAGTGAACTGGGTGGCCAACGCTTAGATCAGGTTGCAGCACAGTTGTTCCCGGAGCATTCGCGCTCACGTTTAACGACTTGGATTAAAGAAAACCGCTTGACGGTTGATGGCAAAGTGTTGCGGCCGCGCGATACCGTCTATAGCGGTTCTGAGCTTGAGTTGACGGCTGAACGTGAAGTCCAAGGTGAGTGGGTCGCGCAAGATATTGCCCTAGATATTGTCTATGAAGATGAGCATATTTTAGTCTTAAATAAACCAGCGGGCTTGGTTGTTCATCCGGCTGCCGGACACCCTGATGGCACTTTACTAAATGCGCTACTGTTTCATGTGCCAGGTTTAATTGAAGTGCCGCGTGCTGGTATTGTCCATCGCCTCGATAAAGACACCACAGGTTTAATGGTGGTGGCGAAAACCCTTGAGGCGCACACCAGTCTGGTTGATCAGCTACAGGCACGTAGCGTTGGCCGTACCTATGAGGCGATAGTGGTTGGAGTCATTACCTCAGGCGCCACTATTGATGCACCAATTGGGCGTCATGGGCAGCAGCGTCAGCGTATGGCCGTGATTGAAAGTGGCAAGCCTGCAGTCAGTCATTATCGAGTGCTAGAGCGTTTTCGCTCACACACGCACACCCGAGTTAAGTTAGAAACGGGGCGTACTCACCAGATACGTGTGCACATGGCGCATGTGGGTTTTCCATTGGTTGGTGATCCGGCTTATGGTGGGCGTTTTCGTATTCCTCCAGCCGCCAACCCAACCATGTTGTTAGCGCTTAAAGAGTTTCCTCGTCAAGCCTTACATGCACGCTTCTTAGAGTTAGATCATCCAGTGACTGGTAAGCGCATGAAGTGGGAAGCGCCTTTACCTGAGGATTTTGTCTGGTTGCTGACTTTGCTGCGCCAAGATCGTGAAGCCTTTGTGGGATGAATAAAAAAGTTACCTCCATGTGGCCGTTTGACTGGCTTGCGCCCGATTGGCCGGCGCCAAAAAATGTACGCACTTGCGTTACCACGCGCAATGGTGGTGAGAGCTTGGGGCCTTTTGCTGAATTTAACCTTGGCACACATGTTGGTGATTCGCTTGAGGTTGTTCAAGCGAATCGGACTTATTTGGCTGAGACTTTGCAGTGTCAGCCGGCTTGGCTCAATCAGGTGCATGGCAATTGCGTAGTGATTGCAGATGCTGAGCACGTTCTAACGGCTGATGCCAGTGTTAGTCGGCAGGTTGGTCTTGCTTGCTGCATTATGAGTGCTGATTGCTTGCCGGTGTTTTTTACTGATCAGGCTGGAACTTGCGTTGCTGCAGCGCACGCCGGCTGGCGCAGTTTGGCCGCTGGGGTGTTGGAAAAGACAGTCGCGGCGATGCACATTGCACCGGCGCAGATTATCGCATGGCTTGGTCCGGCTATTGGTCCGGCTGCATTTGAAGTGGGCGCTGAAGTGCGCGAACAGTTTATTCAGCAGCATCCTATTACGGCACAAGCTTTTATCCCGAGCGTCAATCCAGGGCGCTGGATGGCCGATATTTACCAGTTGGCACGCTTGCGCTTAGCGTCTTGTGGCGTGACTTCGGTGTATGGCGGCGGTTTCTGTACAGTCACAGATCCACGTTTTTACTCGTATCGCAGAGAGCCTGTGACAGGACGCTTTGCTAGCTTGATCTGGCTTGCTGGCGATGAGAGCGCTTAAATAGCCGTTATTACAGTGTTATGCGCTTGCACCTTTAAGCGCCACAGTAGCGATTGTTTAAACAAACAGTCGGTATAAAACTAATTTGAGTGATCATTATAAATCAGCCTTTCGGTTGATGACCTGCCGTGCCTGTTACCTTACCTTGACAATACTCTAACAAAAACAACAGGTATTGATATGTTACAGACGCGTATTCTGCCCTCTGCTGAGAATGCACATGCTTCCCCGCTGCTTATCAAAAGTTTATTGCTGTCAGGGGTGCGCTACGAAAAAAATCGTGAAATTGTTTACCGTGATCAGTTGCGTTACAGCTATGCAACCTTTGTTGAGCGTGTTGCGCGTTTAGCCAATGTGCTAACCGAGATGGGTGTTAAAGCCGGCGATACTGTTGCGGTGATGGATTGGGACAGTCATCGTTATCTTGAATGCATGTTTGCTGTGCCGATGCTAGGTGCCGTGCTGCATACCATTAATGTGCGCTTATCGCCTGAGCAAATTCTCTACACCATGAATCATGCCGATGACCGATTTGTCTTGGTTAATAGCGATTTTGTTGAACTGTATGCGGGCTTGAAAGCATCCTTAACTACGGTAGAGCGCACGTTGTTGCTCAGTGATGCAGACTCGCCAGTTGTTGAGCTGATTGATTCGGTGGGTGAGTACGAAGCGCTGCTGGCAGCGGCTAAAACCACCTATCCGTTTGCCGACTTTGATGAAAACTCAGTGGCTACAACGTTTTATACGACAGGCACCACCGGCAACCCTAAAGGCGTTTACTTCACTCATCGACAATTGGTCTTGCATACCCTGGCAATGGCGTCGGTTGTCGGCAGTGTTGATAGCGTGCGCTTATGTGGCACCGATGATGTTTATATGCCGATCACACCGATGTTTCATGTCCATGCTTGGGGTATGCCTTATGTCGCAACGATGCTGGGGCTTAAGCAGGTTTATCCAGGACGTTATGATCCAGAGTTATTGGTAGAACTGTGGGAGCGTGAGAAGGTTACGTTCTCACATTGTGTACCGACCATTGTGCAAATGATTCTTGCGGCAAAAGCGGCGCAAGGTAAAAACTTTAATGGCTGGAAGCTCATTATCGGCGGCAGTGCATTGCCGCGCGGGTTGTACGAAGCAGCACTGGCGCAAGGGATTCAGCTAACTGCCGCTTATGGCATGTCTGAAACCTGTCCGTTGATTTCTTGTGCAATGCTCAATGATCAGCTGCAAGCAGCAAGTCAAGATGAGCAGATTACCTATCGCATTAAAGCAGGTATTCCTGTGCCTTTAGTTGAGGCTGCTTTGATGGATGAGGAGGGAGGCTTTCTGGCACATGATGGCGAACAGCAAGGTGAATTGGTGTTGCGTGCGCCGTGGCTCACCCAGAGTTATTTCCGAGAGCCTGCACAAGGTGAAGCGTTGTGGGAGCATGGTTGGATGCATACTGGCGATGTAGCAACGATCTGCGAGATGGGCTTTATTGAAATTCGCGATCGCATTAAAGATGTGATTAAAACTGGGGGGGAATGGGTGTCTTCTTTAGAATTAGAAGACCTCATTAGTCGACATCCAGCGGTACGAGAAGCAGCGGTTGTTGGTATACCTGATCCGCAGTGGGGCGAGCGCCCTTTTGTGATGTTGGTGCTGCGTCCTAATGGGCAATTGGATGCGCGTGGCGTCAAAGAGCATCTTAAAACTTTTGTTGAGCAAGGACTGCTGAGTAAGTGGGCGATACCGACTCAGGTAGCAGTTGTTACCGAAATACCCAAGACCAGTGTTGGCAAGCTTGATAAGAAACGTATTCGTCAAGACGTAGCGCAATGGCAAGCAGAGAGTTCGGTATTTCTTTCTACCCTGTAGGCTGCGTCTTTGTTAGTACGGATCTATGACTAATAGGTCATTGCCTGTGTTGGCATGTTTGATGCATAGAAATGCTAATAGCAATAAGTAAAAGTTTGAAGCCGCCGATTTAGAGCGGTTACAAAAGCAAATCAATCTTTTGGTTGATCAGCTTTTATGAGTGGTTGGTTAAACTGCCAACAGCCAAAATAAAATACGGAGTTGCATTAATGACTACAAAAAATCAGCAAATATGGCGTATGGCAAAGTTGCCATTGGCCGTGAGCTTAGCTTCAGTGTTGGCTACGCCAGCCTTTGCAATCAATTTTAATCTGGGTGAAGTTGAGGGTTCGTTTGACTCATCTTTGTCTGTTGGTGCCAGTTGGTCGACAGCTAAACGCGATATGGATTTTATCGGTAACGCCAACGGCGGAACGGGCTATACGCAAACCGGGGATGATGGACGTTTAAATTTTCAGCGCGGTAAAACTTTTTCACAAATATTTAAAGGTTTGCATGACTTAGAATTAAAGTACAAAGACACCGGTGTCTTTTTACGTGGTAAATATTGGTACGATGCCGAGCTACAAGATGGCAATCGCTCATGGAAAGATATTAGTAACAATGGCCGTAAAGAAGGAGCTAAAACCCGCGGTATTGAGCTGTTAGATGCGTTCGTGTATCACAATTATGCGATTGCGGATCAGCCAGGTACTGTACGTTTAGGTAAGCAGGTGGTGAGTTGGGGTGAAAGTACCTTTATTTTGAATGGTATCAACTCGATTAACCCGGTTGATGTCTCTGCATTCCGCCGCCCAGGCGCAGAACTGAAAGAAGGCCTGATTCCAGTCAATATGTTCTTTGTCTCACAGAACTTGACTGATCAGCTGTCGATGGAAGCTTTTTATCAGTTGAGCTGGAAGCAAACAGTTGTCGATAACTGCGGTACCTTCTTCTCTGGTGCAGATGTGGCTGCTGATGGTTGTAATAATAATTATAATATTTTAAGTGCCAAACAAAGAGACGATATTATTGCTGCAGGAGCCCTGATTGATTATTTAAATACACTGACCTCAGGTTATTATCCTGAGTTATCAGAGCTAGGTATTAATGTCGGACGAGAAGGTATAATGGTTCCGCGTGGTAAAGATAATAAAGCTGGCGATAGCGGTCAGTGGGGTATGGCATTACGCTGGCTTGGTGACAACACTGAGTACGGTGCATACTTTATGAATTACCATAGTCGTACACCTTTTGCTAGCTACCAGAACTTAGATTTGGACACTTTGCAGAATCTTGCTGGATTGGCTGCATTACCTTCGCCAGGTCCTTCATTACCACCTGGAGTTGCTTTAGCTGGAGGGCTACTTGCACCCGCGTTATTAAGTAACGGTAGCTACTATATGGACTATCCAGAAGATATCCGCTTATATGGCCTAAGTTTTTCTACTACTTTACCCACAGGTACAGCATGGCAAGGAGAAGTAAGTTATCGTCCAAATATGCCAGTGCAAATTAACGCCACTGATATGACCGGTAAGCTAGCTGAAGGCATTGGTGCTAGTTTAGGTGGTGCGATAGCTGCGGGTGGGTCTGCTACTGTTCCGGGGCGAGAACTCTTGGGTGCGGCATTCGCTCAAGCAGGTATGGGGCATCGTGGCTATAACCGTAAGGAAGTTACACAAATACAAACTACTTTTACTCACTTTTTTGACCAAGTGCTTGGTGCTAGTCGAGCAACTGTGGTTGGTGAAGTAGGCTTAACTCATGTCGGTGGTATAGAGAGTAAAGATGATATTCGCTATGGCCGTGATGTTATTTATGGCAATAAAGATGTTGGTGGTCGTCATGGCTACGTAACTTCTAACTCATGGGGCTACCGTGTGCGCGGTATCTTAGACTACAACGACGTGTTTGCTGGGGTGAACCTCAATCCAAATATGGCGTTCTCGCATGATGTGGATGGTTATGGTCCGAACGGTCAGTTCAACGAAGGCGCTAAAGCGATCAGCTTTGGTCTCGATGCTGACTACCAGAACACCTACACCGCGTCGCTATCGTACACCAACTTCTTTGATGGTCGTTACAACACCTTGACCGATCGCGACTTTGTTTCGATGAGTGTTGGCGTAAACTTCTAATCACTGCGTGCGGTGCTAAGTGTTTAGCACCGCACACTGTGTGTCTCCCAATTTATTTTTCTCTTAGGAAGACTGAAATAATGAAAACAAATAAAAGCATGATGCAGGCGGGTACAGCGTTTTTATTGTCAATGTTTGCGGCGAGTGTAATGGCTGCAGTTTCTCCAGATGAAGCGGCAAAACTTGGTACAAGCTTAACGCCGTTCGGCGCAGAAAAAGCAGGCAATGCTGACGGCACAATTCCAGAGTGGACAGGTGGCTTAGCCACGAATGCAGCGGCAGTGGATAGTCGTGGTTTTTTAGCCAATCCGTTTGCTGGTGAAAAGCCGCTGTTTACCATTACCGCGCAAAACGTTGATCAATATAAAGACAAGCTGACTCCTGGCCAGTTGGCGATGTTCAAACGTTATCCTGATACCTACCGTATGCCGGTGTATACCACCCATCGCTCAGTGACTATGCCTGCTGAAGTGGTGGAAGCAACAAAAGCTAACGCACTCAATACAAATATGGTGCAAAACGGTAACGGTCTAGAAAAGTTCACCGTGGCTAATGCTTTCCCTATTCCCAAAAACGGTCTAGAAGTGATTTGGAACCACATCACCCGTTACCGTGGTGGTAGTGTGAAACGTTATGTCACTCAAGCGACACCGCAAACCAATGGCTCATATTCTTTAGTGTACTTTGATGATGAGTTTGTCTTCCCAAACAAGCTTAAAGACTACGATGCGAGCAAGCCAAGTAATATCCTGTTTTACTTTAAGCAGAAAGTTACAGCTCCTTCCCGCTTAGCGGGTAACGTATTGCTGGTTCACGAAACATTGGATCAGATCAAAGAACCACGTATGGCTTGGTTGTATAACGCTGGTCAGCGCCGTGTTCGTCGTGCGCCACAGGTTTCCTATGATGGTCCAGGTACAGCGGCGGATGGCTTACGTACTTCAGATAACTTAGATATGTACAACGGTGCACCTGATCGTTACGAGTGGAAGCTCAATGGCAAAAAAGAGATCTATATCTCTTACAATAACTATGAGTTGGACTCACCAAAGCTTAAATACGATGACATCATCAAAGCCGGTCACATTAACCAAGATTTAACTCGCTATGAGTTGCACCGTGTTTGGCATGTGACTGCAACCCTGAAAGCAGGCGAGCGTCATATCTACGCAAAACGTGATTTCTATATCGATGAAGATAGCTGGCAAGCAGCAGCCATTGATCATTACGATGGCCGTGGAAACTTATGGCGTGTAGCTGAAGCGCATGCGCTGCATTACTACAACAAGCAAGTACCTTGGTATTCTCTGGAAGCACTGTATGACTTGCAGTCAGGTCGTTACCTTGCACTGGGTATGAAAAACGAAGAGAAACAAGCCTATGAGTTTGGCTCTGTTGCTACCTCTGGTGACTTCACTCCGTCGGCATTGCGTCAAGCCGGTGTGCGTTAATTCAATGTTAAATGATGCTGCTCTAGTAGCAGCATCTTAACATCACTAAAAGCCAAGCTTTAACGCTTGGCTTTTTTGTGTCTGCAATCTGTAATATTGAGTAGAAGCGATTCATTTATCAGGCAGAAAAAAAGACCCGCACAAGTGCGGGTCAAAACCGTGTTTAGCCTGATGAGGAGATAATCTAAAAAATCGACCTGTTGATTCTTTAGTCACCGGCTGATCTTGCGATCAGTTGAGTTAATAATAACGATTATCATTTGCATGTCAAGTGGTAAGTGTATATTAAACATATTGTGCTGTTCCGAACGGGTTGTCAGCACAGACCGGCAGCCATCAGTGTCAGTGCCATACGCTATCAGTAAGCGGATATGTTAAGCTGCGCGTCTGTTTAAGCATGAGTTGTGTGCGGTTATGAGCAAAAGTGAAAATCCAATTTTTAAAGTCATCTTTGTCAACCAAGGTCAAGTCTTTGAAATGTATGCAAAAGCCATCTATCAAAGTGATTTGTGGGGTTTTTTAGAAGTTGAAGAGTTTGTCTTTGGAGAGCGTACGCAGGTGGTGGTTGATCCGAGCGAAGAAAAACTCAAAGCACAGTTTGAAGGGGTTATTCGCAGTTACATTCCATTGCAAGCCATCGTACGCATTGATGAAGTTGAGCGCTTAGGTGTCGCACGTATCAGCGAAGCCGCAGTTGGGAATGTCATGTCGTTTCCGATGCCGGTGCCAACCAAGTAATAGAGTGTTTTCTGGGCGAGCGTGTTGCAGATAAGTAATGAAAATTCGCTTAAAGTTTGGTTGGGCGATATTTATTAGTCAACACTCGGGACTCTATTATAAATGAATCAGTTAGGCTCAATGCCCTCATGACTTTCACCGGCAATCGGTTGCTGCTTAATGCTGGGTTTGACTGCAGGAAAATTTGCCGAAGCGTAGCGCACAACTAAGACAGAAAATGCCAGCAGTAGAATAGCGCCTGACACGTACACAACGCCCATGTCTGGACGGTGATGATGAGATATATCGGAAATCATCAAGCGCGTTAGTGCTGTAATAGCGACATAGATTAAAAAGCGCACGGGCATGTGGTTGGTTTTGAAGTAAATGCCAACCATGGCGCCAAGCTCTAGATAGATAAATAGCAGCAAAATATCATCAATTGATGCTGCACCTTTGCCAAGCATTTCGAGGACGGTAAGCACCGCAGCCCAAGCTGTGATGCCGCCAATAACGAAGAGTGCCATGTAATGAAAAGTTTCGACTAGAAGATTGCCCACTGATTCAGCGTAGGTGTGCAAGTGCGCACGTGTTTTTTCAGCCCAATTATCTTTCAAAAGTTTCTGCTCCTTAAGTCGAATTGCGAGCATAGCAAACTTCGGGTTTTTGTAAAATACATGTGGGTTCTAAGAGTTAAGTGGCGCGAGCAGTGCTGCAATGCTGGATTCATCTAAGCCACCACTGACGCTGGCGCCACCATCAAGAATACTGCTGGCAAGCTCTGCTTTATGCTGTTGCAGATGTTGGATTTTTTCTTCAACGCTACCGCGAGCAATCAGTTTATAGATAAAAACCGGCTTAGTTTGTCCGATGCGATAAGCACGGTCGCTGGCTTGCGCCTCACTGGCAGGATTCCACCAAGGGTCAACATGGATTACGGTATCGGCTGCGGTTAAGTTCAAGCCAACTCCGCCAGCTTTTAGGCTGATTAGAAATACAGGCACTTCTTCCGTTTGGAAACGTTGTACTGGGGTGCGCCTGTCGCGGGTCTGGCCTGTCAGTTGCACATAAGAAATGTGCGCAGCATTAAGTTCGTCGGCAATTAAAGCTAGCATACTAGTGAATTGTGAGAAGACCAAAATACGCCTTCCGGTCGCGGTAAAACTGCGCAGCATTTCCAGTAAATGCTGCATCTTAGCCGAGTCTTTGCTGCTATATTGCGCGGCATCGTCAGCGCTGAGTAAACGTAAATCACAGCACACTTGGCGCAGGCGCAGTAATGCTTCCAAGACAACAATATGACTTCGTCCTATACCCAGTCGCTGGATTTCCTCGCGGACTTTTTTGTCCATGGCGAGGCGCAGAGATTCGTAGCGATCGCGTTGAGCGCTAGTAAGGTCAATGAATTGAGTGATCTCGGTTTTTGCTGGCAGTTCGCGTGCCACTTGCTCTTTGCTACGCCTTAAAATGAAGGGTTTGAGACGACCTTGCAGATGCGCTAAACGTTGTTCGTCAGCATGTTGCTCAATGGGGGTACGGTATTGGCGAGTAAAGCTTTTATTGTCGCCGAGCCAGCCGGGCATAAGGAAGTTAAACAGCGACCAGAGCTCGCCTAAATTATTTTCTAAAGGCGTACCGGTTAAGCATAGACGCTGCTGTGCACGTAATTGAGAAACGCAGATGGCTGCTTTGCTGCGAGGGTTTTTAATCGTTTGTGCTTCATCGAGAATCACAATGTGCCACTGATGTGCCAATAGCTGTTCGCTATCACGTGATAGCAACGCATAGGTGCTGATAACAATGTCGGCTTCAGTAATCTGCGCAAATAGTGCATGACGTTGCTGTCCATGTAAGGACAGCACTTTTAGTTGTGGCGTAAAGCGTGCAGCTTCATCCTGCCAGTTAGCTATCAGGCTGGTTGGCATAATAATCAGCACTGGATGCTGCAGGCGTTGGGCGTTTTTCTCGCTGAGAATATGCGCCAAGCTTTGCAAGGTTTTACCCAAGCCCATATCGTCGGCCAAAATACCGCCCATGCCAGTGTGCATTAAATTTTGCAGCCAAGTTAAGCCTTCATGCTGATAGGCACGTAAGTTGGCATTTAAACCTGCAGGGATAGGGCTTAAGCTTTGTAAAGGTTGTGTTAAGCGTTCGGCTAAGGCTTGGATGGCTTCGCCACCTTGCCAATCGATACCCTTGGCTTGCAGTTGCGTTAAACGAGCAGCTTCTTGGCGCGGTAAGCGCAGTTTATGATCCGCACTGATAGCTTCTTGCATATACAGCTCGCCCAAGCTACTCAGCACTGCGCGGATGCGTGCATAAGGTAGCGCCACGCGTTTGCCAAGCTTCCCTACATGCACCAGTACAACGTCATTATCATCACGCTGTGCTAGATATTCTCGATCAAGCAATTTTGGTGACTGGCGAATCAGCTGTAATAAAATTGGCAGCAAGCTGATAACTTTTCCCTCAACCTCAATGCCCAGTTCTAAGGAAAACCAGTCGAGGGAGGGGGACTCTTCAATGGTTGCATACCAGTGATCAATGCTGAGTAGGTTGAATTGAAACTCTGGCAGCATTAGCGTGCGCCAACCTTGTTCGCGCAGCTTGGATAAAGGTTGCTGCATAAAGGTTAACCAAGCCGCCTCGCTGGCCAATTCATAAGCATCGCCCGCACTATCCGGTACAGCATCACTGCGGCGTAATGATATTTGCCAGCCGAGTTTCTTCAGCTGCTCTCGGCATTGCTGTTCAAAATCTAAATCACGGGTGATGCGCAGGCGCTGATAAGGGCCTGTAGTGGCTAGAAAGTCAGGCGTCGATTTGCCACTGCAGAGATGGCCTTGATAGTCGAATGCTAGCGCGGCGCGATGTTGTACCAAGCTTTGCATGCGAGCGCTGCGTGCATCGTAACGATTGAGTGGCAAGCTACCAAAAGTAAGTTGTGGGGTTGGTGGCTGCACAGGCGCATCGAAGATCTGCAGCGCTGGCGCACTTTGATTTTGACTGAGTGTGCTTGGCTCATTCGGCAAGCTGAGGGGCGGCTTACCCTGTTGCTGCATGTCTTCAAGAGTAAGCAAGGCGGCAACCACATGCTTGCAGTTATAACCCACGTAGCATGAGCAGCGACCATTAATATCGTAATAACTATTTTTATCTACTAACGTTATCGTTTGTAAGTAGGTTTGCCCTGCTGAGCCTTTACATTGCGCAGTGACAGTCGCGCCTTGCAGTTGCAGCACGCTGCTGCGACCTTGATCTGCGTAAGCTTTGCCACGCTTAAAGTCGCCGAGGGCAATGGCTTGACGCCACTGCGCGCATTCTAGGTTTTCGATGTTAAGAGTCTTAGGCATAGGCACGTTATAAATGAGTCAGCTCAATAGTATGGCATAAGCTGTTGTGCCTTAGGCTCTGCAGGGTAAACTTAGCCAGTGCTGCTAACGTTAGTAGTGCTCTTGACATGCAAGTATTCGGAGTGGGTCACGTCTATGACGGTCGCGGTTATTCAAATGGTCTCGGGAGAAAATATAGCCCAAAATCTAAGCTGCGCTAGGTTGTTACTTGAGCAAGCAGCAGACAGCGGAGCGCGGTTAGTGGTGCTTCCCGAAAACTTTGCGGCAATGGGCAATATTAATCCAGCGCATATCGCCAGCCTTGAAGCGCAGCAATGCGGCCCCATCTTACCTTGGTTAGCACAGGCTGCACGCGAGTTGGGTTTGTGGATTGTCGGCGGTACAGTGCCGTTGCTTGCTGCTGGACAACTTGAGGGTAAGCCTTGCGCGAGCTCTTTGTTATTTGATCAGCACGGTGAGTGCGTGGCCCGTTACGATAAACTGCATTTGTTTGATGCCGCAGTGGCTGACCAGCAGGGTAGTTATAACGAGTCAGAGCGCTACCGTGCAGGACAAGCTTGCACTGTAGTCGATACACCAGTTGGGCGCTTAGGTATGACAATCTGTTACGATTTGCGCTTTCCAGAGTTGTACAGTGCATTACGAGATGCTGGCGCTGAATTGATCAGCGTGCCATCGGCCTTTACCGCATTGACTGGTGCTGCACATTGGCAGGTCTTATTACGCGCTCGGGCTATAGAAACCCAGTGTGTAATATTGGCGGCTAACCAAGGCGGCGTTCATGGCTTAGGTCGTGAAACCTTTGGTCACTCGGCAATCATTGATGCTTGGGGCAAGGTGTTAGCGGAGTTGCCGAGCGGTGCCGGCTGTCTAACCCATGCAGGCTCGCTTGCTGAACAAGCGCTGATTCGCCAACGTATGCCAATTTGGCAACACAAACGATTTTCTGTTGCGCAGTTATCGCGGACAGACACAGAGGACACACAATGAGTGATTTGTTAGCCAGCGCCAGTTCTGTTTTATTGGCACCAACAGGCTTGGGAATAGAGCAGCTATCCAGTGTGTTCAGCGAATTAGCTGGACCCGGTATTGATGCTGCTGATTTATATTTTGAAAACCGTATCTCTGAAGCTTGGGTGCTAGAAGAAGGCATCGTTAAAGAAGGCAGTTTTAGCCTTGATCAAGGTGTCGGTGTGCGTGCTCTAGCGGGTGAGAAAACCGGTTTTTCTTACAGCAACGCTTTGACTTTGCCAGCACTTTTGCAAGCAGCACAGGCTTCGCGCAGCATCGCTCAATCAGGCCAGCAAGTGCAGCCGATCGCTATTCAATCGGTGGCGCATGCACCTTTATATTCTGCAGATAACCCGTTGGAAGTGATCAGTCGTGAAGAGAAAGTTGCGCTGCTGAAAAAAATTGATGCGGCAACTCGTGCTCTCGATCCCCGTGTGTGCCAAGTGACGGTCAGTTTAACTGGCTCTTGGGAGCAGATTTTAGTGGCGACACTGGACGGGCGCTTAGCTGCTGATGTGCGTCCGCTGGTTCGTTTTAACGTCAGTGTGATTATTGAACACAATGGCCGGCGTGAGCGCGGTAGTGCTGGTGGTGGTGGACGTACCGATTACCGTTACTTTTTAGAACAAGACCGTGCCATGGAGTTTGCCCGTGAGGCGGTGCGTCAAGCGCAAGTGAATCTTGAAGCGATTGCTGCACCAGCAGGGACTTTACCTGTGGTGCTCGGCCCAGGTTGGAGCGGTGTTTTGCTGCACGAAGCAGTAGGTCACGGCTTAGAGGGGGATTTTAATCGCAAAGGCAGTTCGGCCTACAGCGGTAAAGTCGGCCAGCAAGTCGCATCGTCGCTGTGCACCATTGTTGACGATGGCACCTTGGTCGGGCGACGTGGCTCGTTAAGTATTGATGATGAAGGTACACCAACACAGTGCACAACCTTGATTGAAAATGGTGTGCTGCGTGGTTATATGCAGGACAGCATGAATGCTCGTTTAATGGGAGTAGCGCCGACCGGTAATGGTCGTCGTGAGTCCTACGCGCATGTGCCGATGCCGCGCATGACCAATACTTATATGCTGGCTGGTGAAAGTGATCCGGAAGAAATTATACGTTCGGTGAAGCGTGGTATTTATTGCGCCAACTTAGGTGGCGGACAAGTGGATATCACCAGCGGCAAATTTGTGTTCTCCACCAGCGAAGCTTACTTAATTGAAGATGGCAAAATTACTGCACCGGTTAAAGGTGCGACCTTAATTGGTAATGGCCCAGAAGCCATGCGCCAAGTCTCTATGGTGGGTAATGATTTAGCTTTAGACAGCGGTGTTGGCGTTTGCGGTAAAGCGGGGCAGTCGGTGCCAGTGGGCGTAGGTCAGCCGACCTTGAAGATTGATGGTATTACTGTTGGTGGTACGGGTAGTTAATCTTGCACTTAGCGTATCGATGGTTACGTTGATCGATACGCTAAGAATGTTAGGTTTATTTTAAACCGAGGCGCTGCTCATCTAAATCACGTAAATATTTAAAGATTTTACGTGATGCGGTCGGCGCTTTATTACGTGCCAGTTCATGTTGAGCATGACGAATTAAGCTACGCAACTGCTGAATATCAGTATTAGGGTAGTCTTCGACAAAGCTTTGTAGGGCCGTGTCACCTTCTTCGATAAGACGGTTGCGCCAACGCTCTAAAGCATGAAAGCGGTTATTGTATTCACGGGTTTGACTGTCAGCCAAGTTCATCGGCAGCATAATGGCGTCAATATCGTGATTGCGTAACAGCTTGCCGAGAAACTGCGAATGGCGTTTACGGGCAATGTGCGCGGTATGTTTACACGTTTCGTCCAATGCTCTGCGCAGTTCGTCACTGAGCGGCATTTTATTGAGTAGGTCAGGCTTAAGGTCAGAAAGACGCAAGCCTAACTGTTGCAGAGCCAGCATTTCGCGCTTGACTTGTGATTTGCTTTTCTCTTCTTCTTCGTCCAGCGAGTCGTCGATATAGTCAGACATAACGGTGTTCCAATCAATTAGGACACTATGATAACAGAGCAAGGCTGATACTTTGATAGGGTCTTGTGAAAATGCTTTGGAGTAACTATGAGTGTAAGTGAAAGTGTCGGTCCGCAAGCATTACCTGGGCTTAAAAAACAGGTAGAAAAAATTCTTGCAGTGGCCAAGCAACAAGGTGCTAGCGCTTGTGAAGTAGCGGTTTCTGTTCATCAAGGTTTAGCCACCAGTGTGCGACAGGGTGAAGTAGAAACAGTTGAGTTTAATCGCGACCAAGGCTTTTCAATCACTGTTTATCACGGTCAGCAAAAGGGTTCAGCAAGCACCACGGTGAGCGGTGATGCGGCGATTACAGAGACTGTCGCTGCGGCCTTGGCGATTGCTAAATATGCTTCTGCTGATGAGTTCGCAGGCTTAGCGGATGAACAGTTGATGGCGCGTGAGTTCCCTGATTTAGACCTGTGGCATCCGTGGGATCTAAGTCCTGAACAAGCCATTGAGTTGGCCTTGGAGTGTGAAGCTGCCGCATTTGCTACGGATGCGCGAATCAGTAATGCCGATGGCAGCAGTGTCAACAGCGATGTGGGCTGTACGGTATACGGCAACAGCCACGGCTTGATTGCTGGACACGCAGGCACACGGCACAGCATCAGTTGTGTGATGATCGCGCAAGCAGATGGACAAATGCAGCGTGATTACTGGTATGACTACGGTCGTCGTGGAGATTTACTCACTGATGCGGCAACTATTGGTCGGATAGCGGCTGAGCGTACTGTCAGCCGTTTAGGTGCGCGCTCAGTGCCGACCTGTGATGTCCCAGTGTTGTTTGCTGCTGAGTTGGCAGGTGGCTTGTTCGGTAGCCTGCTGGGTGCTATTGCTGGTGGCAGTCAGTATCGGAATTCTTCGTTTTTAGTTGGAGCATTGGGGCAGACATTATTTCCTGAGTGGCTCACTTTAGATGAGCGTCCCTTGCTGCAAGGTGGTTTATCCAGCAGTGCCTTTGATGGTGACGGACTGGCTACCTATGCTAAACCTTTCATTGAGAAGGGTGTGCTGTGTAATTACATGCTGAGCACTTACTCTGGACGTAAGCTGGGCATGCCAAGCACGGCAAATGCGGGTGGTGCACGCAATGTCTTTGTCACTCACGGTAATGATGATCAAGCAGCTTTATTGAAAAAGATGGGGCGTGGCTTGCTAGTGACTGAGCTGATGGGGCAGGGTTTGAATATGGTCACCGGCGATTATTCACGCGGTGCCGGCGGCTATTGGGTTGAGAACGGTGAGATCCAATTCCCGGTGCAAGAGGTGACCATTGCCGGCAATATGCGCGATATGTTTAAGCAGATCGTGGCGGTTGGTAATGATCTTGATCGCCGTGGCAGTATCTGCACTGGTTCTGTATTGATCGAACGGATGAAGGTTGCGGGCAGCTAGGTGGTATTGCACTCAGCAGCGCAAGGTGTTTCGCGCTGCTGCTGCTGCCGGGTTAATCTGGTGAGACGAAGTCCAGTGTGTAGTTGACTGCGCCGCCGCTGGGCTCAAGTATTTCTAAGGCAATATGAATGGGGGTCTGCTGCGGCATGTTTTGTTGTCCCGCCAGTTCGCCGCCAAGGTATTCCAGCGGTTTAAATAAACGGCTGGCTAACACTTGACCGTGCTGATCGGCGAATGTGAGTTTTAGCAGCGGAAAGGGTTGGCTAAAGGATGCGCGGTTATAAATGATCGCGTCAACGAGCAGGGCACCGCTAAAGTCAGGGTGACTGCGAACCAGTAAGTTGCTGCTCTTGATTTTATCGACATCAACTTTAGATGGCAGCTGGCAATCAATCACCGGGCAAATAACTTCTAGCCAAGGGCGTGTGCTGTCTTGGCGCGCCAGTTGTGCAAAATTATGATAAGTGTATTGGCCTACAAGCAACAGAATCGCACAGATATTTAAGACGCCCCATGCCAACCAGCGACGCCAAGGACTTTTTTGCGGCTGCCAATCAAGACGCAAAGGGCCATCGCTAAAGTTAGGTAGCTGGCCGCTCATTGGTTCCATGTGTACAGGCGCTGCTGATGCTTGGAAGTGCGCGGTGGTGCTTGAGTGTTGTGCAGTGTCTAACGGCTGCTCCAGTGTTTCAATTTCTTCGGCTTTAGGTTCGACGCTGCTTAATTGCGCAACAGGTTCTTGTGCAAGCAGCTCATCACTCCAGTCAGTGAGGGCCGTCTGTGTGTTTTCTAGAGCATCCTCTATTGGCGCAGGACTTGGCTTTACGCTAGCTTGTAATGCAGCGAACTCTCCTGATAGTTCTTTGCTGCGTTGCTGCTCTTCACGCTCTAAACGAGCCAGCTCTTCATCAAGATCAAGGTCATCTAAATCATCTAAATCCATATCATCATGAATCAGCAGTGTTTTTTTGCTGGCGGTTGTCACAGCTTCATCATGTTGCTTAGTAATATCAGAGTTGTCAGAAATCACGGCAGCAGCATGCGTCGTTTGTGCCGGCGCCACTTGTGGGATGGTAGGCGCTGGGCTTTGAGCCGGATTGATTTGGCGTGCGGCATTAAACACTTGTAAACAGGCACCACAGCGTACCGACCCGCGAGCAGCACTCAGTTGACTGTGCTTTAGACGAAAGCTGGTTTGGCAGTGCGGGCATTGCGTGATAAAAGTGTCGGTCATGATTGTGTCAAGTTCAAATAAAGCATTAATACGCTGCAGTCTAACGTATGTAGGAGGTTAAACTGCATTGACTGTATCGCATTATGAGTTAAAGGCGTACACCTGAGATGCATACCCAGC
Organism: Denitrificimonas caeni DSM 24390; assembly: GCF_000421765.1. Classification (GTDB taxonomy): domain Bacteria; phylum Pseudomonadota; class Gammaproteobacteria; order Pseudomonadales; family Pseudomonadaceae; genus Denitrificimonas; species Denitrificimonas caeni. Next base: position 436,522 of record NZ_ATXQ01000001.1, on the reverse strand, counting down.
CATCTTTTTCTGCCGTGGGGGCTAAAGCAAAGTCTTTGCTGTAAGCATCACGCACTTCTTGGGCTTGCTCAGCTAAAATACCCGATAGGGCAATGCGACCGCCTGAACGAGTGTGCTCAATCAGCTGTGGCGCTAGCTGTACCAGTGGGCCTGCTAAAATATTAGCGAGGACTACATCAAACTGCCCTGCAGGCATGTCTTGTGGTAAATACACCAGTAAATCTTCTTCTTTAATCGCGTTGCGATTGGCGTTGTCGCGTGTGGCTTCTAGGGCTTGGCTATCAATGTCGGTGCAGGTCAATTGTGCTGCGCCGAGTAACTTTGCCGCTATTGCAAGAATGCCTGAGCCACAACCAAAGTCTAAGACATTGCAACCTTCTAAAGACTGACCATCGAGCCATTCAAGGCATAAAGCTGTGGTTGGGTGAGTGCCGGTGCCAAAGGCTAAGCCAGGATCGAGCAATAGATTCACTGCAGTGGGTTCTGGTGCTGTATGCCAGCTCGGAACAATCCATAAACGCTGGCCGAAGCGCATAGGGTGGAAGTTATCCATCCAGCTGCGCTCCCAGTCTTGGTCTTCAATCTGTTCAATGTGCAGTTCAGGAGTGTCTGTGCCGCCCAGCAGTTGTATGTGCTGACGCAATGCCTGAGCATCAACATCACCTTCAAATAAAGCCAATAAGTGAGTATGGCTCCACAACGGCGTGGTGCCTAAGTCTGGTTCATAAATAGGCTGATCTTCACCGTCCATAAAGGTCACAGACACGGCACCGAGTTCGAGCAAGGTGCCTTCCCATGCGGCTGCTTGATCGGGTTGAATCGCTAAACGAACTTGTAACCAGGGCATAAAAACCTCAAAAGTGGATGCGGGTATCTGCAAAGTTTAGGCGGGTAATTGAGTGTTGCGGTATTGATTCTCTACTGGCGTAGCATACTGCATGATCAAATAGGGGCGATGCTCAGGTGGGCAAGCCTCTAGGCGCTTCTGCCAGTGTTGTTGTGCATTGAGAATTTCTTGAGAGTCAAAGACATCTTTGATATCAGGTACAGGCAAATTGCTATCACGCTGTTCCCACATACCCCATGCTAAGTAATGGGCAGGAAATAGACGGTAATCACGCCAGATATGCTGATCAACCAGTTGCGCCAGTTGTTTTGTATCAGTAAAGCCTGTGGTTAAAACAGGACAGAAGTGCACGTGCACACGGCCTTTATAACCAGTAATGCCGAGTACGATACTGGCGTCATCCTCACCTATTTGTTTGGTGTATTCGCCAGTGCTGGCGCGGATGTAGAGTTCGCGTGCTTTGGCAATATCGCAAGGATCATATTCATAACTGATGGCTACTGGCGTCAGTTGCAACGAGGCGATCACCGTTTGAAAATCTTCATCTTTACGTGATAGGTGAAACATTTTCAAAATAGCACTTTCGGTGCGGTCATCGCCGTCTTTGGCGCGACCTTCTGCTTGAGCGATCCAAATTGATTCTTGATCGTGCAGAATTGAATGATTGATATAAGCCGACAGCAATTGAAAGGCTGTTAGTTTTTCACGACGGTTGGTGAGTGAGCGGTGCACAATAAAGCTTTTATTGATGCGCATCAGGTCGCTGACAAAGGGTCTTTGTAAAAGATTGTCGCCAATGGCAATCCGTGGTGTAGACAGCTTTGCTTGAAACAGCGCGTAATTGACAAAAGCCGGATCCATAACAATGTCACGGTGATTGGCTAAATACAGATGCGGTTTGCCTGTCTGTAAATGTTCTATGCCAGAAAAGCTAATGCCATCAGTTACTTGGCTAATGCTTTGTTCGACATAAGCTTCAATGCGTTGTTGTAGGGCCGCTACACTGTGTACTTTGCGTATCTCGTTGCGCAGTTTCCAAGCAGTGACTGGACGCAATAGCCAGTCAATGTAACGAGAGGCAGTAGGGAAACGGTACTGGGTGATCATGGATAAGAAATCTGCATCAGCCAGTAAACGTTGCAATACTGCCGCCACTTCGTCGTCATTATAAGGGCGAATGCTGTCAAATTGATCCATGTGACTCTCTTAATTGGGGAGCGGTGCAGTGCGTAGTGCGCTGTTGGGTTAGATAATTAGGCTATTATACCTATAATCATTGATTACTTGCAGAGGAGTTCTACAGTGCAAAGGATTCATGAGCCGGTTGATTTGATTGAAGCGCAAATGTTAATCAGTATGCTGCACAGTGAAGGTATTTCCGTGCATTTGCAGGGTGCTGATTTGATTGGCGGCATGGGGGAGCTACCTGCTTTGGGATTGCTTGGACTCATGGTTGATGACCAACAAGCCATTCGTGCGCGCGAGTTAATTGTTGACTATCAGCAGGCCACGCCGCTCATCGATGAGGCTCAAGAAGCTCTGGTTGACCCACATGGTTTTTTAGAATGTTAGAAGTGAGCCGATAATGTCAGGACGTTATGCGCTATTTAATTGGCCGGAGGCGCTGGGACAACTGCCAGGATTTCCGCAGCACATGCGTGCGCACTGGAATTTAGCGCCGAAATCACAAGTACTGATGTTGTACCAAAATGAGGGGCAGCGCCATGCGGCTCTAGCGCTTTGGGGGTTTACTTCGAGTTGGATGACTGATTTAACTCGAGCGGTTGCGCATGCACGAGCGGAAACGGTCAACACTTTGCCGATGTTTCAAAATGCTTGGCGCAAACAAAGGTGTTTATTGCCAGCCAATGGTTTTTTTGAGTGGCGCGGCGTGCAGCGTAAGCAGCCGTTTTGGCTCAGCACCAATGAGCCTCTGCTTTACTTTGCTGGACTGTGGGATGTCTATGCAGTGCCAGGGCATGACTACTACAGTGTTGCGTTGCTCACTCAGCAGGCTGCACACTTGCGTCGCCCGATTATTCTTAACCAGCAGCAACAGCAGTTGTGGTTGGATCCCGAGAGCAGTGATGAACAGTTGCGTGAGGTGCTAGCGAGTGCCGAGCAGCCGCAATTGCATGAGCGACGTGTCAGTACTTTGATTAACGACCCGTTAGTGGATGGGCCGCACTGCTTGAATGCAGGTTAATTCGAGCTGGCGTGTGAGTGCTTTAACACTCTTCAGTAAAACGGTCGGCAATCAGCGCTTGTAAAGCGGCCAGTGCTTGTTCGGCTTGCTCGCCGTCAGCGTCAATTTGCAACTCCGTGCCTTTGCTGGCGGCCAGCATCATCACTGACATAATATTTTTACCGTTACATAGGTTGCGGCTGTCACGACCGACCCTAATCTGACAAGGAAAACTGTTAGCGACAGAGACAAACTTGGCAGCGGCTCTAGCATGCAAACCGAGCTTGTTAATAATTGTCACTTTGCAACTAGGCATGGGGTTTCTCGTCGATACGCACCACATCACGATGGCGGATTTGTACGTTACTTAACTCTTGGCGTAAGGATTCGCCTAGCCTTTGTGCCATATATACCGAGCGATGTTGACCGCCGGTGCAGCCAATCGCTACGGTGACGTAGGCGCGATTACTGGCAGCAAAGCGTGGCAGCCATTTGGCAAGATAGGCATAAATGTCGGCATACATTTCTTCAACATCGGTTTGTTCGTTTAAATATTCAATGATCGGCTGATCAAGGCCGCAATAAGCGCGCAAGTCGGGCTTCCAATAAGGATTGGGCAGGCAGCGAATATCAAACACCACGTCGGCATCAACGGGCACACCGCGCTTAAAGCCAAACGACTCAATCAGAAAAGCAGTGCCGGGTTCTGGCTTATCCAGTAAGCGCAGTTTAATGCTGTCGCGTAATTGGTATAGATTGAGGTGCGAGGTATCAATGGTCAGGTCAGCGAGATCGGTAATCGGTGAAAGCAGGACTTTCTCATCGCGAATGGCTTCAGCCAGAGAGCGTGATTCATTCGTTAGAGGATGGCGTCTGCGAGTTTCAGAAAACCGTTTTAATAAGGTTTCATCATCGGCATCCAGATACAAAACATCACAAACAATATGGCGCTCACGCAGACCTGCTAGCAGTTCGGGGAAGCGCTCAAGTTGGTTAGGGGCGTTGCGCGCGTCAATAGACACTGCGATTTGTGGGTGGACTAATTCAGCCGCCAACAAAGTACGCTCTGCAAGCTCTGGTAGCAGCATGGCTGGGAGGTTATCGATGCAGTAAAAATCGTTGTCTTCTAATACGTCAAGTGCAGTACTTTTACCTGAACCTGAACGGCCACTCACGATAATTAAACGCATGTTGTCAAACCTCTAAAGTTGTGCATTTAGCACTGTTTGATACAGGGCATTACTGTCTGGTGCATTGCGTAAGCGCTCACGAACATCATCTTGCTCAAAAATACCAGCAATTTGACGTAACAGCTCTAAATGTTCATCGGTCGCTTCTTCAGGTACTAAAAGCACAAATAAAAGATCAACTGGCTCGCCATCAATAGCATCAAAGTCGACCGCAGTTTCTAAGTGCAAAACGGCGCTGATCGGTGCGGTGCAGCCAATGAGTCGACAATGCGGGATTGCAATACCATCACCAAAGCCAGTTGAACCAAGCTTTTCTCTTGCCACTAGGCTTTCGAATAGCGTGTCTTCATCAATCTGAGGTTGGTCGGTGGCAATCAGGTGGGCAATGTATTCTAGGACGCGTTTTTTGCTGCCTCCCGGCACGTTCACTTGCGAACGGGCCGGGGTCAGGATGTGTTCTAATCGAATCATGGGGTTATTAGCGTTCAAGCGCGCCTTTTTGACGTTCCAGTTGTTTTTCCTTGTGTTTGATTAGCTGACGATCCAGCTTGTCAACCAGCAGGTCAATCGCGGCATACATATCGTCATGCTCAGCATTGGCAATGATTTCGCCACCAGCAATCAGCAAGGTTGCATCAATTTTTTGTTTCACTTTTTCCACACCAAGCGTGACACGAATGCTGGTGATTTTGTCGAAATGGCGCTCAAGCTTAGCGAATTTGCCATTAATGTATTCACGTAGGGCTTCAGTAATATCCAGTTGATGACCTGTGATAGTGATTTGCATACCGTTCTCCTTAGATTCACTGCTTAGTGCGGTGTTAGCAGGATTGTAACGCCTGCGTAAATTAAGTGTTACTGACCAATGTCTATAATAATTGCTTTCGATCAGTTGAAGAGGCAATTCCGAGCGATTCTCGGTATTTGGCAATGGTCCGTCGTGCCACTTGAATACCTTGTTCTTCCAGTAGACCAGCGATTTTGCTGTCACTCAATGGTTTTTTAGGATTTTCTGCAGCAACTAGCTTTTCAATGATGGCGCGAATGGCTGTGGATGAGCATTCGCCCCCTTGCGTAGTGCTGACATGGCTAGAGAAAAAATATTTTAACTCAAAAATGCCACGCGGGGTGTGCATATATTTCTGTGTAGTTACCCTTGATATGGTTGATTCGTGCATGCCCACCGCTTCCGCGATTTCGGCTAAAACTAAAGGCTTCATTGCTTCTGGCCCATAGTCAAAAAACCCACGCTGGTAATCGAGAATTTTGGTAGCGACTTTCATCAGTGTTTCATTACGGCTTTGCAGGCTTTTAATAAACCAGCGTGCTTCTTGTAACTGGGTGCGCATAAAGGTGTTGTCTGCACTGTTGTCAGCGCGACGGATAAAACTCGCATAATGTGAGTTGACCGTGAGGCGTGGCGCAATGTCAGGATTGAGCTCAACAATCCAGCGGTTATTGGCTTTGCGCACAATGACATCTGGAACAACATACTCGGGCTCGGTGCTTTCAATTACAGAGCCAGGACGCGGATTTAAAGTCTGAATTAATTGCACTATTTCTTTTAGAGCGTCCTCTTTAATGCGCATGCGCCGCATTAATTGAGCGTAATCGCGGCTTCCCAGCAGCTCTAAGTGCTCGGAACAAAGTTTCTGAGCTTCAGCTAGCCAGGGCGTGTCGCTGGGCATGTTGTGCAGTTGTAGCAGTAAGCATTCGCTGAGATCGCGTGCTGCTACGCCAGTTGGCTCAAACTGCTGGATGCGTTTGAGAACCATCTCCACTTCGTCCATTTCGATGTGCTGCATAGGATCAAAGGCATCGAGAATTTCTTCCAGTGATTCCTGCAAGTAACCATCTTCGCCAATACTGTCGATAATCACTGTCGCAATCATGCGGTCGTCATCAGACATTTTTGCTAGGTTTAATTGCCAGAGCAAGTGAGATTGCAGGTCTACGCCAACTGAAGTGGTGCTAGTGAAGTCCCATTCTTCACTGTTTGTACTCGGTAGACTGCTGGCACTGGTTTGATAAATATCTTCCCACGATGTATCGATCTCTAGCTCGCTCGGAATCTGTTCGTTCCACTCATTCGCATCGGGTAGATTTTCTGCGCTATTACTGGGCTCTTGTGGCGAATTTTGTTGCGTATTTGCGGTGTATTCATGGCCGTCATCGCTAGTATCCTTAGCGCTGCTGTCTGTTTCTCCTTCTTCTTCGCGTTCGAGCATAGGGTTGCTGTCCAAAGCGTCTTGGATTTCTGCTTGCAAATCCAGCGTCGACATCTGTAACAAGCGAATAGCTTGCTGCAGTTGTGGAGTCATGGTCAGGTTTTGACCTATCTTTAAAACGAGCGAGGCTTTCATAATGGCAGGGCTAAACTCCTAATCATCAATACGCCACGGTTTGGCGCTAAGCAAGATTTATGCCTGATTTTTTCGTGTTTGCCTAGACTTGACAAACAGTTGATGGTGAAAGGTGAGTTTTAGATTGCTTGAAAGTAGGGGCGTTTTAGCGCAAATGACCCTACAAGAAGGGCTCTTTAGAGACGGAATTCTTGTCCTAAGTACACATCTCTAACCAGCTGGTTTTCTAAGATGCTGCTTGGTTCGCCTGCGGCAATAATCTGACCGTCGCTGACAATATAAGCTGTCTCACAGATGTCTAGCGTTTCACGCACATTATGGTCGGTAATTAAAACGCCAATGCCTTTATCTTTTAAATGGTGAATGATCTGCTTGATATCGCCAACTGAAATAGGGTCAACGCCAGCAAAAGGTTCATCCAATAGAATGAATTTAGGGTTAGTAGCTAGTGCGCGGGCAATTTCAACACGACGTCGTTCGCCGCCGGACAAGCTCATACCAAGGTTGTTGCGTAGGTGGGTGATGCTGAACTCTTGTAACAGTTCGTCGAGTGCTTGCAGACGTCCAGCGCGGTCTAAGTCTTTGCGCAATTCGAGGATGGCCAGAATATTATCGGCCACGCTAAGCTTGCGAAAAATCGAAGCTTCTTGCGGCAAATAACCTATGCCCGCTCTAGCACGACCATGCATCGGCTGAAAGCTGACATCAGTTTGATCAATAAAAATCGTGCCTTTATCTGCTTTGACTAGGCCAACTATCATATAGAAGCACGTGGTTTTGCCCGCGCCGTTAGGACCGAGTAAACCGACAATTTGTCCGCTTTCAATGGAGACGCTGACGTCATGTACAACCTTGCGGCCTTTGTAGGATTTGGCTAGGTTTTTGGCGATCAAGGTACTGCTCATGGTGCGGCTGGCTCTGTTTTGTTCTTGGGTTGGATAACCATGTTAATTCGTGGTGAGGGCGTGCTAATAGTGCCTTGTTTACCGCGTCCAGCGGTGACGATTTGCTTTTGCGTATCGTAGATGATTTTTTCGCCGCGGAACGTGTTGCCTTGTTGAATGACTTTAGCCTGATCAATGATGATGATTTTTTCATTATTGGCAAAGTACTGAATGGTCAAGCCGTAAGCTTGAACAATATCCTTGTTTTCAGAGGGTTTTTGTTCGTAATAGGCGGGTTTTCCAACTGAAGTGAACACATCAATATCGCCAGCTTGGTTAAGGGTGATTGTGACTGTGTCACCAGTGATTTTGAGAGTGCCTTGGGTGATGATCACATCGCCGCGATAGATCGCAACGCCGCGCTTATCATCCATCTCTGCGCTATCAGCTTGGACATTAATGGGCTGGTTACGGTCGCTCGGTAAAGCCTGAGCAAGTCCACTGAACATGCTGAAACTTGCGGCAATAAGTAAAGCGGTTGTGCTAGCGAACTTCATGTCGGCCTCTCACTTTAGAAAGTAAACGCATTTTACTTTCGTTCAGATAGGTTTGCATACCAACGCCGGTAGTTACACCGTTGGCTGCTTCAATTTTTACCGCAAGCTTGGTATGAGCATACTCAGTTTCCGGCACATAAGTCAGTTGTTCAGTGGTCAGGATCGTTGGACGCCCCTGTTCATCGGTGCGCTCAATGCGCACATTTTTGAGTAATTCAACTTCTTTACCTTCAGGGCTGACCTCACTGCGTTCGCTGGAAATATGCCAAGGGAATTCAGTGCCACGAAAGAGTAACAAATCAGGCTGCAATAATACCGTAATATCATCATCTTGCGTGTGTTCGAGATGAGGGCTACTGAGTTCATATTGCACTGTGCCTTCATCGGTAAACTGTAATGTTTGTGTGCCTTGGGCAAAGAAATCGATAGTTTTCTTGGCTTGCGCGTTGCTGTGCTGGTTGTCAGGCGTGGAGCTGTCGATGTTCCAGTAACCTAATGCGGCAACTAGTAACGCAAAGGGCACAAAAAATAGCACAAGCCTTAGGTTAGCAGACATAGAAACAACCATAAATAAATTATAAGTAAGCGTTTTGCGCTGCGTTAAGAGTGTCTTGTGCTGCCATAATGAATTCGCACAGTTCGCGCGCAGCACCTTCACCGCCGCGCAATGAAGTGACCGCCAGTGCATGCTGGCGCACAAAAGTATTGGCATTGGCCACAGCTACGCCTAAAACCACACAACGAATCGCAGCTAAATCAGGTAAATCATCACCCAGATAGGCAACTTGATCATAAGAAAGTTGCAGAGAACTGAGTAATTCATCTAAGGCAGTGCGTTTGTCTTCGCGGCCTTGTATCAGGTGCATGATGCCTAAGTTTGCCGCGCGACGCTCGACAATCGTTGAAGTGCGTCCAGTAATGATGGCGACATTGACTCCCGAGTTCATCAGCATCTTAATGCCTTGACCATCGAGAGTGCTAAAGGCTTTGGCTTCGCTCCCATCCGCTAAGAAATAGAGCTTGCCATCAGTCAGTACACCGTCAACATCGAGCACTAGCAAACGTACGCTGCGGGCACGTTGGATTAAATCAATATTATTTAAGTTCAGCATTACATGACTCCTGCGCGCAATAAGTCGTGCATGTTGAGCGCGCCAATTGCTTGATTGTGTTCGTTAATCACTGGCAGTGAGCTGATTTTATGATCTTCCATGATTTTTAAGGCTTCGGCTGCAAGCATTTCAGGACGAGCTGTTTTACCGCCATGGGTCATTAACTCGTTAATGCTAGCTTCGCGTACGTCAATGCCTTTGTCTAACGCACGGCGTAAGTCACCGTCGGTAAAAATACCGGCCAAGGTTTGATCGGATGCAAGAATTAAAGTCATGCCTAAGCCTTTTTGCGTCATCTCGAGCAAGGCAGTACGTAAAGATGCGTCGCGCGGTACTGCGGGTAATTCATCACCGCTGTGCATGACATGCTCAACTTTAAGCAATAAACGTCGACCAAGTGCGCCGCCTGGGTGTGAAAAGGCAAAATCTTCAGGGGTAAAGCCGCGGGCTTCTAATAAGGCGATTGCTAAAGCATCGCCAAGCACTAAAGTCACTGTGGTGGATGAGGTGGGTGCTAGATTGAGTGGGCAGGCCTCTTGCGTAACATGCGTATCCAAATTAGCTTGCGCCGCGGTTGCGAGTGCCGAGTCCGGATTGCCTGTCATGCTAATTAGGGTGATGCCAAGGCGTTTAATTAAGGGCAGTAGGGTGACAATTTCATTGGTTGTGCCTGAGTTGGATAAGGCTAACACTAGATCGTCACGGGTAATCATGCCCATGTCACCATGGCTGGCTTCAGCAGGATGAACAAAAAAAGCTGGGGTGCCGGTGCTGGCAAGTGTTGCCGCTATTTTATGACCGATATGCCCAGACTTGCCCATACCAACCACGACTACACGTCCTTTGCAGGCTAAAATCAGCTCGCAGGCTTTAACGAAACTAGCATCGATGCGGGTTAATAAGCTGCTAATCGCATCTTGTTCAAGACTAATGGTGCGCTTAGCGGAAGCAATCATGGATTCGGATGAAGGCATAGTGATGTGTTCTTCAACATAAAAAAATAATTATACGTGAAATTATGATGTAACTCACCCGTGCAATTACTTAGCGATTATGTTGATAGATGCGTGAGGTGCTGAAATTATCAAATTGCAATTCTAGGTCGGCTAATATCTTGTCTGCATTGCGTGCACGCTTAGATACAATAAATGTTGCAGGCGTACTATGAAGTATCAGATGGGGTAGAGATAATTCATCAAGCCCCAGTTTTTGTTGGGCGTCGCGCATGGGTTCGAGATAGTCAAACAAGTAATCACCGCGTTTGCGCATTAGCATTGCTATGGCAGATGTGTGCCTGCTGGTGCGTGTCAGTTTTAAATTAAGAGAGCTGTCAGTCAACCATTGACTGATTGGAGGCCAGTAGCTGTATCCGCCGATTAAAATAATTTTTTTGCCTTTTAAATCATCCGGTAATCGAGGTGGCTTGGACTCAGGATGGTAATAAACTGCCAGGGTTATTTCGCCGAGGACTCTTGAGCTTTCTAAGGTGTGGCCAGCCAGCTCAGTCTTGTTTGGAGCGCCGAACCAGAGATCAATATTGCCTGAAATTAATTCTGAGTAGAGGCGTGCGGAAGGTAAAGCTTTAAAGTCAACGTCATAGCCAGCGTCCGTCAACAGAGTGCGTCCCAGTTCGATAATATGGCCCGCGGGGTTGTTTGAGCTGTCTGTATATGACGCTGGGGGAAACTCGTAATAACCTACAGTAATCAGTTGTCGCCCTTGGGCATTGGTAGAAAAACCAGAAAACAGGCCGATGATTAATAACATTGCGCGTAAGACTTTCATTGCAACCCCCTTACCTGATTAGCTGTAACGGATTTAGCATAGCGCATAATTATCAGAATAATGGATTTTACTGGCTAGTGTTAGCGAGATACAGTTGGCGACCGGGAGACTATGTAGCCGTCAGTTAAAGCGTAACTTATTCGAGAGTCTATCCAGTAAACGTTATAGAATGCCTTATACGCCTATTCAGGTAGCTCAGTTTTAAGGTAGAGAGTTCATGTCTTTTGCACACTTAGGGTTAATGCCAGCTTTGTTGGCCAATCTGCAGCAGTTAGGTTATCAGCAGCCCACCGCCGTTCAGCAGCAGGCGATTGCCCCAGTTTTGGCCGGAAAAGATGTTTTAGCTGCGGCGCAAACCGGAACTGGAAAAACAGCCGCTTTTACTTTGCCAGTCCTGCAATTGCTACTGACTCAGGGAGAAAAGGTCACCTCTAACTGCGTGCGCACTTTGGTATTGGTGCCGACTCGCGAATTGGCTGAACAGGTGCATGAATCGATTCGTCATTATCTCGGTGAATTACCCTTACGCACTGCAGTTGCCTATGGCGGCGTTAGCATTAATCCGCAAATGATGAATTTGCGCCGCGGTGTTGATGTGCTGGTGGCAACGCCTGGGCGTTTATTGGATTTGTATCAGCAAAATGCTGTGCGTTTCCATCAAATGCAAGTGCTGGTGCTGGATGAAGCGGATCGTATGCTGGACTTGGGTTTTGCTGAAGAGTTGAACGCGCTATTCTCTGTCATGCCACGCGAACGCCAAACCTTATTATTTTCTGCAACTTTTTCGGGTCCGATTCGTACCTTGGCCGGTAAGTTGCTGATTGACCCGGTACGTATTGATGTCACTCCGAAACACTCGGCAGCAGAGACAGTTAAGCAATATCTGTTGGTGGTGGATAAAAAAGACAAAACAGAACTGTTTTTGCATTTGTTGAGCAGTCGGCAGTGGGGGCAGGTTTTAGTCTTTGTACGTACGCGCAAAGGTGCTGAATCGCTGCATAAAAAGCTTATTGCAGCGCAGGTGACGGCAGATGCGATTCATGGCGACAAAACGCAACCGGCACGCTTGCGTGCGCTACAAGACTTTAAAAAAGGTCGAGTACAAGTACTGGTGGCTACCGATGTGGCAGCGCGCGGCTTAGATATTGAGCAGTTACCGCACGTGGTGAACTTTGATTTACCTAACGTGGCGCAAGATTATGTGCATCGCATTGGTCGTACCGGCCGTGCTGGGCTGAGTGGCGAGGCGATCTCTTTAGTCAGTGCAGATGAGTTGGATGAGTTAATTGCCATTGAAGAGTTAATGGGCATTAATTTACAGCGCTTTGATGAGCCTGATTTTTATGCAGAACACCGTTTGCCAGAAACGATGTTGGGTCTAGGCAGTATCAAAAAGCCGAAGAAACCAAAAAAGAGTAAAGCCTCTGCGGGCGGTAATATTCATTTGGGTGATGAGTTTCCAGTAAACAGTAAACCGCAAATCGTCGCTATTCGGCCGGCACCTCGTTTAGCGGTGCCGAGCCGTCATAAGCCTAAACCGAGTAATGCTAAGCCACGCTAAGTGTGCGCTAACACAGCTGAGCCTTGCCGAGTTTGCGCAGTTTTAGTTGCTGCTTAGGGTGGTAAGCCAGTTGCAGGTGTAGCAAGGCAGCAGTCAGTCGATCACTGCTTGTAATAATTGCTGGCAATCTATGGCGTGAAAATCGGTCAGCTCAGGCCATAGATTCTCTGCTGTATTGACTTGTACTGCATAAGAGCCAGCCGCTTGTGCAGTTTTTAAGTCCATCTGGAAATCACCGACCATAACCAGCTCCTGCGGTTTAACCTGCCAGTGTGCGGCGATCCTGAGCAAACCGTCTGGGTCGGGTTTTGGGATGGCTTGCTCACGACCCAAGATTGACTGCGGTGCGAAATAATCGGCCAGGCCTATAGCATTTAGCGTAATCAACGCTAGTTCTTGCGCATTGCGGGTGAGAATGGCGAGATTGCGTTGGCGTTCATGCAGGTGCTTAACCAGCTCGATCGCGCCAGCCGCTGGCTGAGAGTTGAGTGCGAGTTGGCGTTCATGCTCAAGCAGCCATGCATGTTTTTGCACGGCTTCAGCGCTGGGCAGTGAGGCAAGATGACCTAAAATGTCGGCATGCGTAGGGATCTCTAGCATGCGACGAATATACAGGAAGTCATGCACAGCAATGGTTAGGGTGCCATCCATATCAAACACCCAGTGCCTGCAATCGCGTAAATAAGCGGACATGACTTAACCCATAATATCCTTATGCTGCCAATCACCACGAGCGCGGGTCAGACCTTCTTGCGCGACAGAAGCAACTAAGCGTCCGTCTCGGGTATAAATGCTGCCACGGGCAAAACCGCGAGAATTGCCTGACCATGGGCTATCCATGGAGTAGAGCAGCCAATCATCAAGGCATACTTCTTCGTGAAACCAGATTGAGTGATCGAGACTGGCAACTTGCATTTGCGGCTGCCAAATAGAGGCACCATGAGGCAGTAGCGACGTGGTGAGCAAGCCAAAGTCCGAAGCATAGGCTAACAAGTATTTATGCAGTGCTGGCGATGATGGCAAAACACCAGCGGCTTTGAACCAAACTTGTTTGATCGGCGCGCTGATTGCAGGGTTGAGAGGATCCAGCACTTGCACTGGGCGCGTTTCAATGGCTTTGGCGCGTAGCATTTTTTCACGCTTTTCTTGGCTGAGGGCCTTAGCTAAGTGCGGCGAGAGTTCTTCTTCCGGAATCAGGTCCTCAGGCTGGGGCACATCAGGCATTTCAGTTTGGTGACGAAAACCTTCTTCTTGCTGATGAAAAGAGGCGCTGCAGGTGAAAATAGTTTGACCATTTTGGATTGCAGTGACGCGACGGGTGCTAAAGCTGCCACCATCACGTACGCGTTCAACTTGGTATACCACTGGTTTTTTGGCGTCACCGGCACGTAAGAAATAGCCATGTAAAGAGTTGGCTTGACGTTCGCCGTCAACAGTCTGGCTAGCGGCTGATAAGGCCTGGCCAAGTACTTGGCCGCCAAACAACTGACGAAAACCTAAGTCTTGGCTGGCGCCGCGAAATAGATTTTCTTCAATGGTTTCCATGCTCAATAGCGACACTAGTTGGTCAAGAATTGAATTCATTAGGTTCCTCGTGAGGGCTTACAGATAGATGCGATTGATGGAATTATTGTGTGCTTGGTCGGTGATATTAAAGATTTTTTCACCTTTTGTCGGCTATCTATTACTTGGCTGGTATTCTTTCACCTTTAATCTTCAATGAAGGCACCAGCTTTATGTCAGGTTCTCAGCATAACTCAATGGCAGCCCCTGTTTGTATTATCGGTGGCGGTCCTGCTGGGTTAATGGCAGCTGAAGTGCTCGCGCAGGCAGGGCATAGCGTGCAACTGTTCGATGCGATGCCCTCGCTCGGGCGTAAGTTTTTACTGGCGGGAATTGGCGGTCTTAATATCACCCATAGTGAAGATAAAACGACTTTTATGCAGCGCTACAGTGCGCAAACAGATTGGGTTGAGCGTTGGCTGACACAGTTTGACGCAGAAGCCGTACGCCATTGGGTACATGGCTTAGGCATTGAAACCTTTGTAGGTAGTTCGGGGCGAGTTTTCCCGAAAGAAATGAAAGCTGCACCTTTATTACGAGCGTGGTTGCAACGCCTGAGGAGCTTGGGCGTGAAAATTCATACGCGCAGTCGCTGGTTGGGTTGGGATGCGCAAGGTGCGCTACGCATTGCGACAGACGCAGGTGAGCAACAAGTGCAGGCGAGTGCTGTGCTACTGGCCTTGGGTGGTGGTAGCTGGCCGCGATTGGGCTCGGATGCGGCGTGGATACCCATACTGCAGCACCGTGGCGTGGCGATAGCGGCCTTAGAAGCGAGTAACTGTGGTTTTGATGTGGCCGCTTGGAGTGCTTTTCTATTGGATAAATGGGTGGCGGCGCCGGTTAAAAACTGTGCGTTGCGTGTTGCTGGACAGGTTTATCGTCAAGGCGAGTGGCTGCTAACCGCAACAGGCGTGGAGGGTAGTTTGGTGTATGCGTTGTCGGCAGAGATTCGTCAGCAGATTGCCGCACAAGGACATTGCTTGCTTGAGATGGATTGTTTGCCGCATAAAACCTACGCAGAGGTGCTTGCGGCATTACAGAGACCGCGAGGTAAAAAAACCTTAACCAAGCATTTACAGCAACAGTTGGGTTTGGATGGTGTGAAAGCAGCCTTGCTGCGCGAGTGCGCACCTGCAGAGAGTTTTAATGACATGGCGCAGTTAACCGCAGCGATTAAAGCTTTGCCGATACGGTTGCTGCACGCCAGACCCATGGCCGAAGCAATCAGTACGGCTGGCGGAGTTAAGGCTGAGATGTTGGACCAAAACCTGATGCTCAAGCCGTTGCCCGGTGTGTTTTGCGCTGGCGAAATGCTCGATTGGGATGCGCCTACCGGCGGTTACTTATTAACAGCCTGTCTAGCCAGCGGCTTTGCTGCTGGGCATGGCATGCTGCGTTGGCTGGCGAGTCATGAATCTGTAGGGCGAGTGACTGAGTAAACTTTTCATTGCAAAGACTTGCGGTGCTGGTTAATGCACCGTACTCTTCGCGGCGGAGAGTCGATCGGACAGTCGCTGTTGCATTACTTCGGTAATGCGAGGGAGGAAAGTCCGGGCTCCGTAGGGCGAAGTGCCAGGTAACTCCTGGGAGGCGTGAGCCTATGGAAAGTGCCGCAGAAAATAACCGCCTAAGCACGCAAGTGCCGGTAAGGGTGAAAAGGTGCGGTAAGAGCGCACCGCACGGCTGGTAACAGTCCGTGGCTAGGTAAACCCCACTTGGAGCAAGACCAAATAGGAGTCCATTGGCGTGGCCCGCGCTGGACTCGGGTAGGTTGCTTGAGGTCGCCAGTGATGGCGACCCTAGAGGAATGACTGTTCACGACAAAACCCGGCTTACAGATCGACTCTCCACTTCTTTTTCTGCCTAACGACCGTTGGTCAGAGCGAAAATAACATCTCCTCTTAATGCTTCACTTTAACTTCGATAGTTAAGGTGTTCATCTGTATGCGGTTGTTTTTAAAAAGCACTTTTTAGACCTGTGATTATTTTAATAACTGTATCTAAGTTCAAGAAATATAAAAGGTTTTCTGTGTTTATAGCTTGACGGTGGGGGGCTCGGATTTCTATAGTGTGCATAAGTGGCATGAAGTGGGAAAAAGTGGGTTTTTTCACGTAAATGTCGAATAATAAAGGTGCACACTCGTGTTTCGTGGATCCAGCGCTATTAATCTTGACGCCAAAGGGCGCCTTGCGATGCCAAGTCGGTATCGAGAGGAGCTTGTCGAGCGTTGCGACGGACAGTTGGTCATTACGATCGACTTAGCGGATCCGTGTCTGTGTATTTACCCTTTGCCGGACTGGGAAAGAATTGAAGCCCAGCTCAGTCAAATGCCTTCTTTACGCCCAGAAACTCGTCAGCTGAATCGACTACTGATTGGTAGCGCGGTGGATTTAGAGCTCGATAGCAGTGGTCGACTGCTGATTCCTGCACGTTTGCGTGAGCAGGCAGGCCTAACTAAGCAAGTAATGCTAGTGGGGCAGCTGAATAAGTTTCAGTTGTGGGATGAAGATAAGTGGAATGAGCTACTCACCAGCGATTTGCAGGACATTAAAAATCCTGATCATCTGCCCGAAGAATTAATGAATCTGGTTCTATAATTATGAGCGAACAGTTTAGTCATATCACGGTATTGCTTGATGAGGCGGTAAACGCTCTCGCAATGCGTCCGGCTGGCTGTTATGTCGATGGCACCTTTGGCCGTGGTGGCCACAGTCGTTTAATTCTTAAGCAGTTAGATGAGTCCGGTAGGTTGCTGGGTTTTGATAAAGACCCGTTAGCGATTGCAACTGGCCTCGAATTGCAGCAGCAAGACCCACGCTTCTCGATTGTGCAGCGCAGTTTTGCAGAAATGGATGCAGAGTTGCAGCAGCGTCAATTGCTGACTGCAGTTGATGGCGTGTTATTGGATCTTGGCGTGTCTTCGCCACAGCTTGATGATGCTGAGCGTGGCTTTAGCTTTATGCATGACGGCCCTTTAGATATGCGCATGAACCCTGCTGAAGGCATCAGTGCTGCGCAGTGGGTGGCTGAGGTCAGTGCCGAAGAAATGGCGCGTGTGTTTAAAGAATACGGTGAAGAGCGTTTTGCTAAGCGTATGGCGAATGCCGTAGTAGCGCGTCGCCAGTTGCAGCCTTTTACCCGTACTGCGGACTTAGCTGCGGTATTAACTGAAGCCAATCCAGCTTGGGAGAAAGGTAAAAATCCTGCAACCCGCGCTTTTCAGGGTATGCGCATTCATTTAAACAATGAACTCGCCGATTTAGAGCAAGGTCTCGAGGCCGCGTTGGCGTCATTAAAAGTCGGTGGCCGTTTGGTGGTGATCAGCTTCCATTCATTGGAAGATCGCATTGTTAAACAGTTTATGCGTCGTCTAGCGAAGGGCGAGGCTGACCAGATGCCGCGTCACTTGCCGATTATTCCTGAAAAATTTGACCCTATTCTTAAAGTCATAGGTAAGCCGCAATACGCTGGCGCTGATGAGCTGAAAGCCAACCCCCGAGCGCGCAGTGCCGTGATGCGCGTCGCGGAGAAATTACGTTGAGTAAGTTGTATGCAAAACCACTACCGCGCTTAAGCGGTATTTTGCTTTTTTTGTTCGTTTTAAATGTAGTGACGGCAATCAGTGTTGCCTACGCCTCGCATAACAGTCGTAAGTATTTAAATGAGCTGTTCGAAGCCACGCAGATTCGCGATCGTGCGCAAGCTGAATGGGGGCGCTTTGTTTTAGAGCAGAGCACTTGGACTGCGCATAATCGCATTGAGAGTTTAGCTGTACAGCAGTTAGGAATGCATATTCCTGAGCCGGGTGCGGTAAGGATGGTGAGCCAATGATTGGTTTACAAGGCATCAATCATCCGTGGCGTTTTCGCATTATTTTGTTCTTTTTATTTGCGATGGGTGCGGCTATTGCCGCGCGCATTGCTTATTTGCATGTTTTTCATCATGAGTTTTTAGCTGAGCAAGGTGATGCGCGCGCGCTGCGTTATATTCCGATTCCTGCTCACCGCGGTGTGATTACTGACCGTAATGGCGAGCCTCTAGCAGTGAGTACACCGGTGCTGACCTTGTGGGCCAACCCTAAAGAATTGCAGGCTGATAAAACGCGTTGGGAGGAGCTTGCGCTTGCGCTTGAGCTACCTAAAGCCGAGCTGATTAAACGTATCGAAAATAATGCTGCACGGGATTTTATGTACTTGGCGCGTGGATTAACGCCTGAGCATGGTCAGCGCGTGCTTGAGCGTAAAATTAGTGGTGTTTACGGAAAGGAAGAGTTTCGTCGTTTCTACCCTGCCGGCGAAGTGGCGGCCCATTTAGTGGGTTTCACTAATATTGATGAGCACGGCCAAGAAGGTATTGAGCTGGCTTTTGATGAGTGGCTGACCGGTGTGCCAGGTAAGCGTCAGGTGATTAAAGACCGCCGTGGCGATCTGATTCGTGATTTGCAAGTTAAAGAAAACGCTAAGCCAGGTAAGCAGTTAGCGTTATCGATTGATTTGCGTTTGCAGTATTTAGCGCACCGTGAGTTGCGTAATGCTTTGCTGGAGTTTGAAGCCAAGGCCGGCTCGCTCGTGATGATTGATGTGCGTACTGGCGAAATTTTAGCCATGGTCAATCACCCGACCTTTAATCCTAATAATCGCCGGCATTTAACCCCGCAGGCGATGCGCAATCGCGCCATGATTGATGTGTTTGAGCCAGGCTCTACGGTCAAGCCGTTTTCTATTGCTGCTGCATTAGGTACTGGGCGTTGGACACCTGAGTCCACCGTCGATACTGGCAACGGCACCTTTAGAATCGGTCGCTATACCATTCGCGATGTATCGCGTGGTGGCTTGTTGGATTTGACCGGTGTGCTGAAAAAGTCCAGCAACGTGGCGATCAGTAAAATTGCCTTAGATATTGGCGCGATGCCTGTCTACAACATGATGCAAAGTGTTGGTTTCGGTGCTGATACAGGCTTGAGCTTTCCCGGTGAGCGCGTCGGTCAGTTGCCGATGCATCGCAAATGGGGTGAGGCAGAAACCGCGACCTTGGCTTATGGCTATGGCTTATCAGTAACTGCCGTGCAGTTGGCGCACGCCTACGCTGTCCTGGGTAATCAAGGCCGTAATGTGCCCTTGTCGTTGCTGCGCCAAGACCAAACAGTTGCCGCTGGTGAGCAAGTTATTGATCCGAAAATTTCTAGTCAAGTGATGGGCATGCTGCAAGCCGTGGTTGAAGAAGCAGGCGGTGGCGGTGCGCGTGCACAAGTACCGGGTTATCACGTCGGAGGCAAAAGTGGTACGGCGAAGAAACTTGCGGTAGGTGGTGGCTATACCGAGAGTTCTTACCGTTCGCTTTTTGCAGGTGTCGCCCCGATTGATAATCCACGGGTTGCCGCGGTGATTGTGATTGATGAGCCGAGTAAAGGCGGTTATTACGGCGGTTTGGTGGCTGCGCCGGTGTTTGGTCGCGTGATGGCTGGAGCGCTGCGCATGCTCAATGTACGTCCAGATAATTTACCAACTGAGACGCCAACCGCAGTCGTTGGCGCAACGCAGGGAGGGCGCGGCTAATGGCAATGCCTCTGAACCAATTGTTCGCGCAAGCACCCAGTTCGACGCTGATTCGTGAGTTGACTCTCGACAGCCGGAAAGTGCGCCCTGGCGACTTATTTTTAGCAGTGGACGGCAATCAGCAAGACGGCCGTGATTACATTGGTGATGCCATTGCACGCGGTGCAGCAGCAGTCGCCTATGAAGCAGGTGATGCATTACCGATGCATGACAGTGAAGCCTTGCTGCTGCCTACTCATGGTTTGCAAGCGCAGCTTTCTGAAATTGCCGGGCGTTTTTATGGTGAGCCAAGCCGTGCCATGCGCGTTGTAGCGGTCACCGGTACCAATGGTAAAACCAGCGTCACCCAATTATTGGCACAGGCTTTAGATTTGCTCGGTCAGCGCTGCGGTTTAATTGGCACTTTAGGCTGCGGCTTTTATGGCAGTTTAGTCAGTGGACAATTCACCACGCCAGACCCATTAGCAGTGCAAGCAACTTTAGCTGACCTGAAAAATGCCGGTGCGAAAGCTGTAGCGATGGAAGTCTCGTCCCATGGCTTGGCGCAGCATCGCATTGCTGCCGTTAAAGTTGCGGTGGCGGTGTTAACCAATTTGACCCGCGATCATCTTGATTACCATGGTTCGATGCAGGCCTACGCGGAAACCAAGGCGCGTTTATTTAGCTGGCCAGATTTGCGTGCAACAGTCTTGAATCTGGATGACGCCTTTGGTCGCGAGCTTGCCGAAAAACACAGTTCAGCACGTTTGATTACCTATAGCTTGACTGATTCCAGTGCCACTGTTTATTGCCGCAATGTTCGCTTCAGCGCCACAGGCATTGAAGCAGAGGTGGTCACTGCGCATGGCGAAGGTAATTTATCTAGCCCGCTGATTGGTCGTTTTAACTTAAGTAATTTATTAGCCGTTGCTGGCGCTTTATTGGGCTTGGAATATTCCCTCAAGCAAGCACTGGCAGTGATCCCTTTATTGCAAGGTCCTGCTGGGCGCATGCAAGTGCTTGGTGGGCAACAGCAGCCTTTAGTGGTGGTTGATTATGCGCACACGCCTGATGCCTTAGAGCAAGTGCTAAGCGCTTTGCGTCCGCATGTCGCAGCTAATGGTCGCTTGCTGTGCTTATTTGGTTGTGGCGGTGATCGCGACGCCGGTAAGCGCCCGTTAATGGCCGAAGTGGTAGGGCGTTTAGCTGATGCTGCGGTGGTCACCGATGATAATCCACGTGGCGAAGATCCAGCCAGCATCCGTGCTGCGGTATTGAGCGGTTTTAGCGCCGATGCTGCCGTCACCGAAGTAGCCGGACGCGCTGCTGCTATTGCACAAATTATTGCTCAGGCGCGCCGTGAAGATGTCATCGTTTTGGCCGGTAAAGGCCATGAAGATTACCAAGAGATAAAGCACGTGCGTCAGCATTTTTCTGACATTGAGCAAGCACAGCAGGCGTTAGCTGCATGGCAGGTGGACAATGTTTAAATCATTGCAGTTAAGCCAGCTGGTTAATCCACTCAATGCTCGCTTAATCGGCGCTGATGTTGAATTTAGCGCACTCAGTAGTGATAGTCGCAAAGTCACGAACGGGCAGTTATTTGTTGCTTTGCGTGGTGAGTTTTTTGACGGCCATAGCTATTTAGCCGATGTGGCTAAACGTGGCGCAGTGGCTGCTGTTGTGGAAGAAATTACTGCTGATTTAGCCATCCCGCAGTTACTTGTTGCTGATACGCGGATTGCTTTGGGACAAATTGCTTTGCTCAATCGCCAGCAATTTAGCGGCAAGACTGTTGCAGTCACCGGCTCCAGCGGTAAAACCACAGTTAAAGAAATGCTTGCCAGTATCTGTCGTAGTGCTTTGGGTGCAACTGCGGTACTGGCCACGCGTGGCAACCTCAATAATGAGTTGGGTGTGCCTTTCACCTTGCTGGAACTCAATGCCCAGCATCGCGCAGCGGTAGTTGAGTTAGGCGCTTCGCGTCTTGGTGAAATTGCTTATACCGCTGCGCTAGTCCAGCCTATGGTGGCAGTGATCAGCAATGCGGGCATGGCGCATGCTGGCGAGTTTGGTGGTCCTGAGCAAATTGTTTTAGCTAAAGGCGAAATTCTTGATGGTTTAGGTGCTGAGCATACTGCCGTTCTCAATCTTGATGACGACGCTTTTGAGCAGTGGCGTACCCGCAACACTATTTGCCAAGTGCTTAGCTTCTCTACTAGTAATCCTGCCGCCGATGTCTATGCCAGCGCTATTAGCAGTAATGCACAAGGACGCATGGGCTTTAACCTGCACGGAGTGGCGGGTGAGGGCTTTATCCAGTTGGCGGTGTTGGGTTTGCACAACGTCAGTAATGCCTTAGCTGCCACGGCAGCGGCGCATGCTTTAGGTTTGCCACTGACAGCGATCAAGCAAGGCTTGGAAAGCATGAGCGCAATCTCTGGGCGCAGCGTGGTGCATGAGTGTGCCAACCATGTGCAGTTGATTGATGACAGCTATAACGCCAACCCTGCTTCGATTCGCGCCGCGATTGATGTTCTCGAAAACATGCCCGGTCAGCGCGTCTTAGTATTGGGTGATATGGGCGAACTGGGGATATGGGCAGAGCGTGAGCATGCGCAGATTGGTGCCTATGCCAATGGCAAAGTGGATGCTGTTTATGCGGTAGGACCACTGATGCAGCATGCGATTGCACAATATTGTGGCGTATCGCGGCACTTTCTAGAACAAAACAGTCTGATCGAAGCACTGCTGGCGCAAGTTAGCGGTCCGGCAACGCTTTTAATTAAAGGTTCACGCAGTGCGGCAATGGAAAACGTTGTTAATGCACTGCGCACTGGTTTAGGGGAAACACTCTGATGTTGCTTTTATTAGCAGAGTACTTACAGCAGTACTACAAAGGCTTTGCAGTCTTTCAGTACCTGACTCTGCGCGGGATTTTTGGCGTGCTCACAGCTTTAGTGATGTCATTGTGGCTCGGTCCAAAAATGATCCGTACTTTGCGTAATTTGCAAATTGGCCAATCGGTGCGCACCGATGGGCCGCAATCGCACCTGTCTAAATCCGGCACACCCACCATGGGTGGTGCATTGATTTTGGCTTCAATCACTATTAGTACTTTGCTTTGGGCTGACCTGAGTAATCGCTATGTATGGATTGTATTGTTGGTGACGCTGCTGTTTGGCGCCATTGGTTGGGTCGATGATTACCGTAAAGTGGTTGAGAAAAACTCACGTGGCCTGCCGGGTCGTTGGAAGTATTTCTGGCAGTCAGTGTTTGGTTTGGCGGCAGCGCTGGTGTTGTATTTCACTGCACAAACGCCAGGTGAAACAGCACTGATTGTGCCGTTCTTGAAAGACATCAGTATTCCATTGGGTGCAGGCTTTATTGTCCTGACCTATTTAGTGATTGTTGGCACCAGTAACGCAGTCAATCTGACTGACGGATTAGACGGATTAGCGATTTTGCCAACGGTTTTGGTGGGCGGCGCGTTGGGTATTTTTGCCTATCTTTCAGGTCACGTAAGCTTTGCCCAGTATCTGTTTATTCCTTATGTGCCAGGTGTCGGTGAGTTAATCATTTTCTGCGGTGCACTGGTTGGCGCAGGCTTAGGCTTTTTATGGTTCAACACTTATCCAGCACAAGTCTTTATGGGTGATGTCGGAGCTCTAGCGCTCGGCGCTGCGCTCGGTACTGTGGCTGTTGTAGTACGTCAAGAAATTGTCCTGTTCATTATGGGCGGAGTGTTTGTCGTGGAAACCTTGTCGGTGGTGATTCAAGTGGCTTCTTTTAAGTTAACCGGTAAGCGTGTCTTCCGGATGGCGCCGATTCATCATCATTTTGAATTAAAAGGCTGGCCAGAGCCGCGTGTGATCGTGCGCTTCTGGATCATCACTGTGGTCCTCGTACTGGTGGGACTTGCCACCTTGAAACTGAGATAAGTTAGGTGAATAACATGGGTCAGCAAACACAGGTCGTGGTCGGCCTGGGCAAAAGTGGCATGTCTCTGGTGCGTTTTTTAGCGCGCCACGGGCAGTCTTTTGCCGTCGCTGATAGCCGTGAGAATCCACCAGAACTGGCTCGGTTACAGCATGAGTATCCAGAAGTGGCGGTGCATTGTGGATCTTTGTCAGTGGATTTATTAAGCGCTGCGCAGATACTCTATGTCAGTCCTGGTCTAGCGCTGAGTACACCGGCCATTCAAGCAGCGATTGCCAGTGGTGTAACAGTTTCAGGTGATATTGATCTGTTTGCGCAGCACGCCCGTGCACCAATCGTTGCCATCACCGGTTCCAATGCGAAAAGCACCGTCACCACCTTGGTGGGTCAGATGTTTGCTGCGGCTGGCTTAAATGTTGCGGTTGGCGGCAACTTAGGCGTGCCAGCGCTTGATCTGCTCGATGATACCGTGGATGTGTATGTTATGGAGTTATCCAGTTTTCAGCTGGAAACTACCTCGCATCTGCAAGCGCGTGTTGCGGTCTGCTTGAATATCAGTGAAGACCACATGGACCGTTATGCCGATTTAAATGGCTATATCGCTGCCAAGCAACGCGTATTTAACCATGCGCAGGCGCTAGTGATTAATCGAGATGATCCAGCCTCACAGCCGCAGCACACAGACACTACTGTGATCAGTTTTGGCCTATCTGTGCCTGCTGTTGGTGAGTTTGGTCTGCGTGAGCACAACACTGAAACCTACTTAGCCTATGGCGATGAATTGTTATTGCCAGTGAGTCAGTTGAAAATTCGTGGCAGTCATAACCAAGCTAATGCATTGGCTGCGTTAGCCATTGGCACTGCAATGAACGTGCCGATGGCACCGATGCTGTCGGCTTTGCAAGCCTTTGCTGGGCTTGAGCATCGCTGCCAATGGCTGCGCACTGTACAAGGTGTCCAGTGGTACAACGATTCTAAAGCGACCAATGTTGGTGCGGCTTTAGCAGCTATTGAAGGCCTCGGTGCTGGCAATGCAGGCAAACTGGTGTTGATCGCTGGCGGTGATGGCAAAGGCGCAGATTTTTCCAGCTTACAGGCACCGGTGGCGCAGTATTGCCGTGCAGTCGTCCTGCTGGGACGTGATGCACAGCGTGTCGCTGATGCGCTGGCTGGCACTGTGAAAACTGAACACGTAACCACTTTACAAGAGGCTGTGCTTAAAGCAGCGCAGCTAGCCGAATCAGGTGATTCAGTGTTATTGGCACCGGCTTGCGCCAGCTTGGATATGTTTAAAAGCTTTGAAGAGCGTGGTGAATTGTTCGCACAAGCTGTCGGGAGGTTGTTATGAGCCTACTTGATATGCTGTCGCTGCCGTCACCTTGGCGTCATAACAACCAAGTGGATATCGATTTCCCACTGCTGACTGCTTGCGCGTTATTGATGGGCATCGGTTTGGTGATGATTGCTTCGGCATCCGCCTCAGTTGCAGAAATTAATAACGGTAACACCTATCACTATTTTGTCCGCCATCTGGTGTATATCGTGCTGGCCTTGATTGCCGGTGGCTTGACTCTATTTGTGCCAATGTCGATGTGGGAGCGCCACAGCGGTTGGTTATTGGGGTTGGCTTTTTTGTTGCTGATTTTGGTGTTGTTGCCTGGGATTGGTCGTGAAGTGAATGGCTCAAAGCGCTGGTTGGGTGCGGGTATTTTTAATATCCAACCATCAGAGCTGGCCAAGTTGTTTATGGTTATTTTCATTGCCGGCTATTTAGTGCGTCGCAAAGAGCAAGTTCAGCGTCAATTTATGGGCTTAGTTAAGCCGTTAGTGATCTTGGTGGCAATGGGCGGTTTACTGATCCTTGAACCAGACTTTGGCGCCACAGTAGTGATGGCAGGCAGTATCGTGGTGATGTTCTTTTTAGGCGGCGTTGGTCTGCGTGTATCAGTGCCGTTGTTGTTTGGCTTGTGTGGCTTGCTTTGGTACGTGGTGCAGTTTGAAAGTTACCGCATCGCGCGTCTCACTAACTTCACCAACCCATGGCAAGACCAGTACGGCAGCGGCTATCAGTTGACTCAGGCGCTGATCAGCTTTGGCCGTGGCGAATGGTTAGGACTGGGCTTAGGCAACAGTATCCAAAAGCAATTCTTTTTACCTGAAGCACACACTGACTTTGTTTTTTCAGTCTTGGCAGAAGAGCTCGGCATGCTTGGTGCGTTGCTGACTTTGGCGCTATTTATGTTTGTTAGCGTGCGCGCTTTATACATCGGCGTTTGGGCCGAGCAAGCAAAAAAATATTACAGCGCTTATGTGGCCTATGGCTTGGCCCTGCTGTGGATTGCACAAGTGGTGATTAATCTGGGTGTGAATACCGGGTTATTGCCGACTAAAGGTTTGACCTTGCCGTTTATTAGTTATGGCGGTAGCTCGTTGGTGGTGTGCTGCATCAGTTTGGCAATCCTACTGCGCATTGAGTGGGAGCGCCGCACCTTGCTGCTGTCCACTGACTCGATGAGCAAAGCGCAAATTGCTGCGATGGCCAAGGGGGTGCGTGATGCGCGGTAATATTTTAATTATGGCGGCAGGTACCGGTGGCCATGTGTTCCCAGCTTTAGCCTGCGCTGAAGAGTTTAAAGCGCGCGGCTACCAAGTGCATTGGTTGGGTGCAGGCCGTGGCATTGAGAATGAGTTGGTGCCTGCTGCAGGTTTTACTTTGCACACCTTAAAGGTTGATGGTTTACGCGGTAAAGGTTTTGCCTCATTGCTGATCGCGCCTTTTAAATTGCTGGCCGCTTTATGGCAGGCCAAACGTTTAATGCGCGAACTGCAGCCTGTCTGTGTGTTAGGGCTGGGTGGGTATGTCACCGGACCTGGCGGTCTTGCAGCGAAAATGGCAGGTGTTCCGCTGGTGATTCATGAGCAAAACGCCGTGGTCGGTACTGCTAATCGTTTGCTCTCAAGCTTTGCTACGCGTCTGTGTGAAGCTTTTCCTAATACTTTTAAGCAGCGCAAGCGTTGTGTGACCACAGGTAATCCGGTGCGAGCGGCGTTATTTTTAGAAACACCACGCAATGGCCTAGAAGGGCGTGCGGTTAATTTATTAGTACTGGGCGGTAGTTTAGGTGCTGAGCCACTGAATAAATTATTACCGGCAGCGCTGGCTCAGTTGCCTGCTGATGTGCGCCCACAAGTGACTCATCAAGCTGGACGCAATAATGATCAAGTGACCCGCGAGCGCTATCAAGCCGCTGCGGTTGAGGCGCAGGTGGTACCGTTTATTAGTGATATGGCGCTCGCTTATGGTTGGGCCGATTTAGTGGTATGCCGTGCTGGTGCACTGACGGTGAGTGAATTGGCCGCAGCTGGTTTGGCATCATTTTTAGTGCCACTGCCGCATGCCATTGATGATCACCAAACCCGTAATGCAGAATTTTTGGCAAAACAAGGCGCTGCCGTCTTATTGCCGCAACATGCTACTGATGCAGACCGTTTAGCTGCACAGTTCAAAGAGGTACTGATGGACAAGCAACGCATTAAAACCATGGGCGAACAAGCGCGCTTATTGGCGCAGCCCGATGCTACGCAGCAGGTTGTCGCTGTGTGTTTGGAGGTGGCCCGTGGTTGATTTATTACAACCTACATCAGCAGAAATGCGTCGCATGCGCCGTATTCGCCGCATCCACTTTATTGGTATTGGCGGTACTGGTATGTGCGGTATTGCTGAGGTGCTACGTAACCTCGGTTATGAAGTGTCAGGTTCTGATCTAAAACCTTCCTCGGTGACCGAGCGTTTGCAAGGTTTAGGCGTGAATGTGGTGTTCGGCCATCATGCCGAAAACGTTGAACATGCCGATGTATTGGTGGTGTCGAGTGCGATTAACCCATCCAATCCAGAAGTAGCGCGTGGTCTAGAGCGTCGTATTCCAGTGGTGCCACGTGCTGAAATGCTGGCTGAATTGATGCGTTATCGCCATGGTATTGCCGTAGCGGGTACGCACGGTAAAACCACTACGACCAGTTTGTTAGCCTCAGTGTTTGCTGCAGCGGGTCTTGATCCGACCTTTGTGATTGGCGGTCGTCTTAATGCTGCGGGCAGTAATGCCCAGCTCGGTGGTGGTTGCTACCTGATTGCTGAAGCCGATGAAAGTGACGCAAGCTTCTTGCACTTGCAGCCGATGGTGTCAGTTGTCACCAACATTGATGCTGATCACATGAGCACTTATGGCGGCGACTTTAATAAGTTAAAGAAAACCTTTGTCGATTTTTTACACAATCTACCTTTTTATGGTTTAGCCGTGCTCTGCGTGGATGATCCGTCCGTGCGTGAAATTGCTAAACAAGTGAAGCGTCCGATGATTACTTACGGGTTCTCTGATGATGCCGACTTACGCGCAATCAATGTCAGCCAAGTAGGTATGCGCACGGCATTTACCGTATTACGCAAAGGTCGTGAGCCGCTTGATGTGTCGGTGAACATGCCGGGTAAGCACAATGTTTTGAATGCTTTGGCAACCATTGCTATTGCCACCGATGAAGGTATATCTGACGCTGCGATTATTGCAGGTTTGTCCGGCTTTGAAGGTGTGGGTCGTCGCTTCCAAGTGTACGGGCAATTGCCAGTAGACGGCGGCGAAGTGATGTTGGTGGATGATTACGGTCACCATCCAAGTGAAGTGGCAGCGGTAATTAAAGCTGTACATGATGGTTGGCCAGGTCGTCGTTTAGTGATGGTCTATCAGCCACATCGTTATTCACGTACCCGTGATTTATATGAAGATTTTGTCCAAGTGCTGGGCGAAACCGGCGTGCTGTTGCTGTTGGAAGTCTATCCAGCTGGCGAGGAGCCGATCCCTGGCGCCGACAGTCGTCAACTGTGTCACAGCATTCGCCAACGTGGACGTTTAGATCCGCTGTATGTTGAGCGCGGCACTGATCTTGCGCCGTTACTTAAGCCTTTACTGCGTCCAAACGATATTTTGCTGTGCCAAGGTGCCGGTGATGTGGGTGGTATTGCTCCGCATTTAATCAAGCATCCTTTGTTTGCTGTGCGTTCGCTGGAGGCTGAAGTATGAGTCAGTCGTTTGATGTTACCGCTTTTGGTCGTGTTGCCGTGCTCTATGGCGGCCGCAGTGCAGAGCGTGAAGTCTCTCTGAAGTCGGGTGCGGCGGTTTTAGCAGCATTACAAGAAGCGGGTGTCGATGCGTTTGCCATTGATGTCGGTGATGATTTACTCAAGCGCTTATGCGAGCAGCCGATTGATCGTGCCTTTATTGTGCTGCACGGTCGCGGCGGCGAAGACGGTACCGTGCAAGGCTTATTAGAGTGCGCAGGCATTCCTTATACCGGCAGCGGTGTGCTGGCCTCTGCGCTAGCTATGGATAAGCTGCGTACCAAACAGATTTGGCAGAGCGTTGGTTTACCGACACCACGTCACGCAGCTTTAGTGACTGCAGAAGATTGCCATGTGGCTGCTGAGCAGCTCGGTTTTCCGTTAATTGTTAAGCCAGCCAGCGAAGGTTCAAGCATTGGTATGGCTAAGGTTGACGATTTAGCCGCCTTATTAGCAGCTTGGCAAGAAGCACGACAGTTTGATGCGCAAGTATTGGTTGAGCAGTGGGTTTCTGGTCCTGAGTTCACCATCGCGATGTTGGCGGGTGAGGTATTGCCACCGATTCGCTTAGGTACCAGTCACGCGTTCTATGACTACGAAGCCAAGTATCACTCAAACGATACCCAGTATCAGATTCCTTGTGGTTTGGCGGCTGATAAAGAAGCTGAGCTGCGCGATTTAACAGCACGTGCCTGCCAAACCTTGGGTGTCACCGGTTGGGGGCGCGCTGATGTGATGCAAGACGCGCAAGGTCAGTTCTGGTTACTGGAAGTTAATACTGTGCCTGGTATGACCGACCACAGCTTAGTACCGATGGCTGCGCGAGCTGCAGGTCTAGATTTCACTGCTTTAGTGCTGACCATTTTGGCCGGCACTTTACAGGCGAGAGGTTAAGCCAATGAGTAGCGTACTGCAGCGCAACAAGACTGCCGCTCAACGTGGAGCATCGCGCCAAGCGCCTGCTCGCGGAGCGCGTCGTGCTGCCGTACAGAAAGCTCCGCGTCAGTGGCCAAAGCCAAACTGGACGCTGCTTGGCCGTCTGTTGTTAGCGGTTTTATTACTGGCGCTGCTGCTCAGTGCAGATCGGGCTTGGCAGCTGCTGCAACCGCATGTTAATCCACCAATCTCGACTATTCGGGTGTTGGGTGAGTTGAGCGCTGTCAACCAGCAAGCGGTACAAAAAGAGTTGATGCCTTATAGCGCTGGTTTGTTTCTGTCGGTTGATATTGGTGCGGTGCGTAATGCTTTAGAAAAATTACCTTGGATTGCCCATGCTGAAGTCAGCCGGATTTGGCCAGACCAGTTGCAAGTGATAGTGCAAGAAGAATTGCCAGTGGCCCGTTGGGGTGAAGGCGCGTTGCTCAGTACTCAGGGGCATTTGTTTACTGTGTTAGATGTGCAGGCACATGCCAACTTACCGCTGTTGTTTGGCCCAAAAAATACCCAGCAGCGCGTGATGCAACAATATTTAACCTTTAGCCAAGCCTTACGGCCGCTGGGTTACTCGATTAAACAGTTAGAAATGCGTGAACGCGGTAGTTGGTTTGTAACGACCCAAACAGGTCTACAAGTGCTGTTTGGCCGCGATCACCTAATAGAGAAAATGCGTCGTTTTGCTGTGGTTCATGAGAAAGAATTGAAAGAGCAGATTGATAAAATTGAACGGGTTGATTTGCGCTATGCCAATGGTTTGGCTGTGGCGTGGCGCGCCCCGACAGCAAGTGAAACTACAGCGGTGGTGGCACAGTGAAGGAGAAAAAATTAATGGCAAATGAAAATAACCACAACATGATTGTTGGTCTTGATATAGGCACGTCCAAGGTTGTGGCATTGGTTGCCGAAGTGACTCCTGACGGTGAACTGAACATTGTTGGGATCGGTACTCACCCAACCCGCGGCTTGAAAAAAGGCGTGGTGATTAATATCGAGTCAACTGTGCAGTCGGTGCAGCATGCCATCGAAGAAGCGCAAATTATGGCCGACTGCCATATTCACTCGGTGTTTGTCGGCATTGCTGGTAGCCATATCCGCAGCCAGAACTCTGATGGCACCGTGGCGATTCGTGATCGTGAAGTCAGTCGTGCTGACTTAGAGCGTGTGCTGGATGCGGCGCAAGCGGTAGCGATTCCTTCTGATCAAAAAGTGTTGCACACCTTGCCGCAAGATTATGTGATTGATAAGCAAGAAGGCGTGCGTGAGCCACTGGGTATGTCCGGTGTGCGTTTAGAAGCACGCGTGCACGTGGTGACCTGTGCCATCAACGCCTCACAGAATATTGAAAAGTGTGTGCGGCGCTGTGGCTTAGAAATTGAAGATGTGATTCTTGAGCAACTCGCTTCAGCCAATGCCGTCTTGACCGAAGACGAGAAAGAGCTGGGTGTGTGCTTGGTGGATATCGGTGGTGGCACTTCAGATATTGCGATCTTCACTGAAGGCGCGATTCGTCATACCGCAGTGATCCCGATTGCTGGTGATCAAGTCACCAACGATATCGCCATGGCTCTGCGCACTCCGACGCAATACGCCGAAGAGATCAAGATTCGCTACGCCTGTGCGCTGGCTAAATTAGCCGGACCTGGTGAGACGATTAAAGTCCCGAGTGTTGGTGATCGTCCGCCGCGTGAGTTATCCCGCCAAGCTTTAGCTGAAGTGGTCGAGCCGCGTTATGACGAGTTGTTTACCTTAATTCTTTCTGAGCTGCGTCGCAGTGGCTACGAAGACATGATTCCTGCAGGAATCGTACTGACTGGCGGCACCTCGAAAATGGAAGGTGCTGTTGAGTTAGCTGAAGAAATTTTCCATATGCCGGTGCGTTTAGGAGTGCCCCAAGGCGTGAAAGGTATTGGCGATGTAGTGCGTAATCCAGTCTATTCAACCGCGGTTGGACTACTGGTGTACGGGCTACGCAAACAAGCAGATGGCGGAACCATGGCAGGGAAAAGCCATGAGCAAACAGAAGACAAAATGGCAGTGTTTGGCAAGATTAAGCGCTGGCTACAAAACCAATTGTAAATTAATAAAACTGGCGAAAGCTGGACTATAACGAGAAGGGTAGGAGAATTACTATGTTTGAATTAGTTGATCAGACTCCGCAGAGCGCTGTGATAAAAGTAATTGGTGTCGGTGGTGGCGGTGGTAATGCTGTCAATCACATGGTGGCCAATAATATCGAAGGCGTTGAGTTTATTTGCGCCAATACCGATGCTCAGGCATTGCGTGATATCACTGCGCGTACTGTGCTGCAATTAGGCACTAGCGTGACTAAAGGACTTGGTGCTGGCACCAACCCAGAAGTCGGACGTAAAGCCGCAGAAGAAGATCGCGAGCGTATTGCTGAAGTATTGCAAGGCACCGATATGGTCTTTATCACCACAGGTATGGGTGGTGGTACCGGTACCGGCGCTGCGCCAATCATTGCTCAAGTCGCCAAAGAAATGGGTATTTTGACGGTTGCTGTCGTCACTCGTCCGTTCCCTTTTGAAGGCAAGCGTCGTCTGCAAATTGCTGACGAAGGTATTCGTTTGCTGGCCGAGCATGTTGATTCATTGATTACTATTCCCAATGAAAAACTGCTGACCATTCTGGGCAAAGACGCCAGTTTGCTATCTGCCTTTGCTAAAGCCGATGATGTGTTAGCCGGTGCCGTGCGCGGTATTTCCGACATCATCAAGCGTCCAGGTATGATTAACGTTGACTTTGCTGACGTTAAAACGGTGATGAGTGAAATGGGTATGGCGATGATGGGTACAGGTTGCGCTAGCGGCCCGAACCGTGCGCGTGAAGCCACTGAAGAAGCCATTCGCAACCCACTGTTAGATGACGTGAACCTGAATGGTGCGCGCGGTATCTTGGTAAATATCACTGCCGGTCCTGATTTGTCGCTGGGCGAATACGCTGAAGTGGGTAGCATCATTGAAGCCTTTGCTTCCGACGAGGCAATGGTCAAAGTAGGCACCGTAATTGATCCAGATATGCGCGATGAATTGCACGTGACTGTGGTCGCGACAGGCTTAGATCCACGCATGGAAAAGCCAGTTAAAGTTGTGGATAACACCAATACTTTGAAAGTGGCGGCAGCGATGCCTGCGATGACTGTGGCTCTGGATGAAAGTAAGGAAGTGAATTACAACCATTACGATCGTCCGGCAATGCAGCGTCGTGCTAGTGGTGGTGCTGCTACTGCCAGTAAGCCGAGCAACCAAGAAGAGATGGATTACTTGGATATTCCCGCGTTTTTACGACGCCAGGCAGACTGATAAGGATTGGATATTGCGAGTTAGTTTCGTTATTCGCGCAGCATCTGTTAAGATGCTGCGCATTATTGAAAACTATTCGCAACCAGTATAGCAGCGGCTTAAGTCATGATTAGACAACGCACCTTGAAAAATATTATCCGTGCCACTGGTATCGGTTTGCACTCAGGCGAGAAGGTTTACCTGACTTTGCGTCCGGCAGCAGTGGATACGGGTATCGTATTTCGTCGCATGGATTTAGATCCTGTGGTGGAAATACCAGCTTTAGCAAAAAATGTTGGTGAAACCACCATGTCAACGACGCTGGTTAAAGGCGACGTTAAAGTGGATACGGTTGAACACCTGTTATCGGCAATGGCAGGCTTAGGCATTGATAATGCTTATGTTGAGCTTTCTGCTTCAGAAGTACCGATCATGGATGGCAGTGCTGGACCTTTTGTATTTTTAATTCAGTCCGCTGGATTAGAAGAGCAAGACGCTCCAAAAGAATTCATCCGTATTTTACGTGAAGTAACGGTTGAAGACGGTGAGAAGCGCGCTACTTTTGTACCTTTTGAAGGTTTTAAAGTGGGCTTTGAAATTGACTTTGACCACCCTGTGTTTGAAGGACGTACACAAACAGCCTGCGTAGATTTTTCTAGCACCTCGTTTGTAAAAGAAGTCAGTCGAGCACGGACCTTTGGTTTTATGCGTGATATTGAGTTTTTACGCACGCATAATCTTGCTTTGGGTGGCAGTGTTGATAACGCGATCGTTGTCGATGAAGATTCAGTCCTCAATGAAGATGGCCTACGTTACGAAGATGAATTTGTGAAGCATAAAATTCTCGACGCTATTGGCGATTTGTATTTGCTAGGGAAAAGTTTGATTGGTGAGTTCCGTGGCTATAAGTCGGGACATGCTTTGAATAACTTATTGCTGAGAACCCTACTTGAGCAGCCTGATGCTTGGGAAGTGGTCACTTTTGCAGATTCCAGTTTAGCTCCTATTTCCTATATGCGCCCTGCGGCGGCGGTGTAGGTCAATCGTTAAAATTTAAACCACCCTATATGGGTGGTTTTTTTTGTGCTGTATTATGTTAGCAAGCAGACTATTTATACAGTTATCATTACTAATGATAACTGTTGTTCATTTAAATCAATAATGCTTTAGCTTGCAGCGCATCTCACCTACTCTGAAGACAAAGCCTTAGCACCCTGGCACCTTTGGAGGATTTCATGGATTTTTCTTATAGCGAAAAAACCCAAGCGTTACGCAAGCAACTGACTGATTTTATGGATCAACACATTGTGCCGCGCATCGGTGCATGGCAGCAGGAAGTGGCTGCCGGTGTTTATCCAGTTTCATTTATGGAAGATTTAAAAGCTTTAGCGCGCTCTGAAGGCTTGTGGAATCTGTTCTTACCTTCATTGCAAGAGGGTGAGCCGGGGCAAGGTCTAAGTAATCTTGAGTACGCACCGCTAGCAGAAATTATGGGTCGAGTCAGTTGGGCTTCTGAAGTATTCAATTGTAATGCTCCAGACACCGGCAACATGGAGCTACTGCACATGTTTGCTACGCCTGAGCAGCGCGAGCAATGGCTGAATCCTTTGCTTGAAGGACAGATTCGCTCTGCTTTTGCGATGACTGAACCGGATGTTGGTTCATCTGACGCCAGCAATATTCAGACCTTGATCCGCCGTGAGGGCGATGAGTATGTGATCAATGGTCGTAAGTGGTTTATTACCAATGCTGCGCATCCCAATTGCACCTTTATGATTGTTATGGGTAAAACCGACCCAGACGGTGATGCCAAGCGCCAGCAAAGTATGGTCATTGTGCCAATGGATACGCCGGGCGTGATTGTAGAGCGCAATATTCCAGTGATGAACCATATCGCCCCAGAAGGCCACTGTGAAATCGTTCTGCGCAATGTGCGTGTGCCTGCAGCCAACTTGTTAGCTAAAGAAGGCGACGGCTTTATGATGGCGCAGGCGCGTCTTGGTCCTGGTCGCGTTCACCATTGCATGCGTTCTATCGGCATGGCTGAGCTTGCTTTAGAGTTGATGGTCGAGCGTTCACAAGAGCGTAAAACCTTTGGTCGTTACCTGCATCAGCATGGCAGCGTTGCAGAGTGGATTGCACGCTCACGGATGGAAATTGAACAGGCGCGTTTGCTGGTCTTGAAAACAGCATGGATGATTGATGAAGTCGGTGCTCGCGTGGCCCGTAAAGAAATTTCAATGATTAAAGCTGTGGTACCGACCATGCACCTCAACGTCGTTGATCGGGCAATCCAAGTGTTTGGCGCAATGGGATTAACCCCTGACTCACCATTGGCTGACTTGTGGATTGGCGGTCGCTGCTTGCGTTTTGCTGATGGCCCAGATGAAGTGCATTTGCGTAGCATTGCGCGCATGGAGTTACAGGAAAGTGAAGCCAAGCGTGGTCATACCGCTGCGTATCTGACGCCGCCTGAGCGCAGTTAACGTACAGCGTTAAAACTAAAAAGCCCGGCATTAAGCTGGGCTTTTTAGTTTAGAGCGCTAAGCATGATGCTTATGGCGTAATCAATACAGTGGGGTTGACTCTTCATCCTCGTCAGGCAGTTTAGTTTTCCAGCCTTTATTGCCGGGCAGAATCACGTTGAGCAGCAGTGCAATCACCGCGCATAAAGAAATGCCAGATAAAGTGAAATCACCGCTACCAATGCTCATGCCGCCAATCCCAAAAACCAGCGTTACTGAGACGATAATTAAGTTACGTGCTTCGGATAAATCGACTTGGTTACGGATTAAAGTGTTGAGGCCTACCACGGCAATAGAGCCAAATAACAAGCATAAAATACCGCCCATCACCGGTACTGGAATGCTTTGTAGTGCGGCACCAAACTTACCGATAAAGGCTAATGCAATGGCGAAGCCTGCTGCCCAAGTCATGATCTTTGGATTGTAGTTCTTGGTGAGCATTACTGCGCCAGTGACTTCAGCATAAGTGGTGTTCGGTGGGCCACCAAACAGACCTGCGGTGGTGGTGGCTAAGCCGTCGCCGAGTAAGGTGCGGTGCAAGCCCGGCTGCTTAATGTAATTCTGACCTGTAACGCTACCAATCGCAATCACGCCACCGATATGCTCGATGGCTGGCGCTAAGGCCACTGGCAACATAAACAGAATTGCTCCGAGGTGAAACTCTGGCGTCACAAAAGCGGGTAAAGCTAACCACGGCGCAAGGGTAATCGCTTCAGTACTGACTTCACCTAAGATAACCGCGAGCGTGCAGCCAACGATAATGCCGGCAAGGATTGGCACTAAACGAAACAGGCCACGACCTAAGGTAGCAACAGCAAGGGTTGTCACCAGCGCTGACATTGAAATGATCATTGCCGTGGGGTAAGCAATCAGCTGCGTAGCACCATCGCCAGATTTACCCATCGCCATATTCACTGCTACCGGTGACAGCGCCAAGCCAATGCACATGATCACTGGTGCAATCACCACAGGCGGTAGCAGCTTGTCGATAAAGCCGGTGCCTTTCATACGTACCGCAGCGCTGAGCAGTACATAGACCATTCCTGATGCCATAATTGCGCCGAGTACCGCGGGTAAACCAAAGTTGGTTTTGGCATATAAGATTGGCGCGATAAAAGCAAAACTTGAAGCCACGAATACAGGTACTTGACGCTTAGTCACCAGTTGGAAAACTAAGGTGCCGATACCTGCAGTAAACAGCGCGACATTGGGATCCATGCCGGTAATCAGCGGCATCAGTACTAAAGCGCCAAAGGCAACAAACAGCATCTGTGCGCCAGCTAAAGCCTGCCGCCAGGTTGGCTCAGGAGGATGAGAGAGCATTGCTTAACTCTCCTTTTGCTTGGTACCAAAAATCTTATCGCCAGCATCGCCTAATCCTGGCACGATGTAGCTGTTGCTGTCTAAACCTTGGTCAATTGCGGCAGTATAAATCTCGACATCAGGGTGAGCATCGTTAACGGCTTTGATGCCTTCCGGAGCGGCAACTAAAACCATTGCACGGATTTCTTTACAGCCGGCTTTTTTTAGTAAGTCGATTGTGGCAATCATTGAGTTGCCGGTGGCCAGCATCGGATCAATAATCAGCGATAAGCGCGATGGCATGTCAGGCGCTAACTTTTCTAAATAGGTGTGAGCCTTCAGCGTGGTTTCGTTGCGCACCACACCAACTGCGCTGACTTTGGCGCTCGGCAGAAGATTTAGAACACCCTCGAGCATGCCAATTCCAGCACGCAGAATGGGTACTACAGTGATTTTTTTGCCAGCAATTTTTTCAACCTCAACCACGCCGCTCCAGCCATCAATCGCATGAGTTTCTAAGCGTAAGTCTTTAGTGGCTTCGTAGGTAAGTAAGGTGCCGAGCTCTTGCGCAAGCTCGCGAAAGTTTTTTGTGCTGATATCAGCACGACGCATTAAGCCGAGTTTGTGGCGGATCAGCGGGTGACGGATTTCATGGGCGGACATGAAAGGCTCCAAAATCTAAAAGGTAGGCGCGTAGATTAAACGAAATCAGGCTAAAACGGCACTTTGTTTGCCAGCAATGCTTGCTCTAAAACGTTTGTAGCAGTACCTTTTGCGACTTAATTGTTTAACAAAGAGCTCCGTAATGTCTGCAAACCTTGAGCATATCCAGCAAGTCATGGCCGAAGCCGATATTTTATTCACTGCTGAGCAGGTGCAAGCAGCGGTTGATCAGGTGGCTGAGCAGATCAATCAGCAACTGTGCAATAGCAATCCGGTGGTGTTTTGTGTGATGAATGGCGGTTTGATTTTTTCAGGAAATTTACTGACTAAATTAACTTTCCCGCTTGAGCAGTCATACTTGCACGCCAGTCGTTACCGCAACGAGACCAGTGGTGGCGAGTTGTTTTGGAAAGCTAAACCAGAAATCTCTTTTATGGATCGTGAAGTCTTAATCATCGACGATATTCTCGATGAAGGGCACACGTTGTCTGCCATTATTGAGTTTTGTAAGCGTGCCGGTGCCAGTAAAGTGCATACCGCTGTGCTGGTCGATAAAGTGCATGATCGTAAAGCTTGCGCTGACTTAAAAGCTGATTTTGTCGGTTTGTATTGTGAAGACCGTTATATTTTCGGTTACGGCATGGACTATAAAGGCTACTGGCGTAATGCCGCTGCCATTTATGCTGTGAAAGGCATGTAATGATAGGGTTATGTGGGTTTTTTGGTATGCCGAGCTAAGCGCTCCATGGCTTCGCGCAGGGTCGGATCACTGATGGCTTGGGCACTAGCCTGGATCACTTGTCCAGTGTGTTCTGAGAAATCAATGTTGCGCGCGGGTGCTTTTTCAGGCTGCATGGGTGGGCGTACTTTAAACTGAATGCGCAGCACTTGGCTAAATTCGGGTACTTGTTGCAGCTGTTGCAACAAACGTTTTTGCTGATAACGCAAACGCGTGGCCCAATGCCCATCAGTGACAATCAATGTCAGTGTCGTCTCTTGCAAGGTGGCTAAGTAGCAATGCTCGCGGCCGGCCGGTTGTAAGCATTGATTCAGCAGTTGTTGTAAGCGATCAATGTTTTGCGCACGTTGCACTAAACGCTGTAGCGAGCTGTTGTCTTGCAGTAGTTGTGCGGTTTTTTGCGCTTTTTTAGGGCGATAGCTCATCGATTACCTCATAAAAAACAGATCGCGTTACGATGGTTGTTGAGTTTTTACCGTCGCTTGCTTGAAATATCAGGTTTGCGACACAAGGTTACTCTAAACAGTATAGCTGACAAAAAAGCAGTAGTTGTGACCCAGAAAGGTATGTTTAATTCGCTCGTCAGCGCGCTTGTTGATTAAGGCTACTTTATTCGACAGCAAATACGGGTAGAATGGTTTTTTTGTGCGGGTGAGTGTTGTTTGACTTGCGCGCCTTCACCCCCCAAAAATGGAAGCGTTATTAATTATGTTTGCGCCTTTATTCAGAAAACTCCTTGGAAGCAAGAATGATCGTGATGTCAAACGCATGTACAAAATGGTTAATACCGTTAATGCGTTCGAAGAGCAGATGGTGGCACTCTCAGACGAGCAGCTAACAGCAAAAACCAATGAGTTTCGTGAACGTTTAGCGGGTGGTGAAAGTCTTAATAAGCTCCTGCCTGAAGCCTTTGCCGTCGTCCGAGAGGCCGGTAAGCGTGTAATGGGTATGCGTCACTTTGATGTGCAGTTGATCGGTGGACAAACCTTGCACCAAGGTAAGATTGCTGAGATGCGCACCGGTGAAGGTAAAACTTTAGTGGCAACGCTCGCGGTTTACTTAAATGCTCTGCCTGCCAAAGGCGTGCATGTGGTGACAGTCAACGACTATCTTGCGCGTCGCGATGCGAACTGGATGCGTCCTTTGTATGAGTTTTTAGGGCTCAGAGTGGGTGTTGTTGTACCTTTTCAGGATCCCGAAGAAAAACGTGCAGCCTATGCCTGTGATATCACTTACGGTACCAATAACGAGTTTGGTTTCGATTATTTACGCGACAATATGGCGTTCAGTATCGAAGATAAATTCCAGCGCGAACTGCACTTTGCCGTGATCGATGAAGTGGACTCGATCTTAATTGATGAAGCACGTACGCCGCTAATTATTTCAGGGCAAGCCGAAGACAGCTCTGAGTTGTACAAAAAAATTAATCTGATTATTCCAACCCTTAAACGTCAACTTGAAGATGAAGAAGGCGAAGTGTTGGAAGCAGGGCACTACACCATTGATGAGAAAACCCGCCAAGTAGAACTCAATGAAGCCGGCCATCAATATATTGAAGAAAAGCTGACTGAGCTGGGTTTGTTGGCTGAAGATGAATCTTTGTACTCGGCCAGCAACCTCAGTCTGTTGACCCACGTTAACGCAGGTTTGCGTGCGCATAAGCTGTTTCACCGCAACGTTGAATACATTGTGCAAGAAGGGCAAGTGGTGCTGGTGGATGAGCACACAGGTCGCACCATGCCAGGTCGTCGTCTGTCGGAAGGCTTGCACCAAGCCATTGAAGCTAAAGAGGGTGTGCATATTCAGCCTGAGAGCCAAACCTTGGCTTCCACTACCTTCCAGAATTATTTTCGTTTGTATGAAAAGCTGTCGGGTATGACAGGTACAGCCGACACTGAAGCCTTTGAGTTCCGTCAGATTTATGGTTTGGATGTGACGGTGATTCCAACGCATCGCCCAGTTGCGCGTAAAGATTTCAATGACCTAGTGTTCTTAACCGCACCAGAAAAGTACGCGGCAATTATTACTGATATCCGTGAGTGCCAAGAGCAAGGTCGCCCAGTGTTGGTGGGTACCGCATCGATTGAAAGCTCTGAGTATGTTTCCAATGTGCTGAAGGCTGAAGGTATTGAGCATAAAGTGCTTAACGCTAAGCATCACGATTTAGAAGCGGACATTATTGCGCAAGCCGGCCGTCCGGGGTCAGTTACCATTGCCACGAATATGGCCGGCCGTGGTACCGATATTGTCTTGGGCGGTAGTTGGGAAGCTGAAGTTGCGGTGCTGGATAACCCAAGTCCTGAGCAAATTGCTGATATTAAAGCCGCTTGGCAAAAGAGCCACCAGCAGGTGATTGAAGCCGGTGGTTTGCACGTGATTGCTACTGAGCGTCATGAGTCGCGCCGGATTGATAACCAGCTGCGTGGCCGCTCTGGTCGTCAAGGTGACCCAGGTTCAACCCGTTTTTACTTGTCTTTAGAAGATAATCTGATGCGTATTTTCGCTTCAGATCGCGTGAAAAACTTTATGAAAGCGCTAGGCATGAAAGAAGGCGAGGCCATCGAGCATCGCATGGTCAGCAATGCCATCGAAAAAGCGCAGCGTAAGGTTGAAGGCCGTAACTTTGATATGCGTAAGCAGTTGCTTGAGTACGATGACGTTGCCAATGAGCAGCGTAAAGTCATCTACCACATGCGCAATAGTTTGCTGGCAGCGACTGATGTGGGTGACATTGTTGCTGAGTTTAGACATGAAGTGCTCAGCAACACCATTGAGCAGTTTATTCCGCCGCAATCATTGCCTGAACAGTGGAATATTGCTGAACTTGAACAAGCGATTGCTGAAGAGTTTGGTGCACAGTTACCCATTCAAGAGTGGCTGGATAGCGATGATTCTTTGTTCGAAGACACCTTGCGCGAGCGGATTAACGCAGAGGTGATTGCCGTTTATACCGATAAAGAAGAACTGGTTGGCGCAGAGGGTTTACGCAGTTTTGAAAAGCAAATTATTCTGCGTGTGCTGGATGATTTGTGGAAAGAGCACTTGGCCGCGATGGATCACTTGCGTCACGGTATTCACTTGCGCGGCTATGCGCAAAAGAATCCAAAGCAAGAGTACAAGCGTGAATCCTTTAACTTGTTCCGTGAACTACTGGATTCGATTAAACGTGATTCGATTCGCGTCTTATCGAACGTACAAATTCGTAAAGAAGATCCAGAGGAAGAAGAGGCACGTTTACGTCAGCAGGCGCAGGCCATGGCGCAGCGCATGCAATTCCAGCACGAAGAAGCTGCAGGTTTTGACGATGAGCAGCCAGACAGCGACGCAGTTGAGCCAGCAGCGCCATTAACGCAAGTGCGCAATGAAGTGAAAATTGGCCGTAACGAACCTTGTACTTGCGGTTCTGGCAAAAAATACAAACATTGCTGTGGCCGTATCAGTTAATGTTTTAAAGTGGTAAGAGTATAAGTTTTACGCCGTACCAGATGTTTTCTGCGTACGGCGTTTCTTTTCGCGCGCAGCGCATTTGATTAGCGGGAGAATTGTCATGGCGGTTGGCTTAGGTGAATTACCAGTAATGCACCCAGTTGCAGGTTTTGAGTTGGGTATTGCCAGTGCCGGCATTAAAAAGCCAGGCCGTCGCGATGTTGTCCTCATGCGTTGTGCTGAGGGTAGTACAGTGGCCGGCGTTTACACACAGAATGCTTTTTGCGCAGCGCCGGTGTTGCTATGTAAGCAGCGCATGCAATCGAGTCCGCGTTACTTGGTGGTCAATACCGGTAATGCCAATGCGGCCACTGGTGAGCTTGGCTTACAGGCGGCTAACGCAGTATGCCAAGAGTTGGCGGGTTTGCTAGGTTGCCCAATTGAGCAGGTATTACCCTTTTCCACTGGGGTGATTGGCGAGCCTTTGCCGGTGGCGAAAATTGTTGCCGCCTTGCCGGCTGCTATCAGTGATTTAGCTGAAGAAAATTGGGCTTTAGCGGCTGAAGGCATTATGACCACTGATACTTTACCGAAAGGTGCCAGTGTCCAGTTTCAGCATAATGGCGTGACCGTAACAGTGACGGGCATCAGCAAAGGAGCAGGCATGATTCGCCCGAATATGGCGACGATGCTTGGTTATATTGCGACCGACGCGGCAGTCAGTCAGGAGATTTTGCAAAACATTTTGCATGATGCGGCGAATAAGTCTTTTAACCGCATCACCATTGATGGCGACACTTCAACCAATGACTCCTGCATTCTGGTGGCCACCGGTAAAGCTGCGCTAACGCCGATTACCGAGGCGCAAGGTGAGTTGTATGAAGCATTGCGTGAGGCCATTAATAAGGTTGCCATGCAGTTGGCGCAAGCCATTGTGCGAGACGGTGAAGGCGCGACTAAATTTGTTACCGTGCACGTCCAAGGCGGCGCCAATCAGCAAGAATGTTTGGATGTGGCCTATGCGGTTGCACATTCACCTTTGATCAAAACAGCACTCTTTGCGTCTGACCCAAACTGGGGTCGAATTGTTGCCGCCATTGGCTATGCTGGGGTGAAAGATCTCAATACCGAACAGGTCAATGTGTATTTGAATGATGTGTGCATTGTTGCCCAGGGTGGTCGTGCGCAGGCTTATACCGAAGAGCAAGGTGCAGCGGTGATGCAGCAAGCGGAGATCCTGATTCGTATTGAATTAGAGCGCGGCGGCAGTAGTGAAACCATTTGGACTACTGATCTTTCTCATGAGTATGTGCGTATCAATGCTGAATACCGCTCCTAAGGGTGTTTTGCTGCTGGAGTTGTGGGCATGACTAAGCGTGTGCATGTAGTGGCCGCAGTGATCCGTGATGCTGCGCAGCAGATTCTACTGGCGCTGCGTCCCCGTGCTAAGCATATGGGCGGTCTCTGGGAGTTTCCTGGTGGTAAGTGTGAGGTTGGCGAAAGCCCGCAACAGGCGCTTAAGCGTGAATTGCAGGAAGAGTTGGGGATTGTCATCGCCAATCCTCAACCGCTGATTCAGGTGCGCCATGACTATCCTGATCTGCATGTACTTTTAGATGTCTATGCGGTGCATGAGTTTAGCGGTACAGCGCATGGTGCTGAGGGACAGGAAGTGAGCTGGGTTGCGCCCAGTGCTTTGTCTGACTATCAGTTTCCAGCTGCCAATCGCAGTATTGTCACTGCTGCGCGCTTGCCCAATAGGTATTTTATTACCCCAGAGCAGCTCACCTCGGAGCAACTCTATGCTGGCGCTGAGCAAGCGCTTGCAGTGGGCTGTCAGTTGTTGCAGTTGCGCGCAGCACACTTGCCAGTAGCCGAGTACAAAACCCTAGCGCGGCGCTTACAGGGGCTGTGCGCCGGGCGCGCGCAGTTGATGCTAAAGGGTGATTTGGCCTGGCAGGCAGAGTTTGCTGATGCAGGTTGGCATTTAACCGCGCAACAATTGCGTGGGTTGGCGGGGCTGCAGCGTCCGTTGGCGACCGGCCGCCTACTGGCGGCGTCCTGTCATAATGCGCAAGAGCTCGCTTTGGCCACAGCTTTGCAGGTTGATTTTGTTACGCTGTCGCCCATTTTAGCCACGCAAACTCATCCAGATGCCGAGCCTTTGGGTTGGCCTGCGGCGCAGGCGTTACTGGGTCAGTTTAATGCACCGGCCTTCCTGCTCGGTGGTTTAACTGAGCAGGATATTGAGCGTGCTAGAGCTATCGGTGGGCAAGGTGTGGCGGCCATTCGTGGTTTCTGGCCAAAGGCTTTATAGCGGTTTTTCTGCCGCTTGCCAGTGGATTTCAGCGCAGCCTTGGTATTGTGCGATCAGCCGAGCGGCAACAAACAGCAGGTCGGATAAGCGGTTAATATAACCAAGTATTTCGGGACGTAAGCCTTCGCTGCTGTGCAATGCCTGGCAGCGCCGCTCGGCGTTACGCGCACTACTACGGCACATATGGGCTTGCGCAATCAAGCGTGAGCCGCCCGGTAGAATAAACTCTTTGAGCGGTCCAACTTGCACATTCCAAGCATCAATGGTCTGTTCGATGCGGGTGATTTCATCGGCGTGCAGTGCTTGATATTCAGGCATGGCAAGTTCGCCGCCCATATCAAAGATGCGGTGTTGACAGGGTGTAAGCGCGGTAATGATTGCTTCGAGCTTGGGTGCGGCGCTCAGTTGATCCTGCAGTTCAGCCAACAATAAACCCAGCGAACTATTGAACTCATCCAGCGCGCCAATGGCTTCAATGCGTGGGTGGCTTTTGTTGACGCGGCGGCCATCGGCAAGGCCGGTTTGCCCGTCATCACCAGTGCGTGTATAAATTTTACTGAGACGATAACCCATACTGATAATCTCCGTATGTAGGTCGTTAGCTAATCGGTAAGCC
The DNA here is from genome assembly GCF_000421765.1 of Denitrificimonas caeni DSM 24390. Lineage (GTDB taxonomy): Bacteria > Pseudomonadota > Gammaproteobacteria > Pseudomonadales > Pseudomonadaceae > Denitrificimonas > Denitrificimonas caeni. The sequence continues at coordinate 392,068 of NZ_ATXQ01000001.1, read as the reverse complement.
CCGCATCGATAAAGCGGCTTGTAGCTGTGCATGCAGCGCATGCAGGGCAGGAGTGGGGCATTCTAGCGCGATGCTTTGCGCACAAGCAAAGCCTGTCATGTAGCTGATTTCTGTGCGGCGCTTGTTGTGCACATCTTGACGCATGGACGATGAGTTGGCTGCGGTCTTTTCAATCACTTGCCAAACATGCTGTTGCAGGTCTTGAGCTGCTGCCGGGTGTTGTGCTGCCTTGAGTAAAGATTGTAACTCCGCACAAAGCGTATTGATCAAGTTGGCGTGCGCAATTAAAGCACCGTTGTTGCAATCGAGGATCACCGTAAGCGGATTGATCGCGCAGTTAATCGCCAGTTTGCGCCACAAGGTGGTATCTATTGCTGTTGTCCAAGCGCAGGGGATCTGAGCGCTATGGCAGTTATTAATCAGTCCTTCAGGCTCTGGTTTGCTATCTAAGCTGCCTAGCCCGATCTCGCCTTGACCAGCAAAGACACTATGAAAAGGCTCGGTTAAATAAGCTCCTTCGGTGCTGGAGGCGACAATGCAGCATGTATCAGGTACGAGCGCTTGCACTGCTTGTTGACTACCGAGGCCGTTTTGTAATAGCACCACTAGACTGTCTTGATTGAGGCGATGGGCAACTTGGGCAATGGCCGCTGTAGCGTCGTAAGCTTTGCAGGTCAGTAATAAGTGGCTGATAGGCTCGCTGTGTGCTGGCAGCTGTGCGTTGATTGGATAGCTTTGTGTTTGTTGCAGGTTGGCATCACTGAGACGCACGACTCCGACTTGCTGATAGCGCGCGAGAGCATCTGGGTTACGTACAATTAAACGCACAGGCTGCTGTGCTGCCGCGAAGCGCGCGGCCCATAAACAGCCTAAGCTGCCTGGGCCTTGGATATGCCAGAGCATAAATGATTACTGCGATGGTATGTTTAGACGCAAAGCATCAATGCGGCCACTAGCATAAGAGTCAGGTAGACGCTGTGTTGCCAGATTAATCAGTTGCTCTGGAGTGGCTGGTAATGCTTTAGCATTAAGACCGATTAAACTGATGCCAGCTTTTATATTGATAAAACCTTCGCTAGTTTTGAAAGATTTTACGTTTAAGCCATCATATAAACGTTTAAAGCTCACTGGCGTGCACTCTTGCAGGTCATCGAGCAAGGTGATCAGTGCAAAATGATTACCATCTATGCGTACCAGTACATCCAATGGACGAACCAATTGCTGCAGGCGTCTTGCTATTGAGCACAGCAATTCTTTATGAATTTGTCGGCCAAATTGCTTAGAGAGCGCTGCCATGTTTTCAACACCAATCAATAGGTAGCAAAGAGTGCCGCCACGCGATTCAATTTGTTTTAGATTGCTTGTCAGCATCTGTTTTAAATAACGCACATTACCTAAGCCTGTAAGAGAATCAACCTGGTTGCGCGATTCCAACGAAGCAATATTACGAGTGAGTAATTGCTTTTCCTTAAGTAAACGAATCAGGGTGTTGTATAGGCGGTCGGCAGCATAAACACGAGGCAGTAACTGCTCGTTCATGGCGTTTTTACTAATAAAATCATCGACGCCGCGATCAAAGGCTTCAGCTAAGGCATTGTCGCCTTCTTTACCCGTCAATAAAATAATGTAAGTGTAATGATCTTTTTGCTCGTCTTGCTGGCGTACTTGAGCGGTCAATTCTAAACCGTCCATTTCCGGCATCAACCAATCAGCCAGTAAAATTCCTGCTGAGCGCTCATCTAAAAGTTTAAGCGCCTCTGCAGCGCTGTTGGCAAAACGAATGTCTTTATAGCCCGCTTGATTTAAAGTGCGACCTATCATGACGCTGGAAAACTTGGCATCATCTACAACAAGAATGCTTAGAAGAGGATTTGGCATAACTGGACCATTTTTGGTAAAACTGAATGAGTGTGCTGCAAATTAGATACCTTATAATAGTGGCACATTGGAATGGCAAGCGCTCTTATGTGCAGTTGTGATCAAAGTACTTTTAATGTTAATAAAAATGAGTTGGGAGGATAGCGATGCCATCTTTTGATGTGGTTTCTGAGTTGGATGCGCATGAGGTAACGAATGCGGTTGATAATGCGGCTAAAGAATTGGAGCGTCGCTACGACTTGCGCGGCAAAGCCAGCTTTGAGTTTAAAGATAAAACAGTGACCTTAACTGCAGAAGCTGATTTTATGTTGGAGCAGCTCATCGAGATTCTTAAGCTGTCTCTGGTTAAGCGTAAAATTGATGTGCAATGCCTTGAATACAAAGATGCTTATGCGTCGGGAAAAGTCGTTAAGCAAGAGGTGGTCTTGCGCGAGGGCATTGAGAAAGAATTAGCTAAGAAAATTGTCGCTGTAGTTAAAGAAGCAAAACTGAAAGTGCAGGCTTCTATTCAAGGCGAGCAGGTGCGTATTACGGGTAAAAAGCGTGATGATTTGCAAGAAGCAATCGCTGTATTGCGCACGCAAGAGCTGGGAATGCCATTGCAGTTTGATAACTTCAGGGATTAAAACCTCTGCTGCCCAGAGTCGCTGCTTGTATTGAGCTACAAAAAAGCCCGCTAGTAAGCGGGCTTTTTTTATAGGTTATCGCAGTTTTAGCAAGCGATCTGAACGCTCTTGCGTTTGTGCGTAAAGCTCGGCGTTAGTTTCCAGATCTTTAAGTGGCGCTGGGAAAATAGCCGTGAGCTTCTCTGTCCATGCCGCCGATGCGCTTTGCTCTGGGAAGCAACGCTTGAGCAAGTCGAGCATGATCGACACGGTCACTGAAGCACCCGGTGAAGCGCCCAGTAAGGCAGCTAGTGAACCATCGGCAGAGCTGACCAGTTCTGTACCAAACTGCAGTATGCCGCCTTTTTTCGCGTCCTTTTTGATGATCTGCACACGTTGCCCGGCGATCTCAAGTTTCCAGTCTGCTGGGTCAAGCTGTGGGTAGAAACGGCGCAAAGAATCCAAACGCTGTTCCATTGACTGCATGACTTCGCTGATCAGATAACGGGTCAGATCCATATTGTCGCGACCGACTGCCAGCATCGGCAAAATATTGCCGAAACGTACGGACAGCGGTAAATCGAGGAATGAGCCGCGTTTGAGGAACTTAGTAGTGAAACCTGCATAAGGTCCAAATAGTAGGGATTTTTTGCCATCAATGACGCGCGTATCTAAGTGCGGTACGGACATCGGTGGCGAGCCCACTGCTGCTAAGCTGTAAACCTTGGCTTGGTGCTGTTCAACAACTTCAGGTTTGTCGCAGCGTAACCACTGGCCGCTAACGGGGAAGCCGCCGTAGCCTTTGCCTTCAGGGATGCCGGACATTTGCAGCAGTGGTAAAGCTGCGCCGCCTGCACCTAAGAAAACAAAGCGTGAAGTCACTTCACGACGTTGGCCTGTGGCGAGGTTTTTGATGCTGACCTGCCAGCCTGCAGCAACACGCTTAAGCCCTACAACTTTGCTTTTGTAGTGCAGGCTGCAGTTGTCTTGCTTGCTTAAGTAGCTCAGTAGCTGACGCGTCAATGCGCCAAAGTTAACGTCGGTACCGTTGGCAATGTGAGTCGCTGCCATGGACTCATCATCTTTACGTTCAGCCATCATCAGCGGCAACCATTCAGCCATCACACTTTTGTCTGTGGTGAACTGCATGTCTTTAAACGCATGGTGTTGCTGCATGATGTCTGCGCGTTTTTTTAGGAAGGCAACGTTGTCTTCGCCTTGCACAAAACTGAGATGAGGCACTGAGTGAATAAAGGTATCAGGATCACCGAAGGTGCCAGTTTCGAGCAGGTGGGCCCAAAACTGTTTGGACTCTTCGAACATGGCGTTGATATTAATAGCTTTTTTAATATCAATGGAGCCGTCTTCTGCTTCTGGAGTGTAGTTGAGTTCGCACAGCCCAGCATGGCCGGTGCCTGCGTTGTTCCATGGGTTAGAGCTTTCCATAGCCCCATCTTCCATTTGCTCAACAAGTTCTAAGCGAAGGCTTGGATCGAGCTCTTTTAGCATTACGGCTAAAGTGGAACTCATAATACCGGCACCCACCAGTAAAACATCCAAGTGTGCTTGATTATCTTGCGCCATCAGTGTGTCTCCAAAATGCAGCTATTGGGCTGTACACAAAAAACTGTAGTCAGCCTCGTTAAGGGTTAGGTTATTGCGAAATAGTCAATTCTTTAACCGCTGCAAGAAGGAGGGCTGCTGGTGCATGGAACTGTAAACGCCAAACTATTCATTGCTTGCCACACTCTTGTGAAGTTGTGAAACAGTTGTCCCGCCATCTTTTGGAGTAACGGATCTTTAAAATGTTTTTACCGCAGACGCTCAAGAAAGCTGCGCGTGAATGATGCACAGGATAAAAAGTGCAGAATTGTCTCGTTCAGCGTGCGCTTGAGCGCCGTAAATAGGGCACTCGGCAACCTCGATTTAGAGCAAATAAACCATCAAAGACGGTGTAACAGCCTAAATACCGGGGTGTCGTACATAGTTGGGAAGTAATTATAACGATGAAATCAGAAAAAACGATCATCTATGCAAAATTTCTTTAGTCGAAAGGTGTCATAAAATGTTTCTAGGCCATCAAGTGGCATGGATAACTTAGGGTATTTGGTCTGTGACCCTTTATACTGTGCAAGCCTGTAGAGCTTGGTTAAACTTAGTAAAATTCTCATCGGTTTTTTCAAAGGATCTAAATTATGTTGCGTTACCTATTTGCAAGTGCGGCCATTATTGTCAGTGTAAGTCTGGTGGGCTGCGGTTTGAGTCCGCAGTATTTGACCCCAGAGCCTCGCTTTAGTGGCCAGTTGGTCGCTGTTGGACAAGGTCAACCAGTCGTTGTCCGTGTTTCTGACGCGCGCTCTAATCCGGTGATTGGCACACGTGGAGGTCTGTATGCGCAGAGCAGCGCTATTACGGTTAACTCAAAAGCCTTTTTGCCGCGCTTACAAGCGGAAACTGATGCAGCAGTACGCATGCTCGGTTTTACGCCGATGCAGCAGGGCGCAGGTGAAGCTCAGCTTAATTTAAAGCTGGTTGAGCTGAGTTATAAAGCCACTGATGGCAATGGCGTGATTAAAGAAGCGCAGCTGAGTGCGGTGTATGCACTAGAAGTACAAAACGGCACACGTCGCTACAATGGGCGTTATGCGGCAAATCTAACCCAAGGCTACGCGAAAGCCCCTAATGAGCTGACCAACACCAAATTGGTGAGTAAAGTTTTGAGTGAAGGCTTGCAGCGCGTATTCAACGATCCTGCAATTGGTCAGTTACTGGCTCAGTAAGGCTCGACGTCAGGTTGCTGTGTGGTTGCACAATTGTTAAATATGGCCAGAGTAAGTGGCTGCTGAGGGTTTTGTTTTGATAGATACGCTGCCACCGGCTATTTTCCTGATGGGGCCGACCGCATCAGGAAAAACTGATCTTGCTTTGCAATTGGCCGATGCCTTGCCTTGTGAAATTATCAGCGTTGATTCAGCGTTGATCTATCGGGGTATGGATATAGGTAGTGCTAAGCCGAACGCAGAGATTTTGCAGAAATATCCGCATCACTTAATCGATATCCTTGATCCTGCGCAGAGCTATTCTGCGGCGCAGTTTCGTGACGATGCCCTGCAGGCCATGGCAGATATTACCGCGCGTGGTCGGATACCTTTGTTGGTGGGCGGCACTATGCTGTATTTCAAGGCGCTCACTGAAGGTTTGGCAGCCATGCCGTCAGCTGATCCAGAGGTGCGCGCACGGCTTGAGCAGCAGGCAGCAAGCGAGGGTTGGGCGGCGCTTCATACTGAATTGCAGCGGATTGATCCTGTCTCTGCGCAGCGGATTCATCCTAACGATCCACAGCGGCTGCTGCGCGCATTAGAGGTTTGGCATATTAGCGGGCAAACCATGACGCAATTGCGTGCCAAGCAAAGCCTAGAAAAACAGCAATTACTCGCATCTAACGGCGCTCATTTGCCGTACAATGTAGCTACTTTTGCAATTGCACCGCAGCAGCGCAGTGTTTTGCATGAGCGAATTGCCCAGCGATTTCAACAGATGCTTGAACAAGGCTTTATTGCTGAGGTCGAAGCATTGCGTCAGCGTGGCGATTTGCACGTTGATTTGCCATCAATACGCGCAGTTGGCTATCGGCAAGCGTGGGCTTACCTTGATGGTGAATATGCTTACGATGAGATGATTGAACGCGGTATTATTGCGACACGGCAACTGGCTAAGCGACAATTTACATGGCTGCGCAGTTGGGATGATGTTGAATGGCTTGATTCTTTATCCTGTAACAAAATGTCTCAGGTCTTGAAAAGGCTCGAACGACTCTCCATATAGAGATGATTGGGCAGTATTGTAGTCCGTCAGTGTTGAAAGCACTGCACAGGCTGTTAATTAATTAAATGGAGTACACCACATGTCAAAAGGGCATACGCTACAAGACCCTTACTTAAACCTCTTGCGTAAAGAGCGCGTACCGGTATCAATTTATTTGGTCAACGGTATTAAGCTGCAAGGGCAAATTGAATCCTTTGACCAGTTTGTGATCTTACTGAAAAATACAGTCAGCCAAATGGTCTACAAACACGCTATTTCAACAGTTGTGCCAGGTCGTCCAGTGCGCTTGCCAACTGACGACGACGCTGCAGATGCTGAGCTGGACAACGCTTAGCGGGAGACTATTTTGATCATTGAGCACCCTCAGCAAGGTGAGCGCGCCATTCTTGTACATTTGGATGGCCACGCACCAGATGTGCGCGAAGATCCTTATGAGTTTCAAGAGCTTGCCGTCTCTGCAGGCGCTGTAATTGCGCGCTTTGTCAGTGTCTCACGACACCAGCCAACAGCGCGCTTTTTAATTGGCTCAGGCAAAGTTGAAGAGTTGCGCCAATTAGTGCTGGCAGAAAAAGCTGATTTAGTGATTTTTAATCATGCTTTGACGCCGAGCCAAGAGCGTAATTTACAACGTGAATTAGACTGTCGAGTATTGGACCGTATTGGTTTGATCCTGGATATTTTTGCGCAGCGTGCGCAAACCTATGAAGGTAAATTGCAGGTTGAGTTGGCTCAGCTTGAGCACATCAGCACGCGCTTAGTGCACAGTCGTACAGATTTAAGCCGCCAGCAAGGTGGTATTGGGCTACGAGGTCCGGGTGAAACCCAGCTTGAGTCTGATCGACGCTTGCTGCGTGTACGCGTGCGCCAGATTAAAAGCCGTTTAGAAAAAGTACGCAATCAGCGCCAATTAGCACGGCGCAGCCGTCAGCGCGCTGATATGCCAGGAATCTCGTTGGTAGGCTATACCAACACTGGTAAATCAACGTTGTTTAACTTACTGACCGAGTCCAAGGTGTATGCGGCTGACCAGTTATTCGCCACGCTTGACCCGACGGTTCGACGTATCGAAATACCAAATCTTGGCGCGGCTACTTTAGCTGATACGGTAGGCTTTATTCGTCACTTGCCACACAAGTTGGTTGAGGCGTTTCGGGCGACATTGGAGGAGTCGGCCAATGCGGATTTACTCCTGCATGTGATTGATGCCCACTCGCCAGAGCGTGATGAGCAAATCAAGCAAGTACTGACAGTGCTGCAAGAAATTGACGCTGATGATGTACGCATTCTTGAGGTCTATAACAAAATTGACCTGATGGATAATCTTGAGCCGCACATTCAACGTGATGAGCAGGGTGTGCCGCAGCGTGTATGGTTGTCTGCGGCAGGGCAGCAGGGTATTGATTTACTGCAGCAGGCGATTGCTGAGCTGTTGGAAGAAGAAATATATGTTGCTACAGTGCGCCTCACTCAAGAACACAGCCGTTTGCGTGGCAAATTGTTTGATCTGAATGCTGTACAGCAAGAAACTCATGCTGAGGATGGTGCTAGCGTATTAAAACTGCGCGTGGCCAAAATCGAAATGGATAAGCTCTTAAGCCGCGAAGGGGTAACGCCCAGCGACTTTTTTGCACAATTTGCCGAGCATTGATCGCGATAAACTGCGCAACTGAACACTGTGATGGTTGCGTAGATTAATTATAATATAGTGCGCTTTTATGTGCATTTTGCCTTTCAAATAGATGGAGAACACTATGGCCTGGAATGAGCCCGGTGGTAACTCGAATAATCAGGATCCTTGGGGTGACCGCAAACGCGGTGGCCAGAAACAGGGTCCTCCGGATCTGGATGAAGCCTTGCGTAAACTGCAAGATAATCTAAAAAGCCTGTTTGGCGGGCCGAAGAAACCAGGATCAAAAAGCTCGGGTGGTGGTTTCGGTTTAGTTGCAGTAGTGCTTGCTGTGCTCGCGGCCATGTGGCTGTACACAGCGGTGTACTCGCTTGATGAGCAAGAGCAGGCAGTTATTTTACGTCTGGGTAAATACCACGAAACAGTGGGTCCAGGTCTGAATATTTACTTCCCGCCGATGGATCGTAAGTATGAGCAAAACGTCACCCGTGAACGTGCTTATACCCGCCAAGGTCCGATGCTGACTGAAGATGAAAATATCATCGAAGTGCCATTAACTGTGCAGTACAAAATCAGCAGTTTAGAAGATTATGTGCTGAATGTTGATGAGCCTGAGGTGAGTTTGCAGCAAGCTACTGAAAGTGCGCTGCGCCATGTCGTTGGTTCTACCGCGATGGATCAGGTGCTCACTGAAGGTCGTGAAGTCTTAGCGGTTGAAGTGAAAGAGCGCTTACAGCGTTTTGTTGATACGTACCGTACCGGTATTACCGTTACTCAAGTTAACGTACAAAACGCCCAAGCCCCGCGTGAAGTGCAAGAGTCATTTGACGATGTGATTCGTGCGCGTGAAGATGAGCAGCGCGAAAAGAACCAAGCTGAAACCTATGCCAATGGTGTGATTCCAGAAGCACGTGGTCAGGCACAGCGTTTACGTGAAGAAGCCAATGGTTACCGTGATGAAACCATCTCGCGTGCCGAGGGTGAGGCCGACCGCTTTACTAAGTTGGTCACTGAATACCGTAAAGCACCGGAAGTCACGCGTCAGCGTTTGTATCTGGAAACCATGCAAGAAGTGCTCAGCAACACCAGCAAAGTATTGCTAACTGGCGATAAAGGTCAAAACAGCATGCTGTATTTACCTTTGGATAAAATGCTGGAAGGGCGCAATGCCGCATCACCGAAAACCACCAGCACGACGACAGGGAGCAGTAACAGTTCTTCTGACAACAGCGTTCGCTTAAGTAGCGATGCGCTGTCTCGTGATCTACGTGCCAGAGGTAGCCGCTAATGAGTAATAAATCGACATTCGTATTGATTGTAGGTGCTGTAATTGCACTGGTGGCTTGGAACAGTTTTTATATTGTCCAGCAAACAGAGCGTGCAGTACTGCTGCAATTCGGAAAGGTAGAGCAAGCGAATGTGCAGCCTGGTCTGCATGTGAAAATTCCTTATATCAACCAAGTGCGCAAGTTTGATGCGCGTCTGTTGACCCTTGATGCACCGACTCAGCGTTTTCTAACGCTAGAGAAAAAAGCAGTGATGGTTGATGCTTTCGCTAAGTGGCGTGTGGCTGATGCAGATCATTACTACACCGCAACGTCAGGCATTAAGCAGGTTGCTGATGAGCGTTTGGCGCGTCGTCTTGAGTCAGGTTTACGTGATCAGTTTGGTAAGCGCACCTTGCATGAGGTGGTCAGTGGTCAGCGTGATGAGTTGATGGCTGACATCACTGCGTCGCTGGATCGTATGGCGCGTAAAGAACTGGGCATTGAGGTGATTGATGTGCGGGTTAAGTCGATTGACTTACCGAAGGAAGTCAACCTCAGTGTGTTTGAGCGTATGAGTTCTGAGCGTGCTCGTGAAGCTCGTGAGCACCGCGCTAAAGGTCAAGAGTTGGCAGAAGGTATTCGTGCCGATGCTGATCGTCAGCGTCGTGTTTTGCTGGCTGAAGCTTACCGTGAAGCTGAAGAGATTCGAGGTGAGGGTGATGCTAAGGCCACTGCAATTTACGCTAAAGCCTATGGTATGGATCAAGAGTTCTATGCGTTTCACCGTAGCTTAATGGCGTACCGCGAGAGCTTTGCTGATAAAAGCGATATCATGGTGCTATCGCCAGATAACGATTTTTTCAAGTATATGGAACAAGTTAAACCCTAACTTGAGTAAACAGCACAGGCTACTTTTGTAGTGGCCTGTGCTGTTTCAGCAAGGGCATTGCTAGCTTTGCTAAAAGACTAGAAGTGTCGGGCGAAAAGCGACAGGCATGCACAGAATGATCTGTGATATCATGCGGCAGCCGGGAAACTCCCGGCTTTTTTGCGCCTGTGGTCATGTAAAATGTCCAGCAGGCAACTGTATTTATAATGAGGAACGGCGCAATGGCAACGGTAGACCGCTGGCTGCTGCCAGATGGCATTGAAGAAGTACTGCCGCCGCAAGCGGCGCAGATTGAAGCATCTCGTCGACAGGTACTGGATATGTTCCAGGCTTGGGGCTATGAGTTTGTTGTCACCCCGCATATCGAGTTTTTAGAGTCGTTATTAACCGGTGCTGGGCAAAAACTTGATCTGCGTACTTTTAAAGTGACCGACCCACAGTCAGGTCATCTGATGGGCTTTCGCGCGGATATCACTCCGCAAGTCGCACGTATGGATGCGCATAGCTTGCGCCGTGAAGGTCCGTCACGTTTGTGCTATGCCGGTAGTGTTGTGCATGCCCGTCCTCGTTCTTTGTCGCGCTCGCGCAGTCCTATTCAGCTCGGTGCTGAGTTGTACGGTGACGCCAGCCCAGCGGCAGATATTGAAGTCATTAGTTTGATGCTGGCGACACTGGAGCACGCTGAAATTGCCGACATCCATATGGATTTAGGCCATGTTGGCGTTTATCGTGGTTTAGCGCGCGCGGCTGATTTATCGGATGAGTTGGAAGCGCAGGTGTTTGATGCATTACAGCGTAAAGCTGTCGATGAAGTGGCAGCGCTCACTGAGCAACTGCCTAAAGATCTCGCGTTAATGCTCAATGAGCTCAGCCATTTATGTGGTGGCCGCGAAGTACTGGATCAAGCCAAAACTGTTTTAGCAGCTGCGCCGAGCAATGTCTTGGCCGCGCTTGATCAGCTGATTGTGATTGCTGATGCATTGATGTTGCGTTACCCGCACTTGCCATTTTATTTTGATTTAGGTGAGTTGCGCGGTTATCACTACCATACTGGTGTGGTCTTTGCTGCATTTGTGCCAGGTGTCGGTCAGTCGATCGCGCAAGGCGGACGTTATGATGATATTGGTGCGGTGTTTGGTCGTGCCCGTCCAGCCACAGGTTTTTCTACAGATTTAAAAACACTGGTCACACTTGGCCAGCGCCAGCCTGCTGTTTTAGCCAGCGGTATTTGGGCTCCGGTGGGTGCGCAGGCTGATTTATGGCAAGCGATTTGTGCGTTACGTAATAAAGGTCAACGTGTTGTGCAAGCGCTACCAGGACAGACTGTTAGCGATGCTGAGCAAGCCAGTTGCGATCGTCAGTTAGTCGAGAATTCTTCAGGTTGGCAGGTTCAACCTTTATAAATTTACGCCGCATTTGCGGTTATGTTTTGTCGGTACTGCCGACCTCCTATTTGCGCGAAGAGGGCAAAGGTTATGGGTAAGAATGTTGTCGTTTTAGGCACTCAATGGGGTGACGAAGGCAAGGGTAAGATCGTTGATTTATTAACCGATCAAGCTGCTGCTGTTGTCCGCTTCCAAGGTGGCCACAACGCGGGTCACACCTTAGTGATTGATGGTGAGAAAACTGTATTGCACCTGATTCCATCGGGTATTTTGCGTGCCAACGTTGAATGTTTGATTGGTAACGGTGTCGTGGTTGCGCCGGATGCTTTAATGCGCGAAATCACCAAGCTCGAAGAAAAAGGTGTGCCAGTACGTGAGCGTTTGCGCATCAGTCCGTCTTGTACTTTGATTCTGCCGTATCACGTGGCCTTAGATCAGGCCCGTGAAGCTGCGCGCAGCGAAGGTAAGATCGGTACTACTGGTCGTGGTATTGGTCCAGCCTACGAAGATAAAGTTGCCCGTCGCGGACTGCGTATTGGTGATTTATTCAATGCTGAGCGTTTTGCGGTTAAGTTGCGTGAAGTGCTTGAACAGCACAACTTTATGCTTGAGCATTTCTATAAAGTTGAGCCCGTTGATTACCAGAAAACTTTAGATGAAGCACTGAGCTACGTTGAGATCCTTAAGCCATTGATGATCGACGTGACGGCTCGTTTGCATACCCTGCGTAAGCAAGGCGCGCGCATTATGTTTGAAGGCGCGCAAGGATCACTATTGGATATCGACCACGGTACTTACCCTTACGTGACGAGCTCCAGCACCACCGCTGGTGGTACCGCAACAGGTTCAGGTTTTGGTCCTTTGTACTTGGATTACATCTTGGGTATCACCAAGGCCTACACCACACGAGTGGGTTCAGGTCCATTCCCAACTGAGTTGTTTGATGAGACCGGCGCTTACTTAGCTGAAAAAGGCCATGAGTTCGGTTCTACCACTGGTCGTGCGCGTCGTTGCGGTTGGTTTGATGCGGTGATTTTGCGTCGCACTTCAGAAATCAACAGCATTTCTGGTATTTGCTTAACTAAGCTGGACGTACTGGACGGTTTAGAGACAGTAAAAATCTGTGTTGCCTATAAAAACGCAGCCGGTGAAGAAATTGAAGCACCAAGCGATGCTGACAGCTATGACGGTTTAGTACCGGTGTACGAAGAAATGCCAGGCTGGAGTGAATCCACCATCGGCGCAACTAGCCTTGAGCAGTTGCCAGCCAATGCCTTGGCTTATGTGAAGCGTATCGAAGAGTTGATTGGTACACCAATTGATATCGTTTCTACCGGTCCTGACCGTAACGAAACCATCGTCTTGCGTCACCCTTACGAAGCGTAATAGCGCTGTTTTCTGTCAGGCTTATTCGTTTTAAGCTTGGCAGAGTCGTTTTATAAAAAACCGACCTGTGTGTCGGTTTTTTATTTTAGCTCGCGCAGACGTGGCAGTTGCTGGTCTTTGAGCGATAGCAGCGGCGAGTCTGAAGGCCAAGCAATGTTCACATCAGGATCGTTCCAGATCAAACCACCTTCGTCTTCTGGGTCATAAAAATCAGTGCATTTGTAATGCAGGTCAGCAACATCGCTGAGTACACAAAAGCCATGCGCATAGCCTGCGGGAATCCACATTTGCAGATGATTTTCATCATTGAGTTCTAGCGCAACATACTCACCAAAGGTGGCTGATTGCGGGTTGATGTCGACAATGACATCAAACACCGAACCACGACTGACGCTGATCAGTTTTCCTTGTGGGCGCGTACGCTGAAAATGTAAACCACGTAGTACGCCGCGCTGTGAGCGGGAATGATTATCTTGGACAAAGGGTTCTCTTAGACCGGCGCTTGCATAGCGTTCACTATGATAGGTTTCTAAGAAGAAGCCTCGCGCATCAATAAAAACTTTGGGCTCAATAATTAATACGCCAGGGAGTGCGGTAGAGGTGATTTTCATAAGGTAACTACGTGTTTGCCAATTGCAGGTAATTGTTTTCTTCGGCCAAGCGCAGTAGGTATTGACCATAACTGGTTTTCTTGAGCGCGGCTGCGCTGTCACGCAACTGCTGCTTACTCAGCCAGCCATTGCGATAGCCGATTTCTTCTAGACATGCGATTTTTAAACCTTGGCGTGTTTCAATGGTTTGCACGTAGTGCCCAGCTTCCATTAACGAGTCGTGGGTGCCGGTATCAAGCCATGCAAAACCGCGGCCGAGCAGGGCAATCTGTAAGTCGCCGCGCTGTAAATAGGCGTTATTAAGGTCAGTGATTTCCAGCTCACCACGCGCTGAAGGATTTATTTGTTTGGCCATCGCCACGACGTCGTTGTCGTAAAAATACAAACCCGTGATGGCGTAGTTTGACTTAGGTTTAGTTGGTTTTTCTTCAATAGAAAGAACCTGACCTGCTGCTGAGAACTCGACGACACCAAAGCGTTCAGGATCAGTCACATGATAACCAAACACTGTTGCGCCGACACGCTGCTGCATGGCGCGTTTAAGCATCCCAGTAAAACCATCTCCGTAGAAAATATTATCACCTAAAATCAGGCAGACATTACTGTCGGCAATGAAATCTTCGCCAATAATAAAAGCTTGCGCGAGGCCATCAGGAGAAGGTTGTTCGGCATAGCTCAGTTCAATTCCGAATTGGCTGCCATCACCGAGTAGTTTTTTGAAGTTAGGCAGGTCTTCGGGAGTGGAGATGATTAATATTTCACGAATGCCGGCCAGCATCAGCACCGACAGCGGATAGTAAATCATCGGTTTGTCGTAAATCGGTAGCAACTGCTTGGAGACGCCCAGAGTAATGGGGTGTAAACGCGAACCAGAGCCACCAGCTAAAATAATTCCTTTTGTTGTGTGTGCAGTCATTGTTGTGCTCCTAAGCGTTCACCTTGATAGCTGCCATCTTGTACCCGTTGGCACCAAGCTTGATTATCTAAATACCATTGCACGGTTTTTCTTAATCCTGTTTCAAAGGTTTCTGCGGGCAGCCAGTTGAGCTCTCGTTGAATTTTGCTGGCATCAATGGCATAGCGGCGGTCATGGCCTGGGCGGTCGGCAACATGGGTCAGTAGATCGCTATAGTTTACCAATGGCGTGCCGTTAGGCGCTGTGAGTTGACGTGTTGCTGCCGGAGCTAATTCATCGAGTAATGAACAAATGGTGCGAACAACTTCAATATTCTGTTTCTCATTGTGCCCACCTATGTTGTAGGTTTCGCCAACCTGCCCTTGGCATATCACTGTATAGAGCGCGCAAGCGTGATCTTCGACATACAGCCAGTCACGAATCTGATCGCCAGCGCCATAGATGGGTAGAGGTTTACCTTCTAGGGCGTTAAGAATCACTAGAGGGATGAGTTTTTCTGGGAAATGATAGGGGCCATAGTTGTTCGAGCAGTTGGTGACTAATATCGGTAAACCATAAGTGCGCTGCCAGGCGCGAACTAAATGATCGGAGCTGGCTTTGCTGGCAGAGTAGGGCGAACTCGGCGCGTAGGCGGTTGCTTCGGTGAATAGAGGTAAGCCTTGTTGCTCTTGTAGGTCGGCCTTTAGGCCGACATGTCGGGCTGAAGCCCGATCTACAGAATTCTCATCATTGGGATGTGGCAGATCGCCGTACACTTCGTCGGTGCTGATGTGGTGGAAGCGAAAAGCCTGTTTGCGCTGATTGTCGAGGCTATTCCAATAGGCGCGCGCTGCTTCGAGTAGCTGATAGGTGCCAACAATATTGGTTTGAATGAACTCCGCTGGACCATCAATTGAGCGATCAACGTGAGACTCGGCGGCAAGATGCATCACCGCATCAGGTTGGTGCTCAGAAAATACTTGATCTAGCGCCGCTCTGTCGCAGATATCGACCTGTTCAAAACGATAACGCGCACTGGCACTGACTGCGCTGAGTGACTCGAGGTTGCCAGCGTAAGTGAGTTTATCGATGTTCACCACAGAGTCTTGCGTGTGTTGAATGATATGACGAATCACTGCAGAGCCAATAAAGCCCGCACCGCCGGTTATCAAAAGTTTCATCCTGTATTCCTTACTCGATCAGTAGCAGAGTGCTTTGTTGTTATCAGTCGCGCTCATCTTTCCATGGTGCTTGTAAATAGCGGCTGTAATTAAAGGTTTCTAACCATTCGGGTTTAAACACAACAAAGGCGGTGACCGCTACGCCATTAATAAAGGCTTCGGGAAAAGCCACCAGTAGCAGCATGCCAAAAAAGTCTTCCAGTTCAGGTGGGAACTCATAAATGCCATTGCCCCACAGCAAAAGTGCGGCGCTGATAATACAGAGTACGGCGGTTAAGGCTGCAGGGAAAAAGCCAGAAAAAAAGATGTACATAAATAAGTTTCTGGGTTGTAAACGCTCAATGCCTTTGGCGCAGCAGTGGGCAATCAAAACAGGAAGAATAATTAACAATAGGCCGTTGCTGCCGAGTACGCTTAACTCTTGTTTGGCTAGAGCTAATAGCGCCAGTTGTGCGATAAAGCCAGCTAGAATCGCCAGCGGCCAATCAAGTAGCAAAGTGACTGCAGTCATACCAATAAAATGAAAAGACAGACCACTGGGGAAATCACGCCTGAGCAGCCACAGCGCACATAGCACTAAAACAGTACCAAACAATAAGTGCTGGCGGCGGCTGTCACTAAACAGTTCAACCCAAGGTGCACGGTAGATCGCATAAAACAGGATCGGGCCATAGATTAACCAGCCCCACATCAATGTGGTTTCATTTAACAACATGCTTGCAATCATGGTTTGCCCTGCTGCGTGTTTAGGATTTTTGCCTGACTTAAAACTCAGCGCTACTTTAGCAGACTTGAGTGGATGGACAGATAAGTGCGGATTAAAAGCTAGATAAAACGACTAAATCCGTGATTAGACATTGCAGCACTGTGGACTTTGTACGCTTTAAGGTAAACTTCACCCTCTTGATGAATTAACACGACAGTTCAATGCCTACGACTTTTCATGAAATCCCTGCTGAACGCCCAAGTACTCCGTTGTTAGACCGTGCGCTAACGCCGAAAGAATTGCGCCGTCTATCTGAAACTGAACTGGTGACTTTGGCCGATGAGTTGCGCTTATTTTTATTGTGGAGCGTGGGACAGACTGGTGGGCATTTTGCTGCGGGCTTAGGCGTTATTGAATTAACCGTGGCTTTGCATTATGTGTTTGATACGCCGGATGACCGTCTGGTTTGGGACGTGGGTCATCAAGCCTATCCGCATAAAATTTTGACCGGTCGCCGTGAGCAGATGCTCAGTTTGCGTCAGAAAGATGGCATTGCTGCATTTCCGCGCCGTTGTGAAAGCGAGTACGATACTTTTGGTGTTGGCCACTCCAGTACTTCAATCAGTGCCGCGTTAGGCATGGCGATTGTCGCAAAGCTACAAGGCAGTGGCCGTAAAAGCGTTGCGGTGATTGGTGATGGTGCAATGACCGCAGGCATGGCGTTTGAAGCGCTTAACCATGCGCCTGAAACAGGCGCGGATATGTTGGTTATTCTTAATGATAACGACATGTCGATCTCAAATAACGTCGGTGGCTTGTCCAATCACCTCGCAAAAATCCTCACCAGTCGCACTTATGCAACCATGCGTGAAGGCAGTAAGAAAATTCTTTCGCGCTTGCCAGGTGCTTGGGAAATCGCCCGCAAAACTGAAGAGCATGCTAAAGGTATATTTGCTCCGGGCATCATGTTTGAAGAATTGGGTTGGAATTATATTGGCCCAATCGATGGGCATGATTTGCCAACGCTATTGACCACCTTGCGCAATATGCGTGAGCTGGAAGGCCCGCAGTTTCTGCATGTGGTGACCAAAAAAGGTAAAGGCTTTGCACCGGCTGAGCTTGACCCGATTGCTTATCATGCGATGACCAAAAAAGCCGCTGCACCCAGTAAACCCGGTGGTCCGCGTTATGCTGGCGTATTTGGCCAGTGGCTGTGTGATATGGCTGCGCAAGATGAACGTTTGCTGGGGATTACCCCAGCGATGAAAGAAGGCTCGGATATGATTGCTTTCAGTGAGCAGTATCCTCAGCGTTACTTTGATGTGGCGATTGCTGAGCAGCACGCGGTGACCTTGGCTGCGGGTATGGCCTGTGAAGGCGCTAAGCCGGTCGTGGCGATTTATTCGACGTTTTTGCAGCGTGCTTATGATCAGCTGATCCATGATGTGGCGGTACAGGACTTAGATGTCTTGTTTGCTGTGGATCGCGCGGGTTTAGTCGGTGAAGATGGTCCGACTCATGCGGGTAGTTTTGACCTTTCTTACTTGCGTTGTATCCCCAAGATGGTGGTGATGACGCCCAGTGATGAAAACGAATTACGTTTGTTATTAAATACCGGTTATCACCATGTGGGTCCTGCTGCCGTGCGTTATCCACGCGGTACTGGCCCGAATGCCGAAATCAGTGCAAGTTTAGATGCTGTGCCACTGGGTAAAGGTGTCGTGCGCCGTGAAGGCCAGGGTGTGGCTTTCTTGGTGTTTGGTGTGCAGTTGACCGCAGCTTTAGAAGCGGCAGAACAACTGGATGCTACTGTCGTGGATATGCGCTTCGTTAAACCGCTTGATGAAGCGTTGATTAAACGTTTGGCGGCCGAGCATAGCTTGTTTGTCACCATTGAAGAAAATGCTGTCATGGGTGGCGCTGGCAGTGCTGTCGGTGAGTTTTTAGCCGCCAAGCAACTGAACGTACCGTTATTGCAACTCGGTTTGCCTGATCTGTATGTAGAGCATGCACAGCCGGCACAAATGCTGGCTGAATGCGGGCTAGATGCCGCAGGTATTTTGCAAGCAGTGCAACAGCGTTTAGCTTGATCTTGGGAGCGCGGGCCGTTTGCCCGCATAATCGACATCTAAATTGATATTTTCTGCAGGCTTGCGTGTCGCGGGTTCTCTGTCGGACAGGTGTGCGCTATGCAAACGGCATTATTGCCGTTTTCCCTCAATGAGTTCATCCTGAACCCCATTCAGGCGCTGCGTCATCCATGGCTTCGCTGGTCACGTCAATAACGCAGCTTGCAGGTTAACCCTTTGTATTGTCAGCGACGCAGCATCTAACACCATACACCGTCAGGCCGTTGCGTGTCAGGTTGCGCTCCTGAGGCTCTGGCATAAAAATATTGCCATGCGTTTGAAGTCTGTCAGATTGAAACTGACTGTGACGCTTTGTCCAAAACTTGACCCTTTGCTTGAGTACGTTTATTGTGCGCGCACTTTGATTCTGTAAGGTGTGCTGGATTATCCCAGCCTGAAAAGGGAAGTTAAGAGGTTCTGCCTACTTACGCTGCCCCCGCAACGGTAAGCGACGCGCTTGAGTGCGCACGTTTGTTCGATAACCACTGGCTTAAATGCTGGGAAGGTGAACAGATGAATTCGTTAGCCCGTAGACCTGCCTTATGGATTTCGACGGGTGTTGCGGAGGGCTTCACCGTCAAGTGCTGCCTGCCGTCTAGCATTTCGGCGCAAGCGCTTGTTTCTGCCCTCCTCAAAAGTGTTTTTATTTTTGAGGATTTAACCTAAATGAAATTGTCCCGCCTTGCGCTTGCTGTAGCGCTGTTGCCTGCAGCTCACTTGTATGCAGCTGATAAAACTGAAGAAGCAATTAAACTCTCTGAGACAGTTATTACTGCCAACCGTACCGCTGAAGAGCGTAAAGACTCCACCGCAGCTGTGACAGTCTTTACCCGTGCTGATATTGATCGTTTGCAGCCGGTGAATGTGGCTGATTTGTTAGGTCGTGTGCCGGGTGTGCAGATGCGACAATCTGGCGGTCGCGGCAGTGCTACAAGTGTATCTATTCGCGGTACAAGTAATACGCAAACCTTAGTGCTGATTGATGGTGTTCGTGTTGGTTCTGCATCAGCAGGTGGTGCAAGTCTGCAGCATTTAAACCTGGAGCAGATTGAACGTGTGGAAGTACTCCGTGGCTCACGCTCCGCAGTCTATGGTGCTGATGCGATTGGTGGTGTAATTCAGATCTTTACGCGTCGCAGCGCGGGCGAAGGCTTGCAAGCTCGTCTGCGTGTCGCTGCAGGTAACAAAGGTGTGTGGGAGCGTAGTGCAGGTATTTCGGGTGGTGATGAAAATACGCGCTTTAACCTAAGCGCTAGTCTTGATGAGATGACGGGTTTTGATCGTACGGGTAAATCTACAGCCGTAGACGCAGACCATGATGCTTATCGCAATAAAGCTATTGGTTTTAGTTTGTCACACACATTTAATGAGCTATTAAGCGCAGGCGTTAATGTTTTAGACCAGCGTGGAAAAACAGAATACGATGTTTACGTGCCAAGAAAACCGTATGATGAATTTTCTGTTAGCTCTGTATCTACCTTTCTTGAATTGCAAGCGACTGAACAGTTAACTAGCCGTTTAGAGCTCGGTCATAGTGAAGATAAATCTGGTAATCGTGACAAGCTATCAAATGCAGGTAGTGATTTTAATACTTATAAAGAGTCAGCTGCTTGGTTAAATACATTTGCTATTAATGATCAGCACTCTGTTTTAGCTGGCGTTGATTATAATAAAGATAAGTTGCGTAGTAGTGATGCGTTCACAAAAAATAGTCGTTGGAATCAGGCAACTTTTATTCAGCATGCTTATAAAGGCGATATCTTCGGTACTGAGCTTGGTTTACGTCATGATAAAAACCAACAGTTTGGTAGTGCGAACACTTGGAATGCTGCTTTAAGCTTGCCTGTAGGGCAAAAGAATGAGTTTGTTCTCTCGTACTCTGAGGGTTTTAGAGTCCCAACTTTCAATGATTTATATTGGACGTTTGATGGCTGGACTAGAGGTAACCCTAACCTTAGTCCGGAAAAGTCAAAAAGTTACGAGCTGCAATGGCGTAGTCAGCTGATAGATACAGTAAAGCTTGAAGCTAGTATTTATCGTACCGATATACGTGATTCGTTAGCGTATATTTCTGATCCTATTACTTGGCAAGGGCAGACGGAAAACGTAGATACAGTTCGTATTAATGGTTTTGATGCATCTTTACAACATGATTTCCTGGGTGTGCAGGGTGTATTGAATTTGAGTTTTGTTGATTCTCGTGATCGTACAACAGGCCGACAAATGCAACGTATAGCTAAACGTACGCTTAGTTATGATCTCGATAAGCAGCTAGGCGCTTTCGGTGTAGGTGGCACTTGGCGTCTTGCAAGCAAAAGTTTTAATGATGGCGGAAACAATCAGAAGATTGCAGGCTTTGGTACTGTGGATCTCCGTGGTAACTGGCAAGCTACGCAAGATTTAGGTATTGATCTACGTTTAGCCAATATCTTTGATAAAGGTTATACACGTGCGATGTATAACTACGGTGGTGAAAGTTACGGCTACCGCGAGGACCGTTTCACCGTACTACTTGGCATGACTTGGGCGCCTAATCTCTAAGATTCGTCCAGCTTCAGAGCGCAGCATCAGCCTGCGCTTTGAATGCTTAGCTCAAGACAAATTAGCGGTCTCCTGTCTTTCTACTCAGTTCTGCGCTCTCACTGTATCTCTATATCAATAAACCTATCCTATGTTTGCTGCTACACCGCACAAAAACTTCCAGCGCCACCAAAGCTCAACTGCCAGCAGCACTGTTGCTGTGACCAGCCAAGCCCTGGCTGGCGTAGCGCCCGAATTGAGTCCAGGATGGGCGATTGAGGAAAGAACGGCAATAGTGCTGCTGGCGCAGCGCACACAGCGCAAACAACACATTCTTTTGCCTTACAGAACGCTGCCGATTAACGCTTTGAGCGCTGAGCGCAGCAGGTCGCAACGATGCTCCGCTTGTGCAAGAGTTGATGAGTCGAGAGTTCGGTAATTAGTGGTTTTAGAGCGTTGCGGACGGGCCGTCCGCGCTCCCAGTTACTTACGCTCGAGCAACACACCACTTTCCATATGATCGGTCCACGGGAACTGATCAAATAATGCGCATTTTACAATACGGTGGGTATCACTGAGTTGGCGAATATTTTGCGCTAAGGTTTCTGGGTTGCAGGAAATATACAAAACCCTATCAAAACGGCGCACCAACTCGCAGGTATCGCTATCCATACCCGCGCGTGGTGGATCAACAAACACTGTACCAAACTTGTAATTGTCCAAATCAATATTGGCTAAGCGACGAAACTCGCGTACGCCATTCAATGCCTGCGTGAGCTCTTCAGCCGACAAACGCACCAACTCGATATTGTCGATCTGATTATCGGCTAAGTTTGCTAAGGCGGCATTCACGGAGCTTTTACTGATTTCTGTGGCTAATACCTTAGGTACTCGGGTCGATAGCGGCAGAGTGAAATTACCATTACCGCAATACAGTTCGAGTAAATCATTCTCTTGCTCACCGAGTGTCTCGTAGGCCCAGTTCAGCATGTGTGTATTGACTGCGCCATTGGGCTGAGTAAAGGCACCTTCTGGTTGCCGGTAAGTGAATACACGTCCACCTACAGTCAGTTCTTCGGTGACATAGTCGCGGCCAATCACCGTACGCTTGCCGCGTGAACGACCGATAATACTCACCTGCAAATCTGCTGCCAGTTGTTCCGCTACGACTTGCCATGCCTCATCCAGAGGGCGGTGATAGCACAAAGTAATCAGCGCTTCACCTGACAAAGTCGTTAAAAACTCGACTTGAAACAGTCGCTCAGATAGCGCTTGGTTGTTGCTCCATGCTTCTTTTAAGCGTGGCATCAGCTGATTGATGCGCTCGCTGGCAATCGGGAAATTCTCAACAAAAATAGGCGTGCGGTTATCGCCGGGAGCAAACATCGCATAAAAACGCTGATCACCTTCGCGCCACAAACGGAACTCAGCGCGTAGACGGTAGTGCTGCTCCGCAGAGGCAAAAACCTGCGGCTCTGGCGCATTAAACTCGCTGAGTAAGTCTTGCAGGCGTAGTTTCTTAGCCTGTAGTTGTTGCAAATAAGCGTCTGGAGAATAGTCAGAATGTGGCATCAGGCAAAGAAACCCAGTTTAATGATAAAGAGGATGGATAAAATCCACATGGCGCTATTGAGGTCTTTCCAGCGGCCGCTGAGCAGCTTAATGGCTGTCCAGCTAATAAAACCAAAAGCGATACCATTGGCAATTGAAAACGTCAGCGGCATAGCTAGCGCAGCAACGACTACAGGCGCGGCAACGGTGAGATCGTCCCAATCTATAGTCGCTAAACCGCTGGTCATTAATACCGCAACAAAAAATAGAGCTGGCGCAGTGGCATAGGCCGGTATTGCAGATGCTAAAGGCGCAAAAAACAGACTGAGTAAAAACAGTGCGGCGACTACGCAAGCAGTTAACCCCGTGCGTCCGCCGACGGCGATACCTGCTGCAGACTCAACAAAGCTTGTAGTGGTTGATGTGCCCATGCAGGCGCCGGCCATAGTCGCTGTACTGTCAGCCAGCAAGGCGCGACCGAGACGCGGCATTTTACCTTGAGCATCGATCAAGTTAGCGCGTTGAGCTACACCAATTAACGTGCCTGAAGTATCAAATAAATCGACAAACAAAAAAGCAAAAATAACACTGACTAAACCGACATCGAGAGCGCCAATAATATCCAGTTCCAGCAGTGTCGGCAGCATGCTGGGCGGCATACTGACAAAGCCGTCGATGCCAGAAAAACCTAAGCCAATTGATAAGGCAGTCACCAGCAAGATACCGATCATTACCGCACCGGTAATTTGTCGATAGGCTAAGGAAACTATCACAACAAAACCGAGCGTCGCTAGGATAGGTGCGGGTTGTGCGAGGTCGCCTAAAGTGACTAACGTGTCTTTATTGCCGATGACAATGCCCGCATTTTTAAGCGCTATCAACGCTAAAAACAAACCAATTCCCGCGCTGATGGCTGAGCGCAGCGGCATTGGAATGCTGTTAATAATCCATTCGCGGATTTTGAAAATCGACATAGCGAAAAACAAAAAGCCTGAGATAAACACTGCACCTAAAGCCACTTGCCATGAGTAGCCCATGGTGCCAACGACGGTATAAGTGAAAAAGGCGTTAAGTCCCATGCCTGGCGCAAGAGCGATCGGGTAGTTGGCAATCATGCCCATAATGGCTGAGCCAATAGCGCCCGCTAAACAAGTCGCGACAAACACCGCGCCGTGATCCATGCCAATTTCAGCCAGCATATTCGGATTGACAAAGAGGATGTAGGCCATGGTCAGGAAGGTGGTGGTGCCTGCCAGAACTTCGGTGCGAAAGGTGGTGTTGTTGGCCTGCAACTGAAAGAGTTTTTCAAGCATGAAATGGACTGCCTGCAAAAAGGCAAATAATAACAGTCTATGCCCAAAAATGCAGGAAGCTTTGCCGCTTGTCTTGATCGCTAGGAATGCTTTGCGTTGAAAACAAGTCAACAATCGCTGCGAATGAGCGCTTGTTGACTTGCTGAAGATGGGTACTTAGTTTTTTAGCTTGCTGCGCAAATGGGTGATTTCTTTGTTCATTAGATCAATGCGTCGCGCCATGCTTTCAATAAGGCTGTGAGCAATACGAGGATTGCTGCGCATCAAGCTGAGGAATTGGTCTTTAGGAATAACCATGACTGTACAGGGTTCGCTGGCAATCACAGTGGCAGTACGACGCTCTTCGGTAAATACCGCCATAGCGCCGAAAATCTCATCTTTTTCCACGTCGCCGACTTTTTCACCGTTTACCCAAGCTTCGGCGTGTCCTTCAATAATAATGAATACATGCTCAGCGATGTCGCCTTGGTTGATCAACTCTTCGCCCGCAGCAAAACTTTGGAAGCCGGTGGTTGGACGTATTTCTGGCTGTCTTAAGCGTGCTAAGGCGTCAGAAAACAATGCTGAATGCCCTAACAGATAGAGAGTGAAAAGCTCTTGACGCTGATCGTTTTCAGCAATGTGCTGAAAAGCTTCACGACGACTGTAAGGTGTTAAACGTATAGGTTCTTCGCTGCTGTATTGACACTCGGGTAAGTCGAGACCTTGGCGTAAACCAAGTAAATCGCCTTCTTGTAGGTAAAAAACCGGGCGACTATCAACCAGTGCGTGAATTAAACCGTTATCAATGATAAAGAGCTGATTATCAGGTAAGTCTCGATTTAAATCGGATGTTTGCGCTATGTCAATGTGTTCACCGCAAGGTTTTAAACCCTCCAGTAATTGGCGAGGAATAGTCTGCAGACGATTGATTAGCTTGTCGGCATACGCCGGTTGCTCACCTAGTAGATACATAAGTAAAAAATTCCTAAACCAGCGGCTATAACAAATATATTAAAACACTAATCTGCAGCATATATTAAGTAAATGAATATATCTGCAGACTGTGAGCTGGTGCAATATGCAGTGACTCATTGTTTATTTTGGTTGGCAACGAATGCGTGTTCCGGCTGTTAATGACATAACTATTTCTTCGGCCAATATATTGTTAGCAAAGTAGCATCCAGAGATTTTTGCACGATTAATGCTCGCACCTTCTAGTAAGGTCTCTCTAAAATCAATGCCTCGTAGGTCACAGCTACGAAAATACGCGTTACGAAAATCAATGCCGCTTGCATCAAGACCGCGCAAGTTTAGACCGCGTAAGTCAGCATTTTTAAAGTCTAATAATCCGGATGCTGCGTACAATCTTTTTTGCTCATTAAAAAGATCGATTTTTTCTTCGTCAAGCAGTTGAAATAGAGGATGATCTATTTTTTTTGGACGAGTCATGACTGATCTCCGCAAGGTGCAATGAGTTTTAAGTATAGTCGCTATTTTGGTCTGTTATGCAAGCAAGTGATTTCTATTTAATGTGAACTGAGCCCCCTTGTTTGATTTGCTCTAAACCATAACTGTACGCATAATTGCTCGGGTCTAAATCAATGGAGAGGGGCCAGCTTGATGGAGCCCTTGAAGAAAATGCCCTACGTAACGCTGGTGCAGCTGTCAGACAGTCATTTGTTTGCTGATGAAGCTGGCCGTTTGTTGGGTATGGATACCGATGACAGCTTGCAGCAAGTCATTAGCGGTGTTCTCGCTGAGCAGTCGAACATTGATTTGTTATTGTGCACAGGTGACATCTCCCAAGACGGCTCGATTGCGTCTTACCAGCGTTTTTCTGAGATGGTGAACGCCTTTAACGCGCCCAAACGCTGGTTTGCCGGCAACCATGATGAACGTTTGGCACTGCAACAAATATGCGCAGACACCGACTGGCTTGAGCCTGTTTATGATATTGGTGCGTGGCGTATCGTGTTACTAGACTCCTCTGTGGCAAAGAAAGTGCACGGAGAATTAGCCAAAGACCAATTAGCTCTTTTAGAGCGGGCTTTGGTGGATGCCGGTGATCGTCATGTGCTGATTGGCTTACACCACCATCCAGTGCCAATTAATAGTCGTTGGATGGATAAGATTGGCCTGCATAATGCTGCCGATATGCTGTCAATTATCAGCCGTTATGACAATGTCAAAGCAGTGATTTGGGGACACGTACACCAAGAAGTTGATCAGCAGTTCGACGGTATACGTTGGTTGGCGGCGCCTTCCACTTGCGTGCAGTTTACTCCGCACAGCGAAGATTTTGCGGTGGACGATAAAGCGCCTGGTTATCGGTGGTTGCGCTTATATGATGATGGCCAACTGCAAACTGCGGTGTCACGGGTCGAGGACATTGATTTTGAAATCGATTACAGCATTAAGGGCTACTGAGGCGTGCGCGCGCAGGAGAAACTTTGCTGTTTAAAGGACTGGCTGCGCACTTATTGAGACATGGTGGTATTCTAATCCGCTGTATTTAGTGTGTAGTTTTTTATGCGTAATAGTCCATCTGTTGTTTACATTCATGGTTTTAATAGTTCATCCGCTTCGCTGAAAGCACAGCAGTTGCGCCATGCTTGGCTGCAGCTTGGCTTGCCTGAAGAGCAGTTGTTGATACCTGAACTGCATCATCATCCAGAGCGGGCGGTGGCTCAGCTACAAGCCGCCATCGAGCAGCTTGAGCAGCCAGTGCTGGTGGGTAGCTCCTTGGGTGGTTATTACGCCACCTACTTAGCGCAACAGCATCATTTAAAAGCTTTGCTGATTAATCCAGCCGTACGTCCTCATCATCTGTTTGACGGTTTCTTTACTGAACAAGAAAACCTTTATAGTGGTGAGCGCTGGCAGCTTACCGAGTCGCATTTGCATGGACTGGCTGCATTAGAAGTTGCGCCACCTGAGGATGCTGAGCGTTTTTGTATCTGGTTGCAAAGCGGTGATGAAACGCTAGACTACTGTTTGGCTGAACAGTATTATCACGGCTGCTCTGTACACGTTGAACAGGGCGGCGACCACGGTTTTCAGCGTTTTGCTGAGCATTTTCCTGAATTGTTTGCTTTTGTTGGTGTTGATGCTTCAACCCTGCAAAAACTTGATCTTTCTGCTTTTGAGTAATCATATTACCCATGACTAATTCGACCTATACCGCTGATGCCATTGAGGTTCTATCTGGGTTAGATCCGGTGCGTAAGCGCCCTGGAATGTACACCGATACCACGCGCCCAAACCATCTCGCCCAAGAAGTGATTGATAACAGTGTCGATGAGGCGCTGGCAGGGCATGCACGCAATGTGCAGGTTATTTTGCACACCGATCAATCCCTTGAGGTGATTGATGATGGACGTGGCATGCCAGTGGATATTCACCCAGAAGAAGGTATTCCTGGGGTCGAGTTAATTTTTACCCGTTTGCATGCCGGTGGTAAATTTTCCAGTAAAAACTATGAGTTTTCCGGTGGCTTGCACGGTGTCGGTATTTCTGTCGTCAACGCACTGTCAACGCTAGTAGAAGTGCGTGTGCGCCGTGACGGTCAAGAACACCAAATGACCTTTCGTGATGGTTTTAAAGCCAGCGAACTTGAGGTGATTGGTACGGTTGGTAAGCGTAATAGCGGTACCAGTATTCGTTTTTGGCCAGATCCCAAGTATTTTGATACCGCTAAGTTTTCGGTCAGTCGTCTTAAGCATATTTTAAAAGCTAAGGCGGTGTTGTGCCCAGGGCTGACGGTTAAGTTTGAAGACAAAAACAGCAGTGAACAGATCACTTGGTTTTATGAAGATGGTCTGCGCTCTTATCTAACCGATGCTGTGGCTGAGTTTATTAGCCTGCCGGAAGAGCCGTTTTGTGGGCAGTTTGTCGCTAAAACTGAGCGAGTGGATTGGGCGGTATTGTGGCTGCCAGAAGGTGGTGAGCTGATTCAAGAAAGCTATGTCAACTTGATTCCAACTGCGCAAGGCGGCACTCACGTCAATGGCTTTCGCCAAGGTTTGCTGGATGCTTTACGCGATTTCTGTGAGTTCCGTAATTTATTGCCGCGCGGCGTAAAGCTGGCACCTGAAGACATTTGGGAACGCATTAGCTTTGTCTTGTCGATGAAAATGCAGGAACCGCAGTTTTCTGGACAAACGAAAGAGCGCTTATCTTCACGCACTGCAGCAGGTTTTGTGGCCGGCGTGGTCAAAGATGCCTTCAGCTTATGGCTCAATGCCAACTCAGAGCTGGGCTTGCAGTTAGCCGAACTGGCTATCAGTCATGCGGGTCGACGTTTAAAAGCGGGACGCAAGGTCGAGCGCAAACGCATCACCCAGGGGCCAGCATTGCCGGGCAAACTTGCTGATTGCGCAGGACAAGATCCGATGCGCGGCGAGTTGTTTTTAGTGGAGGGGGACTCGGCCGGCGGCAGTGCTAAGCAGGCGCGCGATAAAGAGTTTCAAGCGATTATGCCTTTGCGCGGCAAAATTCTTAACACTTGGGAAGTTGATGGCAGCGTGGTGCTGGGCTCACAAGAGGTGCACGACATCGCCGTGGCGATGGGTGTGGATCCTGGTTCTGCGGATATTAGCCAGTTGCGCTACGGCAAAGTGTGCATTTTGGCTGATGCCGACTCCGATGGTTTGCACATTGCCACACTGCTTTGCGCTTTGTTTATGCGTCATTTCCGTCCCTTGGTCGAAGCAGGGCACATCTATGTCGCGATGCCGCCGCTATACCGTGTTGATATCGGTAAAGAGGTGCATTACGCGCTGGACGAGGATGAACTCAATAGCATTCTTGAGCGTCTGCAAACCGAGAAAAAGCGCGGCAAACCACAGGTCACACGCTTTAAAGGTCTGGGTGAGATGAACCCGCCGCAGTTGCGTGAAACCACTATGGACCCTAATACCCGTCGCTTAGTGCAGTTGACCCTCGATGATTACAACGGTACGCAAGAACTGATGGATATGCTGTTGGCGAAAAAGCGTGCCAGCGACCGTAAAGCTTGGCTAGAAAGCAAAGGTGATTTGGCTGAGGTGCAAGTTTAATGCGCTGCTTAGCCCCAATGACTGCTGTTTTGACTACACAATTATTCGATAGAGGCGATGCATGACACAACTTGTTGATTTAAGCCTTGAGGGCGTTGAGCGCCGCTCGATGGCCGAGTTTACCGAGCAAGCCTATTTAAATTACTCCATGTACGTGATCATGGATCGCGCTTTGCCGCACATTGGTGATGGACTAAAACCAGTGCAGCGCCGCATTGTCTATGCCATGAGTGAGCTGGGATTAGACGCTGACTCTAAGCATAAAAAATCGGCACGTACCGTTGGTGACGTGTTAGGTAAGTTCCACCCACACGGTGACATCGCTTGCTATGAAGCGATGGTGTTGATGGCGCAACCGTTTAGCTATCGTTATCCGTTAGTCGACGGGCAGGGCAACTGGGGTGCGCCAGATGATCCGAAATCCTTTGCTGCGATGCGTTATACCGAAGCACGTTTAGCCCGTTATTCAGAAGTACTGCTAACTGAGTTAGGCCAAGGCACGGTTGATTGGATTCCAAACTTTGACGGCACTATGAATGAGCCTGCGGTGTTGCCTGCGCGCTTGCCGAATTTGTTACTCAATGGCACCACAGGGATTGCCGTGGGTATGGCCACCGATGTGCCGCCGCATAACCTGCGTGAAGTAGCCGCCGCCTGCGTGCTGTTGTTGGATCAGCCCAAAGCCACCTTGGAAGATATTTGTGAGCATATTCAAGGCCCTGATTATCCAACCGATGCGGAAATCATTACCCCGCGCGCGGATATTCTAAAAATCTATCAAACCGGCCGTGGTTCTGTGCGCATGCGTGCAATTTACCGTGTCGATGATGGTGATGTGGTGGTCACGGCATTGCCACACCAAGTCTCTGGGGCGAAGGTGATCGAGCAAATCGCTGCACAAATGCAGGCGAAAAAGCTGCCGATGGTGGCTGATCTGCGCGATGAGTCAGATCACGAAAACCCTTGTCGCATTGTGATTATTCCGCGCTCCAATCGTGTTGACCCAGCGGAGTTGATGCAGCACCTATTTGCCACCACCGATTTAGAGTCGAGTTATCGGGTCAACACAAACGTGATTGGTCTTGATGGTCGTCCGCAAGTCAAAGACTTGCGCAGCTTGCTGGTTGAGTGGTTGGTGTTTCGCGTGGAAACTGTACGCAAACGTCTGCAGTTCCGGCTTGATCGGGTGGAAAAACGCCTGCACTTATTAGAAGGTTTGTTGATTGCCTTTCTAAATATGGATGAAGTGATTGAGATCATCCGTAGTGAGGATCACCCTAAACCGGTGTTGATGCAGCGTTTTGCTATCACCGAGATTCAAGCAGATTACATTCTCGATACACGCTTACGCCAATTAGCTCGCCTTGAAGAAATGAAAATCCGTGGCGAGCAAGATGAACTGGCCAAAGAACAAGCGCAACTACAAGGCTTGCTCGGCAGTGAAACCAAACTAAAAAATTTGGTGCGCAAAGAGCTGATCGCCGATGCGAAAACCTATGGCGATGATCGCCGTTCACCCTTGGTTGAGCGCGGTGAAGCCAAAGCCCTGTCAGAAACTGATTTACTGCCGACTGAGCCGGTCACTGTAGTGATGTCCGAGCAAGGATGGGTACGAAGCGCGAAAGGTCATGATATTGATCCGAGCGGTTTATCTTACAAAGCGGGTGATGGCTTTAAACAAGCAGTGCAGGGACGCTCGAATCAATTTGTGGTGTTCCTTGATAGCACCGGGCGCAGCTATTCCTTGCCCGCGCACACCTTGCCGGCCGCACGCGGTCAAGGCGAGCCATTATCAGGGCGATTAGCTCCGCCGGCTGGCGCGACCTTTGAGTGCTTGCTGATGCCAAGTGATGAGCAGTTGATGGTGATTGCCTCGGATGCCGGCTATGGCTTTGTGGTCAAAGGCGAAGACATGCAGGCGAAAAATAAAGCCGGCAAAGCTTTAATTACCTTACCGAACGCTGCGCGCGTGTTACCGCCGAAAATGCTCAATAGCTTTGAGGACGATTGGTTGGCTGCAGTGACCAACGAAGGTCGTTTACTGGTGTTTAAGGTTTCTGATTTGCCGCAGTTGAGTAAAGGTAAAGGCAATAAACTGATTGGCATTCCAACTGATCGTGCGGCTAAGCGTGAAGAGTTGCTGGTGGATTTTGCTATATTACCGCCACAAGGTAACTTGGTGCTGATTGCCGGTAAACGTACTCTATCGCTTAAGTTCAGCGATCTTGAACACTATCAAGGTGAGCGCGGCCGTCGTGGCAATAAGTTACCACGGGGCTTTCAGCGAGTGGACGGATTACGTGTTGAGCTTTAAGGTGACCAGACGCTATGGATGATGTGCTAAGCAAATGACACACTGCCTCGCCACTGCTAAAGGATAACCGGATGAATATGACAGCGTCATTAGAATGGGATCACAGTGGTGAGGCACCTGTACTGCAGGTCGTGGGGAGCTGGACTCTGGATCAGCGTAAGCCTGAGTTGAGTGAAGTATGGCGTCAAGGAGGCCGTCTGCCAGAGCAGTTAGCTGTGCACGTCAATGTTGCTGCATGGGATAGCAGTCTGCTGGCCTTGCTGCGCCGCTTGCAGCGTCTGGCGACAGAGCAGCAGGTTGCGCTTAACCTGCAGGGCTTACCTGATGGTGTTGAACGCTTGCTGGAAATGGCCGATAGCCCCTCCACTCAAGCTAAAGAGGCGGATAAGCCCGCCTATGGCTGGGTTGCGCGGCTGGGGCTTGGTGCACTCACTGTAACCACTGCCATAGCCAACTCTTGCATCTTTATTGGCGAGGTGATCCAAGCCATTGGTCGCTTGTTTGCTGGCAAGGCGCGGATGCGCATGAGTGATTTTTGGATGGCATTTCAGCAATGTGGTCCAGGCGCTTTACCTATTGTGGCTTTAATTGCCAGTTTAATTGGTTTGATTTTAGCTTTTGTTGGCGCTGCACAACTCGAAGCCTTTGGCGCGCAGTTGTATATCGCTAATATGGTGGCGATTGGCATGACCCGTGAAATGGGTGCACTGATGACTGCAGTGATCATGGCTGGTCGTACTGGTGCCGCTTATGCGGCAGAGATCGGAAGTATGCAAGCCAATGAAGAAATTGATGCGCTAAAAACCTTTGGTTTTCCTCCTTTAGAGTTTCTGATCCTGCCGCGCTTACTGGCTTTGCTGGTGAGTATGCCAATTTTAACTGTCTTTGCTGATGCGTTAGGTGTGTTTGGCGGTTTTGTGATTGGCGCTGGTCTGTTTGATATTTCTGCCTCGCAATATCTTAATCAAAGTTTAGAAATGTTGACGCTGACTGACTTTTTAATTGGCCTGTTTAAAAGTCTGGTCTTTGCTGTATTGATT
Source organism: Denitrificimonas caeni DSM 24390 (assembly GCF_000421765.1). Taxonomy (GTDB): domain Bacteria; phylum Pseudomonadota; class Gammaproteobacteria; order Pseudomonadales; family Pseudomonadaceae; genus Denitrificimonas; species Denitrificimonas caeni. The sequence continues at coordinate 359,906 of NZ_ATXQ01000001.1, read as the reverse complement.
GGTTTAATTGGCTGTTATTACGGTTTGTCTTGTGGACGTAATGCTCAAGCAGTTGGCCAAGCCACTACCAATGCGGTGGTAAGCATTATTGTTGCCTTAGTAATTAGTGATGCGGTGATTACCCTTATTTGCACGCAGCTGGGGATCTAAGCATGAGTGAAGGCGTATTAGTTGCAGACAACTTGAGTGCCGGTTATGGCTCTTTAGTGATTCAGCGTGATCTCAACTTCAGTATCAAACAAGGCGAAGTCTTTGTCATTATGGGCGGTAGTGGTTGCGGAAAAAGCACGCTACTGCGCCATCTAATTGGTTTGCAGGCACCTTTAGCTGGGCGCGTATTTTTTCAAGGCGAAGACTTTTGGGCACGCGATGCTGACAGCCGCGCCAACTTACAGCAACATTTTGGCGTGTTATATCAAAATGGTGCGCTGTGGGGCGGGATGACCCTTAGGGAAAATATTTGCTTACCTTTGAGTACTTGGCGGCCAGAGTTAACTGCAGCAGATTTACGCGAATTGGCGGCAATTAAGTTGGCATTAGTTGGCTTATCCGGTTGTGATGAGTTGTATCCAGCTGAACTCTCTGGTGGTATGCGTAAACGTGCGGCCTTGGCGCGTGCGCTGGCATTAGATCCGCAAGTGTTGTTTTTTGATGAGCCTTCGGCAGGGCTTGATCCTTTGAGCTCGATGGCGCTAGATGAACTGATCTTGCAGCTGCGCGATAGCTTAGGATCCAGCATTGTTTTGGTCACCCATGAGTTACCCAGTATTTATGCGGTCGCTGACACCTGTTTGTTTTTAGATAATAAAACCCGTACGCAAATTGCCTTAGGGCCTTTAGCTGACTTGCTAGAGCATGGTCCAGAGACAGTGCAGCGCTTTTTACGGCGCGGTGAAGCGGCAAAAAACGAGGTAATACAATGAGTGAATCACGCAAACCTTTTTTGATTGGTGCATTTTTATTGGGCGGTGTGGCCTTGCTGGTTGCAGGCTTGCTGTTGTTGAGTCGTGATAGCCTTCTAAGTCGACCGGTTGAATATGTAGTGTACTTTACTGGAGCCCTGGATGGGCTGGATGTTGGGGCTGACGTGACTTACCGTGGGGTGAAAGTGGGTAATGTGCAGCAAATTAATTTATCCTATGACCGCACGTTGAATGATGTGGTGATGCCAGTCACCATTCGCATTAATTCGGAAAGTGCACGCAGCAAAAAGAAAGATCGTGGCTTTGATCATTCAATTGAACCCTTAGTTGAACGGGGCTTGCGTGCACAATTGCAAACACCAAGTTTGCTGACGGGTAAAGCCATTGTTGCCTTAGACTTTTTCCCAGATCAGCCAGGCTATATACGTGATCCACACATTCTCGATTTGCCAGCGATTCCGACGGTGCCGTCGCGTATTGATCAAATCGCCGATGTGCTACGAGACTTGGCTAAAGGTTTTAAAGAAATGCCTCTTAAGGACACTCTAGAGGCTGCTAATAAAACCTTGCTGGCTTTTGAGCGTTTAGCTTCTGCACCGCAAACCCAAGCAAGTCTGCAGAGCTTGAGTGTTTCTTTGGCCAATTTTGAAAAAATCAGCCAGCAATTACAACAACGTCTGCCTGGAATGTTGGATAATGTTCACAGCGGCAGTATCGAGTTGAAAGAGGCTTTAGTGGATGTGCGTCATGCTGCGCAGAGTGCTCGTGATGCTTTGCAACAAATGGATGGCATGGTCAGTGATGGTCGCCGCAGTTTGGGTCCACAATCAGAATTACAATATGAGTTGCTGCAGTCTTTACAAGACCTTGGGCAAGCCAGTAAAGCATTACAGCGCACAGCTGAAAGCTTAGAGCAGCAACCACAATCGATTATATTTGGCAAGAAACGGTGAAGATATGAAACAGTTAATGCGCTTGCCACTGGGTATAGCCATCGTAGGGGTTTTAGCGTTTGGCTCAGTCGGCTGTAGCATTGCGCCGCCGGCCACTTTTTACCAGTTACAGCAGTCGACTACTGAGACAGCCAGTCGTGATAACAATATCACTGTGCTGTTAGGACCTTTGCGCGTTGCTGATTATTTACAGCGTGAGAATGTGTTACAGCGTGAGGCTGATGGCAGTTTAAGTCTCAGCCAGCAAGCGCGCTGGGCGGGCAGTCTGCAAGATGACATTGGTCAGTTACTGCTGCGCCAAGTGTCTGCGCAGTTGGGCAGCAGCCGTATTGCGCTATATCCAGACCGCGTTGGTATCGAAGCGCAAGCGCAAGTGGTGCTCAGTATTAGTCGCTTAGATTCAGGCGTCCAACAACCTGCAGTGTTAGAGGCGCAATGGCGTTTGCTCGATGCAAAAGGCAGCTTGCGCAACAGTCGGGTCTTACGTTTTGAAGAAGCACACAATGGTGAAGTCGCAGATCAAGTACGAGCGCAAAGTGAACTGCTTGGACAGCTTTCCAAACAGTTGGTCACGGCATTGCAGGATGCTTTTCCAGAGCAAGCGGTCAGTCCTGCGCGCAAACCAACTGCAGCAGTCGCCACGAAAAAGCCTGCTACAGAAAAAGTAGAATCGATCAACATTCCTGTGGTTGAGCCTGTCCGCGCGCAGGAAGTGTATCGGTTTTAAAGTGTGAGAAGGGGCGCTACTGCAGATGTTGCGCAGTAGCACTACTCATCAATTCGGGGTGTTTTTTTGCAAGTGCTGCAACTGGTTTTGCAGTAAGACTGGGTAAGGATTAAGCAGTGACTCCACACAACTGGCGTTATCCGGTTTGGCAATCATACGTACCCGTGAGCAGGCGATAATGCTGCTGTTTTCTGCTAACTGATTGCTCAGCAGTAAAAGATTACGACTGTGTAAGCTAAGTTCTAGCGCTGCCTGTGCACTTTCGCTAAGCAACAACTCGCCCAGCGACATATCCTTCATTGGCAAACCTTCGCTTAAACCCAGTTGTAAATGCAAAGCAATGCCGCTGTCGGCCACTTCAATCTGTAAGGCATGGCCAAAAGCGCGCAGCAGTTCGCCGCAGCACAGCGCGTTACGTGGGTATTCAGCGTTATCAGAATGGAAACTAATTAAGCTGCGGCCGTCGGTTAAAGTATGTAACTGACCGCCGTAAAGCATTGCCGATTGCTCAACCGCGTGTCGGTATTTCTTTAATAGGCCGATTAAGCGCTCTTGTGGTAATTGGCGCAATTGCTCAAGGTTGCCAAATTCAACCGCTAAGATTGCCGTGCGCTCGATTAGCTGCTGTGGCGCATGTGGGAGAGCGCTATCTAGTGCGCTGAGCGGGATGGTGTCGAGTACTGAGTTGTAACTAAAATCTTCGCTGTCATCGTCCTCTGCAAGATCCGTGTCGGCGTTATTTGCTGCTGTTTTTTTGCGCTCATTGGCGAGGATTGGCTCGAGCGTAGGGATGTCTTCGCTTAAGGTGTCAACAATAAAATATTCGTTAAGCTGGCGTGCTAGTAAGCCAATTTCATCAGGACGCTGCGTGTGTGGCGCAGGAGGTACTGGATTAATCAGCCAGTTACTTAAGTGCTGTAAAGGCAAAGCGATTGAGCGAGCCAAATGCATTGATAAAAATATTGCCAAAACCAGCAGCACAGCGCCTAACACAGCCATGCTTTGTAGGCTGGTCTGCAGCGGTTCGCGTAATTTATTGATATCGATATGTAAATGTAGAGTGCCAGCAATGACATCTTGAAATGACAGTTGCTGTGAGTAAAAACCTTGCTCTGCGATGCTTGATTTTGGCCGCAGTCCTGCTTCAGCGAGAACACGATTGTCTACGCTATAAATTGCGGCATGCTTAACATAAGGGTTGTTAACCAATTCGCGCAATAACACAGCAAGGCTCAGCGCATCATTGGCGGATAAAGCACTTTCTGCAGTCATGCTGGTTTGCTTAAGCAAACTTTGTCCCAAAGCATCCGCTTGTTGCTGCACTGACCACTTCAGCTGTGTGTGCATCAACCATACAAAGGCTATCAAGCACATCGCTATAATTAAAACGCTATAACTGCTAATCCGTGAAGCAATGCTGACACGTCTTAGCGGAGTGGATTCGAGCGGCATAAAAAGATTTTCCAATTAAAATTAAGATGCTAAAAAATATAAATTGCTCAGTAATGGGTTTGTAGCCGATGCGATAATGGCAAAGTATAACGGGCACAAGTTATAGAACAAGCAAAAGGACTGCACGTAGGGCGATTAAATGGCTAGAATGCCTCTTTTTATCTGCGGAGAAAGCACCGTGCGCGAAATTGTCCTGATTAACATCACAGGTGAAGACCGTCCGGGGTTAACCGCCGCTATTACCGGTGTGTTGGCGCACAGTGGTGTGAAAATTTTGGATATTGGTCAGGCTGTTATCCATAACACCTTGTCCTTTGGCATTCTGGTGGAGATTCCTAGCACTGAGCAAGCCTCGGCTGTGCTGAAAGATGTACTGTTCACCGGTTATAAGCTTGATCAGCAAGTGCGCTTTACCCCTGTTTCGGAAGATGATTACCAGCAATGGGTGGCTGGTCAAGGTAAAACCCGTTATATCGTGACCTTATTGACGCGCCAGGTCACTGCTGAGCAATTACAACGAGTGAGTGCGATTACTGCGCAATACGGGTTAAATATTGACCATATTGATCGCTTGTCCGGTCGTATGCCGCTGGATACCCCAGAGAGCCAAGGCAAGGGTTGCATCGAGTTCTCGGTGCGTGGCGAACCTGCTGATGCCGCGGCCTTGCGTGCTGAGTTTCTAAGTGTTGCACAAGAGCTCAATGTTGATATTGCCTTCCAGCGTGATACAGTTTTCCGTCGTAACCGTCGTCTTGCTGTCTTTGATATGGACTCGACGCTGATTGAAGCGGAAGTGATTGATGAATTAGCCAAAGCAGCCGGAGTCGGTGCACAAGTTGCTGAGATCACTGAGCGGGCGATGCAGGGAGAGTTGGATTTTAAAGCCAGCTTTAAAGAGCGTTTAGCATTGCTTGAGGGCTTATCAGAAGATGTGCTGGCAGAGATTGGTGCATCCTTACGCCTGACCGAAGGTGCGGAGATGCTGTTCACCGAATTGAAGCGACTGGGCTATAAAACCGCGATCTTGTCTGGCGGTTTCACTTACTTTGCCAAACAACTACAAGCACGCTTAGGCATTGATTATGTTTATGCCAACGAGCTGGAAATTGTCGACGGCAAGTTAACTGGACGCGCTATTGAGCCCATTGTTGATGCGCAGCGTAAAGCAGACTTATTGCGCGAACTGACTGAGATGGAAGGCTTGCGTTTAGAGCAAACCATTGCGGTCGGTGATGGTGCAAATGATTTACCGATGCTCGGTTTAGCTGGACTAGGTGTGGCTTTTCGAGCCAAGCCAATGGTTAAGCAGTCTGCCCGTCAGGCGATTTCGACACTGGGCCTAGACGGTATTTTGTACTTATTAGGCTATCGTGACCGCGAAGGCGCTGACGAATAATTAAGTAGCGGTAAAATTTGCACTGCAAGACAAACGATCTACGGTGCGCATCATTGCGCGCACCGTAGATCTAACCTCTTAAGAAAGACTGCCTAATGCATTACGGCTAAATGGCAGGATTTCATCTTGACGACCATCGCGTACTTTTTCCGCCCACTCTGGGTCGACCAGTAAAGCACGACCAACCGCTACTAAATCAAACTCTTGCGCGCTAAAGCGTGCCAATAATGCATCTAAGCTAGCAGGCTGCGCGATTTCTTTAGTATTGGTCATGAAACTGGTGAACTCGCTACCATCAAGGCCAACACTGCCAACGGTAATGGTTGGTTTGCCAGTGAGTTGGCGGGTCCAGCCGGCAAGGTTGAGTTCAGACTCAGCAAACTCAGGCTCCCAGAAGCGACGTGTTGAACAGTGGAAAATATCCACGCCAGCATCGCTTAAAGGTTGCAAGAAGGCTTTTAGCTCTTCAGGGTTCTGCGCCAGACGTGCAGTGTAATCTTGCTGTTTCCATTGTGAGAAACGGAAGATAATAGGGAAGTCAGGGCCAACCGCCGCGCGTACAGCTTGGATGATTTCTACTGCAAAACGACCACGGTTAGCCATACTGCCGCCGTAGTTGTCGGTGCGCTGGTTGCTACCTTCCCAGAAAAACTGATCAATTAAGTAACCATGGGCACCATGTATTTCGGCGCCATCCATGCCAATGGCTTGCGCATCTTTAGCCGCTTGGGCAAAGGCGGCAATCACATCATCAATGTCGGCTTGAGTCATGCCATGGACGATTTCTTTGCCATCTTTATGCTTGGCCATCGGCCCGTAACCGGGAACACTAGCGTCGGGCTCAGTGCCTAAGCGACGGACATTACCCACATGCCAAAGCTGCGGCATGATTTTACCGCCAGCGCTATGCACTGCATCCACTACTTTTTTCCAGCCAGCTAACGCATCGTCGCCGTAAAAGCGCGGCACATTAGGATAGCCATTTGCTGCGCAATGATTGACCGTGGTGCCTTCGGTGATAATCAAACCTACACCAGCGGCGGCGCGTTTGCGGTAATACTCAACCACCAGCGGGTTGGGTACGCCGCCTGGAGAAAATGAGCGAGTCATCGGTGCCATCACGATGCGTGAAGGCAAGTTTACTGGGCCGATTTGGAAAGGTTGAAACAGTTGTGCTGGGTTATTCATTAAAAACTCCGCAATCATTTTGAGCAAAATATTATGTGACTATTTATATCGACTAAGACGTTATTGAGCGTCTATGGTTATGCTGTTGGTCACTTTTTGCACTGTGTGGTACAGGTTAAGACATTCCAAAGGAGTCAGAACCATCATCGGTAAAACCGCGTTCTAATTTGATCTTTAAAGTCAGATCAGTTTTTGAGTCGGCGAACTTTAATGCTTCATCAAGGCTAATACGCCCTGCGCTATAGAGCACATAGAGTTGCTGGTCAAAGGTTTGTAGACCTTGTTCTTGTGAGCGAGCAATCGCGCTTTTTAGCTCATCAAGTTGGTCGCGTAAAATTAAATCTTTGATGTAAGGGGTGCCGAGCATCAGTTCAATTGCAGCCACGCGCTTTTGTTCAAGCCCCGGTATTAAGCGTTGACCAATAATGGCCACGAGGTTTTGCGAAACATCGGCTAGAACTTGGCGGCGCGCATCTTCAGGGAAAAAGCGAGCAATACGCTCTAGGGCATGCGTGGTGCTGGTGGCGTGTAAGGTGGCCACACATAAGTGACCTGTTTCAGCGTAATGCAAAGCATGCTGCATGGTGTCTAAGTCACGGATCTCGCCAATCATAATGACGTCTGGCGCTTCCCGTAAGGCGTTATGCAGGGCGGAAGCAAAGCTGTGAGTATCCAGCCCAACTTCGCGCTGATTGACCACCGACTGTTTATGCTTATGCAAAAATTCAATTGGATCTTCAATGCATAAAATATGACCACCAGCATGGGTATTCCGATAATCCAACATCGATGCCAAGGTGGTTGACTTGCCTGAGCCTGCTGCTCCGGTAACGAGGATTAAGCCGCGGCTGAGCATCGATAAACGCTCAAGCATGATCGGCAAGCCTAGGGTGGTGAAGTCCGGTATGACGCTTTTGATGTACCTGACCACCATCGACACTTCACCACGCTGATAAAACACGTTAACCCGAAAGCGCCCTGAGTTTTGCACACCAACGGCAAGATTCATTTCCAGATCGCGTTCGAAATCAGCAATTTGCTTTTGCGTCATCAACTGATACGCCATTTGCTGTACCGATGAAGCAGGCAAAGCTTGCTTACCAATGGCTCGCGACACACCCTCTACTTTCATTTGTGGCACAGCACCGACACTAAAATACATGTCAGAGCCACCTTGCTCATAGAGAAGGTTGAGGTAAGGAAAGACATCGTGAGCGGACATTGCAGACCCTTATTTTTTTAGGAAAAATGCGTCATGCGCTGGCTAAAATGCTGCATATAGCAACCGATACTAGCGGGTTAATAGACGATACAGTAGCAATGCTAATAGAGTTTTCGTATGATGTTTCTTGAAATTGTCTAAATCGCTAAGTATGCCGATAGCCATGCGCCTTTCAGCGGTTTTTTTGAAGAGTTTTGTTCATTTTCTGGCGTTATTTACAATTTATATTAGATTCTGACGAGTCAGTCACGATGTTATCCGCTAAAATGCGCGGCTTTGTACGGTCACTTTAGCTGGCGGCCAATATTCTTATAACGATCAAGGTTTAAATCATGCCACAACAAATCACCTCGCACCTGCCTTCGTATTTATCACCCGACAATCCAGGACCTTGGGGTATTTTCCTCGAGCAGGTGGATCGTGTTGCACCTTATATGGGCGAACTCAGTAAGTGGACAGATACTTTAAAGCACCCAGAGCGCAGCTTAATAGTTGATGTGCCTGTGCGTTTAGATGATGGCAGTATTGCTCATTTTGAAGGTTATCGTGTGCAGCACAGCTTAAACCGTGGGCCAGGTAAAGGTGGTGTGCGTTATCACCAAGATGTCACTTTGTCTGAAGTGATGGCGCTATCTGCCTGGATGTCGGTGAAAACTGCTGTGGTTGGCTTGCCCTACGGCGGTGCTAAAGGCGGTATTCGTGTTGATCCACGCAAGTACTCGCAAGGTGAGATGGAGCGCATAACCCGTCGTTACACCAATGAGATCAGCTCAATTATTGGTGTTAATAAAGATATTCCTGGTCCTGATGTCAACACCAATGCACAAACCATGGCGTGGATGATGGACACCTACTCGATGCATGCGGGTGCAACTCAGCCGGGTATTGTCACCGGTAAGCCTATCGCTTTGGGTGGCAGCTTAGGCCGCGTTGAAGCCACTGGTCGCGGTGTGTTTATTGTCGGTGTGGCAGCAGCCAAAGATGCAGGCATCGACTTGCAGGGCGTACGCATCAGTATTCAAGGCTTTGGTAACGTGGGCGGCACTGCTGCGCGCTTATTCACTGAAGTCGGTGCTAAAATTGTTGCTGTACAAGATCATACTGGCACTATCTATGATGCCAACGGTTTAGATGTGCCTGCGTTACTTGAGCATGTACAGCAGACCGGTGGTGTGGGTGGCGCAGCCAATACCACAGCGATTGCTGCAGATGAGTTCTGGGCGATTGAAACAGATATTTTGATTCCTGCTGCTTTAGAAGGGCAGATTACTAAAGACAACGCAGAGACAGTACGTGCACGCATTATTGTTGAAGGCGCCAATGGTCCAACCACGCCAGAAGCTGATGATATTCTGAATCAGAAGGGCGTGGTGATTGTTCCAGATGTGTTGGCCAATGCCGGCGGTGTGACAGTCAGCTACTTTGAGTGGGTGCAAAACGCTTCATGTTTCTACTGGAGCGAAGAAGAAATCAATCAGCGTCTAGAAACGATTATGAGCAATGCTTATAACTCGGTGTCGGCAACCGCGAGTGAGCATGGCGTATCCTTGCGCACCGCAGCCTTCATTACCGCCTGCACGCGAATCTTAGAGGCGCGTCAGTTGCGTGGTCTCTATCCGTGATCTGCTAATGCTTTTCTAACATGCATAAAAAAGGCCTTCGTAATGAAGGCCTTTTTTGTTTCGTGATTAAATTAGTTGCGTTCGTCAGGAAGCGCAGCAATCACGTCTTCAGCTTGTAAACCTTTGTCACGGTCCATCACGGTGAACTCAACACGTTGGCCTTCGACCAAGACGCGATGGCCTTCACCACGAATAGCGCGAAAGTGCACAAAAATATCATCACCGGAATCGCGGGAAATAAAGCCAAAACCTTTTGAGGTGTTAAACCATTTCACTGTACCTGTCTCGCGGTCGCTGAGGTCTTGCGACAACGGTGCGCTTTTCGTGCTGACTTTGCGCAGGTTCAGCGCCAAGTGTATTACCGCTGCGGCAAGCAATGTCGCTAGGCTAAATAAGGCATTACCCTCTGTGCCGCTGAGTATGAATACTGCTTGCATTGCCGTCGCTACAACGACTAAAGCAGACACTAAACCTTGCAGTTGACGACGACCACCACGCGCCCACGTTGGCAAGATAGGAGCGATTAATAGGTTTGCTAACGCGAAAGATGCGAGGAGTAAAACGGATTGTGGGTTTTGGCTGGGGAGGATAAGAGAGAGCAGCAGTGCTCCGGCGCCAGTAAATAAATGAACAATTTTTAACATATGCAATGGACTCACCTTGATAAGAAACACGATAGATTAAGAAGACCGACTACAAGTACAACTGGTTCAGTTAGCCAAGTTGTTGTCGTGTCTAAGTGATTTAGGATAAAAATCTTAGGCACTATCCTCTTATTAAACAGCAAACACAGTGATGACTCAAACAACTATAGTCGACAATCGAAAAGAGACAGGCTGACACTGTGAACAATCTGACAAATCTATAGCTGATGATAGAGGTTTTCTTCGCTTTCTAGCTTCTCTATAAGGGTTTACAGAGTTTTAATGTGGCTCAAGCGTGGCCGTATTAGAACGACCGTAGCCGTTAGCGCGCTTAGGCTATATAATCAAGGTTTTCTGCGATACCTTCGCGTTGATGCGACTGCATGCTGTAGTGCCGCTTAACGGGTGTCGGTTATTTCACATTTTCTAGGAAGCGAACACCATCATGATGCGCAGCCACTATTGCGGACACTTAAACGAATCCCTTAACGGGCAAACCGTTACTCTTTGCGGTTGGGTACACCGTCGTCGCGACCACGGTGGCGTGATTTTCCTCGATATCCGTGATCGTGAAGGCTTAGCTCAAGTTGTTTTTAATCCAGAACAAGCAGATATTTTCGCGACAGCTGACCGAGTGCGCAGCGAATATGTGGTAAAAGTAACGGGTGTGGTTAATCCACGTCCAGATGGCGCGGTCAATCCTAATATGCCGAGCGGCGCCATTGAAGTGATTGCCACTGATTTAGAAGTGCTTAACCAAGCGGAAACCACGCCTTTCCCATTGCATGAGCATTCGGATGTCGGTGAAGAAACCCGTTTGCGTTATCGCTTTATCGACTTACGTCGTCCAGAAATGGCCGCTAAATTAAAGCTGCGCTCACGCGTTACCACAAGTATTCGTCGTTATTTAGATGACAACGGCTTTCTTGATGTGGAAACGCCGATTCTGACTCGCGCCACTCCTGAAGGCGCGCGCGACTATTTAGTTCCTAGTCGTACCCATGCCGGCAGCTTCTTTGCTTTACCGCAATCACCACAGTTGTTTAAACAGTTGTTGATGGTGGCCGGTGTTGACCGTTACTACCAAATCGCCAAATGTTTCCGTGATGAAGACTTGCGCGCCGACCGTCAGCCAGAATTCACTCAGATTGATATTGAAACCAGCTTTATGGATGAGGCGGACATTATGTCCATCACCGAAACCATGGTGCGTCAGCTGTTTAAAGATGTGCTGGATGTCGAGTTTGCTGAGTTCCCGCACATGACTTATGCAGAGGCGATGCGCCGCTTTGGTTCCGATAAGCCAGACTTGCGTATTCCGCTGGAATTAGTCGACGTGGCTGATCAGTTAACTGGCGTTGATTTTAAAGTGTTCAGTGGCCCCGCCAATGATCCAAAAGGCCGAGTTGCTGCGTTGCGTGTGCCAGGTGCTGGCAGCATGGCGCGCGGTAAAATTGATGAGTACACCAAGTATGTGAGCAACTACGGCGCGCGTGGCTTGGCTTACATTAAAGTCAATGAGCGTGCAAAAGGTGCGGAAGGTTTACAGTCGCCGATTGTTAAATTTATTCCAGAAGACAACCTCAATACCATTCTGGATCGCGTTGGTGCAGTCGATGGCGATATCGTCTTCTTCGGTGCGGATAAAGCACAGATTGTCAGCGATGCACTGGGCGCACTGCGTATCCGTATCGGTCACGACTTAGACTTGCTGACCTGCAAGTGGGCGCCGATGTGGGTCATTGATTTCCCAATGTTTGAAAGCAACGACGATGGTTCGTTGACGGCGATTCACCACCCATTCACTGCGCCAAAATGCTCAGCTGAAGAGTTGCGTGCTAATCCAAGCGTTGCGTTGTCACGCGCTTACGACATGGTTCTTAATGGTACTGAGTTGGGCGGTGGTTCTATTCGTATTCACGACCGTACCATGCAACAAACTGTATTTGAGATTCTCGGTATTGAAGCAGCCGAGCAGCAAGAAAAGTTTGGCTTCTTGCTCGATGCGCTTAAGTACGGTGCGCCACCGCACGGTGGTTTGGCCTTCGGTTTGGACCGTTTAGTGATGCTGATGACTGGCGCGCAGTCGATTCGTGAAGTGATTGCCTTCCCGAAAACGCAAAGTGCTGCCTGTGTCATGACGCAAGCACCAGGCACGGTTGATGCCACGGCATTGCGTGATTTGCATATCCGCTTGCGTGAGCAGCCAAAGGCTGAGTAATAGTATCCAGAGTGGCGTTGCGCTGTACTGCGGTGTGCTGAATCAGTCCTGCAGTACAGTCAAAGGCAACGCCGAGTTACCGACAGTACAGAGATAAAACGGGAGTTGTTATGGCTGGGCATTCCAAGTGGGCAAATATTAAGCACCGCAAAGAGCGTCAAGATAATAAGCGCGGTAAAATTTTCACGAAATTGATTCGTGAATTGACCGTTGCTGCGAAACAAGGTGGTGTGCCTGCCGATAATCCACGTTTACGTTTAGCCGTTGATAAAGCGCTGAGCGCCAATATGACCCGCGATACCATTGACCGTGCTATTGCTCGTGGTGTTGGCGGAGCCGATGGCGATAACGTTGAAGAGTTGGCTTACGAGGGTTATGCACCCAATGGCGTAGCAGTCTTTGTAGAAACCATGACCGACAACCGTAACCGCACCGCTGCTGAGATTCGTCATGCGTTTAATAAGTACGGCGGCAACCTTGGTACCGATGGTTCTGTGGCTTATTTGTTTGAACGCAAAGGGCAGATTTGCTATGCGCCAGGCGTCGATGAAGAAGCCTTGATGGATGCTGCGTTAGAGCTTGGTGCGGATGATATCGTGATCAATGATGATGGCTCGGTTGAGGTGCTCACCAGCTTTGTTGATTTTATCAGTGTCAGCGAAGCCCTCACTGCTGCAGGTTTTGTAGCAGAAGAAGCGGAAGTAACAATGATTCCGACCATGACAGCGGAATTGGATTTAGAGGGCGCAGAAAAGGTCATGCGCTTGATTGATGCGTTAGAAGATTTGGATGACGTGCAAAACGTTTATTCGAATGCAGAAATTCCAGATGATGTGATGGAGCAACTCTAAGCTTAGGTTTGCACCGCACTGTCTAAACCTCTGGTTGCTTGTATATACGGGCCCAGAGGTTTTTTATTGGTGTGTAGTATGGCTGCACACTTAACACACTGCGTTAACACGCGAACAAAGGCTGCCCAGATGACGCTTATTTTAGGCATTGACCCAGGCTCGAGAATCACCGGCTACGGCATCATTCGCGATACTGGACGTGGCTGCGAGTACGTTGCCTCAGGTTGTATACGAACAGGCACAGGGGAGCTACCAGAGCGCCTCAATGCAGTGTTTGCAGGGGTCAGCGAGATCATTCAAACCTATCAGCCAGTGACCATGGGTATTGAACAAGTGTTTATGGCACGCAATGCTGATTCGGCGTTAAAACTAGGGCAGGCCCGTGGTGCAGCAATTGTGGCGGGGGCACAAGCTGGCCTTGCGGTATCTGAATACAGCGCCACACAAGTGAAGTCAGCGACTGCTGGGAGTGGTCGCGCCGCTAAAGAACAAGTGCAAATGATGGTCATGCACTTGTTAAAGCTCACCAAAAAACCACAAATTGATGCCTCAGATGCGCTAGCGATTGCGTTATGCCATGCTCATCATCGACAGACGTTACTACCGCATGGTTTATCTGCGGCGAAGTTGCGAGGGGGGCGATTGAGTCTCTAAGCTGCATCTCTGCAGCCCTATTGAGATATCTAATCTAATCGAATCAGTGACAGAGTTGTTTGTATAAAATACTGTCACGGGCGACAAATTCTACTTTGCTTGTTGCTGGCTTGCTGTTTTGTGGCACTTGTAGCTGCTCGCCGGTTGTGCAATTGAGCACATACGGCTGGCTCTCTAAACGCTCAATATAATCGTTGATAAATTCGTAGCGAATATATTCAACCAGTCGCTGCCCATCTTGACGAGTCTCTCTGACTTTGCCGTCCAGCACAACAAAGGATGAAACAGAAGGCAAAACGTAGCTCCAAGGTCTAAAGAAATTGCTAGCTCGACCCTGTTCAGTAATCACCGATTCCGCTGGGAGTTGGCCGCGTTTTAAGGAAAACCAATTGTAATCGTAATAAGCTAAATAGCTGAGCATGCCGATACCTGCGCACACAGGAATAATCCATGAAGGCAGCTTGTTGCGACTGAGTTTTCTCAGTGCAAAAGCAAAAGCGCCTACACACAAACCGATAATAAAAACTGCAAGCAAATGCCAAATCATACACAGTACTCTAGATAAAAAGAGGGCCTCCATAAGGAAGCCCACTTTGTTGTTGATCACCAATAACTAATTGATCAGTGTATTCATTGCCTTATTAAGGGTAACGAACACTTTCAACCATTTTTTGGATCTCTTCTGAAGGTTCTTCTGTTGCATAGGATACAGAGATTGCAACGATAAAGTTGATCAATGCACCGATACAACCGATGGACAGTGGGGAAATACCCATGATCCAGAACTCAGGTGTGTTCGGGAAGGTGTTGGTGCCCGGAATAAAGAACCAGCCAAGGTACATAAAGATATAGCAGATGGTGAATAGTGCACCAATGCTCATACCGGCTACCGCACCTTTAGCGTTAATCCGCTTGAAGAAAATACCCATCATCAGCGTTGGGAAAATGGAAGAAGCCGCCATTCCGAACGCTAGAGCCACCGTTTGCGCGGCGAACCCAGGCGGATTGATTCCCAGCCAGGTGGCAATCAAGATCGCCCCCACCATGGATATCCGTGCCGCTAGCATTTCTGCTTTATCGGAAATACTCGGGAACAGGGTGTTTTTAATCAAGTCATGGCTGACCGCAGAAGAGATGGCTAAGAGCAGGCCCGATGCTGTCGACAGTGCAGCGGCAATACCGCCCGCGGCCATCAAACCAACAATCCAACCTGGCATGTTACCAATTTCAGGCAGCGCCAAAACCAAGATATCGTTGTTGATGGTGAGCTCATTACCTGCCCAGCCACGCTCAACAGCGGTGGTTTCATTGAACTCAACGTTCTTGTCATTGTAGTACTGAATGCGACCGTCGTTGTTTTTGTCTTCGAAAGTCAATAGACCCGTGAGCTCCCACTTTTCGAACCACTCAGGACGCTCAGCGTACACTAGAGAATCTTCTGAAGTCTCACCTGGATAAATAGCATCCAGCAAGTTCAAGCGTGCCATGCCGGCCAGCGGTGGCGCAGTGGTGTAGAACAGAGCGATAAACACTAATGCCCAACCTGCAGACCAGCGTGCGTCAGAGATTTTTGGCACAGTAAAGAAGCGAATGATGACGTGTGGTAAGCCAGCAGTACCCACCATTAAGGTTAAGGTGAACAGGAACATGTTCCATTTGTTTTCTACGTCAGCGGTGTAATCTTGGAAACCAAGGTCACGTACCACAGCATTTAGCTTATGCAACAAAGGCTCACTTGTACCAGCCACATCACCGACAAAACCGACTTGTGGTAGGAAATGTCCTGTCATTTGTAGCGACAGATAAATAGCAGGAATGGTGAAAGCAAGAATCAATACAATGTACTGAGCTACTTGTGTGTAAGTCACCCCTTTCATGCCGCCCAATACTGCGTAGAAGAACACTACCACTGCCGAGATGATCAGTCCCATCGTGCTGCTTACTTCTAAGAAGCGAGCAAAAGCAACGCCGGCACCGGTCATTTGACCGATCACATAGGTCAGTGAAATCATAATCAAGCAAACCACCGCCACTAAGCGCGCAGTTTTACTGTCATAACGTGAACCTACGAAATCCGGTACCGTATATTTACCGAAACGACGCAGGTAAGGCGCTAGTAAAGTAGCTAAGAGTACATAGCCACCGGTCCAGCCAAGGATAAAGGAAGAGTTGACGTAACCGACTGAAATCAGACCGGCAACCGAGATAAAGGATGCTGCTGAAAGCCAGTCAGCCGCCGTGGCCATGCCGTTCATTACCGGGTGCACTTCACCACCGGCGATATAAAACTCGCGAGTAGATTTGGCACGTGCCCAAATCGCAATCCAAGTATAGATTGCGAAAGAGCCGGCAACAAACAGCATGTTGATCATGAATTGACTCATAGTTTACTCCTCCAAGCCGAATTTTTTATCGAGCCTGTTCATTTTCCAAGCATAGAAAAAGATCAAAACTACGAATGTGTAAATTGAGCCTTGCTGGGCAAACCAGAAGCCCATGTCTGCGCCACCGATATGAATACCCATGAGCCAGGGACGCAGTAGCATTCCGAAACCATAGGACACCGTAGCCCAGATACAGAGCGTGATAATAATCAGCCGCACGTTAGCCGACCAATAGGCTTTGTTTGATGCTTCTTTAGAATCAGTCATGACAACTGCTCTCCATTTATTGTATTTAGAATATGGATAATTCTCATTACAGAGAAATATACGACTTCCACTATGCTAAAAATAAATAAAAACGGAAGACTATACTTTGGTATGGATTTTTAAGAATATAAAATTATCTATTAAAATCAATAGCTTATGTTTTTTTATATTTATTTAAATGAGCTTTTTTTGTTGCAATGCAACTAACGTATAGAGATTTTCTTGAGGTTTTTAATTGTTTTCTCAGATGAGGATTTTGTTTTCGTGTTTATTTTCTATATTTCATATAGGTGAAGATTTAAATTAAGTGTTTTTATATTTTTTAAAAAATAATTTTTAGGGTTAAAAATATCTACTTTACTGTCGTTAAAAATAATTTTTATTCAAATGAGCTGATTTGGCTGTTGCGGGTGTAGGCTAAATTTATTGTAGGAAACCGCTTGAAATCTTAACAATCACCTACATTATATAAAGCATGAGAGTGAGTGTAGGTTGCCAACGGCTGATGACCCGACTCACCGTATTAATTATGAGGATTAAGAATTATGCGAATTGATCGATTTACTAGCCAGCTACAACTTGCACTGTCAGATGCACAGTCATTAGCAATTGGGCTCGACCATTCATCCATTGAACCGCTGCACTTGATGTCGGCATTGCTTGATCAACAAGGTGGTGCCATTCGTCCTTTGCTAATGCAAGTGGGTTTTGATGTAAAAAGCTTGCGTGAAGCACTGACCAAAAGTCTGGATCAGTTGGCAAAGTTGCAAAACCCTACTGGCGATATCTCTATGTCGCAAGATTTGGCACGTTTACTCAATCAAACCGATCGTCTGGCGCAGCAAAAAGGCGACCAATATATTTCCAGCGAGCTGGTGTTGCTGGCAGCGATGGATGCGAATACAACTTTAGGTAAAATTCTTTTAGCGCAAGGCGTTAGCCGTCAATCGCTAGAGAATGCGATTACTAACTTGCGCGGTGGTGAGGCTGTCAACGATCCAAATGCTGAGCAAGCTCGTCAGGCGTTGGATAAATACACCATTGATTTAACTAAGCGTGCTGAAGAAGGCAAGCTTGACCCTGTGATTGGTCGTGATGAAGAGATTCGTCGAACCATTCAGGTGTTGCAACGGCGCACCAAAAACAACCCAGTTTTGATTGGGGAGCCTGGTGTGGGTAAAACAGCGATTGCGGAGGGTTTAGCGCAGCGCATTATTAATGGTGAAGTGCCGGATGGTTTAAAAAGCAAACGTCTCTTGTCATTGGACATGGGTGCGCTGATTGCGGGTGCTAAATACCGTGGTGAGTTTGAAGAACGTTTGAAAGCTTTGCTCAATGAAGTGGCCAAACAAGAAGGCCAGATCATTCTGTTTATTGATGAGTTACACACCATGGTCGGTGCAGGTAAAGGCGAAGGTGCGATGGATGCCGGTAATATGCTTAAGCCTGCGCTGGCGCGTGGTGAGTTGCACTGTGTGGGTGCCACGACTTTAGATGAGTACCGTCAGTACATTGAGAAAGATGCAGCACTGGAGCGTCGTTTCCAAAAAGTTCAAGTGGACGAGCCAACTGAGGAAGACACCATTGCTATCTTGCGCGGCTTAAAAGAGCGTTATGAAGTACACCACGGTGTGACTATTACTGACGGTGCAATTATCGCCGCGGCAAAGCTTTCGCACCGTTATATTGCTGATCGCCAATTGCCGGATAAGGCCATCGACTTGATTGATGAAGCGGCCAGTATGATCCGCATGGAAATTGACTCTAAGCCTGAAGCTTTGGATCGTTTAGAGCGTCGTCTGATTCAATTAAAAATTGAGCGTGAAGCACTGAAGAAAGAAGATGATGCGGCGACGATTAAACGTCTGGAAAAACTCAAAGAAGAAATTGCTGAGTTGGAGCGCGAATACGCGGATTTAGAAGAAATTTGGAAGGCTGAAAAATCTGAAGTACAGGGCTCGGCACAACTGCAGCAAAAAATTGAACAGGCTCGACAAGAGATGGAGTTGGCGCGTCGTAAAGGCGATCTTAACCGTACCGCTGAACTGCAATATGGTGTGATTCCAGATTTGGAGCGCAGCCTAGAAATGGTTGATCAAAATAGTAAAGTGGAAAACCAGTTGCTGCGCAATAAAGTCACCGATGAAGAAATTGCCGATGTGGTCTCGAAGTGGACTGGTATCCCAGTTTCGAAAATGCTGGAAGGCGAGCGCGATAAGCTGCTGAAAATGGAAGATCTCCTGCATACGCGGGTGATTGGCCAGAATGAAGCCGTGACGGCAGTATCCAACGCCGTGCGTCGTTCACGCGCGGGCTTATCTGACCCTGATCGTCCAAGCGGTTCTTTCTTGTTCTTAGGCCCAACCGGTGTGGGTAAAACTGAGCTGTGTAAAGCATTGGCTGAGTTCTTATTTGATACCGAAGATGCGTTGATTCGCATTGATATGTCGGAGTTTATGGAGAAGCACTCGGTGGCACGCTTGATTGGTGCGCCCCCAGGTTATGTTGGCTATGAAGAGGGCGGTTATTTAACTGAAGCAGTGCGCCGCAAGCCCTACTCAGTGGTATTGATGGATGAGGTTGAGAAAGCTCACCCTGATGTATTTAACGTACTGCTACAGGTGCTGGATGATGGCCGCTTAACCGACAGCCAAGGGCGTACGGTAGATTTCCGTAACACCGTGGTGGTGATGACCTCGAACTTAGGTTCTGTGCAGATTCAGGAGATGATGGGTGATCGTGAAGCTCAACGTGCGGCAGTGATGGATGCGGTAGGTTCACACTTCCGTCCAGAGTTTATTAACCGTATTGATGAATTAGTAATCTTTGAGCCATTGGGTACTGAACAGATTGCCGGTATCGCTGATATTCAGTTGGGTCGACTACGTAAGCGTTTGGCTGAGCGTGAACTGCGCTTTGAGTTGACGCCAGAGGCGCTCGAGAAACTTGTGGCTGAAGGTTATGATCCGATTTATGGTGCACGACCATTGAAGCGGGCGATTCAACGCTGGATCGAAAACCCACTGGCGCAGCAAATTTTGTCCGGTGAGTTTGAACCTGGCCGAACCATTCAGGCGTTGGTTGAAGACGGTGAAATTGTCTTTAAGTAAATGCTAACGCTGTACTAGCAACAAAAAACGCAACCTTCGGGTTGCGTTTTTTGTTATGAAACTTAATTTTTGAGAGCCCAGCACATGAGCAGTGTTTATTTAGGCTCACGGTAATTTTGTTGCTGTAGTAGATCAATGCCACAGTCGAAACTTTCCACCCAGGTTAAAAAAGCATTGATCATTTCTTTGCCTTTAAATGAACGACCATGTTGCGGAACAATCATTTCGACATCCATTTCACGAACCATATTGGCCCACAAATGGGTCACTTTCTTACTGACCATATAGCGGCGGTGAAAGCCTTCCATAGATGAGATGTGATCGGCAAAGTTGCTGACCGGCTGTGCATCATCTAAAAGTGAGGCGCCCATGTCCCCGGAAAAAAGGATTTTGCTGGTTGGGTCATAGAGCTGAAAATTGCCCACGGAGTGCAAAAAATGTGCAGGAATTGCTTTTAGTTTACTTTTACCTAGGGAGAAAACCGAGCCTTGATCAGGAAGAGCAATCACCCGCTCGCTAGTTGAAATGCCGTGGCTGACGGTTAAATAACCAGCTGTCAAATGGGGTAAAAAACGTGCCCATAACTTTGAGGTAATGACTTTAGCTTTGGTATGTAACAACCATTTATCTAGCGCCGCAATAATGTCCGGGTCTTGGTGAGAGGCAAAAATGTAAGTCAAATCCTGCAAGCTAATGCACTTGGATAACTCCATCGAGAGCGGTGTATAGGTCAGATCACCGCCCGGATCGAGCAGCAAGGATTGGCCGCTATCAGTGATTAAAAACTGGTTGGACTGGATGCCATCGCCAGTGACTAAGTCATCAAACATCAGGCACTGATGACTGCCATTATCAAATAACACAATAGGCTCACGACGCATAATAAACTCACTTATTAAAATAAAGCGGGACTATGCCAGTGCTGTACGGGTTAGAACTGATTTATATCAACCCCAGTGCGTTTTTTGCAACCTCCAATCGTCGCATACGCGCACTGCGTGCAATCTCTAATATTGCTTTATCGCGCTGCCAAGCCTGTGCTGTGGTCTGACAAGAATAAGCATTAAGCGCTTGGGTTATCTGTGCTTGTAAGTCGGCAAATTGCGCTAAAAGACCGGCGAGTAATAGATGGGAGGCTGCTTCTGTATGCGGTTGTTGCAGAGTTTCTTTCAGTCCAGCCAAGACCCCAAGCAGTTGTAACTTCAACTCTTGTGGCCATTGATCGAGCAGGCTTTGTCCATATAACCAAGCGCACAAGGCGGCTAACACATGCGCATCTTCAAGTGTGCGAAAGGCTTTGCTGTAATCATTCCAGCCATCACCGGCTAATACCTGGCACTGAGCCTGCTGAAATTGAACTGAGCTGTGTGGCATATCTGGCAGCATCGCCAGTCTAGGACCAGGTTGCAGAGTTACACCTGTGTTTACGGTTGCGACTAATACCGCAGTGAGGTGGGGCGCTTGCTGATCTGCTTCGTCGCGGGCAAGGATAATCAACCATTGGGCGGCATTGCCGCCGATGACAAAGTCTTTGCGTCCGGTGATATGGCCATCAAGTAGCCGCGTCTGCATATCAGCAGCTTTGCTGGAACCTTGCTCGGTGAGGCACAGTGCGCCGATGCCCTGCGGCGCCGAAGGGACAAGTGCACGTAACGCTGCTTGATAACCGGCGAGAAAAGCTAAGCCTGGAGTGGCAGCTAAACGACCACCGTAAATCGCCATTTCACAACTCTGAGTACCTACTGTGGATTCGCTCAGCTCAGCAAACCATTTACTCATCTCTGTGTGTTGCGAGCGCGGTAATGGGCCGAGCAGGGTAGACCAGTGCATGCAATGTCCTTAATAACGAATAACAAGGGATAAGTGTCGAAGTAACAGTGTGCTAAACCATTGCTTGGCTGGCAAGCGTTACAGTGATTCAAGCTGACTAGACAAACCAAGCACCAGCTAGAGATTGCTAAGCAGCGCTTAGATTGGAGGCTAAATCTGCTAAACTGCGCGTCTTCTGTTTTTGAGACATTAAGTTATGCCGCACGCAGTATCGCGTTTGCGTGATCAACGATTGGCGCGCAGTCAAAAGCCCTTCTTAGCCCGTGGAGCGCATTTAGTCCGCTGCCCGCGCTGTCGCGTCGGTATTCAATACTGCATGTGTGCTTGGCAGCCTAAAGTGACGGCGCACAGCGCAGTGTGCTTGCTGATGTACGATGCTGAGCCGTTAAAACCGACCAATACCGGCTGGCTGATTGCTGATGTAGTGCCAGATACTTTTGCCTTTAGCTGGTCACGTACCGAGATTGATGAAAATATCCTCGCACTCTTGGCCGACCCGCAATGGCAGCCCTACGTGGTGTTTCCTGATGAGTATGTGCCGGTCGAGCGGGTGGTGCGTGATGTACCGCAGGCGGAACTGCAAGCCGCGGGCAAGCGTCCATTATTTGTGGTGCTTGATGGGACTTGGACGGAAGCGCGCAAAATGTTTCGTAAATCCGCTTATCTTGCGCATTTGCCGGTGTTGAGTTTGCAGCCAGATGATATTTCCCGTTATCGCTTGCGTCGCTCAACCCGAGAAGAACATTTGTGTACTGCTGAAGTGACCGCGCTGTGTTTGCATTTGGCTGCTGACGTGGCTGCAGCGCAAGCCTTGGAGCAGTGGTTTGCGCGCTTTAGTCGGCATTATTTAGCTGGGCGCAAACCCCCATCCGTGGCGGAGCAACACGCGCTGCACAACGGTACTGCTTTATAAATAGTGGTTGTTAAGTTTTTTGATTAAACAGCAATACCTGCAGCGCGAAAGTGCTCCACGTATTGCTTGTCAACTTTGACAATATGGTTGGTGAGCCAGCTTTTTAATAGATTTAACGCCTCTACACCCACGGTTTCACCCATGTCGTGACGGGTGAGTAAATCCATCACTTTCTCGCAAAAGATATTGTGCTGGGCCTTGTGCGCGTCACTTTCTGGGTAACCCAAGCGATCAAATATCTCTTCTTCGACAATAAAGTGATTCATGGTGTAGTCCATCAGTTGCTCTAAAATAACACCCAGTTCTGCAGCTTGAGCGTCCCCTGTGCTGAGCAATGCATGCAAGCTGTTGGTGGTATCGACCAACCAGCGGTGCTGCTCATCAATTTCAGCGATACCAATTTCTAAGTGCTCACCCCATGGCATAAAAAGCATTGCGATTCTCTCTTTCTGTTGTTTTTATAATGGCCTCTATATAGCGATAACTCGCACACTTAAGCGTTGACGCTGGTCAATAGAATGTCTGCTGCTGCTGTGTGTGTTTGCCTTGTGATGAGTGGTAATCAAGATTTTTTAGCTATTTTGCTATATAGTTAGCAGGCTAACTAATTTGAAAGCAGATCTAAATGACAACCCAGCAAAAACCGCTGTACGGTATTTTATTGATTCTTTGTGCCGGCAGCTTATTGGCAACTCACGATGGCGTGTCTAAGCATTTAACCCATTTATATCCTTTGGTGATGGTTATTTGGGCGCGTTATACAGTGCAAAGTGTGGTGATGTTCTTACTGTTTTTCCCAAAGATGCGTTGGGCTATCGTGCGTACTCGACGCCCTCTGCTACAACTATTGCGCGCACTAAGCTTGTTGAGCATCAGCGTGCTATTTATTGGTGGCTTGCGCTATATCCCCCTCGGTGAAGCCACCGCGGTGATGTTTTTAGCACCCTTGATTGTGACGGTATTATCGGCAGTCTTCCTGCACGAAAAAATTACCAAAGGGCAGTGGCTGGCGGTGAGTGTTGGCTTCTTAGGGGTGCTGCTGATTGTTCGGCCGGGAGGCGCGTTGTTTACTCCGGCCATTTTATTGCCGATGAGCGCTTCATTTTGTTTTGCCGTCTATCAATTGATTACCCGCCGCTTAGCCAGTACTGATCATGCGGTGACGAGTAATTTTTTATCAGGACTATTTGGCGCATTAGTTCTAACCATGCTATTGCCCGGCCAATATACTTTAGCGCTGCCAACGATTGATTGGGTTTTTATCCTAGTGCTGGGGTTGCTCGCGATGACAGCGCACATGTTATTAACTGTGGCGTTAAAATATTCTAGCGCGGCAACTTTGGCCCCCTTTACCTACATGCAAATTATTTTTGCGGGTCTGATTGGCTATCTGGTGTTTGGCCATGTGCCTGATACGTTGTCGTTGCTGGGCGTTTTGGTGATCAGTTGTAGTGGTCTAACTGTGGCCTATTTACAGCACCATACAGCTACAGATGAGCAATAGGTCTAAACTGTCTAATGCTGTGAGGTGAGGCCTTTGAGCAGATCTTGCAGCTTCGTCAGCTCTATGGGTTTAGCTAAATGACCATCCATCCCCGATTGCACCACTCGCAACTTATGTTCTGGCAGTACGTGTGCCGATAGGGCGAAAATCGGCAAGCGCTTGAGCCCATGACTGGCTTCGTATTCACGGCGTTGTTGGGTCGCAGTAAAACCATCCATGATCGGCATTTCGCAGTCCATCAGCACTAAATCAAAGGTGTCTTTCTGCATCATTGCTAAGGCGATTTGGCCATTGGCTGCCACTTCGACTGTTGCACCTAAAGTGTGCAGTAAACCGCTGATGACTTTTACTGAAATCAAGTTGTCTTCGACAATCAGAATATGTTTGCTGCTCAGTTGCTGCTGGGCTTGACTGCTTGGCGCTTGGCGATCGAGAGCCCGCAGTAAAGTCGTTTTTAAAGTTGAGCCGCTGATGGGCTTCATGAGCACATAAGCAATGCCTGCATTGCGTGTGATAACAGGGTCAGTATCACTGCTGCTGGTCAGCATAATCAGGGTCGTGTCTTTAGCTAGAAGAGGGTCTTCTTTGAGGCGCACAGCGAACTCAATCGCTTTGGTTTTATTGCTGTTTTCACTGATTAAAATAGCTGCAAAACTTTGCCCTTGGTGTGCTTGATTACGCAAATAAGCCATGGCGTCAGTGCTGGATGAGCGCGTAGAAACTTGCAAGCCCCACTCGCTACATTGTTGCGCTAAAACCTTTTGATAAAGTGTGTTGCTGTCAATGATGAGGATTTTTTTGTTATGTAGCACGGCATCATCTTTGCTCGATGTTGGTGCTGTATCGGCAAGGCTAAATGGAATGCTAAAAGTAAATTGATTACCACAGCCCATAGGTTGAATTTTTAAGCTGCCACCCATCAGCCTCAAGAGTTGGTTGGCAATAATAATGCCTAGATTGCCACCAATAAAAGAAGCGCTGAGTAAATCTTTACTGTGCAGTTGCGCAGTGCTGAGGGTATGACGTTCTTCGTCACTTAAAGGATTGCCATTATCTTGCACGCTAAACAAGAGTTGTGAGTTATTGGCGTTATTTTCGACAGTCACACTAAGGATCACTTCTCCTTGCTGAGTGCGTTGGAAAGCATTTTTGAGGATACTCAGCAGGATTTGTCGCAAGCGCACAGGATCACCGATTAATGTCTCGGGCGCTTGGGGTTGTAAAAATACGGCAAACTCAACCTGCTGCTCTCGAGCAGTATGTTCAAAAGCTTGAGTGCATTCGTGTAACAGACTGGCTAAATTAAACTCTGAGTCACCTAGGACAATTTCTTTTGATTCAAGACGCGAGATATCCAGTATCTCGTTAATTAGCGATAGCAGTTCATTGCCTGAACCTTGCAGTGTTTGTGCATAATCACGTTGTTTACTCGACAGTGGCGTGTCTAACAGCAGGGTGGCCATGCCTAATACCCCGCTTAATGGGGTGCGAATCTCATGGCTGATTTTTGCTAACAGCTCCGACTTCGCACGTTGCTCTGCCTGCTCAGTAACGTATTGCTGGGATTGGTTTGAATGTTTAACCCACTGCGCATAATGACTTTCGCTCAGTCCCGCGCTAAGAATAAAGCCTGCCAAGGGCACAGCAATGAGTGCTGTGATAATAGCCATGGTTGGCGAAATAAATGACTCATTGGTAAAAGCTGGCCAGACAGCAATCAGCGCAATAAATAAGATCAGGAAGCCAATCAGTAAGGTGCGGGCAGGACGGTACTTGTTCTGCCATGACAAAAAGAGAGCGCCTAGAATATAAACTGCAGAGCTAATCAGTAAGCAATAAGTGAGCAAGTGTGCATAGCTGGCTTTTAACAGTAATAACGCCACGCCGGCTATGCAGAGTAGCTTCATGTGCCAAGTTATTTGTTGTCTGAGGCGTTTGGAATTGGTGTGTTTGGGGATGCAGTCTAAGCACATGCTATGTATAAACAGCATGCACAAGACAATCGGCGCATAAATAAAATCGCTGCTAAAATTGACGTAAAAAGAGGTGGGTGCGGCTGATATGCTGGCTAAAAAAAACAAGAATAGCAGCAGAACACTCAAAGCAATGGCCAAGAGTAAATTGCTAGTAAAGCGTGCGTAAATATAGCGAATAAGGTTGTAAGAAATGGTGGTTAGCGTGGAACCCAACAACATACCAACGAGTAGAGGGTGTTGCGTGCTGACCGATAGATCACTGAAGTACTGCTGAGTTAAAAAACCAAGTTCGGAGATGTTATCAATATTGAACAGTAGACCGTAATAGCGCGGTACGCTGATCAGCATAAATAACCAGCCAAACATTAAGCTGGCGAGTAAGGCGGCGGTTAGGCGAATAGGATTCACGTCAGTACTTAGCGCCTCAGTTGTGCTGAAAGGCTCTCCATGGGCTTGTGACCATGAAGAGCCTTAGTGCTGGCTAACTGTTATTGCTGCTCACGAGCAATGGCGCGATAGCCAATATCTTTACGGTAAAAACTACCTTCCCAGCTGATTTTTTCAGCCAGTTTATACGCATTGGCTTGGGCCTCGGCAACGCTGTCACCCATTGCTGTAGCGCACAGTACACGACCACCGGTGTTGATGATTTTACCGTCTTTGAGACTGCTGCCAGCGTGGAACACTTTGCCCTCTAACTGCGCGGCGGCATCTAAGCCTTTAATCTCATGACCAGCGCTGTAGTCGGCCGGGTAACCGCCGGAGGCAATCACGACGCCCAAGCTTGGACGTGGATCCCATTGCGCTTCCACCTTGTCTAGTGCTTTAGCCAGCGCAGCTTCAATCAGCAGCACTAGGCTTGACTCTAAACGCAATAAAATTGGCTGAGTTTCAGGGTCGCCAAAACGGCAGTTGTACTCAATGATTTTTGGCGTGCCATCTTTATCAATCATCAGTCCAGCATATAAAAAGCCGGTGTACACATTGCCTTCAGCCGCCATGCCGCGCACGGTTGGATAAATGATTTCATCCAGCACCCGCTGATGCACGGCGTCGGTGACAACAGGGGCAGGAGAGTAAGCACCCATGCCCCCGGTATTGGGCCCAGTGTCGCCATCGCCCACGCGTTTATGATCTTGGCTGGTGGCCATGGGTAAAACGTTTTCACCATCGACCATGACAATAAAACTGGCTTCTTCACCGTCTAAAAACTCTTCGATGACCACACGTGAACCCGCATCACCAAAAGCATTGCCGGCCAGCATATCAATCACCGCTGCTTCGGCTTCTGGCAAAGTCATGGCGACAATCACGCCTTTTCCTGCGGCTAAACCATCGGCTTTAATCACAATCGGCGCACCTTGCTCACGCAAGTAAGCCAAAGCTGGCTCAACTTCAGTGAAGTTGGCATAGCGACCGGTTGGAATGTCGTGGCGCGCTAAGAAATCTTTAGTGAAAGCTTTTGAGCCTTCCAGTTGCGCGGCAGCGGCGGTTGGACCATAGATGTCGAGATTCCGCAGACGGAAGGTATCAACCACACCGGCAACCAAAGGCGCTTCTGGGCCGACAATAGTTAACGCAACATTGTTTTGCTCGGCAAAATCAGCCAATTGATCAATGGCTAATACATCAATGGCGACGTTTTCGCACTTGGCTTCTGTGGCGCTACCGGCATTGCCTGGAGCAATAAAGATTTTCTGTACGCGTGGATCTTGCGCAACCTTCCAAGCCAATGCGTGTTCGCGTCCGCCATTACCGATAATTAAAATATTCATAGAAAACGGTCCTTTAAAGAGCAATTAATGGCGGAAGTGACGCATGCCGGTAAACACCATAGCAATGTCGGCTTCATCGGCTGCAGCAATCACTTCAGCGTCACGCATTGAGCCGCCTGGCTGAATCACTGCACGAATACCCACTTTCGCAGCGTTATCTAAACCGTCGCGGAAAGGGAAGAACGCATCAGAGGCCATCACCGCACCAGCCACTTCTAAACCAGCCTGTTCAGCTTTAATTGCAGCAATGCGTGCTGAGTTAACACGGCTCATTTGACCTGCGCCAACACCGATAGTCTGACGGTTTTTCGCATAGATAATCGCGTTGGATTTAACGAACTTAGCGACTTTCCAAGCAAAGATTAAATCGTGGATTTCTTGCTCAGTCGGTGCGCGGCGCGACACGACTTTGAGGTCTGCAGCAGTGATCATCTGAATGTCACGGCTTTGTACTAATAAACCGCCATTGACGCGTTTGAAGTCCCAGTCAGCACTGCGCTCAGCTGGCCACTGACCGCACTCGAGTAAGCGTACGTTGGCTTTGCTCGCCACCACATCACGTGCCGCTTGGCTGATGCTTGGGGCAATAATCACTTCAACAAACTGACGGTCAACAATGGCTTGCGCAGTCGCAGCGTCCAGCTCGCGGTTAAACGCAATAATTCCGCCAAAGGCTGATTCGCTGTCGGTGGCGTAAGCTAAGTCATAAGCCTTACGGATGCCGCCTTCTTCGTCAGTGGCAACGGCTACACCGCAAGGGTTGGCGTGTTTCACAATCACGCAGGCGGGTTTGACAAAGCTTTTCACGCACTCAAGTGCTGCGTCGGTATCAGCAACGTTGTTAAACGACAACTCTTTACCTTGCAACTGCACAGCGCTGGCAACGCTGGCTTCTTGTGGATGAACTTCGGTGTAAAACGCGGCACTTTGGTGCGGGTTCTCACCGTAGCGCATGTCTTGCGCTTTAATAAACTGGGTATTGAAGGTCTTCGGGAAAGTTGTGCGTTGCTGCGTGCTAAGGGTTTCCGCAGACTGATCAATCGTGCCTAAATAGTTAGCGATCATACCGTCGTAGGCGGCGGTATGCTCAAAAGCTTTCAGGGCTAAGCTGAAACGCTGCGCGTAGCTTAAGCCGCCTGCTTTTAGACTTTCAAGAATATCAGCGTAGTCGCCAGCATTGACCACAATTGCGACATCTTTATGATTCTTCGCTGCGCTGCGCACCATGGTAGGTCCGCCGATATCAATGTTTTCAATCGCGTCAGGCAGTGTGCAACCTGGTTTGGCGACTGTGGCGGCAAACGGGTAGAGGTTAACCGCGACTAAATCAATTGGCTTGATGCCGTGTTCAGCCATGACCGCTGCATCAATGTCGCGACGACCAAGAATGCCACCGTGGATTTTTGGATGCAGGGTTTTTACCCGACCATCCATCATCTCTGCAAAGCCGGTGTAGTCCGCCACTTCGATCGCTGGGATGGCATTCTCTTTAAGTAGTTTAAAAGTGCCGCCTGTCGATAAAATCTCTACGCCTAAGGCGTCTAGCGCTTGGGCAAATTCAACAATACCTGTTTTATCAGAAACACTGATTAAAGCGCGACGAATAGGCGTTTTTGAAGTGTGGTCAGTCATTAGATTTCCTAGCTGTAAACGGCAAGCTGCAGAAAGCCTCTTTGCTGAGGCTGGCAGCGTTATATTTTAAAGAAGATTGTACTGTTTGAGTTTTTTACGCAGCGTGCCACGGTTTAAACCGAGCATTTCTGAGGCGCGAGTTTGGTTACCCTGGACATGCTGCATCACCGAGGCAAATAAAGGCGCTTCAACTTCGCTTAGCACTAAATTGTAAACATCATTAACGTGTGCGCCATCTAAGTGGGCAAAGTAATCATGCAGAGTTTTTTCAACGCAAGCGCGTAATGTTAAGTTCTCTGTGCTGTGTAGAGTTGCAAGCGGCATAGTATTTTTTGTCACGGTAAATATCTCATGGCTGAACGTCTTTATCTTTAGGTTTATGCAGCGTCTTTTAAGCCGAGTGCGCGAAGATGATTAAAGAACATCTGAATCTGATCTTTTTGTGCATTTTCACAGTCAAGCTGATTAAACGTTGTACGAAATTGTTGCGCCTCAGGCAGTTTTGCTAAATACCAGTGCGTATGTTTTCTAGCAATACGTACACCCATCGGTTGTCCGTAAAATTCGTGTAAGAGCTCGATGTGCTCGAGTAAAATCAACTCGAGCATCGCTAATTCGATTGCGGGTAAGTGCTCGCCAGTTTTCAAGAAATGATTGATTTCATTGAAAATCCAAGGACGCCCTTGCGCCGCACGACCAATCAATAAGCCGTCGGCTCCTGTATGTTGGAGTACCTGTTGTGCTTTTAACGGGCTATCAATATCACCATTGGCAAACACTGGGATTGATACAGTTTGCTTAATGAGTGCAATAGTATCGTATTCAGCGTCGCCATTGTAGCGGTCTGCACGTGTGCGGCCATGTACCGCAAGCGCATTGATACCCGAATCTTCAGCAATGTGTGCAATCGTCGCACCATTTTTGTGGTCGCGGTCCCAGCCCGTGCGGATTTTTAAGGTGACCGGTATATCAACCGCAGCGCGTACCGCTTGTAAGATTTCAGCGACCAGCGGCTCGTCTTTCAGCAGTGCAGAGCCTGCGGCTTTATTACAGACTTTTTTTGCTGGGCAGCCCATATTGATATCAATAATCTGTGCGCCAAGCTCAATACATTGGCGTGCGGCCTCTGCGAGCATCTGTGCATCAGCGCCAGCTATTTGCACCGAGCGTGGCTCCGGATCAGTATCCGTCAATAAGCGTAAGCTGGATTTACGGCTCGACCACAGGCGTGTATCACTGGTAAGCATTTCAGATACGGTAAGGCCTGCACCAAAGCGTGCACATAATTGTCGCTGTGGTCGATCAGTAACCCCTGCCATAGGGGCAAGAATCAGGTTGTTAGCTAATGTGTAGGAACCAATACGAACCGTCGACATGGACTTTCCAGCCTGCGCGCTGCTTAAGTGAGGGGGGGGTGAATTGGAGTGCGCTCATGATACCTGCTCTGAAGCGCAGGATAAAGTCACAAGCAGTCTGTTGCTATGAATATGTTACAAAGCTGCGCTAGGTTGCGGTTGTTTTAAGGCAATAGCATCAAGAGAGTAAGCTGTGCCTAACCGCCCATAGAGAGCACTTAGGCACAGCTGCATTACTCGTCTCCAGAGGAGAAATCATAGTTCATGGCTTGGCTCGGGCCTTGTAAGTAATGGCCTTGGATATAGTTGACCCCAGCTTGCCAAAGAACTGATAGCACGCTAGCGCTTTCAACAAAAGGCACAATACTTTGTTTTGCTTGAGCATGCAGGGCCGCTAAAGTTTCTTTTAAAGCCTCTTGGTTTTCTGGCACTGAGAGCTCTTTGGTGAAGGATCCATCGATCTTCACAAAATCAATATCAAGATGTTTGAGCGTATTGAATGGGTTGAGTGTGCAACCAAACTGACCTAGAGCGACTTGGCAATGTAGGTCATGTAAGCCTTTGGCCAGTTGTTTGGCTTGGCTTAAATAGGCAACGGCATCTGTTTCGCGTATTTGCAAAATGATTGAGTCAGCAGGCAAGCGTGACGCTTTGAGTGCAACACTTAACCAAGGTAGCAGGCTTGGGTCTTGAATACTGGCGCTAGATAAATGGATAAAAAAGCGTGTTTGATGGCCTTTGCTGCGGTGTTCGGTTAATAGCTTAATGGAGTTGAGTAATACCCAGCGATCAATCTTCTCTGCGAAGCCTGCAGCTATTGCTGCGTTGATAAAGTCGCTAGGAGGAACTTCTTCGCCCTGTGGGCTGGTTAAGCGTAGCAGCACTTCATACAGTTCATCTTTATCACCGCGCAAGCTAATAATAGGCTGGAACAGTAGCTTAAAGCTGTTGTTTTCAAGTGCTTGCTGCAGCATCGCAATGACGTCGCCACGGCTTGCAGCTGCAGCGATTTCATCAGCAGGGTTATAGATTTTTAAAGTGTTTATTTGCGTTGTTTCATCTGCGCAATCATGTGCACGTTTTAATACATCGGCAGCTTTTGAGGTTTTTTCATTCAGGCCCGCGACACCAATAGTCAGACTTGTTTGCGCAGTCCGTCCGTTGATATCAAATAGCTGTGTTTCTACCTTTTTCATTAATGCCAGCAATTCGTCCTGGCTTTGCTCAGGTGTAACGTTTGGCGTCAGTACGGTAAATACGTCATCGGCAAAACGTGCAATTTGTGAGCTCTGGCTGAGTTGCTGGCGTAATATATTTGCAATATCAGCCAGCAGTAAATCAATTCCGGCAATGCCCAGATCAGATTGTAAAGCAGGATAATGATCAACTTTAATATAGGCGACACTAGAAGGTTGACCGACTTTCACGACGCGCTCTGCAGCGTTATCGAGTAACTCTAAGAAGTGTTGACGATTGTATAAGCCAGTCACAATATCTTGACTGCTGATTTCTCGTAACTTTTCTTCTAGCTCGGCGTTGTCATGTGCAACGCGTATAACAACCTGTACACAAGGCTCACCGTCGTAATGCGCGGGAGAGAAACTGATACTGGCTTTGAAGTTGTCATTGGTTGCGGTAACGCCGGTGCAGGTTAAGTCTGCATTACCTTCTTCGCTGCGATAATGTTTTAAGAAATCTTTAAAGCTTGCTTGGTCCTGTGCCGCGATTAAGTCGATCATCGGCATGCCTTCCATTTCATCGTGGTCAGCATAACCAAAGAGCTGTAGGTAGGTGCGATTTGCGTACACATGCATGCCATCATGTACGTAGGCGATGGCATCGACAGAACTATCCAGTAGTAATTGACAACGTTTTTCTGCTTCGCGTAAAGCAACTTCTGCAGACCGGCGCTCTCGGCGTTCCTCTAAGTTGGCAAGTTCGCGTTTAGCTACGAGTACGAGTAGTTCGTCTTCATTTCGTGGAACCGCATCTTGCACGCCGAGCTCTAGCATTTCTGTGCGCAAATCTGCTGAATTATTTTCGATGATTTGAATAAAAGAAATGTCACGAGCCGTTCGCTGAATAGTCTGCAAGGCTGCCTGCGGGGTTAGATTTGAACTATTGTGCGCGGCAATACATAAGTCCCAAGTGCTCTTTAAGGCATCATTAAGGTCGTCTAAAGATGTGATGCGGTGCACTCGAGTTGCATGACCAGCATTGCGAAAGAGGCTAACAATGCGTTCAGCCTCATTTTGCGAGTCTTCTAGAATAAGCAAGCGAATCGTTTTTCTATCAGTAACCATAAATACCATCAGAGTGCAATTAGGCACATATTTAAAGCAAAAATGAATGCCAGAGAATCTACAATGACTTCCAGAGCGAGTCAAAGTCTTCAGTGCGCGGTAGATCACTGCCTGTTGATGTTGTGCGCTCGTCCACAGCTTGTGTTGGCGTGGTCAAGCGATACTCAAATTGACTGACGCTACCTGTATGGATGGAGCGTTTTGTTAAAACTGCTTTAAGTTCTTTACCGTATTGGTTGATTGCAACTTTATGGCTTTCTTGAAACGGCACGCGTGGTGCGATCACGCTGGCTGGACGCGATAGAGCAGGTATTTCTGGAACGAGTAAAGCGCGTAAGAAATTGCTTGGTTGACCGCTCGAGCGCAAAAGCTGTAAGCCGCATGGCTGAGCATTGGGAGCAATCAGTTCAATGCCAATTTGCGTGGTGTTCGAGGCCGCTTGACGAATCCAGCGAATAACTGCGGTAACCCAAGGTTTTCCTTTCGTTTCACGCAAAGCAATAATTTCACCTGCTTGCAGTTGTGCCGGCACCTCATTACTTAATGCTAAGCAATAGCCGCCCGGGCTGTGGTTAACAATAGAAAGTTTGTATACGGGGTAGAGAGCAGGAGAGGCATCAGTATCGAGCAGAGCGTCTTGATATTCGGTCTCGAACTCTGTTTTTGATTGGGGTTCGTATTCGATTAAGTCGGTTTGTAACGGATCACTCTCGAATGTTGTATCAGCATCAATTGCGTTCGCCCAAATATCTGGGGTGCTGTTATCTGTTTGGTATTCAACTATGGCTGATTGTTGAGATTTTATGGTTTTCTCAAAAGGTTGTTGATTGGCGAGGTAGTAATGCACAGCGCTCATACCCAAACAAATATCCAGCACTCCTTTGCTATTGATGCGTTGAAAATCACGTTTAGCAATATTGCCCCAAGCACTGCATAGCTGCGCTAAGAGCGTGCTGGGCATGTTGTCAGGCACAGTAATCCCGAGTTTTCCTTTCTTGTTTTCATCTGCCTGCTGATGCTCGATTAGTGCTGCTGCAAGATTTTGTGTATCGAAGCCTAATAAGGCTTGACCACTTGTTTCTGCCATAAGCTCTTTGTAGCGAGGAGGCGTATCACTGTGTAAATTGACCACAAATAAGCTGCTAGGCAAGTCAGCATTTTGTATTGCGGCTAAGTGACACCAGCTTGGTAATGCATTGGCTAAGATTGCAATGTCACTTTGTCGCATTTGATTGATTCGTGAGCAGCTGAGTAACAATGCACAGCTATAAGCGGCTTCTACACTTTGCTCGCTGATATCGTTAAGTAAAGTGTCACGGATCGCAACTGTATGCAGGTTATGTTTGCGTGCAAGTAAGTACACTTGGTGCACTTCAAACCATAAGTTAGGCGGCGTTGGGTAGAATAGTTGAGATGAGCGAACCAGTGACGCAAATAAACTGTGCATTGTGCGCTGTAAAGCTAAAGCCAGTATTGAGCTGCGTTGCTGGAAGGTGTCTGCAATTGAGAGCTTGTAGCCAACACTTAAATGATTTTGTAGCGCTTGGCATAAATTAGCTACTTTTTTAGCACGCTCATCTAGCATGACTGAATTATTTAGAAAGTGTTTTTCGAGCTGAGAAGTAACGAAGAAAACTTCTGGACGCAATAATTCAAGTAATTGAATACGGTTGTCTGCCGTTGTTTTAAAATTATTTAGCTCAATCAGGGACTGATAGAGCTGGCGAGCTGTTTCACCAATATTCGCTTTGGGTAGATTTTGGATCCAGGCTTTTAGCTCGCGAGTTGCTGGCTTGCAGAAGGACAGTACAGTCAACTCTGGTACGGGGGTACGTAGCGGTGATTTTCTATACTGTGTATCCATGAGTCATTCCAATTTAAATCGGTTTCAATGTATGTGATTGTAGCAGTGTATGTGAATGGCAGTATGCTACCTGTGTATTGCTATTGGCTAATATAGCTAAAGCTAAATTTCTAAACCGAGACGTTGACCCATCTTTACAGGGCTGGTTTCTGCCAACTGGCTGTCCCAAGCAACGTGATTTTCAGCAAACAGAATAATGGCGGTTGAACCTAGCTTGAAGCGTCCTAGCTCAGCACCTTTCTCTAAAGTGATCGTCTGTCTGCTTGCATCGGAATAATCAAAACGACGTAACTGTCGAAGCGGCGGTGTAATGACGCCTTCCCATACGGTTTCAATGCTGGCAACAATCATTGCACCCACTAAGACCACAGCCATAGGGCCGCGTTCAGTGTCAAAGATACATGCTACTCGCTCATTACGTGCAAACAGTTCTGGAACTGCTTCTGCAGTCGTTTGATTGACCGAGAACAGACGACCCGGAATATAGATCATTTCACGAAGCGTGCCAGTGAGCGGCATGTGTACGCGATGGTAGTCTTTTGGTGAAAGATAAACAGTGGCAAAACTACCGCCCATGAAGGGAGCTGCTTGTTGAGCATTGCCGCCTAGCAACTCTAATAAGCTAAAGCTATGGCCTTTGGCCTGAAAAATACGACCATGCTCAATCGTGCCAAGTTGACTGATTGCACCATCAGCAGGGCTTAAGACCGCATTTGCAGTCTCATCTAGTGGACGTGCGCCAAGTTTGAGGGCTCGAGTAAAAAAGTCGTTAAAATGTTGGTAGGCACTTGGGTCTTCAAGCTGTGCTTCGCTCATATTTACTTGGTATTTGTTGATGAACCAGGTAATGAGACGGTTTTTAAACCAGGGTGTTTGACATTCGGCTAGACGCCCAATTAGACGTGACAGTGTGTGGTGAGGCAGGACATATTGGAAAAAAATAAATACTCGCTGCTTAATATCCATGTGACGAACCTTTTTGTTGTTGATTATGTAATAAGTGGAATTGCAAAGAGCACATACTAATCAGTAACGTGGCTGAATGCACGGTAACTCCATGTATGTGCGCACACTTTCTCTGTAAAGCGGCTAGATCTTGCGTGAGCTAAACACTACAAGCGCGCGTCCAATGCATTCCAAGGTTTTTTTAAAGCCTTGCAAGGCCAGAGGGTGTAAGTCTGTGGCGGATTGGTCGGCAGCGATGAGCATCACTACTCGACGACTATTTGATACTGAGGCGAGTGCCCAGCTTGTTTGCGAGAATAAAGCACGCAGTTCTGCGGGTATATGAGGGTTTAAGCGCTGAGCATTCTGTTCTGTGATGATCAAAAGTGTGGACTGTTTCAATAGATGTGTAAGCACGGCATTGTTCTCTAGTGCAAAAGTACGTGGTATTTTTTCGGTTTTAATACCGTGCAGATGGCTGACTTGAGCGTGTTGTGCTGTTGGGTCTAGCAACATAATGCAGACTCTGCGCATGCCGCAGGCTTGCAGGGCTTGGCTTAGTCGTTGCGTGATTTGTACCGTATTGCTGAAAGGCGATGGTGAGCGCAGTAACTCTGCACAGTGGGTGCGCCATTGAGTTAAATCTTCGCTGGTAGGTGGTGTGGCGCTAAGCTTAGCAACAGGCTGTCGCAAACGCTGCGTTTCCCATGGCCAAAGTAGCGCCTGGGCCGGCTGCCAAAGGTCATGATTGCGCTGTAGGCGAGCGTGTTCAACTGCAAGTTGATGCGTGGTTTGCTGCACGCTAGCAAGTTCTTGTTTTAAGTACAGGCTCAGTAAGCGTTGCCAGCGTAAACATTGTTCACTACCCCATGAGTTGTGAGCTGCCATTACTAGACCGCAGGTAAAGATCAGTGTGTTAGCGGGTCGATTGAGCCAGTTGTTGAGCATCGGAAGCTGATCAAGCTTCTGTTGTTGCTGCAAAGGTTGGTCGGTATGTCGAGCGATATGCAGTGCGCGTACAAGTTGCTGTGGATTGTCGTTAAGTAAGCGGTAGCCTTCAATAATCCAATGTGGCAGTTTCCAATGCTCTGCTAGGCCTAGGCAAAGCGCTGTTAGAGGCATGCCGATTAACTCGCGCTCCACAGTTGCTGCGGGCTCATTATCACCGAGGACGCGACGCTCCCATTCGACAAATAACTCAGGGTGCCGCGTGAGTAAAGGCCAAGTGGGCGATAAAAACAACAGGCTGCCCCAGTGGATCTCTTGCCATAATCGAGCCATGCGGGTAGTAAATAAACCAACAGCTTGAATATTTAAATGCTGGCCGAGCAGCCATACTTGGCGTAGTGGTAAAGGAATGTTTGTTTCTTGGTCATCTTGGAGGCTTTTAAGCAGATTGCTGCAGCGTTCTAAGCCTAAGCGTGATAACGCGTTTTCAAGGGTTTGTACGGGTTCGGAGAGCGTGCTGTGGCCACGGTTTGCTTCGCGAATGATAATAAAAGCGATGGTTGGTGCTTGGCTAATCACTTGGGCAATATCGCGTAAAGACTTGCTAGGGCTTTGCAAGGCTTGCAGGGCTTGTAAACGATGGGTTTTGTAGACAGGCAGGCGCGTATTGTCGAGGCGCGTTATCCACTGATTTAAAGTAATGTTTTGAGGTACAATATTGGACATAAATATTCAGCCTGTAGACTGACCCTCGCAGGGTGTTAATAACAGCATAGTAACCAATATTTGCAAAGGCTGTTATTCTTTGCGTGGTTTTAGAGTGAGTACGGCCTTTCTTATGGTAAAAATAATTGGAATAATTGTCGTTTTTGCGAGTGTCTTATCGGGATACGTCTTATCGCATGGAAAAATTGCCGCCATTATTCAGCCTTTTGAGGTGTTGATTATTGGTGGTGCAGCACTGGGTGCTTTCTTACAGGCTAACCCGAGCAGCACCTTTATGCAGGTGTTTAAAAAATCACTGAGCATGTTCAGTAACCGTTTTACCAAGACGCTTTACTTGGATGTACTGAAGATGCTTTACGAGGTGCTCAATAAGAGTCGTCGTGAAGGCATGATGTCTATTGAAGCTGATATCGAGGATCCTGCAGCTAGCCCGATTTTTAGTAAATACCCGGCCTTGCTTAAAGATCAGCGTATGACTGAGTTTGTATGTGATTACTTGCGAATTATGTCGACCGGTAATATGGCGCCGCACGAATTTGAAGGTCTGTTTGATATGGAATTGACCAGCTTAAAAGAAGACCTTGATCACCCGGGGCATGCCGTTACCAGTATTGCCGATGGTTTGCCAGGATTTGGTATCGTGGCCGCTGTATTGGGTATCGTGGTGACGATGTCGATGCTCGGTGAGGCGGAGCAGTCTGCTTTAGGTCAGCACGTTGGCGCTGCACTCGTGGGTACCTTTTTAGGTATTTTAGCAGCGTATGGTTTCTTTGGTCCTCTTGCGACAAGCTTGGCTCATGATGCGAAAGAAGAACTTAATTTGTATGAGGCAATTAAGGCGACCTTAGTGGCATCGGCATCAGGTATGCCACCCAGTTTAGCAGTGGAGTTTGGTCGTAAGGTTTTATATGGCGCGCATCGACCAACATTTGTTGAGTTGGAGCAGGCTGTGCGAGGCGGCTAATATTCATGGATAACAATCAACCTATCATTGTTAAGCGCGTTAAGAAAATTGCCGCTGGCCACCATGGTGGCGCATGGAAAATTGCATTTGCTGACTTTGCTGTCGCGATGATGGCGTTTTTCTTGGTGATGTGGTTGATGTCATCAGCGACCCCTGAACAGAAAAAAGCTATTTCTGGTTACTTTCAAGATCCAATTGGCTTTTCAGAAAGTGCTAGCCCTTATGTGATTGACTTAGGTGGTACGCCAACCCCCGCTCCCGATAAAACCTTAAATCCAGAGCTTAATGAGCAAATTACTCCCGGGCAGCAACCGCTTAATGAATTGCAAGCAGAGCAGCTATACGAGCAGCTAGAACGCGAGCGTTTAGATATTTTATTGATTGAACTGCAGCGCAAAATTAATGAAGATGTCGAATTACGCCCCTATAAAGAACAAATTCTAATGGATGTATCGCGTGATGGCTTGCGCATTCAAATCACGGATGCAGCTAATCGACCAATGTTTGATTTAGGTAGTGCTCGTTTACAACCTTACTTTGAAGATATTCTGTATTTAATGGCAGATACCATTCGCGCAGTTCCTAACAAGATCAGCGTGGGCGGGCATACAGATGCGAAACCTTATGCAGGAAATAGCGGTTTTGGTAACTGGGAATTGTCGAGCAGTCGCGCTAATGCGGCGCGCAGAGCATTGCGTGCCGGTGGTTTAGATGAAGAGAAAATAGCTCGAGTAGCAGGTTATGCTTCCTCTGCTTTGTTTGATCGCGCTGATCCGTACAGCCCAAGTAATCGGCGAATTGATATTTTGGTGTTAACTAAACGTGCTTTGCATGCGATTGAGGGCGAGCCAGAAGTGGAGCTAGCGCCTGCTGAAGAAGGCGCTAGCGATGCAGAGTCTGGAAAAGCCACCTCAAGTAAGCCGGTGCGAGAAAAACTCAATGTCTTTGAGAAGGGCGTTTTACAGTTTGATGAAGTAAGCGATTAGCAGGTATGCGACTTTACTGAGTTATCTCGCAAAGTCGCACTATTTGTTAATGATGTTCGTTATTGATGCCGCTAACAATATGCTTAAAGCTGGCTAAGCGCTGTGGCGCGATTTTACCTGCTTCTACAGCAGCTAATAGGGCGCAACCTGGTTCATGCTCATGACTGCAGTTACGAAAGCGGCAATGGCCTAGGTGTTCTTGGAACTCAATAAAGCCTGCTTCAACATCCGCAACACTAACGTGACCTAAGCCAAATTCACGAATACCTGGTGAGTCAATCAGTTGGCCGCCGGCGGGGAAGTGAAACAGACGTGCAGTGGTGGTGGTGTGCGTGCCTTTGCCGGTTAATTCCGACAGTGGACCAACCCTGGTGTCTGTATCAGGCAGTAAGCGGTTGACCAGAGAGGATTTTCCCACGCCAGACTGGCCGACAAATACGCTGACTTGATCATTAAGCTGTTCTTGCAGCTTAGCTAAACCATCGCCGGAATAAGCTGAGACCTCAAGCAGTGGGTAGCCGAGGTTGTGATACGTTTCCAGTAAGCTATGGACTCGAGAGCTACCGCTTGGGTCGAGTAAATCCGTTTTGTTGAGCAGCAATAACGGCTTAATACCAGCATGCTCGGCAGCAATGATATAGCGGTCAATTAAGTTGGCATGCGGCTCTGGTAGTGGTGCAAAAACAATCACGATCAAGTCAACGTTAGCCGCAACGGGCTTGAGTTGCCCGCGTGAATCCGGGCGGCGCAGCTCACTGTGACGCGGCAGTTGCGCGACGATCACGCCAAGACCTTGATTGCCCGGACGCCATACCACGCGGTCGCCAGTGACGAGTGCGGGTAAGTTGGCGCGTAAGTAGCAGCGATAGGTTTGTCCGGCAATTTCAGGCGCTTCAGCCTCCACTTCTACCTGGACACCGAAGTGGGCAATGATTAGGCCGTGTTGCTCTACGCCTAAGTCGCCACCTTCCAGTTCCTCGAGAGTGCGCTCTTCGCGTTTAGCAGCGCGGGCAAGGCGTTCGTCTTGGATTTTATTAACGCGCCAGCCTTGGCGGCGATTTAATGTACGTTTGGCCATATAACACTCATCGGGTGAAGCGCTTAAATAGGCGGGCTTAACAAAATAAGCCGCGCAACGTTTGTCAGTCTATGGTGACGCCGCGCTGGATACGCCAAGCGCGTGCAGCAATAACAAATAAAGTAATGGCTGTTAAGGGAACAACGTAGCCAATCATGGCGTTGGCGAAGGTTGTTGCAAAATCCTCGCCATTACTTTGCATAATCAAGTATGCGGTGTAGGCGATGTAGTAGCCTAAAAATAAAGCGCCCTCCCAGCGGTTGATACGGTAACCAGCAAAGAAAATTGGCAAGCAAGCCACCATCACAGCGAGCATCACCGGGAAGTCGAAAGCAATTGCGCTACTGGCAACGGCAATGCTCTGCGGCGAGACTAAGCCGGCTAAACCAAGTACAGCCAGCAAGTTGAATAGATTGCTACCGACAATATTACCTACAGCAATATCGCGCTCGCCTTTCCATGCGGCAATCAGTGACGTGGCTAACTCGGGTAGGGATGTGCCCACCGCAATAATTGTTAAACCAATCACCAGCTCAGATAAGCCTAATGCTTGCGCTAAGCTGACAGCGCCGCTGACCAGTAAATTTGAGCCTGCCACTAGTAAAACTAAGCCAGCTAAAATGTAAGCGCTGTTAATTAACCAAGCAAAGCGGTGAGGGTTGACTTGAGAGCTGTACTCGTCATCAATCTCTAAGGCTTTTCCGGCTTTCCATGCCTTGAGGCTGCTGATAATTAAGTAACTGGTGTAGCTGATAATACAGGTAAATAAAATAAAACCATCAAGGCGGCTGTAGCTGCCATCCATCGCTAAGAACCACGCCAGAAAGCCTGCGGCAATCATAATCGGCACATCTAAACGCACCAGTTGGCGCGACACCAGTAGCGGGGTGATTAATGCCGATAAGCCAAGAATAAACAGCACGTTAAAAATATTGCTGCCAATCACGTTGCCAATGGCAATATCGCCTTGGCCAAGAAAGGCGGACTGGGTGCTGACAGCCATCTCAGGCGCGCTGGTACCGAAAGCCACCACGGTTAGGCCGATGATCAGTGGTGAAATACCGAAGCGTGCAGCTAAACGCGCCGCGCCACGCACCAAAACTTCGGCACCTATCACTAGAAGAACAAAACCGCCGATTAAATAAATAAATACCAGGAGGGACATCAAATTGCTCCGAACGCTATGCTGTTAAATTGGATGTAGAGTAGCAGATTATAAGCGCCAACGTGATGCAAAGTTCAGTGCCTTTTTAATACTGAACCTGCACGCGTACAGGGGCTACGCCTTGCTTTATCATATCGATTTTTGCTGCGGCAGCGCGTGATAGATCAATGATACGACCTTTGCTGTAAGGGCCTCGATCATTGATGCGCACGGTGACGCTTTTATTGTTGAGTGTGTTGGTCACTTTGACCTGTGTGCCAAAAGGCAGAGTGCGGTGTGCGGCAGTCAGGGCATTTTGATTAAAGCGTTCACCGCTAGCCGTTTTTCTGCCGTGGTGTTTTGCTCCATACCAGGATGCTTGACCACTGACACCAGCGTCTTGGCTTGTACGCTGCGATGAGCAGGCGCTCAGTAAAACGAGAGCAGCAAAGAGAAAATACAGACGCATGAGATATTCCTTGAACAGAGATTGGTGAGCGCAACACCAAGCTGAGGTTGCCCGTCAGCTTGGTGTGTATCACGGGTTACTGATCAAGCTTTTGCTTGAGTAACTCATTGACCTGCTGCGGGTTAGCTTTGCCTTTTGATGCGCGCATGGCTTGACCAACAAAGAAGCCAAACATTTTTCCGCGCTTATTTTCATCGCTGGCGCGGTATTGTTCGACTTGCTCAGCATTGGTGGCGAGCACTTCATCGAGCATGGCTTCGATAGCGCCGCTGTCTGTGACCTGTTTCAAACCACGTTGTTCAATAATTTGATCAGCGTCGCCTTCGCCTGCTGCCATTGCTTCAAATACCATTTTCGCGATCTTACCGGAAATGGTGTTGTCTTTAATGCGCACCAGCATGCCGCCAAGTTGCTCTGCGCTGACCGGTGACTGGGTGATATCGAGATTTTCTTTGTTGAGTAAGCTCGACAGTTCGCCCATTACCCAGTTAGTCGCTAATTTAGCGTCGGCACAGGTTTTTTCGACGACTTCAAAGTAATTGGCCATTTCACGGCTGGCGGATAAAACGCTGGCGTCGTAAGTGGATAAGCCAAAATCTTTTTCGAAACGCTCGCGCTTTTGTGTTGGCAGTTCCGGCAGATGAGTGCGCAGTTCCTCAAGCATCTCTCGTGGAATATGCACCGGTAACAAATCAGGGCAAGGGAAGTAACGGTAGTCGTTGGCTTCTTCTTTGCTGCGCATGGAGCGCGTTTCATCTTTGTTAGGATCGTACAGACGGGTTTCTTGCGTGACTTTGCCGCCATCTTCAATCAATTCAATTTGGCGTTGAATCTCATGATTGATGGCGCGCTCGATAAAGCGAAAGGAGTTAACGTTTTTGATTTCGGTGCGCGTACCCAATTTGGTTTGGCC
The DNA here is from genome assembly GCF_000421765.1 of Denitrificimonas caeni DSM 24390. Lineage (GTDB taxonomy): Bacteria > Pseudomonadota > Gammaproteobacteria > Pseudomonadales > Pseudomonadaceae > Denitrificimonas > Denitrificimonas caeni. The sequence continues at coordinate 316,967 of NZ_ATXQ01000001.1, read as the reverse complement.
TTTAGGGCGTACCGACACGTTACAGTCGCAGCGGAACGAGCCTTCGGCCATGTTGCCGTCACAGATGTTTAAGTAACGCACTAAGGTGTGAATGGCTTTGGCATAGGCCACCGCTTCTTTGGCGTTGCTCAGTTCTGGCTCAGAAACGATTTCCAGTAGTGGGGTGCCGGCACGGTTGAGGTCGATGCCGGTCATGCCGCTAAAGTCTTCGTGTAAGCTTTTGCCGGCATCTTCTTCAAGGTGCGCACGAGTGATATTCACGCGCTTAATGCTACCGTCGTCGAGAGCTATATCCAGATGGCCAAGACCCACAATCGGATCATCCATTTGACTGGTTTGGTAGCCTTTTGGTAGGTCAGGGTAGAAGTAGTTTTTGCGAGCAAAAATATTGTATTCAGCGATATGCGCATCAACTGCTAAACCAAACATACAGGCCATACGTACTGCTGCAGCGTTGAGCACCGGCAAGGTGCCAGGCATTGCTAAGTCAATCAGACTGGCATGACTGTTGGGCTCGGCACCGAATGCGGTGGCGCTACCTGAAAAGATTTTGGTGTTAGTTGCGAGCTGTGCGTGGATTTCCAGCCCGATCACGGTTTCCCATTGCATGTGAGTCGTCCTCAGAATCCGGCTGGCGTGCGAGCGTGCCAATCAGTATGTTGTTGAAATTGATGTGCAACTTGCAGTAAACGTGCTTCTTGGAAGTACGGTGCGAGTAGCTGTACGCCGACCGGTAAGCCATCAATCATGCCAGCAGGCATAGAGAGGCCGGGAATCCCTGCAAGGTTGGCGGGTACCGTATAAATATCTTCTAAATACGCGGCCACAGGGTCATCGATTTTGCTGCCGATTAACCAAGGTAAGTTTGGTGTGGTTGGGCCTAAAATCAGATCGACATCTTTAAAGGCGCTCACAAAATCATTTTTGATTAAGCGGCGAATTTTCTGTGCTTTTAAATAGTAAGCATCGTAGTAACCGGTCGACAGCGCGTAAGTACCAATCATGATGCGGCGTTTGACTTCTTTGCCAAAGGCTTCATCGCGCGAGCGCAAGTACAGGTCTTCAAGGTTCTGTGGGTTCTCGCAGCGGTGGCCAAAGCGCACGCCATCAAAGCGCGCTAAGTTGGTCGAGGCTTCTGCAGAGGCAATCACATAGTAGGCTGATACGGCGTGTGGCAGGCTGGGTAAGCTGATATCGACAAAGGTGGCACCAAGCTGTTTTAGTTGCTCAATACTGTTGTTGACGACATCGCCAATGCGGCTGTCGAGGTCGCTGCTGAAATATTCTTTCGGCAAACCAATGCGCAAACCTTGCAGTGGCAGGCTTAAGGCTGCGGCATAGTCATCAACCTGTTGTTGTGCGCTGGTTGAATCGCGCTCATCAAAGCCTGCAGTGGCCTGTAATAGCATCGCGCAATCTTCAGCGTTGTGAGCTAAAAAACCAGCTTGGTCAAAACTCGATGCGTAGGCAGTCATGCCCCAGCGTGAGATACGGCCGTAGGTTGGTTTGATGCCGGTTAAGCCAGTGAATGCTGCTGGCTGGCGAATTGAGCCGCCGCTATCGCTGCCAGTGCTGGCTGGGACTAAGCGTGCTGCTACCGCTACGGCGCTGCCGCTGGATGAACCGCCGGGGATGCGCTGAGTATCCCATGGGTTTTTACTTGGGCCGTAGAAGCTGGTTTCACCAGAAGAGCCCATGGCGAACTCGTCCATATTCAGCTTGCCTAAGCTGATGCAGCCCACTTTGTTGAGCTTATCAACCACTGTTGCGGTGTAAGGTGCAATAAAGTTGTCGAGGGTTTTTGACGCACAGCTGGTGCGAACCCCTTCAGTACAAAACAAATCTTTGTGCGCAATGGGCAGCCCCAGCAGCGGCGCATTGATGCCGCTGCTGCGTAACTCATCTGCTGCGTCAGCTTGCTGCAATGCAGACTCTTTGCTAACAGTAATAAAACTATTGAGCTGCGGATCAAGCTGTTCAATTCGTGCAAGTAAATGCGTGGTCAACTCGCGTGCGGAAAACTGCTTGGCCGCGAGCGCCTTAGAAATATCAGTCAGTGTAAGTTGATGCATGACGATGGAGTCCTTAATCGATGACTTTAGGTACCAGGTATAAGCCGTTTTCTACCGCAGGAGCGAGGGCTTGGTAGTCATCACGGTGATTGCTTTCGGTTACAGTGTCAGGACGTAAGCGCTGATTGGCTTCGAGCGGGTTGGCCAATGGTGTAATACCATCAGTGTTCACTGCTTGCATGGCATTGATCATATTGATAGCGGCATTTAGGGATGCGGTGCTGCTGTTTATTTGCGCATCATCGAGGCCGAGTCGCGCCAAGTGAGCCAGTTTTTCCACGTCGCAGCGTTCAAGTGCCATGTGAGGATCTCCTGAAAGAATAATGTAGATGGAACTAATAAATCTGTAGCAATGGAACAATATTGCTACAGATACATCCAATACGCGTGTAAAAAATCATCAGAGTGTTTAGAAAGTGTTAATCTATCACAGTGCGTACCTTGCTCAAAAGGACGATGATTGTTAGAGTTTCCTAATCATTTTAAATTAGCGTTTCTATTGCGCGTTACCTAGGGTTATTCATCCCATGTTTAAAAAATTACGCGGCATGTTTTCCAGTGATTTATCCATTGATTTAGGGACTGCCAATACCCTTATTTATGTACGTGATCGTGGTATTGTTTTAGATGAGCCTTCGGTTGTTGCGATTCGTACGCGCGGTAATCAAAAAAGTGTGGTGGCGGTAGGTACCGATGCTAAGCGTATGCTGGGCCGTACTCCAGGTAATATTTGTGCGATTCGGCCAATGAAAGACGGTGTCATTGCCGATTTTAGTGTCTGCGAGAAGATGCTGCAGTACTTTATTAACAAAGTGCATGAGAACAGTTTTTTACAGCCCAGTCCGCGCGTATTGATTTGCGTGCCGTGCAAGTCTACGCAAGTTGAACGTCGAGCAATTCGTGAGTCAGCTTTAGGTGCTGGGGCACGCGAAGTATTCTTAATTGAAGAGCCAATGGCGGCGGCAATCGGTGCCGGTTTGCCCGTTGATGAAGCACGCGGCTCAATGGTGGTTGATATTGGTGGTGGCACCACAGAAATTGCCCTGATCTCGCTCAATGGTGTGGTGTATGCAGAATCCGTGCGTGTTGGCGGTGACCGTTTTGATGAGGCCATTATCACTTATGTGCGTCGCAACTATGGCAGCTTAATTGGTGAGTCGACGGCTGAGCGAATTAAGCAAGAAATTGGTTGCGCTTTCCCTGGCGGAGAGTTGCTTGAGTTTGATGTGCGTGGCCGCAATCTTGCGGAAGGTGTGCCGCGCAGTTTTACGTTGAACTCCGACGAAGTGCTTGAGGCGCTACAAGAATCTTTAGCTGCGATTGTGCAGGCGGTGAAAAGTGCGCTGGAGCAGTCGCCGCCTGAATTGGCATCCGATATCGCTGAGCGCGGCTTAGTTTTGACGGGTGGCGGTGCACTGCTGCGTGATATGGATAAATTGCTTGCGCAAGAAACAGGGCTGCCCGTTATTGTGGCTGAGAATCCAAAAAACTGTGTGGCTTTGGGCGGCGGTAAAGCTTTAGAAATGATGGATCGTAACTCTATGGATCTGTTGTCAGCAGAGTAAAGCTACATTTTTACTTGTGAGTCGCTGAACGTGGTGTTTATAGTTAAACTTAAATGTGAGTGAGGTAAAGGTTCATTCACATTTAAGTCGCTGAGGAAACAACATTAAGCCATTATTTGCCAAAAAAACCTCGTTAAGCACGCGGTTTCTTATTCTTAGCTGTTTGTCGATTGCCTTGATGCTGGTTGATGCACGCTTTACTGTGCTCAAGCCCGTGCGCAGCCAGTTAGGAATGGTATTGACCCCGCTGTATTGGTTGGGTGACTTACCCGTGCGCGGCTGGAACAACACGTTGCAAATGTTTAGTAGTCGTACTGATCTCTTAGCTGAAAATGAACAGTTACGTGCGGAAACGCTTTTGATGCAACGTCGTTTGCAAAAATTAGCCACCCTCACAGAGCAAAACGTCCGCTTACGAGAATTGCTCAACTCATCGGCTTTAATTGATGACCGTGTCTTGGTTGCAGAATTAATTGGCGTTGATCCCAATCCTTATACACATCGGGTTTTGATCAATAAAGGCAGTAACAGTGGAGTGACGCTCGGGCAGCCAGTGCTTGATGCGCGCGGTGTGATGGGGCAGGTCATCGAAGTGATGCCCTATAGTTCGCGAGTTTTGCTGATTACAGACAGCAATCATAGTGTGCCAGTGCAAGTTAATCGCAATGGTTTGCGCGCTATCGCCAGTGGAACGGGTAATTTAGAGTCGATTGAATTGCGTTACGTCACCGATAGTGCTGACATTCGCGAGGGTGATTTGTTGGTCACCTCGGGTATGGGGCAGCGCTTTCCTGTTGGCTATCCAGTGGCTGTAGTGACGCAAGTGCAGCGCAATACAGGGCAGCCTTTTGCGCGGGTGCTGGCTTTGCCGGCGGCAACCCTCAATCGTAGCCGTTATCTGTTGCTGGTCTTTAGTGACAGCAATAATGCCACGCAAGCCCTCGACGATACGGTACAGAATGCCTTAGATGATGCGGTGCAATTGCTTAAGGCCACAGAGTCTACGGCAGTGGAGGCGCATGAATGAGCAATACATCCAGCAATATCACTCTGATGATGTGGTTAACATTGCTTGTCGCCTTATTACTGTCAGTGATGCCAATGCCAGAGCAAATTGAAATTGGTCGACCTTTGTGGTTAGCGCTGATTTTAACCTTTTGGGCGATTTATTTTCCACAAAATATCGGTGTGTTGACGGCTTGGTGTGTCGGTATTGCCCAAGATGTGTTGTATGGCACATTGTTTGGCCAACATGCCTTGGCGTTGACGATTGTTGTATTTTTAGTTTTAACTTTGCAGCAGCGCTTGAAAGTCTTTCCATTGTGGCAGCAGTCGTTTGCGCTACTGGTGATTTATGGTCTGGCGCAGCTCGTGCTGTTGTGGTTGGGCACTTTATCGGGAATGCGACCTGAGATAAATTATTATGCTTGGCCAGTGCTCATTAGTTGCTTGCTGTGGCCTTGGCTGTATTTAGTGTTGGTTAACGTCAAGCGTATCCGTGGTTTTCGTTAATGGCTCGACCAGTAGTAGCGTCTTATTGCGCACCTTTGCGCAGAAGCTAGTGTGCGCTAAAACGTGGCGAAATCTTTATTCGAGCTGTCGCTGAGCTTTTTTAGCTAGATGATTGATAACAATGTAATCTTCTCAGGTGTAGCGTATTGGTTTTGTTAAAGATACAGGGCATATTGGAGTGACTGTATTGCGCTGCATTATTAGGTTGTGCGAGCCATGCACCGCCAAGCCTTAGACTGAGAACGCCATGAGTGAAGAGATTTTAATCAATATTACGCCAATGGAATCACGGGTTGCCGTGGTCGAAAATGGTGTTTTACAAGAAGTTCATGTTGAGCGTACCCAGCGTCGCGGCATTGTTGGCAATATTTATAAAGGTAAGATCGTCCGTGTACTGCCGGGTATGCAGGCGGCTTTTGTTGATATTGGCTTATCGCGTGCGGCGTTTATTCATGCTGCGGATATCACTGCTCGTGAGGGTATGACCGGAGAGGGTATTAGCGGCTTAGTGCATGAAGGCCAAGCGCTAGTCGTCCAAGTCACTAAAGATCCGATTGGCAGTAAAGGTGCACGCATGACCACCAATTTATCGATTCCTTCGCGCTACCTCGTGTATATGCCGAGCAGCAGTCATATTGGCGTGTCACTGAAAATTGAAGAAGAAGCAGAGCGCGAGCGCTTAAAGCAAGCCGTGACAGAGTGCTTGGCCAGTGAAGGTCTTGAGGAAAAGGGCGGGTTTATTATTCGCACTGCCACTGAAGGTGCAGATATTTCAGCAATTATGCTGGATATACGTTACTTGCACCGTCTCTGGGAGCAAGTTCGGGAGCAGATGCAAGTCTGCGGCGCACCGACAGTCATTTACGAAGAGCTTTCTCTGCCATTGCGCACCTTGCGCGACCTAGCGGCGGAGCATACGGAAAAAGTACGCATTGATTCGCGGGAAACGTTGCTTAAAGCACAGCAGTTCGTCGCAGAATTAATGCCGGAAATTGCTGACCGGGTGGAGCACTACCCAGGCGAGCGACCGATTTTTGATTTGTATGGCATTGATGATGAAATTCAAAGAGCCTTAGAGCGAAAAGTGCCGCTCAAATCAGGCGGGCACCTGGTGATTGATCCAACCGAAGCGATGACCACTATTGATGTCAATACCGGTGGTTTTGTTGGTCATCGTAATCTTGAAGAAACGGTATTTAAAACCAATCTTGAAGCGGCTTTAACCATTGCCCGTCAATTGCGCCTGCGCAATGTCGGCGGCATTATCATTATTGACTTCATTGATATGGAGGACGAAGAGCATCGTCGCCAGGTTTTACGTACCTTGGAGCGTCAGCTCGAACGCGATTACGCAAAAACCAACATTATTGGCATCACCGAACTGGGCTTGGTGCAGATGACGCGCAAACGCACCCGTGAAAGTTTGGCGCAAGTGCTTTGCGAACCCTGTTCTACATGCCAAGGGCGTGGGCAAGTGCGCAGTGCGGAAACCATTTGTTATGAAATCTTTCGTGAGATTTTACGTGAGGCGCGTGCCTTTCAAGCCGATGGTTATATGGTGCTGGCCAGTCAGAGTGTGGTCGACCGCTTGCTCGATGAAGAGTCTGCCAACGTCGCTGATTTAGAGTCCTTTATTGGGCATCCTGTGCGCTTCCAAGTAGAAACGATGTACTCGCAAGAACAATATGATGTTGTTTTGTTGTAATGCCGGCAATCATTAAGGTGTATGCATGATGGCTCTGTTGCGCTTCTTCAATACTCTGCTGCGTTGGAGCCTGTGGAGTATTGCTGGATTGCTGATTTTGGCTGCCTTATATGTCAGTGTCGGACGCCAGTTCACGCCCTTGCTTGCTGAATACCGTGAGCAAATTGAGCAGGAGTTGCAGCAGCGCTTACAGCAAGATATTCATATTGAGCGATTAGAGGGTACCTGGAGCGGTTTTTCACCAGTGCTTGAGGCGCGTGACGTCTCGATCGGCAGCGGTGCTGATTTATTATTGCTCGATGAACTGCATATTCAGCCCGACATGTTGGCCAGTTTATTGACCCGAGAGTTGCGCTTAAAAGCTGTGACTTTAGTGGGTCTGCAAATTTCTGTAGAAGAAGTGCAGCCACGGCAATGGGCTGTGCAGGGCGTGCGTTTAGACAGCAGCGAAAAAGCAGTATTTAAGCTCAATGATTGGCTGGCTAAATTGCAGCAAGTGGCGCAATTGAGCGTGATTAACAGTCGGGTGATTGTGCAAGCCTATGGCAATGAGCCTTTGCCATTGAAATATGCAGGTTTCACTCTCAGTCGTGTCGGTGCAGAACAGCACTTAGCGGTGCGAGCAGTGTTGCCAGATGGACAGGCTTTAGAATTGAGTGCACAAGGACGCTTAATTGGCAAAGACTGGCAGCAGAGCGCCATCAATGTGTATTTGAAAATCCCTAGCAGTGACCTTGCGCAATGGCTGCCCAAAGGTTACTTAGCAGATTGGCAAGTAACACAATTACGCACGGGTGGTGAGCTGTGGCTACAGGCTCAGCAAGGACGTATCTATACTGCAGCAATCGAGTTTGCTGATCTAGTCGCTGACGTGCAAGCACCGCAAGCTAGTGCAGTGCATTGGCAGGCCAATCTTATTCAAGGCTTTTATCAAGATGATGGGCAGCAGCAGGTTGCTTGGTTGCCGAGTTTTACTTGGCAAGTGGATGATCTGGCACCACGCAATTGGCCGTTGTTGGTGCGTTACAGCGATCAAGAAACACCAACCTGGAAGCTAGCTGCTGAACAGTTAGAGCTGGCTGACGTGCATTACTTAGCTGAGCGTTTACTGCCTTTGCCTGAGGTGGCCGCTGATGTGCTGCAGAGCATGCAGCCGCAAGGCGTGCTGCGTCATATTAATCTGCAGTGGCAGCCAGAGCAGCCACGAGAGCAGCGTTTAGCGTTTGCCGCGGATGTGCAGCAGGTGGGGTTTTCCAGCTGGCATGATGTACCCGCTGCCACAGGAATCAGTGGGAAAATTGCTGGCGGTTTCACCGGTGGAGAGCTGCGCTTAGCCAGTGATGACGGTTTTAGCTTGCACTTGGCACGTATCTTCCCTGAACCGTGGCAGTATCTGCGCGCTCATGCACAGCTACTCTGGCAGTTCGACTTAGAGGGGTTTACTTTGCGCAGCCCTTATTTGCAGGTGAGTGGTGAGGAAGGGGAAATTGGTGGAGATTTTTTAATTCGTCTACTGACAGATCCTGATGAAGAAGACTACATGGATTTGCGTGTAGGACTGCGTGATGGTGATGCGCGCTTTACTGGTAAGTACTTGCCGAGTTTGGTGCCTGATTTTAGTGATAACTTAGAGCATTGGTTACAAACGGCGATTCGTGCAGGGCATGTTAATCAAGGTTACTTTCAATATCAGGGTTCGCTCAACAAAGGCGCCGCGCCAGCAGCTCGCTCAATCAGTTTGTACTTTGACGTAAAGGCCGCCGAGTTAGAATATCAACCGGGTTGGCCGGCATTGACTGAAGCGGTGGGTGAAGTACTGATTGAAGACAGCGGTGTGCGCATTAGTATTGAGCAAGGCAAAATTCTCAACTCATCTGTTACTTCAGCTTATGCCGAAATTGCGCATAAGGATGGTCAGCCTTCGGAGTTAGAGCTACAAGCTGAATTGCAAAGCAGTGTTGCTGATGGTTTGCATATTTTACAAAAAACACCGCTGGCCAAAGCAACAGATGGCTTTGCACGCTGGAGTGGACAAGGTCAGTTACCGGCAACTTTAGATTTGCTGATCCCTTTGCATGCCGGACAAAGCCCTGATATTAATCTGCAGTTGCATGCGCAGGACGTTGAACTCAATATCCCAGATATAAATGTAGAGCTGCGTAAATTACGTGGCGAGTTTGTTTTTAATAGTAAACAAGGGCTGAGTGCTAAGACCGTCAGTGGGCAGTTTTTAGATCAGCGCTTTAGCGGCAGTATTGAGGCGCAAGGACGCAGTGGCAATTTGCGTACACATCTTGATGTTACCGGGTTGATGCCGATTGCATCCTTGACCCGCTGGGCTGATATTAAACAGATACTTCCAGCGTCCGGCACCTTGCCGTATCGCTTACGCTTGTTACTGGAAGGCGATGACAGTCAACTGCGTATTGATTCCAGCTTGTTAGGGGTGAAAATAGACTTGCCCGCACCTTTTGGAAAAACTGCAGAGCAGCAAAGCTATGCTGATTGGCGGATGACTTTGGCAGGCAAAGAGCGTCGCTACTGGTTGGATTATGCGGATCAACTGAGTCTGAATTTTGCCGCTGCAGCCGATGATTTGTTAGCTGGGCGCGCTGAGCTTCGGGTCGGTGGAGGGCTCGCGCGATTACCGACGCAAGCGGGTGTGCAAGTGCGCGGTCGTTTAAATGAGCTTGATATCGAACAATGGCAAGCTGTGTTGCAGCGTTACGCCGGAAGTGCCACAGATCATCAAAGCGTGTTGAAAAAAGCGCAATTGCAAGTCAAGCATTTGCATGGCATGGGTTTGAGCGCTAATGATGTGGGATTGCTTTGGCAAGCTGGCAAGGGCAAGGCTTGGAGTCTTAATCTAGACAGTCAGCAGCTCAAAGGTAGTCTTACTGTATCCGATAGCGCAAAGCCTTTTGTGGTGCATGTTGAACATCTTTACTTGCCAAAAAGTGTGCCTGCCGAAAGCGCGCGGCCACGCAGTGACCTGTTGTCGGACTTTGATATGCGCAGTATTCCTGCTATGAATGTACAGATTGACGCGCTCTATCAAGGACAGGAACATTTGGGCTCATGGTCATTCAATACACGACCAAAACCGCGCGGAATTAGTTTTGAGCAACTTGATTTGTCTTTAAAAGGATTGAAAGTTGCAGGTCAGCTGGATTGGCAGAAGGTAAGCGGACAGGTGCGCAGTCAGTTTACGGGGCGGATCAGTGGTGCCAATGCCAGCGAGATATTGTTGGCTTGGGGTTATGCACCAAGCATTACCAGTGATGAGTTTCGTGTCGATGCTTCGGTGCACTGGCAAGGTTCACCTGCGGGACTGAGTTTGAGCAATATCAGCGGCACCGCAGACATAAGCTTTCGCAAAGGCCAGTTGGTATCTGTAGATGGCGGTGCGCAAGCCTTACGCGTGTTTGGTTTGTTGAATTTTGATTCGATAGGACGCCGTTTGCGATTAGATTTTTCTGACTTGATTGATAAAGGCTTAGCTTATGATCGGATTAAAGGTGAGTTACTGATCGATAATGGTGCTTATCGAACAAATAAAGTTTTAAGTCTTGATGGGCCGTCGAGTGATTTGGAGTTAAAAGGTCAGCTCGACTTAGTTAAAGAGCAAGTCAATGCAACACTACAGGTGGCATTGCCGTTAACCAATAACCTGCCTCTTGCCGCAATTGCTGTGGGCGCCCCAGCCATTGGTGGTGCTTTGTTTATTGTCGACCGCTTGATTGGTGATCGCGTTGCGCGTTTTGCTAGTGTTAAATATTACATTTCAGGTAAGTGGCAAAATCCGACAATTTCGTTAAGTAAAGAATCGCGTAAATAGTAGGCAGCGCGATTAAGCGCGCTGCGCTGCGGCTATGGGTTGCTGTGCACTTTCTAAAATTTTACGTGCGTGCACTAAGGATTCTTCAGTTAAATCAATGCCGCCAAGCATCCGCGCCAACTCTTCTACACGTTGATTATCAGACAGCAAGCTCACGGCAGTGTTGGTTTGTTTTTGTTTGCGCTCTTTATGCACAAATAAATGCTGATGCCCTTGCGCCGCAACTTGCGGCAGATGGGTGACCGTAAGCACTTGTCCTGACTCGCCGAGCTGGCGCAATAATTGTCCAACCACTTCAGCGGTCGGACCACCAATACCAACATCCACTTCATCAAAGACTAAGGTTGGCACGCGCGAAGTTTGTGCGGTGATCACCTGAATTGCTAAGCTGATGCGGGATAACTCTCCGCCTGAGACAACCTTGGCGAGACTTCGTAAAGGTTGACCGGGATTGGCGCTGACTAAAAACTCAATGTTTTCTAAGCCGTGCAGAGCAGGTGTAGTGGCACTGACTGGCTGCAGATCAACGCTAAACTGACCACCTGGCATGCCCAGAATATGCAACTGCTGCATGACTGCGTTGCTGAGTTTCTTTGCGGCACTGGTGCGTCGCTTACTCAACGTTTGCGCTTTTGCTTGGTACTCTTCCTGTAATAATGCGGTGGCTTGCTGTAAGTGTTCGAGATTTGCATCGTCGGCATCCAGCGCGGCCAGTTCACCTGACAGCTGAGTTTGTAGAGCATGCAGTTGTTCGGGTTGCACACGGTGTTTGCGAGCTAAGGTGTAAATGGCGTCGAGACGTTGCTCTAACCATTGCTGGCGCTGTGGGTCTGCATCAAAGTGATCAAGAAAATGATTAAAGTCGCCGATTGCTTCTTCGATCTGAATATGTGCGCTAGCAAGTAGCTCGGTTGCTTGAGAAAATGCTGATGGAGTCCCCGGTATAGCACGTGCGCGTTGCAGTAAAGTAGCTAAGATACTGAGCACATTGCTGCTGTCATTCTCACTGCAGGCATCAATAATTTGCCGGCAGTTATCCAGCAAGCTTTCGGAGTTACTTAAGCTTTTATGCTCTTGCTCTAGTTGCTCAAGCTCGTCTTTGTCCAGCGCCAGTGTTTCCAGTTCTTCGAGCTGATAGGTTAATAATTGTCGACGTGCCCGCTGCTCTTCATCGTTGGCGCGGAGTTTGTCGAGTTGCTGCTGGGTCGTGCGCCAGCGCTGAGCAATGCTCTGTACTGCGCGGGTGAGTTCAGTGGCAGCCGCAAACTCATCGAGTAGTCGGCGATGCGTCTCTGTTTTTAATAACGATTGATGCTCATGCTGGCTATGAATATCAATTAGCAACTCACCCAGCGCCTTAAGGTCGGCCTGCGGGCATGGGGTGCCATTAATATAAGCACGAGAGCGCCCTTCAGGAGTGATCACGCGGCGCAAAATACACTGTGCCTCGTTATCGAGGTCACGCTCTTTGAGCCATTGTTGTGCTTCAGGGATGCGCGACACATCAAAGCTGCTGAGAATATCAGCTTTATCGGCGCCAGGACGTACCACGCTGCTGTCTGTGCGCGCACCTAGGGTCAGACTGAGTGCATCCAGCATGATCGACTTGCCGGCACCGGTCTCGCCGGTGATGACGCTCATGCCGTCTTGCAACTCAAGATCAAGGTGTTCAACGATGGCGTAGTTTTGGACGGAAATATGTATCAGCATGGTTACGACTCCTGTTTGTGCTGTTCATTTATACAGTGAAATAAACAGTGTTTTCAAGAGCGGCTTGAGAGATTTATTAACTCTGCAGCAAAAAAACGATCAACGGTAGTCTCTGTTCTGAGCTATTACTGCTGCTTTGCTGAGTTTGAGCCTCTAGAGAACAGTTCAAAAAGTATGACTAAAAAACGTTTTTTGCACTTGAAGTTCGCTTGATGAACCCCATATAGCAGGCATAGCACAGGTAAAATGCCTGTTATTTGATCGTAAAGGAGGGTGCCATGACTGACGAGCAAACTTTAGATGAGCAAGCGTCTGATATGAATGCAGAACAGCAGGCCGCAACAAATCCAGCAGATCTAGCGCAAGAGCGCATTGCTGAGCTGGAAGGTCAGTTGGTTAGCGCACAAGAAAATGCATTACGTGCAGCTGCAGAGGCGCAAAATATTCGTCGTCGCGCCGAGCAAGACATTGAAAAGGCACATAAATTTGCTTTGGAAAAATTTGCTACAGATTTGTTAGCGGTGCTCGACAGTCTTGAGCGTGGTCTTGAAGTCTCTGATCCGACAGACGAGAAAATTCGTCCAATGCGCGAAGGTATGGAACTGACCTACAAGCTGTTTTTAGACACTATGAAGCGTTTTCAGGTAGAGCGTGTCGATCCACAAGGTGAGCCGTTTAATCCAGAGCAACATCAAGCGATGGCGATGGAAGAAAGCATTCACGCCGAGCCAAACAGCGTCTTAAAAGTGTTTCAGTGTGGTTATATGATGAATGGCCGCCTGCTGCGCCCAGCAATGGTTGTAGTCAGCAAGGCGCCGAGTGAGCCGCCAGTAAAAATTGATGAGCAGGCTTGAAATTTTCATTAAGCGCCCCATCTAGTTAAACAAGTAATTAATATTTTTCAGTCCAGCTGTGTGCTGTGAATGAAGCAAAACTTAGGAGATTTAAAATGGGTAGAATTATCGGTATTGACTTGGGTACCACCAACTCTTGTGTGTCAGTTATGGAGAATGGTGTTGCTAAAATCATTGAAAACTCAGAAGGCGGTCGTACTACGCCGTCAATTATTGCTTACACCAATGATGGCGAAATCTTAGTCGGTCAAGCAGCTAAGCGCCAGTCTGTGACTAATCCGCATAACACGCTGTACGCAGTTAAGCGTTTGATTGGTCGTCGTTTTGATGAAGATGTAGTACAAAAAGATATCAAAATGGTCCCGTACAAGATCACTAAGGCAGACAATGGTGATGCTTGGGTTGAAGTAAAAGGCGAAAAAATGGCACCGCCGCAGATCTCTGCGGAAGTACTTAAGAAAATGAAGAAAACCGCTGAGGATTATCTCGGTGAGCCAGTGACCGAAGCAGTTGTCACTGTGCCTGCGTACTTTAACGACAGCCAGCGTCAAGCCACTAAAGATGCGGGTCGTATTGCCGGTCTTGATGTTAAGCGTATTATTAACGAGCCAACTGCAGCAGCCCTTGCTTACGGTATGGACAAAGCCAAAGGCGACCACACAGTTATTGTTTATGACTTAGGTGGTGGTACTTTTGACGTGTCAGTGATTGAAATTGCTGAAGTCGATGGCGAGCACCAGTTCGAAGTATTGGCCACCAACGGTGATACCTTTTTAGGCGGTGAAGACTTCGATAACCTGCTAATCAACGACTTGGTTGATCAGTTTAAGAAAGACAGCGGTTTTGATCTTAAAAATGATCCATTAGCAATGCAGCGCCTAAAAGAAGCTGCAGAAAAAGCTAAGATCGAACTGTCTTCAGCGCAGCAAACCGATGTCAATCTGCCGTACATCACTGCTGATGCGAGCGGTCCTAAGCACCTTAACATTGTAATTACTCGCGCTAAGCTTGAGGGTTTGGTGGGTGACTTAGTTCAGCGCACGCTTGAGCCTTGCCGTGTTGCTTTGAAAGATGCAGGTATCGATGTTGGCGCAATCAATGATGTAATTTTGGTTGGTGGTCAAACACGTATGCCGTTGGTACAGAAAACCGTTGCTGAGTTCTTCAAGAAGGAAGCGCGTCGTGATGTTAACCCTGATGAAGCGGTAGCGATGGGTGCGGCGATTCAAGGTGCGGTATTGTCTGGTGATGTAAAAGACGTTCTGTTGCTTGACGTGAGCCCGCTGACTCTTGGTATTGAAACCATGGGTGGTGTCATGACGGCATTGATTGAGAAAAATACGACGATTCCTACTAAGAAATCACAAGTGTTCTCAACCGCAGATGACAATCAAAATGCTGTGACCATTCATGTGCTGCAAGGTGAGCGTAAGCAAGCTGCGGTTAACAAGTCGTTGGGCCGTTTTGATTTGTCAGATATTCCGCCAGCACCACGTGGTGTGCCACAAATTGAAGTGACTTTTGATATTGATGCTAACGGTATTCTTAACGTGTCGGCTAAAGATAAAGCCACAGGTAAAGAGCAATCCATCGTCATTAAGGCCAACTCCGGTTTAAGTGATGAAGAAGTTGAGCAAATGATTCGCGATGCAGAAGCCAATGCTGATGAAGACCGTAAGTTTGAAGAGCTGGCAACAGCGCGCAACCAAGGTGATCAGTTAGTCCATGCAACGCGTAAAATGCTGACTGAAGCAGGCGACAAAGTTACTGAAGAAGAAAAAGCTGCCATTGAAGCCGCTGTGGCTGAGTTGGAAGTTGCCGTTAAAGGTGACGATAAGGCTGAGATTGACGCAAAAGTTGAAGCGCTTTCACAAGTCAGTGCGCCAGTCACACAGAAAATGTATGCCGAGCAAGCTCAGCAAGGTGACGCAACAGCAGCAAGCGATGATAACGCTGATGATGTGGTTGATGCAGAGTTTGAAGAGGTTAAGGATACTGATACTAAGTAATCCTTTAAAGCTAAGCCCTGCAGTTCAGCCAAGGTTGATGCAGTAGTGACTCACCACGCGGGACTAGCTCCCGCGTTGGTGTGTCTGGCAGATGAGAATCCGGAGTTAAAAGAGTTATGGCAAAGCGTGATTTTTACGAAGTACTCGGCGTGGAGCGCGGTGCGAGTGAGGCGGAGCTGAAAAAAGCCTATCGCCGCTTAGCGATGAAATTTCACCCGGACCGTAATCCGGATGACAAAGACGCTGAAGATAAGTTTAAAGAAGCCAACGAAGCCTACGAAGTGCTGTCGGATGCCGACAAGCGTGCAGCTTATGATCGTCATGGCCATGCGGGTGTTGATCCGCAGATGGGCGGCGGCGGCTTTGGTGGTGGCGGTAACTTCTCCGATGTGTTCGGTGATGTGTTTAGTGATTTTTTTGGCGGCGGCGGCGGCGGTCGTGGCGGCCCGCAACGTGGTAGCGATTTACGCTACAACATGGAGTTGGACCTTGAAGAAGCAGTGCGCGGCACGACCGTTAGCATTCGAGTACCGACTTTAGCTGATTGTAAAACCTGTAAAGGTTCTGGTGCGAAAAAAGGCACCAGTCCAGTGACTTGTACGACCTGTAACGGTATGGGGCAGGTAAGGATGCAGCAAGGTTTCTTTGCTGTACAACAAACCTGCCCACGTTGTCATGGTTCCGGCAAGATGGTTACTGATCCGTGTGGTGATTGCCATGGTCAAGGCCGTGTTGAAGAAGAGAAAACCTTATCGGTTAAAGTTCCAGCTGGCGTTGATACCGGTGACCGTATTCGTTTAAGTGGCGAAGGCGAAGCCGGTACTTTAGGTGGCCCGTCAGGCGATCTATATGTGGTGGTCAATGTGCGTCCACATGCGATCTTCCAGCGTGATGGCCGTGACTTGTATTGCGAAGTACCGATTAGCTTTGCTGATGCGGCGCTGGGTGGTGAATTGGAAGTGCCGACCTTAAATGGTCGGGTCAAACTGAAAATCCCAGAAGGCACGCAAACCAACAAGCTGTTCCGTTTGCGTGGTAAGGGTGTGACGCCAGTGCGTGGTGGTGGCGTGGGTGACTTGATGTGCCGCGTTGCTGTAGAAACGCCGGTCAAGCTGGATAAGCGCCAGCGTGAGTTACTTGAAGAGTTCCGTGCCTCTCTGCAAGGTGATGCTTCACATTCGCCGCGTGAAAGCAGTTGGTTTGAAGGTGTAAAACGCTTCTTTGGCGATCTGTAATCTGTGCGAGAGGGCTATTGCGCTGTAGAGTATTGCAGCGCATAGCGCTTAACGTTAAATAAGCGGGGAAGAAAATCAATGCTTCGAGTTGCAGTGGTAGGTGCCGCAGGGCGCATGGGTAAAACATTAATTGAAGCGGTACGCATGGTGCCTGCTTTGCAATTAACTGCCGCGATTGACCGTCCAGAAAGCAGCCTGATTGGTGCTGATGTTGGTGAGTTGGCTGGTGTCGGTCGGATTGGTGTCAATCTGGTCGGTGATTTATCGAGTGTGCTTGATCAGTTCGATGTGTTGATTGATTTCACTCATCCCACCGTGACGTTAAGTAATCTGGCAATTTGTCGTCAAGCTGGTAAAGCGATGGTGATAGGCACTACAGGCTTTAGTGAAGCTGAGCGTCAACTGCTCAAGGATGCGGGGCAAGAGATTGCTATCGTTTTTGCGGCGAACTTTAGTGTCGGTGTGAACCTTTGCTTAAAATTGCTTGATACCGCTGCGCGTGTATTAGGTGATGATGCTGATATTGAAATCATCGAGGCACACCACCGTCATAAAGTCGATGCGCCATCCGGTACGGCATTGCGTATGGGTGAGGTGGTTGCTGCCGCTTTAGGGCGTAACTTAACCGATGTTGCCGTCTATGGGCGCGAAGGACAGACTGGCGCGCGCCAGCGTGAAACCATTGGTTTTGCTACCGTGCGAGCAGGTGATGTGGTCGGCGATCATACGGTGTTGTTTGCTGCAGATGGCGAGCGGGTAGAAATCACCCATAAAGCATCCAGCCGTATGACTTTTGCCAAAGGCGCGGTGCGCTCTGTGTTGTGGTTAGAAGGCCGGTCTGCCGGTCTTTACGACATGCAGGATGTGTTGGAGTTGCGTTGATCGGTTTGATTGCTTCCGATTTTTGAAAAAAACCAGTACAATCTCTTTTTAGTGTATCCACTAGAAGTGCGCCCATATGAATTACTTAAAAGCGGAATGATGTCAACACACGTCATTCCGCTTTTTTGCGAAAAAAAGTGCACATAACAGTCTTATTTACGGGAGGTCTTCTTGACTAAGCCAGCCATACTCGCCCTTGCTGACGGCAGCATTTTTCGCGGCGAAGCCATTGGAATTGACGGTCAAACCGTTGGTGAGGTGGTCTTTAACACTGCCATGACCGGCTATCAGGAAATTCTTACAGACCCATCCTATGCTCGCCAGTTGGTTGCGTTAACCTATCCTCATATTGGTAATACCGGCACCACCCCTGAAGACGCTGAGTCAAATCGCGTCTGGATAGCTGGTCTGATTATTCGTGACTTGCCGTTGCTGTCCAGCAGCTGGCGCGATAAAAAGCCTTTAGGCGAATACTTAAAAGATAACAAAATCGTTGCGATTGCCGGTATTGATACCCGTCGCTTGACCCGTATCCTGCGTGATAGCGGTGCCCAAGGCGGCTGTATACTTGCCGGCGATGATGCCACCGAAGAGCGTGCGCTGGAATTGGCGCGGGGATTTGCTGGCTTGCAAGGCCTCGATTTAGCGCAAGAAGTGACCACCGATAAAATCTATGAGTGGCGTTCAGCGCCATGGCAGTTGATTACCGATAGCCATCCGGAAATTCAAGCAGGCCAATTGCCCTACCATGTGGTTGTCTATGACTACGGTGTGAAGCGCAATATCCTGCGCGTATTGGTTGCGCGCGGCTGTCGACTGACTGTAGTGCCAGCACAAACGCCAGCCAGCGAAGTCTTAGCCTTGAATCCTGATGGGGTTTTCCTCTCTAATGGTCCTGGTGATCCTGAGCCGTGCGATTATGCAATTGCCGCGATTAAAGAAATCTTAACCACAGATATTCCAGTGTTCGGTATTTGCTTAGGCCACCAGTTGCTTGCTTTAGCATCAGGTGCGCGCACTATGAAAATGGTTAACGGCCATCATGGTGCCAACCACCCAGTGCAGGACTTGAAAAGCGGTATGGTGATGATCACCAGTCAAAACCACGGTTTTGCGGTGGATAAAACCAGTCTGCCAGAAAACTTGAAAGCTACGCATGAGTCTTTGTTTGACCAAACCTTACAAGGCATTGAGCGCACTGATAAAGAGGCCTTTGGTTTTCAGGGTCACCCTGAAGCAAGTCCAGGCCCAAATGATGTCAGTTCTTTGTTTGACCGCTTTGTTGCCAGCATGGCAGCGCGTCGCTAAGGGATAGTCGTTATGTTGCCAAGCTTGGGAATCACTGATCTTTGGACGTATGTCCTCGGTACGGTGTTTATCGTGTTGTTGCCGGGACCAAACTCTTTGTTTGTTCTTGCGACAGCCGCCCAGCGTGGCATTGTTTCGGGTTATCAGGCTGCATACGGTGTGTTTCTTGGTGACACAGTACTGATGTTGTTATCTGCAGTCGGCATTGCCTCTTTGTTACGCACAGAACCGATGTTCTTTCTTGCCCTGAAATACCTCGGTGCAGCCTATCTGTGTTGGCTTGGTGTGGGCATGCTACGCTCGGCGTGGCGCTCAATGCATAGCGCTGCGCTCACCGCAGAAGTGATTGAGCAGCAAAAGCCTGCGCAGAAACCTTTGCGTAAAGCATTTTTGCTGAGCATCTCCAACCCGAAAGCGATTTTGTTCTTTGTTTCATTCTTTATTCAGTTCGTCGATCCAGGCTACGCCCATCCTGGTTTATCGTTTCTAGTACTAGGCTTAATTCTGCAGTTGATTAGCGGGATTTATCTGAGTGTACTTATTTTTACCGGCGCCCGATTAGCTCACTGGTTTCGTCAGCGACAACGCTTGGCCAACGGTGCGCTAACTGGAGTAGGCGCCATGTTCGTCGGCTTTGGCGTGAAGCTGGCCACCGCAACCCTGTCCTAATATTACGAGAATCCCATGCCAAAACGCACAGACATTAAAAGCATCCTCATCATCGGCGCTGGTCCAATTGTTATTGGTCAAGCGTGTGAATTTGACTACTCTGGCGCGCAGGCGTGTAAGGCGTTGCGCGAAGAAGGTTACCGAGTCATTTTAGTGAACTCAAATCCTGCTACGATCATGACTGATCCAGCGATGGCTGATGCGACCTATATCGAGCCGATCAAATGGCAGACCGTTGCAAAAATCATTGAGAAAGAACGACCAGATGCTTTGCTACCGACGATGGGTGGCCAAACAGCACTGAACTGTGCACTCGATTTAGAGCGTGAAGGTGTTTTAGAGAAGTTTGGCGTAGAAATGATTGGCGCCAATGCCGACACCATTGATAAAGCTGAAGACCGTTCGCGTTTTGACAAGGCCATGCGTTCCATTAACTTGGCATGTCCGCGTTCAGGCATTGCCCACAACATGGAAGAAGCTTACAAAGTTCAAAGCGAAGTCGGCTTCCCTTGCATTATTCGCCCAAGCTTCACCATGGGCGGCACTGGCGGTGGTATTGCTTACAACCGTGAAGAGTTTGAAGAGATTTGTACCCGCGGTCTTGATCTGTCACCGACCAAAGAGCTGCTGATTGATGAGTCGCTGATCGGTTGGAAAGAGTTTGAGATGGAAGTGGTGCGCGACAAAAATGATAACTGCATTATTGTCTGCTCAATCGAAAACTTTGACCCGATGGGTGTCCATACCGGTGACTCGATTACCGTAGCGCCTGCACAAACCTTGACTGACAAAGAGTACCAAATCATGCGCGACGCCTCTTTGGCGGTGATGCGTGAGATTGGCGTTGTCAGCGGTGGCTCTAACGTACAGTTCGGTATTGATCCAAAAGATGGTCGTATGGTGGTGATTGAGATGAACCCGCGGGTTTCACGCTCATCAGCGCTGGCATCAAAAGCCACAGGTTTCCCAATCGCTAAAATCGCGGCAAAACTGGCAGTGGGTTATACCCTTGATGAGTTGGATAACGATATCACTGGCGGTCGTACCCCAGCATCCTTTGAGCCATCCATTGACTATGTTGTCACTAAGATTCCGCGCTTTACCTTTGAGAAGTTCCCTAAAGCGGATGCACGTTTAACCACGCAGATGAAATCTGTGGGTGAAGTGATGGCGATTGGTCGTACCTTCCAAGAGTCGCTACAAAAAGCTTTGCGTGGCTTGGAAGTTGGCGTCAATGGTCTTGATTCCATTCTTGATCTGAAAAACCCAGAAGCGGCCAATATTCTTCGCCGTGAATTGACCGTGCCAGGTGCGGATCGTATTTGGTATGTGGCCGATGCCATGCGTTTTGGTATGTCCCGTGACGAAATTTATGAGTTGACCAAAATTGATCATTGGTTCCTCGTGCAAATGGAAGACTTGGTGCATGAAGCTGAGCGTCTAAAAACTGTGGGTTTGGCAGAAATTGATGCCGCGCAAATGTTTAAGCTCAAGCGCAAAGGTTTCAGTGATGCACGTTTAGCTGCGCTGCTAGGCGTTTCCGAGAAAAACATCCGCAGCCGTCGTCATCAGCTCAATATTTTCCCAGTGTATAAGCGTGTGGATACCTGTGCCGGTGAGTTCGCCACTGACACGGCTTACATGTATTCAACCTATGAAGAAGAATGTGAAGCTAATCCAAGCTCACGCGAAAAAATCATGATTCTCGGTGGTGGCCCGAACCGTATTGGCCAGGGTATCGAGTTTGACTATTGCTGTGTGCACGCAGCTCTGGCGATGCGTGAAGATGGTTATGAAACCATCATGGTCAACTGCAACCCAGAAACGGTATCAACCGACTACGACACTTCAGATCGCTTGTACTTCGAGCCTGTTACTTTAGAAGATGTGTTGGAAATCGTGCGTGTTGAAAAGCCAATCGGTGTGATCGTGCAGTACGGTGGCCAGACCCCATTGAAAATCTGCCGTGCGCTAGAAGAGGCGGGTGTACCGATTATTGGTACCAGTCCAGATGCAATTGACCGCGCTGAAGACCGCGAGCGTTTCCAGCAAATGGTGCAGCGTTTGGGTCTATTGCAGCCACAAAACGCCACAGCGCGCAGTGAAGAAGAAGCTATTACCGCTTCAAAAGAAATTGGTTACCCGTTGGTTGTTCGTCCATCCTATGTGTTGGGTGGTCGCGCCATGGAAATCGTCTATGACGAAGAAGAGCTGAAGCGTTACATGCGCGAAGCCGTACAAGTTTCAAATGATAGTCCAGTGTTGCTTGATCACTTCCTCAACAGTGCGATTGAAGTCGATGTGGATGCCGTCTGCGATGGTGAAATCGTGGTAATTGGCGCGATCATGCAACACATTGAGCAAGCTGGCGTACACTCTGGTGACTCAGCTTGTTCATTGCCACCTTACTCACTGCCTGCGCATATCCAAGATGAGATTCGTGATCAGGTCCGCCGCATGGCATTAGAGCTTGGTGTGCTCGGCTTGATGAACGTACAAATGGCGGTGCAGGGCGAAGATATTTACGTGATTGAAGTTAATCCACGTGCCTCACGTACCGTGCCTTTTGTCTCGAAATGTATTGGTGAGTCCTTGGCTAAAGTCGCTGCGCGCGTGATGGCGGGTAAAACTTTAACTGAGCTAAACTTTACTAAAGAGATCATTCCACCATTCTTTAGTGTTAAAGAAGCAGTGTTCCCATTTGCTAAATTCCCAGGTGTTGATACGATCCTCGGCCCAGAAATGAAATCTACGGGTGAGGTGATGGGTGTTGGTGATAGCTTCGCTGAAGCTTTTGCCAAAGCGCAAATGGGTGCCGGTGAAGTGTTGCCAACCAGTGGTTGCGCCTTTATCAGCGTGCGTGAAGAGGATAAACCTTTCGCTGCTGACTTGGCTCGTGACTTGATTGGCTTGGGCTTCACTGTGGTCGCCACCACAGGCACTGCGAAACTTATTGAGGCAGCCGGTTTAGCCGTGCGCCGTGTGAACAAAGTAACTGAAGGTCGCCCGCACATTGTTGATATGATCAAGAATGATGAAGTGTCCTTAGTTATCAATACCACCGAGGGGCGTCAGTCTATTGCTGACTCCTACTCGATTCGTCGAAACGCTCTGCAACGTAAAATCTACTTCACCACAACCCTCGCGGGTGGTCAGGCAGTTTGCGAGGCGCTTAAATTTGGTCCAGAAAAGACCGTGCGTCGCTTGCAGGACTTGCATGCAGGAATTAATGCGTGACTAAATATCCAATGACACTCCAAGGCGCTCGCGCCTTGGAAGAAGAGCTTAAACATCTGAAAACCGTAATGCGCCCAAAAATTACCGCTGACATTGCTACCGCGCGTGAATTGGGCGACTTAAAAGAAAACGCTGAATACCATGCAGCGCGTGAGCAGCAGGGTATGACTGAGGCGCGCATTCGTGACATCGAAGGTCGCCTCTCTGCTGCGCAGATTATTGATGTCACCACCCTTCCTTATACCGGAAAAGTTTTTTTCGGTACTACGGTTGAAATTGCTAACGTTGAGACGGACGAGACGGTCACTTATCAGATTGTTGGTGAAGATGAAGCGGACCTTAAGCAGGGTAAAATATCGGTGACATCGCCGATTGCTCGCGCTTTGGTTGGCAAGGAAGAAGGCGAAGTAGTGGTGGTGCAGACACCCAGTGGTTTAATTGAATACGAAATTATTGAGGTGCGTCATATCTAATCTCAGCTCATTCAAAGCAGGCGCGAATACTTGGCAATTGGCGCAAGTGTTTTGGGTTGGTGGTATTTGGATGATGCACTTCGTTTTGCTGGGTGTATTAGAAAAGCTTGGTTTTGCCAGTTTGTTAGTGCAAGAGGTCGCGCAGTATGCGCGGCCCTTACTTATCGGTTTCGCATTAGCCTGTGTGCTACTGCAGTTGTGGGTGCTTAAACAGACCATGCCGTGTAAGCAGATGCTGAAGGATTCGCGCGGACAGTTATTGCTAGCAACGCTAATGCTGTGCAGCAGTTTCTTTATGTGTCGAGCGTTCTGGCCTGCTGCGCAATATTGGCTGGTGTACAGTTATTTGGCGGTCGGGATGTGCGGTGTGTTGTTGGTTTTGCAACCCATACCTGGGCGCCACTCTCAGCTGTTAAGTTGAGGTGTAACGCCCAAGCGGTGAGGCAGAGTCATTAAGCGTTGTAGCGTAATATGTTGGACAGGTTTTTATTGGGTTGTGCATTTTTACGGTAAACCAGTGCAACCTTGCCGATGCTTTGCACCAACATGCAGCTGCTTTTTTCACACAGCTCATCAATGATTGCTTTACGGTCTTCGCGTTCGCCAAGACGTAGCTGAACCTTAATAAGTTCGTGATCGTTAAGGGCACGATCCAGTTCTGCTAGCACGTTATCGGTTAAACCGTTATCGGCAATGGTAACAATCGGCTTAAGGTGATGGCCGATGGATTTAAACTGTTTCTTTTGCTCTTGTGTGAGCGACATAATCGACCTCTGAGTCGTAACATGAATGAAGGTGGATAGTTTACCTGACCTGAAGCTTAAGAGGTATTCTGTGGCTCGATCTAAAAGCAGTTCGCGTTGGTTAAAAGAACATTTTGATGATCCGTTTGTAAAAATGGCGCAAAAAGATGGCTACCGCTCGCGTGCCAGCTATAAATTGTTAGAAGTGCAAGAAAAAGATCGTATCTTGCGTCCGGGTATGACTGTGATTGATTTGGGCAGCGCCCCAGGGGGCTGGTCACAAGTGACCAGTCGCGTGATTGGTGACAAAGGCACTTTGATTGCTTCAGATATTTTGCCGATGGCGGCGATTGCTGATGTAACCTTTATTGAAGGTGACTTCACTGAAGAACGAGTGTTTCAGCAAATCATGGATGCGGTGGGGAATAATCCAGTCGACCTTGTTATTTCCGACATGGCCCCCAATATGAGTGGTGTGAGGGCTGCTGATCAAGCAGCGGCGATGTATTTATGTGAACTCGCCTTGGATTTAGCATCTAAAGTACTACGCCCGGGTGGCGATTTTTTAATTAAAGTGTTTCACGGTGAAGGTTTCGATGCCTATTTGCGTGATGTGCGCAGTCGCTTTGAAAAAGTGCAAATGCGCAAGCCCGCTTCATCACGAGACCGCTCGCGTGAGCAGTATTTGTTAGCACGCGGCATGCGCGCCTTGGATGAAAATGTTTAAATGTATTGTTACAGGACAAACACACGCAGTGCGTCAATCTGTAGTAAGTTTGTTATGTGTAATTGACGTATGTGTTGCGCTGAGTGCAGCAGAGGGTAAATTGAAGTGAACGATATGACTAAAAACCTACTTTTGTGGTTAGTTATCGCTGCTGTCCTAGTGACTGTAATGAACAACTTTTCCTCGCAAAGTGAAACGGGCAAGCTGAACTACAGTTCTTTTATTGAAGAAGTGAAGTCAGGTCGTGTTCAGCAAGTTACAGTAGATGGTTTTGTGATCAGCGGTATGCGCACTGATGGTAGTGTCTTTGAAACCGTGCGTCCGGCCATTCAGGATAATGGTCTGATGGGCGATCTGATTGATAACAACGTCAGCATCGTAGGTAAGCAGCCAGAGCGCCAAAGCATGTGGATGCAATTATTGGTTGCCAGTTTCCCTATTCTGATTATTTTAGCTGTGGTGATGTTCTTTATGCGTCAAATGCAAGGTGGCGCTGGCGGTAAGGGCGGACCCATGAGCTTTGGAAAAAGTAAGGCGCGTTTGCTTGCAGAGGATCAAATCAAAACCACATTGGCTGACGTTGCGGGTTGTGATGAAGCTAAAGAAGAAGTGGGTGAGATTGTTGAGTTCTTACGTGACCCAAGTCGCTTTCAGCGCTTAGGCGGTAAGATTCCACGCGGCGTGCTGATGGTCGGACAGCCCGGTACCGGTAAAACCTTGTTGGCAAAAGCCATTGCCGGTGAAGCAAAAGTACCGTTCTTTACCATTTCTGGTTCTGACTTCGTAGAGATGTTTGTCGGTGTCGGTGCCTCGCGTGTTCGCGATATGTTTGAACAAGCGAAGAAACACGCCCCTTGCATTATCTTTATTGATGAAATTGATGCCGTGGGTCGTCATCGTGGCGCTGGTATGGGCGGTGGTAATGATGAGCGCGAGCAGACGCTAAACCAATTATTGGTTGAGATGGATGGCTTTGAAGACAATGATGGCGTAATTGTCATTGCTGCAACTAACCGTCCCGATGTACTGGATCCAGCGTTGTTGCGTCCAGGGCGTTTTGACCGCCAGGTTGTGGTAGGTCTGCCGGATATTCGTGGTCGTGAGCAAATTCTTCAAGTGCATATGCGCAAAGTGCCGGTGCATGATGATGTTGATGCAGCGGTCATTGCTCGAGGCACACCAGGTTTCTCGGGTGCAGACTTGGCTAACTTGGTCAATGAAGCAGCGCTATTTGCTGCGCGTTCTGAAAGTCGCTTAGTGACCATGAAAGAGTTTGAGTTGGCCAAAGACAAAATCATGATGGGTGCAGAGCGTAAGTCCATGGTGATGTCTGAAAAAGAAAAGCTCAACACGGCCTACCATGAAGCAGGGCATGCAATTGTTGGTCGCTTAGTACCAGAGCATGACCCAGTGTATAAAGTGTCCATCATTCCGCGTGGGCGAGCTTTAGGTGTGACCATGTTCTTACCTGAAGAAGATCGTTACAGCTTGTCTAAGCGCGGCTTGATCAGTCAGATTTGTTCGCTCTATGGTGGTCGAATTGCTGAGGAAATGACACTTGGTTTTGATGGTGTCACCACTGGAGCCTCTAACGATATTATGCGTGCTACGCAGTTAGCACGAAATATGGTGACTAAGTGGGGATTGTCAGAAAAACTCGGTCCTTTGATGTATGCCGAAGAAGAAAATGAAAGTTTCTTAGGCCGTTCAGGTGGTGGCACTAGTAATGTTTCTGGTGACACGGCTAAATTGATCGACCAAGAAATCCGCGACATTATTGATCATTGCTACGCGACTGCTAAACAGATCTTGCTGGATAATCGCGATAAGCTTGAGCAGATGGCGATGGCTTTGATGAAGTATGAAACCATTGATAGTGACCAGATTGATGACATCATGAGTGGTCGTGAGCCGCGTGAGCCAAAAGATTGGAGCGGTGGTGGTTCAGCGGGTAAGTCTGCTCGGCAGGCCGAGCCCCAGCAAGAGCAGGACAAGTCTGCACAAGAACGGCCAGAGGCGCCAATTGGTGGGCCGGCAGGCGAACATTAATAATCAGCACAACGGGCGCTCTTTAGCGCCCGTTTCAATAGAACAGAAAGGCAGATTATGCACGCTATTGCACACCCGTATTTAGGTTGCGGCAAACATCAGCTTGACCTTACACGCGCCCATGTTATGGGTATTCTCAATGTAACCCCTGACTCGTTTTCTGATGGCGGACGCTACACCTCGTTAGAACAGGCCGTCTTGCGCGCTCATGAGATGGTGGCAGCCGGTGCAAGTATTATTGATGTGGGTGGTGAATCAACTCGTCCTGGGGCCGCTATTGTCAGTGCACAGCAAGAGCTTGATCGGGTTGCACCATTGATTGAGAGGCTTGCTGCTGAGTGCGATGTGATTATTTCAGTAGATACGTCCACGCCTGCAGTGATTCGTGAGTCAGCCCGTCTCGGCGCAGGATTGATTAATGATGTGCGTTCGTTGCAACGTGATGGTGCTTTAGATGCGGCTGCAGCAACGCATTTGCCTGTTTGTTTAATGCATATGCGTGGTGAACCTCAGACCATGCAGGATGCGCCGCATTACGTGGATGTTGCTGCTGAGGTCAAGGGCTTCTTGCAGGAGCGCATCAGTGCTTGTGTTGCTGCTGGCATTGCTGTGGAGCGCATTATTCTTGATCCTGGCTTTGGATTTGCCAAAAATACCCAGCATAATTATGAATTATTTAAGCGCTTGCCGGAGTTGCAAAGCTTGCAGCGGCCGCTTTTGGTGGGCGTATCTCGAAAAAGCATGATCGGCAACATTTTACAGCGGCCTGTTGATCAGCGTTTATATGGCAGTTTAGCTTTGGCCGTTATGGCGCTAGAGCGCGGAGCTAAAATTTTACGGGTGCATGATGTGGCGGCGACCATGGATGCATTGAAAATCTACAATGCGGTACAAGATGCTGCAAAGGAACAATAAAGCAATGACAAAAAAATACTTTGGCACGGATGGTATTCGTGGTCGCGTAGGCACTGCACCAATCACTCCTGAGTTCATGCTAAAGCTAGGCTGGGCAGCAGGTATGGCATTTCGTAAGCAAGGTAAATGCCGTATTTTAATTGGTAAAGATACGCGTATTTCCGGTTACATGTTTGAATCGGCGCTGCAAGCCGGTTTGTCCGCCGCAGGTGCCGATGTGATGTTGCTTGGTCCCATGCCAACGCCTGCGGTAGCCTATCTCACCCGTACATTTCAGGCCGACGCGGGTATTGTGATCAGCGCATCGCATAATCCTCATTATGATAACGGCATTAAGTTCTTCTCCGGTGGCGGTACGAAATTACCCGACTCGCTGGAATTAATGATTGAAGAATTGCTCGATATGCCAATGACTGTGGTTGAGTCAGAACAGCTTGGTAAGGCGTCACGGATCAACGATGCCGCGGGACGTTATATTGAGTTTTGCAAAAGTAGTGTGCCAACCAGTACCAGTTTTGCCGGTTTAAAAATTGTCCTTGATTGCGCCCATGGTGCTACTTATAAAGTGGCTCCTAATGTATTTAGTGAGCTCGGTGCGCAGGTGATCACGACCGCAGCTCATCCTGATGGTTTGAATATCAATGCAGGCGTCGGTTCAACGAGTTTAGGGGCTTTACAAAAGGCTGTGGTCGAGCATGGTGCCGACCTGGGCATCGCTTTTGATGGTGATGGCGACCGTGTGCAAATGGTCGATCATACCGGCGCCATCGTCGATGGCGATGATTTGTTATATATCATAGCAACTGACATTCAAGAACGTGATCGTTTGCCGGAAGGAACCGGTGTAGTCGGCACTTTGATGAGTAATCTGGGGCTTGAGCTGGCGCTAAAAGAGCGTGCAATACCCTTTGTTCGCGCTAAAGTGGGTGACCGTTATGTGATGGCAGAAATGCAAGAGCGGCAATGGGTGCTTGGTGGAGAAAACTCAGGGCATATTCTCTGTGCGCAGCATGCCACCACAGGGGATGCGATTATTGCAGCGTTGCAGGTGTTATTGGCTTTGCGTCGTCGTGGTCAAAGTCTAGCGAAAGAGCGTTTGGCTTGGCAGAAACTACCACAAGTGCTGATTAATGTGCGTTTTACGGGGGATGCTGATCCTGTTACGCATCCGCAAGTGCAAGCGGCGTGTGATGAAGTCACTACGGCAATGGCTGGGCGTGGGCGCGTTTTATTGCGCAAATCAGGTACCGAGCCTTTGGTGCGAGTAATGGTTGAAGGTGATGATGAGTCTGTGGTGATGCGCCATGCACAGCACTTGGCTGATGTTGTTAAAACAGTATGTGCTTGATTCTGCTTGCATGTTTTTATGCGCTTGAGTAATATCTGCGCCCACTTTGAGCGAAGAGGTACGACATGCGTCGCCCATTGGTAGCTGGTAATTGGAAAATGCATGGCACTCGCGGCAGTATCGCTAAGCTGGTTACTGAACTATCAGTACAAGCTATGCCTGCTGACGTTGATGTTGCAATTTTCCCGGGTTTGATTTACTTGCAAACTGTCCTTGCTGCTGTGGCTGATTGCGCTATTGTTGTTGGTTCGCAAGACTGTGCGGTGCAGATGGAAGAGGGGGCGCTGACTGGCGAAACCTCTGCGTTACAGCTGCAGGATTTAGGTTGCTCCATGGTAATTGTGGGGCATTCTGAAAGAAGACAGTTGCAAGAAGAAAATGATGGTGTAATATGCCGCAAGTTTATTGCAGCTCAAAGTGCAGGGTTAACTCCCATTCTTTGTGTCGGTGAAACGCTTGCAGAGCGTGAAGCAGGTTTGGCTTTGCTTACTGTACAAAGACAGGTTGATGCAATACTGCTTGAATTAGGTGTTGATGTGCTGCGTAATGCGGTAATTGCTTATGAGCCCATTTGGGCTATAGGTACCGGATTAACAGCCTCCCCAGAGCAAGCGCAAGAAATACATGCACAAATACGTGCACATGTGGCAAAATACAGCGCGTCAATTGCCCAAGAGTTACGTATTATTTACGGTGGCAGTGTTAAAGCCGCTAATGCTGCTGAGTTGTTTGCTCAAGCAGATATCGATGGGGGGTTAGTAGGCGGAGCCTCCCTCAATGCAGATGAATTTAGTGCGATCTGTCGCGCTGCGGGAAACTAAAATGCTGGAAACAGTCATAATTATTGTGCATTTGGTGGTTGCGATTGGTGTTGTAGGTTTTGTTCTGATTCAGCAGGGCAAGGGCGCAGACGCTGGTGCTTCATTTGGTTCGGGCGCTTCAGGTACTGTTTTTGGATCGCAAGGTTCAAGTAGTTTTTTGAGTCGTTTTACAGCTGTGTTAGCAGCTGTGTTTTTTGCAACAAGCTTGGGCTTGGCGTTTTACGCTAAAGACCGTGCTGTAACCATTACTGAGTTAGGTTTACCTGATCCTGCAGTATTGGAAGTGAAGCCTCAGGCGCAACCTTTGCTGGAAGACATTCCTCAAGTTGAAAGCAAAGCGACTGAAGCAACAGAAAGTGATGTACCTGCTGTAGATTGATTTTGCCGAGGTGGTGGAATTGGTAGACACGCTACCTTGAGGTGGTAGTGGCCATAGGCTGTAGGGGTTCGAGTCCCCTTCTCGGTACCAATATTACAAGATCGCCTGCTGTATGCAGGCGATCTTGTTTGTAGTCTGCTTGACTGAAGCAGGTTGTGGCTGTATTATTCGGCCTCACGTTATGCTTTACACTTGTGATTGCGCAAGTGGACGTGACAGATTGCTTCTAAAAGCCCCTTGTAAGGGGCTTTTTGTTAGGTCGCACAGAAATATTTTTAAATTTTGGATGGGCGTTATGCCCATTTTTCATTTCTACAGCGTGCATTGGAGGTCGGATGACGAGCAAGCTGGAACAGTTGCAGAACATATTGACGCCGGTGATCGAAGCGTTAGGTTATAGGTGCTGGGGTATTGAGTATATTTCTCAAGGCCGTCATTCAGTGCTGCGAGTTTATATTGATCATGAAAAAGGAATTGTGATCGAAGATTGTGAAACAGTGAGTCGTCAGCTTAGTGCTGTTATGGATGTTGAAGATCCAATCAGTTCTGAATATACGCTTGAAGTTTCTTCTCCAGGAATGGATCGCCCGCTCTTTACTTTGGCGCAGTTTGCTGAGTTTGTGGGTGAGCAAGTGAAAATTAGATTACGTTCTCCAGTGGAAGAACGCCGCAATTTCCAAGGGCTGATTCGATCAGTCGAAGATCAAGATGTGGTTATTCAGGTGGATGAGTACGAGTACCTGTTGCCAATCGATCTGATTGAAAAAGCGAACATACTTCCGAACTTTGAATAAGAATACGGACTCCGCGACTTTTATAGTTTGCGAAAGGCGAGGCATGCGATGAGCAAAGAAATTTTACTGGTTGTTGAATCAGTCTCTAACGAAAAAGGCGTTCCGCCAGCGGTGATTTTTGAAGCCCTGGAGTTGGCATTGGCAACGGCTACCAAGAAAAACTACGAAGATGAAGTTGATCTGCGTGTTGTGATTGATCGACAAACAGGTAGTTATGAAACCTTCCGTCGCTGGACAGTGGTTGAAGAGGCCGATTTTGATGACCCTGCACATCAGATGACCATCGATATGGCTGAAAAGCGTATGGATAATCCATCTGTTGGTGATGTGCTAGAAGAAAAAGTCGAATCCATTGCTTTTGGCCGTATTGCTGCACAAACGGCCAAACAAGTGATCGTGCAAAAAGTGCGTGAGGCTGAGCGTGCGCAAATTGTCGAAGCGTATCGCAGTAAGCTTGGTCAAATTATCTTTGGTACGGTGAAGAAGGTTACTCGCGATAATATTATTGTCGATCTAGGTAACAACGCTGAAGCTATTTTAGCCCGTGAAGATATCATTCCGCGTGAGACCTTCCGGGTTGGCGCCCGTGTGCGTGCGCTGTTGCAAGACATTCGCTCAGAAAATCGTGGGCCGCAGCTCGTGCTATCACGCACTGCGCCAGAAATGATTATGGAGCTGTTTAATATTGAAGTTCCAGAAATCTCTGAAGGTTTAATCGAAATTATGGCCGCTGCCCGTGACCCAGGCTCGCGTGCTAAAATAGCCGTACGCTCGAAAGATAAGCGTATTGATCCGCAGGGTGCTTGTATTGGTATGCGTGGCTCACGCGTGCAAGCGGTCTCTGGTGAGTTAGGTGGTGAGCGTGTTGATATTGTGCTGTGGGATGAAAACCCTGCGCAGTTTGTCATTAGTGCGATGTCACCGGCGGAAGTTGTGGCTATCATCGTTGATGAAGATACCCATACGATGGATATTGCGGTGGCCGAAGAAAACCTCGCGCAAGCCATTGGTCGTGGCGGACAAAACGTACGTCTTGCTTCACAGCTGACTGGCTGGACTTTAAATGTGATGAGCCAAGAAGAAATTCAGGCCCGTCAGCAAGAAGAGACTGGCGACATTGTGCAGTTATTTGTCCGTGATCTTGAGATCGACGAAGATCTAGCGCAAGTTCTGGTTGACGAAGGCTTCAGTAGTTTGGACGAAGTGGCCTATGTGCCGATGGAAGAGATGCTCAATATTGATGACTTTGATGAAGACTTGGTCAATGAGCTTCGCACCCGTGCCAAAAACTGTCTGTTGTCCCGTGCAATTGCTACAGAAGAAAAATTGGCTGGTGTTCAGCCGCAACAAGATTTGCTCGACTTAACGGGCATGAGTAAAGAGCTGGCTGTAGAGCTGGCTGTTCGTGGAGTGCTCTGTCGCGAAGATCTCGCTGAGCAGTCTATTGATGATTTGCTCGACATCGAAGGCATGACTGAAGATCGTGCCGGCAAGCTGATCATGGCCGCCCGCGCCCACTGGTTTGAATAAGCACATTGCGGCTTGAGGAGAGAAGTTCATGACGCAAGTCACGGTGAAAGAACTGGCTAAAGCAGTTAACACGCCAGTAGAACGCCTATTGCAACAAATGCATGAGGCAGGTCTTGCGCACACAAGTGCAGACCAAAAAGTAAGTGATACTGAAAAACAAACACTTTTGACGTTTTTAGAAAAAGGTGCCGGCAGTAAAGCCGATGGCGCTAAGAAAATTACTTTGCAGCGCAAAACCACCACAACGTTACGCGCCCCTGGTAGCAAAACGATCAGTGTTGAAGTACGTAAAAAGAAAACTTTCGTAAAACGCAGCCCTGAAGAAATTGAGGCTGAAAAACAAAAAGATCTTGCCAAGTTAAAGGCTGAGCAAAAAGCTCAAGAGCCAGAGCCTAAAGCAATCGAACCTGTTGCTGCGCCGATTGTTGAAAAACCGGCACCTGTTGCCGCACCAGCTTCAAAGCCAGTTGCTGCAGAAGCGCCCGAAGCGCCTATCGACATTACGCTGCCTGTGGTCGACGTCGTTACACCGGCACCTGAGCGCAAGAAAGAAGAAGCTCGTCGTCCGGCCAAACGTACTGAAGATGATGATCGTCGCGATCGTAAAGCGGCTGCTCCACGTCCTGCTGCGAAAGCTAAAGTGGTTCGTGATGATGATGATGAGCAAGCGCGACGGGGTGGACGTAATCGTAGTAAAAGCAAAAAACGTACAAATCAGCATGGCTTTACCAGCCCAGCCGGTCCAGTTATACGTGACGTGCAAATCGGCGAAACCATTACGGTTGCTGAGTTAGCTGCACAAATGTCCGTTAAAGGCGTGGAAGTGGTTAAGTTTATGTTTAAGCTTGGCTCTCCTGTCACCATTAACCAAGTGCTTGACCAAGACACTGCTGTCTTGGTTGCGGAAGAGCTGGGGCACCGTGTGACTCGCGTTAGCGACAACTTGATTGAAGAGCAATTTGCTGAATCATTGAAAATTGATGATGGCCAATCCTTCCACCGTGCGCCTGTTGTTACAGTGATGGGGCACGTTGACCATGGTAAAACATCTTTACTCGACTATATTCGTCGGGCCAAGGTGGCCACTGGTGAAGCGGGTGGTATCACTCAGCATATTGGTGCGTATCACGTGAAAACTGAAGGTGGCATGATCACTTTCCTTGATACACCTGGTCACGCGGCGTTTACCGCCATGCGTGCACGTGGTGCGCAAGCCACTGATATCGTGATTCTAGTGGTTGCGGCTGATGATGGCGTGATGCCGCAAACCATTGAAGGTATTCAGCATGCTAAAGCCGCTGGGGTACCCTTGATTGTTGCGGTAAACAAAATTGATAAGCCAGAAGCTGATCCAGACCGTATTAAAAATGACCTTGCCGCGCATGATGTGATTCCAGAAGAATGGGGTGGTGATACGCAGTTTGTTCACGTGTCAGCGAAAGTGGGTACAGGTATTGATACCCTACTGGAATCTGTTTTGCTGCAAGCTGAAGTGCTTGAGCTCAGTGCGACACCATCGGCTCCGGGTCGCGGTGTGGTGATTGAGTCGCGCCTTGATAAAGGCCGTGGCCCTGTCGCCTCTGTGCTTGTGCAAAACGGTACTTTACGTCAAGGCGATATGGTTTTAGTTGGCGTTAACTTTGGCCGTGTGCGTGCCATGATGGACGAAAATGGCCAGGCAATTAAGGAAGCCGGGCCATCCATTCCTGTTGAGATCTTAGGTCTTGATGGCACGCCTGAAGCGGGTGATGAAGTGACTGTAGTGGTTGACGAGCGTAAAGCTCGCGAAGTTGCTCTATTCCGTCAAGGCAAGTTCAGAGAAGTTAAATTGGCCCGTGCCCATGCTGGTAAACTCGAAAATATGTTCGAGAATATGGGGCAGGAAGAGAAGAAAACGCTGAACATCGTTATCAAGGCAGACGTGCGCGGTACGCTAGAAGCGTTACGTGGTTCATTATCTGAGCTGGGTAATGATGAAGTACAAGTTTGTGTTGTTGCCGGTGGTGTAGGTGGTATCACTGAAAGTGATGCAAACCTTGCCTTGGCTTCCAATGCTGTGATCTTTGGTTTCAACGTGCGTGCTGATGCTGGTGCGCGTAAAATCGTTGAGCAAGAAGGCCTCGACATGCGTTACTACAACATCATTTACGACATCATCGAAGACGTCAAAAAGGCGCTTTCGGGTATGTTGGGCAGTGATGTACGTGAAAATATCCTGGGTATTGCTGAAGTGCGTGAAGTCTTCCGCTCACCTAAGTTAGGCGCTGTTGCAGGTTGCATGGTCACTGAAGGTTTAGTGCACCGTAACCGTCCGATTCGTGTGCTACGTGATGACGTGGTTATTTTTGAAGGTGAGCTGGAATCGCTTCGCCGCTTTAAAGATGACGTCAGCGAAGTGCGAGCGGGTATGGAATGCGGTATTGGCGTGAAGAGTTACAATGACGTGAAGGTTGGTGACAAAATCGAGGTGTTCGAGAAAGTCCAGGTCGCACGTACTCTGTAATTCGTAGTCGTATAGGCAACGGCAAGTGCAATGGGTGGGATAGATAATCCACCTAATTGAACTTGCCGTTTGCTGTTTATATGGATTAGTACAAAAGCTGCTATTGGCAGCGCAAGGTGAATGCTATGGCGAAACAATACAGTCGCACCCAACGCATTGGCGATCAGATTCAGCGCGAGCTGGCGATTCTGATCCCGCAAGAAATTAAAGATCCACGTTTAGGCTTAATCACTATCACGGGCGTTGATGTGAGTCGTGATATTGGTCACGCCAAAGTGTTTATCACTGTGATGGGTGATAACTCGCCTGAAGTGATTAAAGAAAACCTTAACGTGCTCAAAGATACGGCTGGTTACTTAAGAATGTTACTGGGTAAAGCGATGAAGCTGCGCAGCGTGCCGTCTTTGCACTTTCATTATGATGAAAGCATCACACGTGGTGCATATTTGTCAGCTTTGATTGAGCAGGCGGTATCTGCAGATCAGCGTAATACTGAGTTAGACGGAGAGTAATCAGGTGGTGCAGCAGGTCAAGCGCAAGCGTCGCAGTGTCAGTGGCATTATTATTTTTGATAAGCCTTACGGTTTTAGCTCCAATGGTGCTTTACAAAAAGTACGCTGGCTACTTAACGCGGATAAAGGGGGGCATACAGGCAGCCTTGATCCTTTAGCCACAGGCGTATTGCCGTTGTGCTTTGGTGAAGCGACTAAGTTTTCGCGTTATTTGCTTGATGCTGACAAGGTGTATGAAGCAACTATGCAGCTTGGTGTGACTACCAATACCGCTGATGCCGAAGGTGAAGTGCTGGAAACTAAAGAGGTGAATGTCTCTGCCGCTGATATTGAAGCGGTGTTACCACAGTTTCGAGGCGTAATTGAGCAAATCCCTCCCATGTATTCGGCGCTGAAGAAAGATGGGCAGCCATTATATAAATTAGCTAGGGCGGGTCTCACTGTTGATCGTCCTGCACGCACCGTCACCATTAGTGAGCTTGAATTGCTGTCATTTGAGGGCACGCAGGCGCGCATTCGGGTGGCGTGCAGCAAAGGCACTTACATTCGTAGCCTAGTTGAAGACATCGGTGCTGTATTAGGTTGTGGCGCTCATGTGGCGCAATTGCGCCGTACTGAGGCAGGTCCGTTCGATTTGACTCATGCGGTGACCCTTGCAGAGCTTGAACGTGCGCATGAAGAGGGCGGTGCTGAAGCACTGGATGCGTTTATGATTGCGGTGGATAGTGGGCTGCAAGATTGGCCGATTGTGCGCTTAACTGAGCACAGTAGTTTTTTCTGGCTTAACGGTCAACCCGTACGAGCACAAAACACACCACTGGACGGCTTAACCCGAGTGTATAACCATAACGATGAATTTATCGGTGTGGGTGAGATAGATGATGATGGAATGGTTGCACCCAGACGGCTAATTCGGTCACAATGAGTCAGTTTTTTCAGCGCACTTAAATGTGACTGAAAAAATCATCAGGTAGGCTGTTGGCAGGCATGGTCATACCTATTTTATTTGCACGGGAATATCCCGGCCTGTCCATATTAGGAGCCCATCATGGCACTTAGCGTTGAAGATAAAGCCCAGATCGTAAATGACTACAAGCAAGCTGAAGGTGATACAGGTTCTCCAGAAGTGCAAGTTGCACTTTTGACCTTTAACATCAACAAGCTGCAAGGTCACTTTAAAGACAATAAAAAAGATCACCACTCCCGTCGTGGTTTGATCCGCATGGTAAACCAGCGTCGTAAGTTGCTGGATTACCTTAAAGGTAAAGATCTAGGTCGTTACACGACTTTAATCGGTCGTCTGGGATTACGTCGTTAAGACGTTACCCATAACGTGAAGCTGGGAGTCTGGGGCATCATGCGTAAAAATATTTACGCGATGCTTTGGGCTTCCAGCTTTTCGCTTTTTAGGAGATAAATGGGCCGATACCCATGCTCTTAGCTGTTTCCCCCAAGTCAACAAAGAGAAGGAAAATACCGTGAATCCGGTTATTAAAACGTTCCAATTTGGTGAATCCACCATTACTTTAGAAACAGGCCGTATTGCACGCCAAGCCACAGGTGCAGTACTGGTTAGCGTCAATAATGATGTCACTGTGTTGTGTACTGTCGTTGGTGCTAAGAAAGCCGACCCAAGCAAAGACTTTTTCCCTTTATCTGTGCATTATCAAGAAAAAACCTATGCTGCAGGTAAAATTCCAGGTGGTTTCTTCAAGCGTGAAGCGCGTCCATCCGAAAAAGAAACCCTGACTTCGCGATTGATCGACCGTCCGATTCGTCCGCTGTTCCCAGAAGGTTTCAATAACGAAGTACAGGTTGTTTGTACCGTTGTTTCAACCAGCAAAAAAACTGATCCAGACATCGCCGCAATGATCGGTACCTCTGCCGCATTAGCTATTTCTGGGATCCCATTTAATGGTCCAGTCGGTGCTGCGCGCGTTGCCTTCCATCCAGAAACGGGCTACTTAATTAACCCAACCTATGAGCAGCAGGAAGCGTCCTGCCTCGACATGGTGGTTGCTGGTACGCAAGATGCTGTATTGATGGTTGAGTCTGAAGCACAAGAGCTGACTGAAGATCAAATGCTGGGTGCAGTACTGTTTGCGCACGAAGAGTTCCAAGTCGTGATCAATGCTATTAAAGAACTGGCCGCAGAAGCAGGAAAGCCAACATGGGATTGGCAGCCAGAAGCTGAAAATACAGCATTGTCAACGGCGATTCGCAGCCAGTTCGGTGCGGCAATTTCAGAAGCTTACACCATCACCATTAAACTGGATCGCTATGCCCGTTTAGGCGAGATCCGTGAGCAAGCGGTTGCGGCGCTGGCCAGCCAAGTCGAGGGTGAAGGCCCAACGGCTGCAGAAGTTAAAGAAGCCTTTGGTGAAATTGAATACCGTATCGTGCGTGAGAATATCGTTAACGGTAAACCACGTATTGATGGTCGCGACAATAGCACAGTGCGTCCACTGGCGATTGAAGTGGGCGTATTGGATAAAACCCACGGCTCAGCCTTGTTCACCCGTGGTGAAACCCAAGCTTTAGTGGTTGCCACTTTGGGTACTGCTCGTGATGCACAGTTGCTTGACACCTTAGAGGGTGAAAAACGTGATTCATTTATGCTGCATTACAACTTCCCGCCTTATTCTGTAGGTGAGTGTGGTCGTATGGGCGCAACCGGTCGTCGTGAGATCGGGCACGGTCGTTTAGCGCGTCGTAGTATCGCTGCGATGCTACCTAAGGCGGATGATTTCCCGTACACCATCCGTGTGGTATCAGAAATCACTGAATCCAACGGTTCAAGCTCAATGGCTTCAGTCTGTGGCGCTTCATTAGCACTGATGGACGCTGGCGTACCAATGCAAGCCCCAGTGGCTGGTATTGCCATGGGGTTGGTTAAAGAGGGCGATAAATTTGCTGTTTTAACCGATATTTTAGGTGACGAAGATCACTTAGGTGACATGGACTTTAAAGTAGCAGGTACTGCAAAAGGCGTTACTGCACTGCAAATGGACATTAAAATCCAAGGCATCACCGAAGAAATCATGGAGATTGCGCTAAACCAAGCGCACGCAGCGCGTATCAATATCCTTGAGCAAATGAATCAAGTATTGCCTGTTTCACGCACTGAGCTGTCGGACAATGCGCCGACTATGATTGCGATGAAAATTGATGCGGACAAAATCCGTGACGTGATTGGTAAAGGTGGTGCAACCATCCGTGCCATCTGTGAAGAAACTGAAGCATCCATTGATATCGAAGATGACGGTTCAATTAAAATCTTTGGTTCTACTAAAGAGGCTGCAGAAGCTGCACGTGAGCGCGTTCTGAGCATCACTGCAGAAGCTGAAATTGGTAAGATCTACCATGGTAAAGTTGAGCGTATCGTTGATTTTGGTGCGTTTATTAACATCCTGCCAGGTAAAGACGGCTTAGTGCATATCTCTATGTTGAGTGATGCTCGTGTTGAGAAAGTCACCGATATATTGACTGAAGGCGAAATGGTTGACGTTGTGGTTCTGGACGTTGATAACCGTGGTCGTATCAAGCTGTCGATTAAAGATGTTGCTGCTGCAAAGCTTGAGAATGCGCCACAAGCCTAAGCGGGTTGTGTTGAAAAAAGCCGCCTTGTGCGGCTTTTTTTTATAGAAAAAATTGTCAATCACGGCTTTCAACGCCGGTGAGCCAGTGTGCCGTTATGGGGCGGTCTTGCTCTTTAGGGCTGTAAATAGTGAGCCGCAAGACTTCAGGGGTGACCCTAAAGTGCCTTTAAAGCTAGAATGTGTGTTTAATTTTTAACTCAGCTAAGCAGTCGCATGGCACTGATCGTGTGGCGTGTATCTTTGTGTGCTGTAGGGCAATCGCCGAGGACTTTTTTATGGGTGTTTCCACACCGACATTAGTGACATTTGCAGTGTATATCGCCTTAATGTTGGGCATCGGTTTGTGGGCTTGGCGTTCAACCAAGAACTTCTCGGATTACATCTTGGGTGGGCGCAGTTTAGGTAGTTTTGTTACGGCGATGTCGGCTGGTGCATCCGATATGAGCGGCTGGTTGTTGATGGGGTTGCCGGGCGCTATCTTTGTCGCGGGTTTATCTGAGAGCTGGATTGCCATTGGTTTGGTAACCGGTGCATGGATCAACTGGTTATTTGTTGCTGGACGTCTGCGTGTGCATACCGAATACAACAATAATGCATTGACTTTGCCGGATTATTTTACTCATCGCTTTGAAGATACCAGTCGAATTTTACGGATTATTTCTGCCGCGATTATTTTACTGTTCTTTACGCTCTACTGTGCCTCTGGGGTTGTGGCCGCAGCGCGTTTATTTGAAAGCACCTTTGCTTTGGAGTACGGCGTAGCGCTATGGGTCGGCGCGGCAGCTACGGTGCTCTATGTGTTTATTGGTGGTTTCTTAGCGGTCAGTTGGACTGATACTGTGCAAGCCACCTTGATGATTTTTGCCCTGTTGATTACCCCACTTTTTGTCATCCTGGCATTAGGTGATGTAAGTGAGGCGTTGGCGACCATTGAGCGGGTTAAGCCTACGGCGTTTAATATGTTCCACGGCCTGTCTTTTATGGCCATTGTCTCATTGTTGGGCTGGGGACTCGGTTATTTTGGTCAGCCGCATATTTTAGTGCGCTTTATGGCGGTTAAGTCATCGGCCAGTATGCCCA
Source organism: Denitrificimonas caeni DSM 24390 (assembly GCF_000421765.1). GTDB lineage: Bacteria > Pseudomonadota > Gammaproteobacteria > Pseudomonadales > Pseudomonadaceae > Denitrificimonas > Denitrificimonas caeni. The sequence continues at coordinate 276,898 of NZ_ATXQ01000001.1, read as the reverse complement.
ATGCGCGCCGCATCAGTATTGCTTGGATGGTGTTGACCTTGGGTGGTGCGGTCGCGGTAGGCTTTTTCGGTATTGCCTACTTCGCACAGCATCCCGAGCTGGCTGCAGCAGTGGATGGCAACAGTGAGCGCGTGTTTATGGAGCTGGCTAAATTACTTTTTAACCCATGGGTTGCTGGGGTTATTCTGGCTGGCGTGTTGGCTGCTGTGATGAGCACCCTAAGCTGTCAGTTATTGGTCAGCTCTAGCGCCATTACTGAAGATTTTTATAAAGGTTTTTTACGTAAAAATGCTTCCCAGCAAGAGCTGGTGTGGGTCGGTCGTTTGATGGTGCTGTCAATTGCTTTGTTAGCGATTTACCTCGCTTCAGATCAAAACAGCAAAGTGCTTGATTTAGTGTCTTATGCGTGGGCAGGGTTTGGTGCGGCCTTTGGTCCGGTGGTGTTGTTGTCAGTGACTTGGCGCGGTATGACTCGTAATGGCGCTTTAGCGGGAATGATAGTTGGCGCATTAACAGTGGTAGTGTGGAAGCAATATAGCGGCATTGATTTGTATGAGATCATTCCAGGCTTTGCGTTTGCTACTGTGGCGATTTACCTGGTCAGTGTCTTAGGTAAAGGGCCGAGTGTTGCGATGATCGCACGCTTTGCTGAAGCCGATAAGACATTTCACCGAGAGAAGGGTTGATTGTCGTGCTCAGATTCTGCTGTAGCGCAGCACTGATGAGCGCATTGCATCAGTGCGAGACGTGCTGATGGAGTCTCTGCTGGCATGGTTAGTGCCGCCTGACTTACCTATTTGGGCGGTGCTCATGCTGATAGTCAGCGCCTGCTTGACCTCGGCCATGACCGCTGCCTTTGGTATTGGCGGTGGTGTATTGCTCTTAGCCATTATGAGTATGCTGCTGCCAGCGGCAGCGATCATTCCGCTGCATGGTTTGGTGCAGTTGGGTTCTAATGCGAATCGTGCAGCATTTACCGCTCAACATATTCGTTGGCAAACCTTGTATTGGTTTGCGCCTGGAGTGTTGCTGGGTGCGCTGCTGGCCAGCGCATTATTGGTTGAGTTGCCGCCTGAGTTACTGCAGTTAAGCATCGCTAGTTTTATTCTGCTGCTGTGTTGGGGGCCTGCGATTCCAGCTGTTGCTACTGGCGCTATTGGGACATTTTTGGCAGCTGCTTTGAGCACTTTTCTGAGTCACTTTGTTGGGGCTACTGGGCCTTTGGTGGCCGCCTTTATTAAACAGCAACAGCAAGGTCAGCGCCAAGCCACTGTGGCGACCTTTGCGGCAGTAATGACCTTGCAACATGCACCAAAGGCTTTGGTGTACAGTCTTGCTGGTTTTGTTTTTTATGATTGGCTGGGGCTGGCTTTAATGATGATTATCGCTGGTGTGGTCGGTACAAAATTAGGTTTAGGTTTGCTGAGTCAAACTTCGGATCGACGCTTTGCGCTTATTTTTAATTGGTTGCTGACGGCCTTGGCATTGCGTTTGATTTGGCAAGCGCTCAGCTAGTCTGCGGAGATGTGCTGAGTATTGACCTAGATTGCATGTGTTTCAATGAGAGCATCGCTATACTGTAGTTTGATTTTTTTAAGCGCTTGAGTGACCGTTGCGGTGAATACTGCGCTGCTGGCTTGATTGAGCGTAATAACTATTTTAAGGATATGCATGTTAGCCATTACCCCTGTAACAATTTTTTGGGCTTGCGCTACGCTGGTTTTCGTTGTCTTGGCAGGCTGGTTAATACTGGCCTTGCTTGCTAAGCAGAACGATCGACGTATTTCACGGCCGCTGGTCACCATGCTCAAAGTGGCAGGTTTATCGGGCGTGGTGTTTTTGCTCGCTTCGGTGCCAAGTTATGTGGCGCGCGTGGTTAATCCGGAAATTCTGCCATTTATCATGCCCTACAGCGCGGTATTATTTGCCGTGAGCTTTATCGTGTTTATTCAAAAGCTTGAGTCGAAGCGTAGCGGTTGGTATCAGATGGCGGTGTCACTGGGCCTGGCGGCGATATTAGCTGGCGTTTTTATTGGCGCAATCACGCTATTGAGTGCTGTCATAGCAAGTAGCATATAAGTAACGGAGCATAAGAGGGTTGCAGTGTTAAAAGCTGCAGTTTGCTGTTTTTTAGACATTAAAAAACCCGCCTAAGCGGGTTTCTAGTCAGTAAAGCGTATTAGGCTTTACTGTTATAATTGGTGCCCAGAAAAAGACTCGAACTTTCACGCCCTTGCGAGCACTAGCACCTGAAGCTAGCGTGTCTACCAATTCCACCATCTGGGCACTGAAAGCAATACATTTGCATTGTTTCCATGGTACAACGTCAATCACATAACGTTGTGGTCGCGAACTATACGGCCGATAAAAGATCTTGTAAACCCCCGAGCGCTAAAAAATCTGTTAAATTAGAGGCGCAATACGGTGAACTGAACAATTATTCATTTCACCATCTATTTTTAAAAAGTAAGGTGAATTTAATTTGACAGCCGATTGGCAATCCCTCGACCCTGAGGCCGCGCGCGAAGCGGAAAAATACGACAATCCTATTCCTAGCAGAGAGCTGATTTTACATCACTTGGCCGAGCGCGGTGCGCCTGCAGCCCGTGAGCAATTGGCAGCGGAATTTGGTTTAACAACAGAAGAAGATATCGAAGCGTTACGCCGTCGCTTACGCGCAATGGAGCGTGATGCGCAAGTGGTATATACCCGCCGTGGTGCGTATGCACCGGTAGATAAACTGGACTTAGTGGTAGGACGTGTCAGTGGTCACCGCGATGGCTTTGGTTTTTTAATTCCAGATGCTGGCGGTGATGATTTATTTCTAAGCCCCACACAGATGCGTTTAGTCTTTGATGGTGACCGTGCTTTAGCTCGCGTGGTGGGCTTTGATAAGCGTGGTCGTCGTGAAGGTGCGATTGCTGAAGTGGTGATGCGTGCGCATGAGTCGATTGTTGGTCGTTATAACGAAGAAAACGGCATTGGCTTTGTCTTGCCCGACAACAAAAAAATGCAGCAAGAAGTCTTAATCAGCCCAGGCCGTTCCGGTGGCGCGCAAGTAGGGCAGTTGGTTGAAGTGGCGATTACCCACTGGCCAACCTCACGTTTTCAAGCGCAAGGCAATATCGTTGAAGTGTTAGGTGAATACATGGCGCCTGGCATGGAAATTGAAGTGGCGTTGCGTAACTATGATATTCCAAATGTTTGGCCTGACGCGGTGCTTAAAGATGCCAAGCGTTTTAAGTCGGAAGTGGAAGAGAAAGATAAAGAAAAGCGCGTTGATTTACGCCATTTGCCGTTCGTTACCATTGATGGTGCAGATGCGCGTGACTTTGATGATGCGGTCTATTGCGAACCACGCAGTGGTAGTGCTACGCAGTTAGTCACTGGCGGCTGGCGTTTGTATGTAGCGATTGCTGATGTTTCACATTACGTAAAAGTCGATTCTGCTCTCGATGCTGAGGCGATGATTCGCGGTAACTCAGTGTACTTCCCTGAGCGCGTGATTCCGATGCTGCCAGAAGAGCTGTCCAATGGACTGTGTTCACTGAATCCGCATGTCGATCGCTTAGCGATGGTCTGTGAGATTACCTTGGCGCGTTCTGGAAAAATGATCGGCTATCAGTTTTATGAGGCAGTGATTCAGTCCCATGCACGCCTGACCTATGATGCCGTCAGTGCCATGCTAGAGCGTCCGCGCAGCGCTGAAGGTAAACAGTTGTTGGCGGAGCACGCGAGCATTGCGGGTGACCTAAAACAGTTGTATGCGGTGTACAAAGCACTGCAGAAACAACGCCATGTGCGTGGTGCCATTGACTTTGAAACCCGTGAAACCCGTATAGTGTTTGGCCAAGATCGTAAAATCGCTGAGATTTTACCGACTGAGCGTAATGATGCGCACAAACTGATTGAAGAGTGCATGCTCTGCGCTAACGTCGCGATGGCGAGCTTTTTACAAGATCACGAGATGGATGGCTTGTACCGTGTGCATGATGGCCCGCCTGCGGAGAAATTAGAAAAGTTACGCGGCTTCTTAACTGAGCTGGGTCTGACCCTCAATCGTGGCAAAGGCGATCCAACGCCAAAAGATTACTTACTGTTGTTGGAGTCGGTACGTGAGCGTCCTGATTTCCAATTGATCCAAACCGTCATGCTGCGCTCGTTAAGTCAAGCAGTCTACAGCCCTGATAATAACGGCCACTTTGGTCTTAATTATGAGGCTTACACTCACTTTACTTCGCCGATTCGTCGTTACGCTGACTTGCTCAATCATCGCGCAGTACGCAGCGTGATTCGTTCGCGTAAAGAAACCGAGCACGTGCAGCGTGTGGGTGCCAGCGCAATGCCGAAAGCGCGCATTTACCCTTACGATTTGCCGAGCTTAGAGCAGATTGGTGTGGATGTGTCGTTAACTGAGCGCCGTGCTGATGAAGCGACCCGTGATGTAGTGACGTGGCTCAAATGTGAGTTTATGTTGGATCGTGTGGGCGACACCTTTGCTGGCGTAGTCACCTCGGTTACAGGTTTTGGTTTGTTTGTTGAACTCACCGATATTTACGTTGAGGGTTTGGTGCACGTCACCGCTTTACCGGGCGATTACTACCAGTTTGATCCATTGCACCACCGTTTAACCGGTGAGCGCAGTGGTCGCAGCTATCGCTTAGGCGATACGGTTGAAGTCATTGTTGCCCGTGTTGATCTGGATGAGCGCAAAATTGACTTTGAAATGAGTCAGGCCGGTGCTAACACCGATAAGCATCCAGTGTCTGCGCCGAAGAAAGGCCAGCAAGCTAAAGGCGGTAAAAAAGCTGCTGGCGGTAAAGCTAAGAGTGCTGCTGGTGCGAAGAGTGATAGCTCGGCGAAAAGTCCAGATGCGGCAGTAAAAAGTAAACCTAAAGCCAAGAGTCGCAAAAGGAAAGTGGTGAGTAAGTCAACTAAGGCAGGGCATTATGAGTGATCTAGAAAACGTTTATGGTGTGCATGCGGTTGAAGCCTTGCTACGTCACCACCCTAAGCGTGTTAAACAGCTTATTTTAGCCGACGGTCGTAGTGATCCACGTATCCAGATTTTGCGCGATTTAGCCGATGAGGCGCGCGTGCAAAGCAATACCATCAGCCGTCGCGAGATGGATGAGCAGGTTGATGGCGTGCATCAAGGTGTTTTAGCAAAAGTGAGTCCCAGTCAAATCTGGGGCGAGCAAATGCTTGATGAACTGCTGGATCGCTTAGAAGTACCGCCATTATTGTTGGTGCTGGATGGCGTGACCGATCCGCATAACCTTGGCGCGTGCTTGCGTACTGCTGATGCAGCAGGCGTGCATGCGGTGATCATCCCTAAAGATAAATCGGCAACCCTCAACTCCACAGTGCGTAAAGTTGCTTGTGGTGCTGCGGAAGTCGTGCCTTTAGTCGCTGTAACGAATTTGGCGCGAGCGCTAGAAAAGTTGCGTCAAAAAGGTCTTTGGGTGGTGGGTACGGCAGGTGATGCAGAGCAAACCTTGTATCAGCAAGATATGACTGGGCCTTTGATTCTCGTGATGGGTGCAGAAGGCACTGGTATGCGTCGCTTAACCCGCGAGCATTGTGACTACTTGGTGCATTTGCCAATGCAGGGCAGTGTCAGCAGTCTCAACGTTTCAGTAGCGACTGGCGTGTGCTTGTTTGAAGCTCAACGTCAGCGTCTGAATCCTAAAAGTCGCGCCGTTTAGCGCGCAAATCAGTCTTTTATTAGACTTACCTTGCTTAGCAGGGCGCGCTTCTTTAGAATGTCGCCCCTTGCATTGCAGGTACTGCATGAGCGGTATGTAGCATGCAAATTTTATCCACTCCTTGTCTGACCGCAGAGTGCGGCAGGCTACAACCCGTAAGGAGCATCTATGCGTCATTACGAAATAGTGTTCTTGGTCCACCCGGATCAAAGCGAACAAGTCGGCGGTATGGTTGAGCGTTATACCAAACTGATCGAAGAAGATGGTGGTCAAGTTCATCGTCAAGAAGACTGGGGCCGTCGTCAATTAGCTTACGCAATTGATGATATCCATAAAGCTCACTACATCTTGCTCAACGTTGAGTGCAGCAGCAAAGCTTTAGCAGAACTGGAAGACAGTTTCCGCTACAACGATGCCGTATTGCGCAACTTGATCATTCGTCGCGATGAAGCGGTTACTGAACAGTCTGAGATGTTGAAGGCTGAAGAGAACCGTAACGAGCGTCGTGAGCGTCGTGAACGTCCTGACACTGCTGAAGACACCGATGAAGACGGTGACGACGACAGTGACAACGATGTTGATGAGTAATCCTAGAGCTAATTGAGGAGCCACTGTCATGGCACGTTTTTTTCGCCGCCGCAAATTCTGCCGTTTCACAGCTGAAGATGTAAAAGAAATCGATTACAAAGATTTGAATACATTGAAAGCCTACGTATCAGAAACTGGCAAGATTGTACCGAGCCGTATTACTGGCACTAAAGCTAAATATCAGCGCCAATTGTCAACCGCGATCAAACGCGCGCGCTTTTTAGCTCTGCTGCCATACACCGACAGTCACAACAATTGATTTTTGGCTGTATCGGATAATGGATAGGTTAATGCATGCGTAGACTCGCTGAATTTATTATGCGTGGGCGTGTGCAAGCCATCGTGGTGATGGTTTTTGCAGCTGTTGTGCCAATGATGTTTTGGCTCAGCGCTGCAGCTGCAAGTTTAGTGTTGTTGCGACGCGGCTTAAATAATTCACTTAGTTTAATTATTTGGGCTGTACTTCCCGCATTAATGTGGGCTTACCTGGATGACCCAAGACCCTTATTAGGTGTTTTAGGGGCTTTAGGTTTAGCACAGGTGTTGCGGGTAACGTCGTCTTGGTCAAAAGTCTTGCTTGCAAGTATTTTGATTGGAGTGTTTTTTGCTTGGGCGCTGGGTGCTGCATTTGCTCAACCCCTTGCCAGTTTAGCTGCAGAGCTCAACACGGCAATGCCAAAAATGCTCTCAGGGTTTTATGAGCAGTTATCGGCTGAGCAGGTGCTGCAGTTAGAAAGCTTGATTGTGCCAGTCTTGACTGGATTGATGGCCGCAGTACTGCAATTGCTTTGTGTGTTCAGTGTGATACTTGCGCGTTATTGGCAAGCAGTTTTATATAACCCTGGTGGGTTTGCGCAAGAGTTTCAACGATTGCGTCTACCAGCGGTGATAGTGTTCCCCCTAGTGTTTGGTATGTTGTTCGCGCCAAGCCTCGGGATACAGGCTGCAGTTTTAACGCCATTGTGCAGTGTGCCACTGATGTTCACAGGCTTAGCCATCATGCATGGATTGGTCGCTAAATACCGCTTAGGCAGTTTTTGGTTGATTGGTTTATATGTTGCGATAGTGCTGTTTACGCAGCTGATTTATCCGTTGTTATTGGTACTGGCTATTGTTGATAGTGTTTTTGATTTTCGTGGCTTAAAGAATCAGAAAAATGATTCTGATGCTGCGAACGGTGAACGTTGAAATTCAAGAGGTGAGACTCAAATGGAAGTCATCCTGCTAGAGAAAGTCGCAAATTTAGGCGACCTGGGCGACAAAGTAAATGTTAAGTCCGGTTACGGTCGTAACTTTTTATTGCCACAACGCAAAGCAACGGCTGCAACTGCAGCAAACGTTGCAGCTTTTGAAGCGCGTCGTGCGGAGCTTGAAAAAGCTGCTGCCGAGAAGCGTGCAGAAGCAGAAGTACGTGCTGCTCAATTGTCTGAGTTGGAAGTGACTATCACTGCTAACACAGGTGACGAAGGCAAGTTATTCGGTTCTATCGGTACTCACGATATTGCTGATGCACTGACTGCTTCAGGCGTTGCTGTTAACAAAAGCGAAATCCGCTTGCCTTACGGCACTATTCGCCAGACTGGCGAATACGACGTTACTGTGCATTTGCACACTGACGTTGAAGCTACAGTCAAATTGATTGTAGTTGCAGGCTAATCGCCCTATCGGTTAACTCAGGTTAACTGGTGGTACAAAAGGCACGTTATCTGTATAGATGCGTGCCTTTTGTTGTTTAATAGCAGGTAGAATCCAGCCTTGGTTACAAAATTGAGTGTATTGCATGAGCGAAATTGACGTCCCCCAACAGTATGATTTAGAGACCGCTGCGCTGAAAGTGCCGCCGCATTCAGTGGAAGCTGAACAATCGGTGCTGGGCGGTTTGATGCTGGATAATAACGCTTGGGAGCGAGTACTAGATCAGGTATCGGATGGCGATTTCTATCGACACGATCACCGTCTGATTTTCCGTGCTGTGGCGCGTCTAGCAGAGCGTAATGCACCCTTTGACGTCGTCACCCTATCTGAGCAACTGGATCAGGAAGGGCAGCTCAGTCAGATAGGTGGATTGGCTTACTTAGGTGAGTTGGCGAAAAACACCCCTTCTGTAGCCAATATTAAAGCCTATGCGCAAATTATTCGTGAGCGTGCCACGTTACGTCAGTTGATCAGTATCAGTAATGATATTGCTGACAGTGCTTACTCACCGCAAGGTAAAAGCGGCAGTGACATTCTTGATGAAGCTGAACGCAAAATTTTCCAGATCGCCGAAGCAAGACCAAAAACTGGCGGTCCTGTTGGCCTCAATCAGTTGCTGGCCAATGTCATCGATACCATTGATACGCTGTTTAACAGTGATGAGGCGATCACCGGTATTTCCACAGGCTTTACCGATTTAGATGAAAAAACCAGTGGTTTACAACCGGCTGACTTAATTATCGTTGCTGGTCGTCCATCGATGGGTAAAACCACCTTTGCGATGAACTTGGTCGAAAACGCATTGATGCGCTCAGAAAAATCTATTTTAGTTTTTTCTTTAGAGATGCCGGCGGAATCCTTGGTGATGCGGATGCTGTCTTCACTGGGGCGCATTGACCAAACTAAAGTGCGTTCGGGCCGTCTTGATGAAGATGATTGGCCGCGTCTGACCTCTGCAGTGAATTTACTGCAAGAGCGTAAGTTATTTATTGATGACTCGGCTGGTATCAGTCCTTCTGATATGCGTGCGCGGACTCGACGCTTGGCGCGTGAGCATGGCGAGATTGGTTTAATTATGGTCGACTACCTGCAATTGATGCAGATTGGTGGCAGTGGTGGAGAAAACCGTACCAACGAGATTTCGGAGATTTCTCGATCGTTAAAAGCTTTGGCCAAAGAGTTTAACTGCCCAGTGGTAGCACTGTCTCAGTTGAACCGCTCGCTAGAGCAGCGTCCCAACAAGCGTCCTATTAACTCTGACTTACGTGAGTCAGGAGCGATCGAGCAAGATGCTGACGTGATTATGTTTGTTTACCGTGACGAGGTGTATCACCCCGAAACGGAATACAAAGGTGTGGCGGAAGTGATTATTGGTAAGCAACGTAACGGCCCGATTGGTACTGTGCGCTTAGCTTTCCAAGGCAAGTACACCCGTTTTGATAATTTGGCGGCGGGCAGTTATCAGTTTGATGATGATTGATTACAGCTGCTCGTGCTGAATAAACCTAAGCGTCTTTAAATCAGCATCTTTTCAATCTAGCAATGTCCTGTCACGTTGATACTCTCTTTTTAATAGGGCTATTAGATTGTCGGCTGATAAGAACGTAGATGGTTTGGCAATAGGATGCTGATGTCTGCCCAGTTCGATGATCAAAACCCCAGCCACGTTGCGCGATCAGGATTGGTAAGGGGAGGTTACGGCAACACTAATCCTCCTGCCTCACGATGCAATTGCCGCAGGTGCCCACTAAGCAGCTCAATATTGTGTTGGGTGCCGTCCAGCTCCTGCTGCTGTTTTACGCTAAGCATTGCGCGCAGCCGATTGTCCAACTGGTCTGCAGTAGTAAGCAAGCTGCCGTGGCGCTGTCTAGCGGAGCTTTCTAGTAGGTCACGCTCTGCGGCTTGGGGTATCCCGTAACCATCACTAAGAAGATCTGCCGGTCGGCTGAGGAAGCTGCTGTCTGTTATCAGTTCCTGCATCAGTCGGCCCGCTTCACTAAGCCCATCATTAGTACCGTCGTCGGCCAAATAACGCTTTTTCAAGTCGTGCTGAATAACGTGGATGTACTGGCGTAGTGCCGCCTGTTCAAGCAATAGCAAAGCTGCCGCCGCGCGCTGATTGGCTTGTGGTAGCCATGCTTGGCGCTGATCGGCACTGAGTGCCAGCCAGTCATCAATACTCTTCTGCGGTACGTTCAGGTTGGCACGTACTACTGCAAACATCTGTTCGTAGCGATTGCGGTACGAGGCGAAGTAATAGCCCTGACGCAGGGCTTCGTCGCGGTTTATAAGGGGGGCGTAATTGGCCAGACCGCGTGCCTCTAATATCTGTAGCAGCCCGGTTGGAGTGTAGCTGTCTAGGTCGCGTAACTGGTGATGATCGCTGCCGCTGCGCAGCAATTTTAGGGTTTCCACTGCGCAGTTATTGCTGACGAAGTAATAGTTTCCGTCATAACTCCAATGTTGGCTGGCGGCTTGAATGGCCAGGCCGATTTGCTCTTCCCTAGTCATGTTCAAAGGCACCGAGCTAAGACTGCGCATCTCGGCTTTGGTGTACTCATCGAGCACTTGGTTCAGCGGCAGGATAAACAGGCGAGAGGGGTAAACGCCGGTCAGTCCGTCCCAACTCGACAGTTGGACATCATCCACGAAGGCGCGGTAGGACAGTACCAAGTGGTGTTCAAGGTCCAGCATGCAGTCGGGACTAAGCGGTCGTCCGGGTGCGCAGATTACCAGTCGCAGCATGCTATGTCCCCAGCGGCTGGCCCAAGTCTGGTCTGGCTCGGCCAGCAGGTAGTGCACCTGGTAAATACGTGCTGGATCAAGCCATCCCAGGGCTGGTTGATTCGCATCCAAGCTAGCATTCATGTAGGGAAGAGCACTGGCACAATCGGTTGTATGCGAGGGCTCCCAGCCGAAGTGCTGGTGGAAGAAGGTCTTTAGTGCGGGGCGGCGGCAGCCGTATTCCGGATCTAGCAAAAAATACTCGAGATTGACCGCAACAAATTCCTGCGGGCTATAGAACTCATAGATGTCGACGCTGCGATCCAGCTGCCGATTGATTGTTTCCCGCTGACCACGCTGGCCGACCTGTTCCGGCCAGCCGGCCAGATCCAGCAGCCGCGGGGCGTCACTAAGTGTAAAGCGTCTTTCAGTTTGCCCGCGGCATTGACGAGGCAGTCCAATCTTGCCTTGGGTTTTTTGACTGGAGCGGCAGCGCTGCAGAAGCTGACGCTCGGCGGCAGGCCAGAAACGGCCTTGGTCATAGAGGTGGCCAAGTTCATGTAGCAGCGTCGCCTTGAGCTCATTCTGAAGTGTGCCATGCTGGCGGTCAGGGGCAAGCCCCTCACTATGGCCGGTCACCAAGGCTGGCAGCCAGCGTCGATTCAGTTTTATCTTACCGCCGGGAGTGGCGCGACCCATAACCGCCGATGGGAGGTTGTCGCTCCAGCTCACAGATACCTGTCGATCAAGCTGTTTAATCATTAGCGGGGGCAAACTATCGAAAGCGTTATTCAACAGTTGCAGGGTGATCTGTCTTTGCTGATCGTTCAGGTCTGGCTGGTCAAGCCGCAGTTGCAGTGCGGCCTGGATAGGAGCGCTGAGCAGCAGCAAACCGACAAGCAACACTGCACTGCAGACTGATGACGTTGTATGCAATAGGCCCGCGTGCAGTTTTGCGATAATGCACCCCTGGATTTTACTCAACGTGCAAGAATTGCCTCTGCCAGTTGCATGTCAGTTGCTTCAAGATTGGGTAGAGTTTGGCGGATATGTGTTAGAGCGGCTTCTAAGTGAGCGCCGCGTATGCTGCCTTCACTGCCAACGAAACTGGCTGCGTCATCACGAGCGTCAAGTACGACTTTGTCATCGCCGATGGATGAGGTCGCGTCACTGCTAGCATCCACAGTGTTGACCAGCGATGCGCCGATAGAATCCGAGGTGGCGATGAGGCTGCTGGCGTAAGCGCTGCTGGCAATGCTAAGAACGCCAGCGGCAACAAATAAAGAGAAACGTAGCATCGGGATTTCCTTGAGTAGCAGATATAGTAATTGCGAAATATAGCATAACCGCGCCGACCCAGAGTAGTCGTCAACGCAGTGGACGCTAGGAAATGTTCTTCTATAGCCAAGCATGTCCCGCTGTAGGTAAATGCTTGGCTAACTGATAACTCTATTGATTTAAACGGTGCTACCTTGCAGCTCAGCTGGTTATCGCTTGGCTCTGTCGGAGCAAATCCTTGGACCGGTTTAAAGTAGTGATTTTGCTCGCTGGAGGCGCTCGATAAAGTCTGGAGCCTCTATTTCGCCAACCACGCGTAACTGCTCTAGCTCGTCACCATTAGGGGCGAAGAACTGAATCACAGGCGGACCAAAGAGTTTGAATTGATTGAGCAGGGCGCGGTGTTCAGCGGTGTTCTCAGTAATATCCAAACGCAGTAATTGGTAGTTACCTTGGGCAAACAGTTCGCGTACCTGTGGGTGCTCCAGTACATTGCGCTCGATGATTTTGCAGCTGATGCACCAGTCCGCATACCAATCAACCACTGCGGGCTGACCGGCTTGCTTGGCTTGTTCTAGTTGCGCTTGCAAAGCAGTAACGGCAGTGATGGTTTGCCATGCAGGGCCTGAAGCAGGGGCGCTGCTGTTGAGCGAGCTGACGCTGTTATTAAACACGCCGGCGCTTGTGCTGTTTGGCTGACCTAGCGGCTGCAGTGGATTGGTCTGGCCCTGCAGTGCGCCGACCCAAGCTGACAGTGCATAGATCAGTAAAGCTAAACCAAGCAGTTGCGCCATTTTTTGTATTGTTGATTTTTTGCTGAACTCTAAAGTGCCAAGTTGAATGGCAACTCCAGCTGCTAGCGCTCCCCACAGCATTAAAGTGATTTGCTCAGGTAAAACACGATCAAGCAGCCACAACGCAACCGCTAAAAGCATTACACCAAAACCGTTGCGCACCGCCACCATCCAAGCGCCCGACTTGGGCAGGATTGAGCCGCCGCCAGTGGCAAATAACACCAAGGGTGCGCCCATGCCTAAGCCTAGAGCCAAGAGTTTGAGGCCGCCGCCTACAGCGTCACCGCTGGCGCTGATATACAGCAACGCCGCAGCTAAAGGTGCCGAGACGCAAGGCGAGACTAATAGGCTAGAAAACACCCCGAGTAAGGCCGCACCGAGTAAAGAGCCGCCACTGGTTTTGCTAGATAAAGTATTCAATGGTCCGCTGATAAACTGCGGCAAACGCATTTCAAACAGGCCAAACATTGCTAAAGCAAACAGTGCAAAGAACGCCGCAAAAGGCACTAAGACCCATGGTGATTGCAGACGAGCTTGGATGTTCAGTTCAGCACCAAACATCCCCATTAATGCGCCTAGCAGGGCAAAGCACAGAGCCATCGACACCACATACACGCTGGATAGAGCAAAGCCACGGGTGCCGCCAATCTGGCCGCGCAGTACTACTCCAGTCAGAATTGGCAGCATAGGTAGCACGCAAGGGGTGAAGGTGAGACCTAAACCAGCGAGAAAAAATAAGGCGATTTCTTGCCACGTCCATGCCGATGACGCGCTGCTGATCGGGCTGTTGAGTGCAAAGGAGTGAACTTCAGGTGGATAGCATAAGCCTTTATCGGCGCAGCCTTGATAACCAACGTCTAGGGTGTAAGGCAGATTGTCTGGATTATCGACCGGCAAAGTAATATCTAAGGTGCCGTAATACGCCTCGATATCACCAAAAAACTCATCACTACGAGCCATACCATCAGGCAGTTGCGCATCGCCAAAACTTACGCCAGCTGTGTCTGTACTAAAGGATAGACGGTGCCGATAGAGGTAATAGCCTTGTGCGTTACTAAAACGAATCGCCACGCTGCCGTCAGAATTTTCCAGCGCCTGGACTTTAAAGGCTTGCTCAACAGGTAAGAAGTCACTGCTGTTATTGAACACGTTGCTGGTTGATGTGCTGGCTTGATCAAATAAGCCAGCATAAGCGGGGATGTGTAATAGGCAAATAAGGGTAAATAATAAAGCGCGCATAATTGACTCACATATTCCAATTGACACCATCATAACCGAGAGGGTGCTGAGACTGCAGTATTTAGCTCGCGCTGCTGCTTTATGTCACTTGCTGTTGTGCTGTGGCGAGCGCTATGCGCGCAGTGCTGAGCATAAAGTAGAAGTTCAGCTGCGGCGAATGACCCAGATGCCACTCAAAACCAGCAGCAATCCGGCAACTTTGCCGAAGTTGATCGGAATCTCTTTGTAACCCACCCAACCTTGATGATCGAGAAACACTGCGCTGCTCAGTTGCCCCAGTAGCACCAGAGCCATAAACAGCAGAGCGCCAATGCGTGGTGCGACAAATGCTGCAGTAAATACGAAAAATGCGCCAAGTAAGCCGCCAGCCCAGTGCCACCAGTGCAAGCTTTTAAAGCTACTCAAACTGACCGTATCACGCTGCCAGAACGCTAAAATTAACAACGCAGCAGTTCCTACGGAAAAAGAAATCGTTGCAGCATTTAAGACACTGGAGACTTCTTTGGCGAGCAGGCCATTGATACCAGCTTGCAAGGGCATAAAGGCACCGGAAATAAATGCCATAGCCAGCAGGGTCCAGTAAATTTGCGGAGACATAAATAACCTTGGCACGCAATTATAAAGCGCTATAGTGCCACAAAAACGGCTGCTTTAAGACGTTTTTGTGGCGTTTTTATGGCTTTACTGAGGCGGGAAGTGTTGCAGGATGCGCTGAACATAAGTGCGAATTTTCGCCTCTCGCACCTGAGGGTTCGTCCGCTGTGCCGGTAGCACCCAGCTATCGCTGCCGCGCCAAATCAGTTTCTGTGTACGGCTGTCTAACATATCAATTTGTAATTTCTGCGTGGTGTAAGTGATGTCATAGTTTTCTACGCGCAAAGAAGGTCCCCAGACGCTGCCCCAGTAGTCGTTTTGCATCACTTGTGAACGTTGTTGCTGTTGCTCGGTAATCAGCCATGCACGTACTTGCAGCGGTGCCTCGTTACTTTGTGGCAAACCTTGTTGCAGCAATTGTTGGCTGATGGCATTGCGTACTCGCTCGGCATCTAAGTCACTGCGCACTTCGGCTGATTTAGGTAAAAATTCAACGGCCGGCTCAGCCCATTGCCAACTTTGCAATGCTTGAAAGTTTTGCTCAGGCTGGTAATCCAATTCGACCAGCGCTTGGTTTTGGCAAGCGCTAAGGGCCAGTACACTGATCAGTAATAGATAGCGACTGAACATAAAACTCTCCCTGAAAGTAGCACTTAGTGCGGTTTTAACTCGGGTTTTTTATAAGGCTCTGTTAGGATACTGCGCTTATATTGAGTTTAATTCCACCGCCTCGTGCGGTTTTTATTGCCAATGGAGGCATGCATGTCTGAAGTAAATCTGAGCACTGATGAAGCACGAGTAAGCTATGGTATCGGTCGTCAAATGGGTGATCAGCTGCGTCAAAACCCACCACCAGGTATCAGCATTGATGCGGTCATTGCCGGTTTAAGCGCTGCTTTCCAGGGCCAGCCAAGTGCTGTTTCAGGCGAAGATCTGAATGCCAGTTTCACTGTGATCCGTGAGCGTATGGAAGCAGAAGCTGAAATTAAAGCAAAAGCTGCTGCCTCTGAAGGTGTTGAGTTCTTACAAGAAAATGCTAAGAAAGAAGGCGTAACCACATTACCTTCAGGCTTGCAGTACGAAGTGATCAATAGCGGTGACGGCGCACAGCCGACGCGTGACAGCACAGTACGTACCCATTACCACGGCACGTTAATTGACGGTTCTGTGTTCGACAGTTCATATCAGCGTGGCGAGCCTGCGGAGTTTCCAGTCTCTGGCGTGATCGCTGGTTGGACTGAAGCCCTGCAATTGATGAACTGTGGTAGCAAATGGCGCTTATACGTACCAAGTGAGTTGGCCTACGGTGGCCAATCAGTCGGTAGCATTCCTGCACACAGCACTCTAGTGTTTGATGTTGAATTACTGGACGTTGTTGCTTAAGCATCCTGTGATCACGCTGTGCCCGAGCGCGCTGCTTGGGCATAGCAGATTAAGAATAACTGCCGCACTTGCTCTTTAATCACTAAAGGCTCTGGGCTGTTTAAATCATTGCTGTCGAGCACACCTTGCTCGCGCAACTCTTCTAAATCCTTCCCTTCGATTTGTACACAGACATTGCCTGTTAAGCGATTAATAATGCGCAAGTAAGGTTGTGGGCGATCCAGCCAGGCGTCGATAAAATAAGTCATAGTGGTGTCCTCGAGTAATAGAATTAAGGTTTAAATGAGAATACTTCTCATTTGCTTCTAGTGCAAGATATTTGTAATTTTAAGCCCTTGACTGCAATCAAGAGAGATTGCTAGGAAGCGTTGTATTGTTTTTACGAACATCACGCATAGGAGCTTTCTGATGACAACTGCTACCCACCCATTGATTATTGATGCCCCCGAACTCGCGCAAGATCTGTTGGATTTGTGTGATGATGACCCAAAATTTGCTCGCCAAGCCGATGAATATCAGCAATTGGCTGCGCGCCTTGCCACGATCAAAAGTGGTGGTGAAACTGTGAGTGCTGAAACTGCGGAATTACTGGAGCAACAGCGTAGTGCTTTGCAGGCCATTTTGTTGCGCAAACTGACTCACCCGGCAGGTGGTTGCTGCGGCGGTTGCGGCGGTTGATGCTGGATAGGTAAGGCGCTAATGGTATTGCTTGCAAAGTGCTGCAGTAGCGCCGATCTTGCTCTGATCAGCTGTTCTAGCTTGATTAGACTGTTGTGATTTTTTTATCTGTGGCAGATTCGTATTGATGTATGCGTTGACTCTGCATGGTTTTACCGCTGCTGCTTAATGTCTAGCTGCGCAGTGTGTTTGCAATTATTAGATCACTGTATACAATAACAGTGTTATTAAGACCGCTTTGGTCAAGACGATTGTAAACCACGCAGCAAGCAGGGGAGCGCAGTATGGCTAAGGCCAAACGTATGTATGGTTGCACTGAGTGCGGCGCTACTTATCCAAAGTGGGCTGGGCAGTGTGGCGATTGCGGTGTCTGGAACACCTTAGTTGAAACCTTGATTGAAGCTGATGCGCCTGGAAAAGGCCGCGCCGGTTGGGCGGGTGATCAAGCTGAACTGAAAACCTTGGCACAAGTCAGTGTCGAAGAAATCCCACGATTTCCAACCCAATCCAGTGAACTCGATCGTGTTCTCGGTGGTGGTTTGGTGGATGGCTCGGTGGTACTGATTGGTGGTGATCCGGGCATCGGTAAATCGACCATTCTCCTGCAAACACTGTGCAATATGGCCCAGCATCTGCCTGCTTTATACGTCACTGGCGAAGAGTCGCAGCAGCAAGTTGCAATGCGCGCCCGCCGCTTAGAGTTGCCGCAGGACAAGCTCAAAGTGATGACGGAAACCTGCATTGAAACCATTTTAACGGTCGCGCGCCGTGAAAAACCGCGAGTGATGGTAATCGATTCGATTCAAACTATTTTCACCGAACAGTTGCAGTCGGCCCCCGGTGGTGTTGCGCAAGTGCGCGAAAGTGCTGCTTTATTGGTGCGCTACGCTAAGCAAAGTGGCACCGCGATATTCTTAGTGGGGCACGTGACCAAAGAAGGCTCATTGGCCGGTCCGCGCGTGCTTGAGCACATGGTCGATACCGTACTGTATTTTGAAGGTGAGTCAGATGGTCGTTTACGCATGCTGCGTGCGGTGAAAAACCGTTTCGGTGCAGTCAACGAATTGGGCGTGTTTGGCATGACGGATCGCGGCCTGAAAGAGGTGTCGAACCCTTCAGCGATTTTCCTCAATCGTGCGCAAGAGGCAGTCTCTGGCAGCGTAGTAATGGCCACTTGGGAAGGCTCGCGGCCGATGCTGATTGAAGTGCAAGCCTTGGTGGACACCAGCCATTTAGGTAATCCGCGGCGAGTGACGGTTGGTTTGGATCAAAATCGCTTGGCCATGTTACTGGCTGTTTTGCACCGTCATGGCGGTATCCCAACCCATGACCAAGATGTTTTTCTCAATGTGGTCGGCGGCGTTAAAGTGCTGGAAACCGCATCAGATTTGGCTTTGATGGCGGCGATTATTTCCAGCTTGCGCAACCGACCTCTGGAGCACGGCTTGTTAGTATTTGGCGAAATCGGTTTGTCTGGTGAAATTCGTCCGGTACCCAGTGGCCAAGAGCGTCTCAAAGAAGCGGCCAAACACGGCTTTAAACGTGCGATTGTGCCTAAAGCCAATGCGCCAAGAGAAACTCTGCCAGGCTTGCAAGTGATCGCGGTGACACGCTTAGAAGAAGCGTTGGATGCCTTGTTTGAGTAAGCGTATGGTTGAGTACTCGCGAACATAATGTCGGTTTGCCTGTTCGAGTCAGAGGTGAAGCGCTACAATGCGCCACCTATAAAAGCCTAGGAGTTATTCTGGTGTCTGTCGTCTTTGTCGCTGCCTCCAAATTACCCACCCCGTTTGCTGAGTTCACCATGCACGGTTTCTGTGATGAAGAAACTGGTAAAGAGCATGTGGCCTTAACCTTAGGGGACATTGCTGATGGCCAGCCTGTGCTCGGCCGCTTGCATTCTGAGTGCCTTACCGGTGATGCGCTGTTCAGCTTACGCTGCGACTGTGGTGCGCAACTGGAAGCGGCTTTGCGTGCTATTGCCGAAGAAGGGCGCGGCGTTTTGTTGTATTTGCGTCAAGAAGGTCGCGGCATAGGTTTGCTGAATAAAATTCGTGCTTACAGTTTGCAAGATGGTGGTGCCGATACAGTAGAGGCCAATGAGCAGCTAGGCTTTGCTGCAGACTTGCGCGACTACTCAATTTGTCAGCCAATGCTTGATCATCTCGGTGTGCACTCGCTGGAACTGATGACCAATAACCCGCGTAAAGTCAGTGCGATGCAAGGCTTTGGTGTGGAAGTTGCGCGTCGCGTGCCATTGCAAGTTGGGCAGAACCCTTATAACAAACTCTATTTAGCGACTAAAGCGGGCAAGTTAGGGCATTTGTTAGGCCGTGAACATCAGGCTGAGCACGACTCATGAATCCTCACGAAGCACGCCGCACCTTACGCGTGTTGTGGTGGCTGCAATTAGCCGTCGCAGTGCTTCCTGTTTGGTTATTTCCCGCCGCCAGTTTTAATTTAGGACTGCAAGTCGAGTTTGTCTCGTTGCTGTTCTTTGTGGTTGCCTTGTGTTTGTTATTTCTGAATGCCAAACCTTTTCAGCGCTTTAAGCATGCGGTGATTGCCGTCGGTGCCGCGCGCGATAGCGAAGCAGAGCCTGCGGCTTGGCAGGATTTAATGCACATTCGTCTGCAAGCCTTATGGTATGCCTGTATCCCCGCGTGGTCAGCTGCCCTGGCTAAAGTGCTAGGTTTGGAAATGCCTGTGGTGGTGTTATTGGCGCTGGCCAGCCCTGTGTTGTTTTGGTTGTATCGAACGCCACGCCAATTGTCATGATTGGCACACCTGCTGCGCTGCTGAGTGGCCTGTTTTTCTGACCGCCTGACGTGTTTCTGTATTGGCCCTGTTTACAGATATGTGCTGACCTTGAGCAGTTATGTGAAGAGTTGGCTGCATTTAAGGAAACGCTGAATAATTACCTGCGTTGTCAGGGCGTTGTTAAAAACCAGCTCAAAATGCTCATTTACTACCTGTAAACTGCGCTTTCTCGCTGATTTTTGCCTAGCCCTGACTGCCTCGCTAACATTATTCAATGCTTCCTTGAATAATGACGCAACTCACACCATTTTTTAAGAGTGGATGTTATGACTTTTTCCTATAGCGCCCGTAGTCGCGCGATTGAACCCTTTCATGTGATGGCGCTGTTGCAGCGTGCCAATGAGCTACAAGCGGCAGGCCATGATGTGATTCATTTGGAAATTGGCGAGCCCGATTTCAATACCGCAGAGCCCATTATTCAAGCCGGACAAGCAGCGTTGTCAGCAGGCCATACGCGTTATACCGCGGCTCGTGGATTACCTGCTTTGCGTGAAGCGATTGCTGGTTTTTACGCCAGTCGCTACAGCCTAAATATTAATCCTGAACGCATTATGATCACCCCAGGGGGCTCTGGCGCGCTGCTATTAGCCAGTGCGCTATTGGTTGATCCTGGCAAACACTGGTTGTTGGCTGATCCAGGCTACCCTTGTAATCGTCACTTTTTGCGTTTAGTTGAGGGCGATGCGCAGTTAGTGCCGGTTGGCCCTGAGGTCAATTATCAGCTCACCGCTGACTTGGTCGAACGTTATTGGGATCAAGACAGCGTCGGTGCTTTGGTAGCGTCGCCAGCTAACCCAACTGGCACAGTGCTAAGTCGCGAAGAGCTGGCTGCATTATCGGTCGCTTTACGTGAGCGTGGCGGGCATTTAGTCGTCGATGAGATTTACCATGGCCTGACTTACGGCATGGATGCGCCCAGCGTTTTAGAAGTTGATAACGATGCGTTTGTCCTTAACAGTTTTTCTAAATACTTTGGCATGACCGGCTGGCGCTTGGGTTGGTTGGTTGCACCTGAGTCGGCAGTGCCTGAATTAGAAAAGCTGGCGCAAAATATTTATATCAGTGCGCCGACGCTGTCGCAGTATGCAGCTTTAGCTTGTTTTCAGCCGGAAACCTTGGCGATTCTTGAAGAGCGACGTGCTGAGTTTGCGACGCGTCGTGATTACTTATTACCAGCTTTGCGTGAGTTGGGTTTTAAAATTGAAGTGGAACCGCAGGGTGCGTTTTATCTTTATGCAGATATCTCGGGTTTTGGCGGTGATGCCTTTGATTTCTGTAGGCACTTTTTAGAAACTGAGCAGGTAGCGATTACTCCGGGTGTGGATTTTGGCCGCTCAAGGGCCAATCAGCATGTGCGCTTTGCCTATACGCAAAGTGTGCCGCGACTGCAGCAGGCGGTCGAACGTATTGCGCGCGGATTGGTTACATGGAAAGCCCAGCATGCAGTTTGATCCGGTCTTAGAAGAAGGGCGATTGCTGAAGCGTTATAAGCGTTTTTTTGCGGATATTGAATGTGTCGATGGCAGTCTAGTGACCGCACATTGTGCCAATACGGGTTCGATGAAAAACTGCATGGCTGAGGGCGCGCGCGTTTGGTTCAGCCGCAATGATGATCCAAAGCGTAAACTCAAAGCGACGTGGGAGCTGGTAGAAACTCCGCATGGTCGCTTGGCTTGCATCAATACTGGACGCGCTAATCGCTTAGTAGAAGAAGCGCTAACCGCTGGAGTCATTACTGAGCTGGCAGGTTTTACTAAGCTGCGCCGTGAAGTGAAGTATGGTGAGGAAAACAGCCGCGCTGATTTTTGTTTGATGTTTGATACACAGGCGGTGTTTGTTGAGGTGAAAAGCGTGACCTTGGGCTTTGCTGATACCGATACCGCAGCTTTTCCTGATGCAGTCACTACACGAGGCGCCAAGCATCTGCGTGAGCTAACGGCGCTGGCGCTCAGTGGTCAGCGTGCAGTGCTGATCTATTGTGTCAATCTAACGGGGGTTACTGCCGTGCGCGCCGCCAAAGAAATTGATCCTGAATACGCATCTGCACTGGCTGAGGCCAAAGCTGCAGGGGTTGAGGTATTGGCCTACGGCACAACAATTACGCCATCTGCAATAACTGTGACGCACCCTCTGACAATCGAACCGAGCTAACCCGAACACCACGCATGACTCCTGTAGAAGCTGGCCATGCCTGCGAGCTTTGCTCTTGCTCTTGCTCTTGCTCTTGCCCTTGCCCTTGCTCTGGCTTTGCTCTGTGATTATCAGAAGCGCATCCCCTCTAATTCTTATACTTAGCAATTATGTATATTAATTTATGTTTAGCTGACATGCATCATTGTGTGCTGAGCGTCATGAGGCCATGATGAATAGACAAGTCGCTTTATTGTTCGAGTGATTTAGCTATAAGCCTCGTCTAATTTGGACGAGGACTTAAGTGAGGAATTAATCATGACGATGCCAAAACAAATGCAAGCCATTGTTTACGGTGGCCCGGGTGTTAAGTCTTTAGAGACGGTAGCTACACCGAAAATCCAGCAACCCACTGATGCGATTATCAAAATCGTAAAAACCACCATCTGCGGAACCGACCTGCATATCCTTAAAGGCGATGTACCAGCCGTCACTAAAGGCCGCATTTTAGGTCACGAAGGTGTTGGCATCGTGGAAGAGGTCGGTAGCGCTGTCACCCGCTTTAAAAAAGGTGATCGCGTGTTAATTTCTTGCGTCAGCGCTTGTGGTAAATGTGGTTACTGTAAGAAGCAGCTGTATGCACATTGTGAAGATGGCGGTTGGATTCTCGGCCACTTGATTGACGGTACTCAGGCTGAGTATGTGCGTACACCGCATGCTGATAACAGTTTGTACCATGTGCCTGAAGGCGCTGACGAAGAAGCGTTGGTGATGCTCAGTGATATTTTGCCGACCGGTTTTGAGATTGGCGTGCTCTATGGTGCGGTGAAGCCCGGTGATACCGTAGCGATTATTGGTGCTGGCCCAATTGGTATGGCCGCGCTGTTAACCGCTCAGTTTTTCTCACCCGCCCGCTTAATCATGGTTGATGTTGATGAGTCACGTTTAGCTATGGCAAAAACCTTTGGTGCGACGGATGTCATCAACAGCGCAACCGGCGATGCCGTGGCAGAGTTGCTGGCCATGACAAAAGACGGTATTGATGTGGTCATTGAGGCTGTTGGTATTGCCGCGACCTTTGACATTTGCCAGCGCGTTGTACGCCCAGCTGGGCATATCGCTAACGTCGGTGTGCATGGCACCAGTGTTGATCTGCAGTTGCAAGATTTGTGGATCAAAAACATCACCCTGACCACAGGTTTGGTCAATACCAATACCACTGACATGCTGATGAAAAACGTACAGTCCGGCAAACTCAAGCCTGCCGAATTGATTACTCACCGCTTTGCTTTTGCTGAATTTATGCGCGCCTATGAGGTGTTTGGCAATGCCAGCAAAGAGAAAGCGCTGAAAGTGATGATTGATAACAGCTGATGTAGCTGAATGATCAACTCAAGCCTTTTCTGCCTGAGTGGGGCGGGGAAGGTTTAGCAGTGTAAAGAGTCGTGGGTTTTATGCTTTGCAGCATGCCTGACTTTTTGGCGGCAGCTCCTGTGTTTAGGCGCTGCCGTTTTTATTTGGACTTACAATCCGAACACGTTGACGTAGAACTGTTCGCCGTCATCGGTCATTTCTACGGTGTAAGTAATAGGAGCCTTATTGGTCATCCCGGTATTACTTGCAGTAATACTCAGCTCAGCCGCGCATTCGTGAGCCCCTGTTTGCTCATTGGTAGCAGTTGTTCTTATGGCACCCACATCATAAGAAAACAACTCAGCAAGCTCAGCGCCCAATTGATTATTCATTTCTTCATCAGCAATTTGCTTAACTAAATCGGTGACTTCTTCATCACCGCATTTTGGAACTGTTGGAGAACAGCCTGAAACGGCTAAAACTGAGAAAACTAAAGGTATAAAAATTCTTTTCATGATTTTATTTCTTCTTTTTGAGTTGATAGCTCTTAAACGTCCCTGTAGCTGACATTTTTAAAACTTTTACTGTTAGCTGAGAGCGCCGCTTAATTTTATGCTGCGTTTTAACCGCGTTGGACTGGTTTTTTGATTTAGAACTTGCCGAAAATCACTGTTAAGGAAGCACTGAATAATGTTAGCGAGGCAGTCAGGGCTAGGCAAAAAATCAGCGAAAAAGCGCAGTTTACAGGTAGTAAATGAGCATTTTGAGCTGATTTTTAACAACGTCCTGACAACGTAGGTAATTATTCAGCGTTTCCTTAAGTAAGATCGCAAAGGTGTTAACGATACCAGAGTAATGCTGTATTTCCAGTAGCCCAGATTCCACCTTGGCCTAGCATCGGTGGAATCGGCTTTTTGATCGTTGTTATCGTCAGAGTTGGTGGTGCGACGCTTACTCTGTGATCACTCCAGTACTGGATGAGATTTAGTGCTTTTTAGTGTCGCCAGCAACTTTATCCATAATGGCAAATAACACGCCGGACACCACAAATGCCATGTGAATGATGACTTTCCATTTCAAACTGTTGGCATCGGCATCGCTCATTTCTGCAGGGATATCCATAAACGACTTTAAAAGGTCGATGGCGGAAATGGCTACGATGGCGCCAATCACTTTGAGTTTAAGACCAGAGAAATCAACTTTCCCCATCCAGTCAGGACGGTCTTTATGATCGCCAACATCAATTTTTGAAATGAAAATTTCATAGCCGCTGAAGATGATCATCAGCAATAAACTGCCTACCAGCGACATATCAACCAGTGCCAAGATACCAACAATGACATCTGCTTCAGATGCAACCAGCACATGAGTCGCCATGTGCCAAAACTCTTGAGCGAATTTTATCAGCAATAAAAAAATGCTCAGAACTAAACCTAAGTAAAAAGGCGCGAGGATCCAGCGGCTGTTAAAAATGGTTTTTTCTAAGGAGTGTTCAATCTTCTTTATCATGCAGAGCTCTTGGGGTATGGGAAGGCGTAAATTGTAAGTGATTAGCTGCTTTTTACGATAGGGAAAGTTTTGTTGGTGATTGCCAAGGAGCAGCCAAAAGCCTCTATCAGAAGTTTGGGTTTTAGGAGTTATGCGATTATAGCGGGTGAGTATGTATATTTTTAGCGATAAAAACAGTAAGGCAGCTGTTTTGCTTCATACATCTGTGTGCAATCGTTAGACGTTAACTAAGCTGTTGGCAGCGAATACCCAAGCTAAGGTAGTGAGGGTTAGGGGATAAAGTTATATTAAGGCGCTTTGGTGTTAATAGAGTACTTAGGTATAATCGTCAGAAACAAAAAAGCCGTTGAAATCTTCAATAAAATCAACGGCTTATTTTATTTGGTCGGGACGGAAAGATTCGAACTTTCGACCCCTAGCACCCCATGCTAGTGCGCTACCAGGCTGCGCTACGCCCCGACGATGTTTTCACGCTATGCCTGAAAACGATGCCGACTATACCCTAAGCATTTGAATTGCGAAAGGTTATTGCCGACAAATACTCTTGGCCTAAAGGCTATTGGCTATTTTGTTAGCCATTTACCATTAAGTTGGATGTATTGACCGACTGGGGTTTTCTCCAAAGCTTTTTTACCGGCCATGGTTTCTACGTCAGCCAACTGGATGTTGTTATTTTTGGCTAGGCGCTGATATTCCGCGCGGCGGGCCTCATTGATCAGTCGAGCGATTTCAGCTGCGTTGCCTTGCGCCTTAACCACGCCTAAATAACCGTTAGGCTGCTCGCCCAATAAACCAGCTGATTTAGCTGGGCCAAGGTTACTCATGGCGTCGTTTAAATCCATAGCAAACACTGCGGTGCTGAGGAGGCTGCTGGCCAGTAATAAAGGCATTAATAGTTTACGAAAGTTCATGCTGCGCTCCTTAGAATAAACCGCTGGATTCGTCGAAAAGATTATCAAGCTCTTTATCAACCTTGATATAGATTTCGTGTTCAATTTTTACGTTCAGATTAATGTTGATCGGCTCATTGGGCATTGCCAGTTGCACAGTTGGCGTGCAGGCGCTGCTGAGTAAAGCCAGTACAAAAATACTTGAAATTAGACTGGTACGCATAGAAACCTCCTGTATTAACGTTTCTCAAGGCGCTCTCGAACACGCTTTTGAATAATTTCGCTGACTTGACCGCTCAGCTGAATACTGGCCAAGAGTGCGGGAATGTCTTCTTCTAAATTCACGTTTAAGTTGATAGGGCGGCCTTTTTCGACATCCGGATTGCGCCCCTCTAAACGAACATTAAGCAACAGCTTACCCGATTGATCATAACTTAACGCGCTACTGAGCAGGTTAAAGTGAAAATCCTCCAAGGCCTCGGCGACCAAACGCATGGCGGGATTGCTTTGGCCTAGCGCGTGAATCTTCTCCGACTGAAACTGTAAAACGCCCGGTTGTCTGGCCTGCAATTGGCCGGCTTCAATATAAAATTCACCGTTTTCGACATGAATGGGTAGCAGTCCATCAATGGTGCCAGTGCCGGCTAAACCTTCTGCGGGATAGACCTTCAGGAACTCTTGCAGTTCCAGACCGCGCACCTGTAATGGCAAGGTCTGTGGGCGTTTGAGATCAAACTGCTGGGCATCCAGCCAAACTTTACCGTTGAGTAAATGGGCTTGCAGACTTTGCCAGCCCGCTACACCTTGCAAAAGATTGTCGAGATTGGCTTGATAATGGGCGTCTTGCAGCTGAATCGGCCCGATTGGAATCCCGGGATCCAGTTGCTCGATGGTCAAGTTGGCGATTCCCAACTTGAGGGATTGTCCCGATAGTTGGCCGTTAAACTGTAGGCCTAAATTTTTCAATGTACTGCGATTGACAATACCATTGAGACCGCTGGCGCTGCCGTTAATACTGAGTTTGAGTGGTTTTTGCGCGGGCAGAGTAAAGTCGATTTGACTGCGCAAACGGCCACTGCTGAATAAAACCAGTTCGGGCCAATCTTTGAAGGTTTTCTGTAAGGGGTTGCCAGCTTTAAAGAAAATCTCTTTTAACGTGGCGCTACCTTGGATGGCGTTGTCGAGAAAATCAATGCTGCTGTCGAGGCTCAGTCCTTGTTGTCCGTTTAGATTGCCGCTCAGGTTAAGTTGCGGCAGTTGTCCGCTAAAGCTGCCATTGAAATCCCAATCTTGTGGATGCAATTGCTCTATGTTGAGTTGTTTGATCTGTGCCGTGATGGGGCTGTGCACTTCAATACTGTAAGGCGCTAGGCTTTGGCCTTGCAGACTTAAACCGGCCAGTTGCAGGCTTATTTGCTCGGCAGTGCCAATCTCCGCTAAACGTATTTTTTGCGTGCTCAGGTTGGAGTGTTGCTCGGTTTTAACACTGAAACGCTCACTGTCAGCATGCCCGGAAAAGTACAGTTGTGCTCGCAGTTGCTGAGTGCTGAAGGAAGGCTGCTGCAGGGCGTCCAGCTCCAGATAAAGCTGCGCGTTGCTGAGCGTACCTTGCCAGGCAGGCGTTTGTTGTAAGTGCAAAAGACCATTGAGTTGCAAGCGTGCTGGGCCTTGGCTGTGCAGGTCAAGGGTGAGCAACTGTTGGCCGTCTGGAGTATCTTGATGATCTGGATGGGTGGTGATTTGCGCACTGAGCTGGGTCGGTTGCAACTCAGCGGGAATACTGTCTAACCAAGAGCTGTCTAGGTCTTTTAAAGTCAGTTGGCTATGAATATAACTGGGTTGCCACAGCTTACCTTGCGCATTGGCTTGCAGTTTGAGAGTGCCTTGCAGATGACCGAGACCAACCAGCTTGGCGTCAATTTCTTGCAGTTCAATATGTTGTGGCAGCCATTTAAGCAGGCCAGCAGATAAGGCGAAGCTTGGTTGCTCTGCGGTGTTTTCGTTGCTTGCTATCGGCCAAACAGCTTTTAAGCGTGCGGCGTGTAAACGTTGGATGGGCAACGCTTGCCAGGCCCAGTCAATCTGCAGCTTGTCGATGTGCAGATATTGCGGCTGCGTATGATCGCTGGATAGATTGAGTTGAACCTGCGAGGCGCTGAAACCATCGTATTGCCACTGCGGGTTTTGCCAATGGAAATCAATCCCTTGTTTTTGCAGTAGCCAAGGCAGTGCATGCGGGAGCGCCATGGCTGCTGCAATCAGGAGTAATAGCAGTAATAAGAAGATACGCAGAAAGCGTCCAAACCATGATGGCTTGGACGTCGATACTGACGACTTACTCGCCGCTGTATTCACAGCCACAGGTGCAGGTTTCATGAACACGTACCCGCGAAAGTTCAGGGATGAGTGGTTTCATTGCTTCCCAGATCCAACGCGCTAAGTTTTCACTGGTGGGGTTTTCTAGGCCTGGAATATCATTGAGATAGTTGTGATCTAGGCGTTCGTAAGTCGGTTTAAATAGCGCTTTGATTTCACTAAAGTCACGAATCCAACCGGTATGTGGATCGACTGGACCTTTTAGGTAAAGCGCGACGCGAAATGAATGGCCGTGCAAGCGCCCGCATTTATGCCCTTGGGGCACATGAGGTAAACGGTGCGCTGACTCAAAGGTGAATTCTTTAAATATTTCCACAAGGGTGTCCGTGTTAATTAATCACAATGGCCGCAGTTTAGCAGGAATGCTGGCGCTCAGTGCGCAGCTTGAGTGTTGATTACTATTCAAGAATAGTTATTTTTTAAGTTTCAGTTAAGTTGGCGGGTGTAGCTTATGCAGTGTCAGCACAAAATATCTTGTGTTGAACCACTTTAAAACGAGGCAATACTCATGAAAAACTTAACTGCAATCTGTATCTCAGCTGCATTAGTGATGGGCGCAAGCGTTGCTCAAGCTAAAGATGTTAGCCCGGCAAAAACTGTTGAACTGAGCACCTCTGGTGCGATTTTATCTTTCGATAAGCTCAATGAAGCCGCATTGGCACAGCATCCGAACGCAAGCATACTGGACACTGAACTTGAGGAGTCTTACGGTCGCTACATCTATCAGGTTGATGTACGCGATGATAAAGGCCAAAAGTGGGAAGTTGAGTTGGATGCGAAAACTGCCGAAGTGCTGAAAAACCAACAGGATGACTGATGTTTAAAAGCTCTCGATGCGCCTGCCTAGTGATACTGTTTCTGACTGTGGTCAGTCAGGTGTCTGCGCGTGACTTAAGCCAAGATCAGGCCTTAAAGCTGCGCAAAGAGGGTAAGGTGCTGTCTTCACAAACATTCATTGAGCGTGCTTTGGAGCGACATCCTAAAGCACGCTTATTGGAGTTGGAGCTTGAAGAGAAACACGGCCGCTATGTCTATGAAGTGGAGTTGCTGACTGTCCAAGGCCAAGTGCGTGAGCTGAAATTTGATGCTAGCAGCGGTGAGCTGTTAGAAGACGAAGAGGATGACTGATGCGCTTATTACTGGTTGAAGACAATGTCGCTTTGGCCGATGAGTTATGCGCAGGTCTGCAGCAACTGGGCTACGCGGTTGATTGGCTGGCCGACGGACGCGATGCCGCTTATCAAGGCGCAGTTGAACCCTATGATTTAATTATTCTGGATTTAGGTTTGCCCGGACTCTCTGGGCTCGAAGTGTTAGCGCAGTGGCGCGCAGCGGCAATCAGTACGCCGGTGTTGATCTTGACCGCGCGCAGCACCTGGAGTGAACGCATTGATGGTTTAAAAGCTGGCGCGGATGATTATCTAACCAAGCCTTTTCACCAAGAAGAACTGTATTTAAGAGTGCAAGCTTTGCTCCGTCGTAGCCATGGATTTGCTAACCAAAATCATTTGCAGGCTGCCGGATTAGGTTTAGATGAAGCACGGCAAATCGTACATAGCCAAGGCCAAGAGATCGAGCTGACCGGCGCAGAGTTTCGTTTGTTGCGTTATTTTATGCTGCATCAAGGGCAGATTTTGTCAAAAAGCCATTTAGCTGAACATTTATATGATGGCGAAACAGAACGTGATTCCAATGTACTGGAGGTGCACGTCAATCATCTGCGGCGTAAATTAGGACGCACGGTCATAGAGACGCACCGTGGCCAAGGTTACCGCTTTACGGGTGCTGGAGTGCAGCCGTGAAACACTCAATCCAGCGGCAACTGACCTTTAGTTTAGCGATGCTGCTGGTTGTCGTCGGATTAGTGCTGGCCCAGGCAGGGCTGTGGATTGTTGACCGAGGTTTGCGTCAGCACATGCAGGACAATTTACAAACCCAAGCAGAAAGCTTGTTGGCCGCTTTAATTAAAGGGCCGCAAGGGATTGAGTTAAATAGCCGTCATCATGATGCGGTGTTCTTAAAACCTTTCTCTGGGCACTATTTTATTATTGAGTTCAATCAGCAGCGCTGGCGCTCACGCTCGTTGTGGGATTTTGAGCTGCCAGAAGTTGAAGCAATGGGTTTTTCTGAGCAATTAAGGCCTGGGCCTGAGCAACAACAGTTACTGATTTATCAAGGACAATATCGGCGTTATAAAACCGACATTAAAGTCACGGTTGCGCATGATTACAGTCCGGTTTTAATCAGTTTTCAGCAGGCGCAGATCATCGGCGGCGGCTTAGGTCTATTGGCCTTGCTGCTGACCTTGTTGCTGCAGTGGCGCTTAGTCCGCCGAGCTTTACAACCTCTGGAGCAAGCTCGGGTGCAAATCGAGCAACTGCAGCTGGGGCAGCGTAGCCAGTTGGAACAGGATGCGCCGGTTGAATTGCAACCCTTGGTGCAACAGGTCAATCGTTTGTTGCTGCACACAGAAGATACTTTGCAGCGTTCACGCAAAGGCTTGGGTAATTTAGGTCATGCGTTGAAGACGCCTCTGGCGGTATTGATGAGCTTGCTGCGCCGCGAAGAACTGCAAAAACAACCTGAGCTGTTAGCACTGATTCAAGAGCAATTGCAGCAGATTGAGCAGCGTATCCAGCGTGAGTTGACCCGCGCTCGCTTATCTGGAGATGCCTTGCCGGGCGCGTTTTTTGAGTGTGGGCAAGAGCTTCCAGGATTGTTTCAATTGATGAATCGTGTGCATGGCGATGTGTTGACTTTGAGTTGGCAGGCTGCGGCCAACTTGCGCTTGCCCTATGAGCGCGACGATATTTTAGAGATGCTGGGTAATCTGCTGGATAACGCCTGTAAGTGGGCTGACAGTCGTGTTGAACTTGGTATTGAGCAGGTCGGAACCGACTATTGCGTACGGGTGGATGATGATGGCCCAGGTATCGAAGAAAGCCAGCGCCAACAGGTGCAAAAACGCGGCTCACGTTTAGATGAACAAAGTGCTGGGCATGGTTTAGGTTTAGGTATTGTGCGCGATATTGTCGAGACGCTCGGCGGTACGTTGCAATTACTCGACAGCCCACTGGGTGGTTTACGAGTGGAAATTCAGTTGCCTACGCGCCTTTAATGCCGAAGCTAAGCGCTGGATATTGCGCAGATGAAAATGCCGATAGACTGTGCGCATCTGCACAAAAAACTCGCTAAACCGTAACTTTTCTTCGATCTGTTTGGTTTTCAGTGCCTACCATGATAGAACGCAGCCTCAGATTAATGGGAGGTGCGCGTGGAGTCAGAGTCTATTGTGTATGGCTGTATCCGTGATTGGTCATTGGCAGATGCCGATGAGCAGCGCAAACGCAGTCTGACTAATTTACAAGCAATCCAAGAGCTGCCTGAAGGTGACGGCTGGGAGCTGTTTCATCGCGAACTTTTTAGTTGCACTAGCTTTGAAAGTTTAGCGCCGCAATCACAGATTATTCATTTTGGTAGCAGCTATCGCTCCATTGAATATGAGTGGTCAGTATGGATGCAGCAATTTGAAAATCTGTTAAAGCGAATGTACTGGGCCAGTGCGGTGGTGCATTTAGAAACTGAAACCAATGGTACTCACACTTTTCGTTGGGAATCCGAGCAGCACAATCACCAACCTAGCGCTGAAGAGTTACAAGTGCGCTGTGTCTGGGAGCGTGAGAGTAGCTTGCGTTTATAACCCTATAATGAAAGATGGCGCTGCTTGCATGCGTGAGTAAGCACCGAGAACTGAGTGCTGAGTTATGCTGGCAGGTTTAATAGCTTTTGTGCTGCCAGCGATAAACTGACAGATAGCAGCATAATAGCAAAGATGCGTTGCAGCATCGGACCGCCAAGTCGAGTGGCTAACTTATTGCCCAGTAGTACGCCGCACGCACCGCCTAAGGTTAAGCCTGCCAACAGTTGCAGCGGTGGTTGTGCTGCGCCAAGGTACATCAAGAAGCCTGCACCAGAGACTAGAGCAATCACTGCCATTGAAGTGGCGGTTGCTGCGAGCATCGATAATGGGCTGAACCACAATAAGGCTGGAACAATTAAAAAGCCGCCGCCCACGCCCATCAAACCAGATAGCACCCCGACCCATAAGCCAATAAATACCAACATGCCGCGATTGAGCGGTTTTTTCTCGGATTGTTCGGGCAGACTGGCGCTGCTCCACATGCGCCATGCTGACCACAACACCAAGATACAAAAACCCAGTACTAGCCAAAATTCGCTGATCAGTTGCCCCAGTTGTTGGCCGATCCAGCTTCCGGGTAGGCCGCTGACGGTCAGTAATACCACAGGAAGCAGGTGAACATCACCGGCCCGCCAGCGGCCGATCGCGCCAATCAGTGCCGACAGACCCACCGCACCAAGGCTTACGCCTACAGCATCACGTAGAGGTAAGTGCAAGCTTAGTAATAAGGGTAAAGCTACCAGTGAGCCGCCCGCGCCGGTGAGACCGAGCAGAGTCCCGAGTAATAAGCCAATGCCAAGTGCTTCGTAAATTAAGCTGTCCACGGATTAATATCGCTACTCAAGGTTTGTCTGTGTGCAGTGTACGGTGTTCGAGTCGGTGGGTAAAAATCTGTTGCGAGTTTTTAGCTGTTTGCGCCTGACTATCCTTAGCAGCACGGGTTGGCTGTTAAGGATAGAGGAGACTTTCTAAACGTCAGGTCAAAAGATGCTCTGCGGTGAGGAGGCGCGAGTGCTTAGTCCTGTGCTCCAAGATGACGCAAAGTGAATGCGCCACGGATATCACCTACGCTGTACCCAGTGGCTTGGTCATTTGGATATTTCTCATTTAAAGCAGCAGCAATGGCAGGCTTAATCTCATTGCCATGGCAGCCTAAGCAGCCTTCTTGCAGCGGTATAGCTTTCATCAGACGGAATTGACCATTGACGGTTTCTGCATAACTGATGGTTTTTACATCTTCGCCGTTGGCGGCACGTTCAGCAAATTGCTCAAGTACGTTGCGCTCCCATGCATCTGGGGCATTATCACTGTTACGGGTTTTTAATGAGGTGCGACCAATTTTCCAGTTTGCATTGCTGTGCTCATCGGCAATTTCAGGCGCGAGAGTTTGGCAAGCAGCGACAGCTGCGACCGGACCGCCGTCTTCTTTGGCTTGCTGCACGGTGTCCATTAAGTGTTTAGCAAATGCAGGGATTAGCGTTGCAGCTTCTTGTTTGAGCTGATCTTGCGAGGTTGCAGCACTGATGCTCTGCGATAGAATGGCAGTGCAGCACAAAGCAGCAAGGGTGGTGAGTGTACGCATGGCGAACTCCTGATATAGATACGTTTTCGATATAGTATTTGTTTACTTTACACTGATTTTTTGAGGTTGTACTTATCATTTATCATATAAATTGTCGCAGCCATGATTGTTGAGACTAAGACAAGACAGCGTTGCGAGCGCTGTACAAGACCGCTGGCGCATTGTTTGTGCAGCTTGATCGTCAATCTCCCGAGTCGCACTCGTGTGTTGCTGATACAGCATCCTGACGAAGTGAAGCACGCTTTAAATACTGCGCGCTTAGTCGCTCTAGGTCTGCAAAATGCGCAGTTGGTTGTAGCAGAAACAATAGAAAACATAGAGCGCTATATACAACAGCCGGGCTACCGCGCTTGTGTGTTATTTCCTGGTGAGCAGGCGCAAGAGTTGAGTTCTTACCAAGACAATCAGCAGCCTTTGTTACTGATCGTACCTGATGGCACATGGCGCAAGGCACGCAAGATTTTGCATTGTAATCCGCTGTTGGCCGCTTTGCCGCGTGTGGCCTTAACCCCAGGGTTCAGCAGCCGTTACCGTTTACGCAAAGCTCCGGATGCACAAGCGTTAGCCACTATTGAAGCTGTCACCTATGCATTAACGGCGTTAGAGCCAGAGGTCGATTTTAGTCCGTTGTTGCGGCCTTTTGATGCGCTTATCGAAGGGCAGATTGCCGCGATGGGTACTGAGGTCTATCAGCGTAATCATGTAGACTTAAAGCGTTAAACATTATTTATAGTGCGCTGCAGGACTCGCGAATAGCCGTGGGTGTGCGATGCACTCTTCAAGCAAGGGGAAGGTTGTATGAATTTTCACACGCGTAAATGGGTTAAACCAGAAGATTTAAATCCCAATGGCACCTTGTTTGGTGGCAGTTTATTGCGCTGGATTGATGAAGAGGCGGCGATTTATGCGATTGTGCAACTGGGCAATCAAAACGTTGTGACTAAGCTGATTTCTGAAGTGAACTTTGTCAGCTCAGCCAAACAAAGCGATATTATCGAATTAGGCATTACTGCAACGGCCTTTGGTCGCACATCAATCACCATGCGTTGCGTGGTGCGTAATAAAATCACCCACAAAAATATTCTCACTATTGATCGCATGGTGTTCGTCAATATCGGTGCAGATGGTAAGCCGGCGGCGCACGGCAAAACAGAAATTACTTACAGCCATGAGCGCATTGATCAAGCGCTGCAGGCGAGTGTACCTACATCGTGAGAGGATGCGCTGTTTAAAATTAGTCAAGCTCAGAGTTATTAGCATCAGTGCGAGAATAGAAGCGCAATGGTATTTGTACGTTTTAAATCACATGGCATTACTGTTTGAGTAATGCCATGTCGTGCTGTTGTTTTAGATTTTAAAGCGCGCCACGAGGCTTTGTAATGACTGGCCAAGTCTTGCCAGCTCAGCCGATGAAGCCGAAGTCTCTTCAACCGCAGCAGCAGATTGGTCAGCAATATTGTTGACGTTGACTACGCTGGCGTTAATTTCTTCTGCTACAGCACTTTGCTCTTCTGCTGCGGTAGCGATCTGAATATTCATCGCTTGAATTTCAGAAACAGTGCGCATAATCGCTGCTAGTTCATCACCTGCTTGCTGTGCATGCTCTAACGTTAGACTTGCCAGTGTGCGACTGCTATCCATCATATCAACTGCATTTTGCGAACCGTGTTGTAAGTTAGCAATTAACTGTTCAATTTGCCCGATTGACTCTTGGGTGCGATGCGCCAAACTGCGCACTTCATCCGCAACCACGGCAAAACCTCTGCCTGCTTCTCCCGCACGCGCGGCCTCAATAGCTGCGTTCAATGCCAATAAGTTGGTTTGCTCAGCAATACTGTTAATGACAGTTAGTACCGTACCAATGCTACTGCTGTCTTTATTCAAACGCTGTATTGCTTCTGCACTGTGGTGTACGTCTTGAGAAAGCTTGTCAATGTCAGCTAAAGCAACTTGTAGTGCCTGATTACCGGCCTTTGCTTGCACGTCGGCTTTTTGTGCGGCAGCTGCTGCTTCTTCTGCGTTTTGTGCAACTTCCTGGACCGTTGCAGACATTTCATTCATGGCTGTGGCAACTTGCTCAGTTTCGATGCGCTGATTGTTGACGCCGGCGCTGGTTTGATTGGTTACGACAGACAGCTCTTCAGCAGCGGCGGCAAGTTGTGTAGTGAACCCGCCAACTTCCCCCAAAGCTTCACTCAGATTTGCGCGGGTTTGGGCGAGCGCCTTGAGCAGTGTGCCAAATTCATCGCCGCGCTGCTCAACTGCCGTGCCGGTCATATCACGGTTACCAATGGCTTGAGCTATTCTAATAGCTTGATTGAGCGGACCAGTAATTTGTTTAACGATGGTTATACCAATCAGCGCACCTAAAACAATCGCGATCAGAGTAAGCGCCACAGAAGATTTTTTTGAGTTGCTTGCGACTTTAGCGCGGAAGAATGTTTGGATATCTAAAATTTCATCAATGTTGGTCCGCAGATTAGCGTAAACATCATCCATAACTTTTTCGGTTTCTAGTTGAGCTTTGCTTAAAACGTGCGAATGACGCAAGACTTCCATGTAGCTTTCCAGTGCGACCATTGCATCGTTGAGCATAGACGCTGTTTGCTCTGGTAATCTGGGTTGAAGCTTTGCGCTGATATCTTGTAAGGCAGTAAAACTACTCTCTAATCGTTGCACGCTTTGTTCTGTGTCCTCCATTAAGAACACGCGCGCTGTATAGGCTAGAATATGGCGTGCTTCAGCGAGATCAGCTGCTAAGCGCCCTGTTACCGTGTCGTAATAGTCATCATGAAACGTAGGGTCTTCTGCGGTACCATTGATAAGCATTTTTAGCTCACTAAACAATGCGTTGGCTTGCGCACCGCTATTGACTGCACTAACAAGATTCGCTGCTTTATTTTGTTGCGCTTGGCTATTGGCGTGAAATGCTTTGTCGTAGTTGTCTACGTTTTCAGCAATTCGAGCAATGCTGGCTCTGCCGCGCTCTTCGGTTAGTGTCGGAGTTACATCCTGGATAACCTGCTTGATCTCACGAATAAGAGATTGGTTTTCTTGGATATATTGTTCTTTCCCGGTCAGTTTGTAATGAGCGCTGGCGACTAATAAGCCTTTACTTGCGCTATCAATCTTGGTGAGTTGCAGTGTGTTATCGCCACGCATCAAAATTTGGTTGATGTTGTACAGGCCATTTGTCGCTAAAACGACAATGAGCAACAAAATGGCACCAATACCGAGCGCCAGCTTGGTTGAGAGCTTTATA
Organism: Denitrificimonas caeni DSM 24390; assembly: GCF_000421765.1. Taxonomy (GTDB): domain Bacteria; phylum Pseudomonadota; class Gammaproteobacteria; order Pseudomonadales; family Pseudomonadaceae; genus Denitrificimonas; species Denitrificimonas caeni. The sequence goes on along the minus strand of NZ_ATXQ01000001.1, from coordinate 240,595 downwards.
TTCTTCATCTGATTCTGCCTCGGAATATCCTTGTTTGAGTCACTTGTGCGCAGCTATTTTAAACACGCTATCGCATTCTAATGTATCTAGACATGAGTTGAGGGTTGCATTTATACAGCCGAGAGAGACTGCGCAGCAATGTTTCTGATCAAGCTATTGATAGTATCTATAGAAGCAGTATCGGCATGCCGCGGACAAACTGTAGCATGCCGATAAATTTACTGTTGCGAGGGTTATACGTTGAATCTGAAGTGCATGACATCGCCGTCTTTAACGATGTATTCCTTACCTTCTAAGCGCCACTTACCGGCTTCTTTAGCACCCGCTTCGCCTTTGTACTGAACAAAGTCTTCGTAAGCGATGACTTCAGCACGGATAAAACCTTTTTCAAAGTCAGTGTGGATCGCTGCGGCAGCGCGGGGTGCTGTTGCGCCAACTTTAGTTGTCCAAGCGCGGACTTCTTTAACGCCAGCGGTAAAGTAAGTCTGCAAGTCTAGCAGTTGATAGCCTGCACGAATCACGCGGTTGAGGCCTGGCTCTTCAAGACCAAGCGCTTCAAGGAACATGTCTTTTTCTTCGCCGTCGTCGAGTTCGGCAATTTCTGCTTCAATTTTGTTACATACCGGCACCACAGGTGCGCCTTCTTCCTCAGCAATAGCGCGGACGATATCCAGTAATGGATTGTCCTCAAAGCCATCTTCAGCAACGTTGGCGATGTACATCACTGGTTTGCTGGTGAGTAAATGAAAGCCACGAACGATCTGCTTTTCATCAGCGCTCCAGCCTTTGAGTAGGGCGCGAGCAGGTTTACCTTCGGTGAAATGAGCAATGAGCTGCTCAAGTAAGGTCTTTTGTGCAACGGCTTCTTTATCACCGCCTTTGGCATTACGGGTTACGCGCTGCAGTTGTTTTTCGCAGCTGTCGAGGTCGGCAAAAATCAATTCAAGGTCGATGATCTCAATATCGCGTTTTGGATCGACAGAGTTGGAAACGTGGATCACATTCTCATCTTCAAAGCAGCGCACAACGTGAGCAATGGCATCGGTTTCACGGATATTCGCTAAAAATTTATTACCCAAGCCTTCGCCTTTTGATGCCCCGGCCACTAAGCCTGCGATATCAACAAATTCCATCGTTGTCGGTAGTACGCGCTCTGGTTTGACGATTTCTGCCAGAGGACCTAAGCGTGGGTCAGGCACGGGCACGATGCCAGTGTTTGGCTCGATGGTGCAGAAAGGGAAGTTTTCGGCAGCAATACCTGATTTGGTTAAGGCATTAAATAGGGTCGATTTGCCAACGTTGGGCAAGCCCACGATACCGCAGTTAAATCCCATGATGGATTCCTCGAGAAAAAAGAGTCAAGCCTTTTGGCTGTGTAACTGCTGCATTGCGCGGGAAAAATTACCGTCAAGAAGATCAGGCAGTACGCCAAGGGCGAATTCGATACTGGTGTTTGTTAAGTCTTGCTCGCTGCGCGGTGCACGGCTCAATACATAGTTAGAGACTTGGCTGCTGTGGCCCGGATGACCGATGCCGATGCGCAAACGATGAAAATTATTTTGGTTGGCAAGGCAGGCGATAATATCGCGCAAACCATTATGCCCGCCGTGTCCACCACCTTGTTTGAGTTTGCATACGCCAGGCGGCATATCCAGCTCATCATGTGCGACCAGAATCTCTTCAGGTTTAATCCGGAAAAAATTGGCCAATGCAGCAACGGCTTGACCACTACGGTTCATGTAGGTGGTCGGAATCAGTAGGCGAATATCACGGCCTTGATAGCTGAACTTTCCAGTTAAGCCAAAATACTTTTTATCAAAGCTGAGATTAACACCTTGTGCTGAAGCTAAACGTTCAACGAAAAAAGCCCCCGCGTTATGCCGGGTCTGGTCGTATTCAGGGCCTGGGTTACCTAAGCCGACGATCAGTTGCACAGCATTCACTACGGGAGCTCCTTGTCTTGCGGGTCTAGCGAGTCGAGATTACTTCTCTTCTGATTCGCCTTCAGCTGCTTCTGCAGGCTGATCTTGATCTTCGTCGACTTCAACGTTAACGCGAGCAGCTTGTACGCTTGCAACTGCGATATTGTTGTCGTGCGCTAAAGCTGTGAACTCAACGCCTTTAGGGGCGGTCAGGTCAGCTAAGTGAACGATTTCGCCAACATTGATGTTCGCCATATCAACTTCGATTGCATCAGGCAGGTCTTTTGGCAAACAAGTGATTTCCAGCTCTGTTGCCAGACGGAAAATATCACCACCGCCAGTTTTAGCGCCAACACAAGTGTCTTCGTTGAGCAGCAGAACTGGAACCAAAGTAGTTAGTTTCTGGCCAGCAACAACGCGGATGAAGTCAGCGTGTAGAACAAAGCTTTTTGCTGGGTGACGCTGCAGCGCTTTGATCAATACGTTTTCTTTTTTTCCGTCGATGTTCAACGAAAGGATGCTGCTGTAAGCCGCATCGTTGAGTAACAGTTTAGCTACTTCACGAGTTTCTAAGCTGATTGAAGCAGGTTCTTTACCCGCACCGTAAACAACGGCAGGGATTAAGTTCGCGTTACGACGTAGGCGGCGGCTCGCACCTTTCCCTAGATCGTTACGCGCTTGTGCGTTAAGAGTAAATTCGCTCATGTGTATCTCTCCAAAAAAACAACAACGCCCGTCAACTTGCGACCAGTGACGAGCGGGGTTGTGAAAGCCTAAGTATCAGTTAGGCGGTTGTTGATTGCACGTTGTTCAACGGAACATCGCGCTAATCGATTCTTCATTGCTGATTCGGCGTACGGCTTCAGCGACTACAGGGGCAATGTCAAGTTGACGAATGCGCGGGCAGGCTTGAGCAGCAGCAGACAGCGGAATAGTGTTAGTAACCACAATCTCATCGAGCAACGAGTTTTCGATATTCTCGATCGCGCGGCCAGATAAAATAGGGTGAGTGCAATAGGCGAGTACTTTAGACGCGCCGCGCTCTTTTAATGCTTTAGCAGCGGTGCATAATGTGCCGGCTGTATCGACCATGTCATCCACAAGGATACAAGTACGGCCTTCAACATCACCGATAATATGCATCACTTCGGACTGGTTGGCTTTCGGGCGACGCTTGTCAATAATGGCAAGGTCAACACCCAGTGATTTGGCTACCGCACGGGCACGCACTACACCACCAATATCCGGGGAAACAATCATCAGGTTCTCAAAGCGCTGGCCTTGGATATCATCCACCAGGACCGGAGAACCATAAATGTTATCAACTGGGATATCAAAAAAGCCTTGGATTTGGTCAGCGTGTAAATCAACAGTCAATACGCGGTCAACACCAACACCAGAGAGCATATCAGCAACCACTTTGGCGCTAATTGCTACACGAGCTGAACGAGGACGACGGTCTTGACGTGCATAACCGAAATAAGGAATCACAGCGGTGATGCGCGACGCTGAAGAGCGACGGAATGCATCAATCATAACAATGAGTTCCATGAGGTTATCATTGGTCGGTGCGCAAGTAGGCTGGATTAAAAATACATCCTTGCCGCGAACGTTCTCGTTGATTTCCGCACTGACTTCACCGTCAGAGAATTTGCCGATGGAGGCGTCGCCTAGCGGTATATGCAGTTGACCTGCTACACGGCGGGCAAGATCGGGGTTTGCGTTCCCCGTAAAGATCATCATCTTCGACACGCGCAGTACCTGTTTTACTGAGGGTGGACCTGACGAAAAAAACCTTCGTGTCTCGCGATCAACGCGAAACCACGAAGGTTTCGTAATGTGGCAGGGGCGGCTGGATTCGAACCAACGCATGGCAGGATCAAAACCTGCTGCCTTACCGCTTGGCGACGCCCCTGTAGAGTTTTACATTCTCACAATGTCTATCATCAGTGTTCAGATAAGTTTTGCAGTGCTCGGTGCAACATCGAGATGTTTGCCCCTTGTGCTACAAAGCTTGGTAGTGACTCTGAAATCTGGGTAGCTACTTTAGCAGCTTGTTGTTCGTTTGGGAAGCCCCCAAATATACAACTTCCAGTTCCAGTTAATCGAGCTTTAACAAATTTGTTTAGCAAGATCAAAGCATTACGCACTTCTGGGTAACGCTTCTCAACTACCGCTTGGCAATCGTTGTGACCGCTTTGCTTGAGAACGGTGCGCATGTTAGTGACAGGCGTATCCCTTGTCAAGCATGGGTCGGAAAATATTTTAGCAGTGCTGATCGAAACAGGCGGCACAGCCACTAAATACCACGGTTCTGCCAGATCGACAGGTTCCAGCTTTTCACCGATACCTTGCGCAAATGCTGCACGCCCTAGGACAAATACTGGAACGTCAGCACCTAGGCTTAAGCCTAGTTCAGCAAGTTTTTCCAGTGATAATTGAGTCTGCCAGAGATGATTCAGTCCGACTAAAGTGGTCGCTGCGTTAGAGCTGCCGCCACCGATTCCGCCGCCTACCGGTAGTTTTTTATCCAGCCAAATATCCGCGCCCAGCTTGGATTGGCTCTCTGTTTGCAATAAACGTGCGGCGCGGACAATTAAATTGTCATCGTGCGCGACGCCGTCAATCGTGCTGTGCAAGATAATCTCGCCATCGTCACGTGCGGAAAAATGTAGCGTGTCGGCGTAGTCAAGAAACTGAAAGACGGTTTCTAGTAAATGGTAGCCATCGGCTCGGCGACCAACGATGTGCAGCATTAAGTTAAGTTTGGCTGGGGCAGGTAGGCTGAGCTCTGCTGAGGCAGCGCTAGGCGGTTTCAGGGCTGTGTTTGACGTTGTATGGTGCATGGTTGTTACTGACCCAGTTGCCGTGCTTGCCATTCTTTGATGACTAGCGTGATGTTCAAGCCGGCGCCGCTGAGTTTAATGCGCTCTGGCAGTTGTAAGTTGTTTTCAGTTCGATAGCTCAGGTACTCGACCTGCCATTGGTCCTGTTCCAATTTGGCCAGCAAGCTGTTGCTGTCCAGTTGTAATTTGCTTTTGCTGTAGGGCGCCGGTAAGCCGCGTACCCACCAAAGCAAATGTTCAACCGGTAGGCTCCAGCCAAGCTGTTGCTGCATCAACTCTTTTGCAGAGGTTGCTTGAAAGGTGCCACGATTGGCGATTTCTAGACTGACTGCACCTTGACGGCCGATTAAGCGTGTTGAACCTTGACCGAGTGGGCCGGATAAGCGGATATCAAAGTAGTCTTGGCGTTGCAGCCAGAATAATACCGCGCTGCCTGACTCTTTCTCGCTGCGAATGCCGATTTTGCCGTTGATTTGCCAGGCGTCAACCGGTGTGATCTGTTGCTTGTGCGACTGCCATGAGCTGGCTTGGCCGCTGCCAGAGAGTTGCTCTTGTGTGGCGAAGCGACTGCAACCGCTGAGGGTGAGCAGCAGGCTGGCGAGTAAAAAAGTAGCAAAACGCATCGATGAATAACTCCTACTGAGAGAGTCGCTGCATTGTTTCGAGCAGGACAGCGTTGTTAGGTTGGCTTTTTAGCGCTTTGTTCCACACTTGCTGGGCTTGCTTGCGTTTACCCAGTTGCCAGAGCACCTCGCCGAAGTGTGCAGCTACTTCAGCATCAGGAAAAGCGTTAAAGGCTTCGCGCAACAGACGCTCAGCACTTTGCAAATCGCCTAAGCGGTAATAGACCCAGCCTAAGCTGTCAGTAATCGCTGCGTCGTTAGGCTCTAGTAAGTGTGCTTGCTCAATCAGCTGGCGCGCTTCTTCTAAACGATCAGTGCGATCGGCGAGGGTATAACCGAGTGCATTCAGAGCCATCGCGTTATTTGGATCGCGCTCAATGATCAATTGTAAGTCGGCTTCCAGTTGTGCCAAGTCGTTACGTTTGTCAGCAATCATCGCACGGGTGTACAAAAGGCTTGGGTCTTCAGGGATCTGTTTTAGCGCTTGATTGATGCGTAGCCAAGCGGTTTCAACCTGGTCATGGTTGGCTAGAGCTTCTGCTTCAATCAAATATAAAGGGATGAAGGCATCGGCATTGCTGGCGCGCTCCAGTTCAAAGTGAGTCGCGGTTTCCTTGACCTGTTGCTCAGCGAGCAGAAGATTGGCAATGCGCTGCTGAGCGGCTAAATAGTTATTGCCGCCTTGTACTTGTGTGTAAGCGATTAAAGCTTGTTCAGGGTCCTGTAGTTCCTCAAAGACACGACCGAGATTGTATTGCGCAGCATCGCCGTAAGCACCACGATCAATCAGCCCTTCAAGATAAACCTGAGCTTCCTGCCATGCTTCTAGGTCCATGTTGATCAATGCTAAAGAGAAGCGTAGATCGTCATCTTCGGGTGATTGCTGTAGCAGTTCAATAAACTCAGCGCGAGCTTCTTCTAGCTGATTGAGCTCAATCAGCTGGCGCGCATAGGTCATACGCAAACGGTTGTCGTTCGGCTGTTTTTTTAATGCATTGCGTAATAAAGGTAAGGCTTCCTCACCACGATTAAGTTGATTGAGTAAACGCGCTCTTAATAAAATCGTTGCGGCGACTGCGTTTTTTCGGGGTTGATCTTCAAGTAACTGTAATGCTTCTTCGCTGCGATCATCTTGATTGAGCAAAATAGCTTTACTGAAAATCAGTTGCTGATTGTTTGGTTGTTTGAGCAATAAGCGATCAAAGCTCTGTAGCAAGGCTTGGCGCGTTTTGCGGTCAGACTGCGCTGCAGACAACGCCAAGAAATCAAATTGCGTTTCGCCTTGCGCCAATAAAACTTTTTCCATGCGCGTCATGGCTTCGTCATAACGCTTGGCTTGTGCCAGCTGAATCGCTGCTGCACGCTGTGCCTCTAGATTGTCCGGTGCGGCATTGGCCCAGATCAAAGCGTTATTTAGGGCGTTTTTGTCTTCGCCTAGATATTCGGCAATGTGAAACGCCCGTTCAGCGACGCCGGGATCACCGGTGGCTTGCGCCTGCTGGCTATAATTATCTAAAGCAATATCAAAACGATCACGTTGCCCAGCAATTTCAGCGGTTAACAGGCTGACCAAGCTGTCTTCAGTGAATTCAACGCTGGCAATTGCAGGCTCGCTGGCTGGCGTCACTGCAGTTGCAGCTTGCTCCACCGCCGGACTGGCAGTGTCGGTGTTGAAGCTTTGGCAGCCAGATAGCAGCACTGCGACGGAAATAAGACTCAAATATTTATTCATAGGTACAAGGCAAGACAAGTTAGAATAGTGACATCATGACACAGGCAGAGAAATCGCGCGCCTCTGGCTACAATTATATGCTCGCAGCGTTGCTTATACGGTGATCGGCTGTGCATGTGATAGTCTAAATATATGTTTTTTCTGACACTCAATGTTGGCTTTTGTTTTGGGAGGTTGTTCTGAAGGCTTTGAAGTAGGACAATTGCCCGCTTTAAACATCTTTAGCGACGATGCATGGCTTTTATAGCACTTGGAATTAATCATAAAACGGCGTCAGTGGCGGTCCGTGAGCGCGTGGCCTTTAGTCCCGAGCAACTAGCTGAAGCGTTGCGTCAGCTATGTCAGGTCGTGGGCAGTCGAGAAGCAGCGATTTTATCGACGTGCAACCGCAGCGAACTGTATCTGGAAATGGAATGTGCACAGCCGCGAGCAGTGCTCGATTGGTTGGCGCAGTTTCATGGCGTACCGGTCGAGGATTTGCACGCCTGCGCTTATGTGCACGAGGATGATGCAGCCATTCGCCATATGATGCGTGTGGCCTGTGGTTTAGATTCTTTGGTGCTTGGTGAGCCGCAGATTTTAGGACAGATTAAAACAGCCTATGCGGTGGCGCGAGAGGCTGGCACTCTAGGACCTTTATTAGGCCGTTTGTTTCAAGCTACATTTAGTACTGCCAAAACCGTGCGCACCGATACAGCCATTGGCGAGAACCCGGTATCTGTGGCGTTCGCTGCGGTCAGTTTGGCTAAGCAAATTTTTACCGATCTAAGTCATAGTCAGGCGTTGCTGGTGGGTGCTGGCGAAACCATAACTTTGGTTGCGCGCCACTTACATGAGCAAGGCGTTAAAAAAATCATTGTTGCCAACCGTACTTTAGAGCGCGCCAAGCTCTTGGCGGATGAGTTTTCTGGAGAAGCGATTGTCTTAGCAGATATTCCAGATGCCTTAGTGCGCAGTGATATTGTTATCAGTTCGACAGCAAGTCAGCTGCCTATTCTAGGTAAAGGTGCTGTTGAGCGGGCATTGAAATTACGTAAGCACAAACCGATTTTTATGGTTGATATTGCTGTGCCGCGCGACATTGAGCCGCAAGTGGGCGAACTTGATGATGTGTATTTGTACAGCGTGGATGACCTGCATGAAGTGGTTACCGAGAATTTAAAAAGCCGTCAAGGCGCAGCTAAAGCAGCTGAAGAATTGGTAGTGCAAGGCACTTCTGACTTTATGCAGCGTTTGCGTGAACTGGAAGCGGTCGATGTGTTGCGTGCCTATCGCCAGCAGGGCGAGCGTTTGCGCGATGAAGAATTAGCGCGAGCGCAACGGGCGTTAGCCAATGGTGCTTCGCCAGAAGATGCGCTGGCGGCATTGGCGCGCGGTCTAACCAATAAGTTATTGCATGCGCCCAGTGTGCAATTAAAGCGTTTGTCTGCAGATGGTCGGTGTGAAGCGCTGGCGGTTGCGCAGGAATTATTTGGCTTAACAACAGGTAACTCGAATTAATGAAAGCGTCGTTAGTCAATCGTTTGGACCGTCTGCAAGAACGCTACGAAGAGCTCACTGCGCTGCTTGGTGATGCACAGGTGATCAGTGATCAAACCAAGTATCGCGCTTACTCTAAAGAGTATGCTGAGGTTGAGCCTGTGGTTAAGGTCTTCCAAACCTGGCGTAAAACCCGCAGTGATCTTGAAGAGGCGCAAGCCTTGCTGAAAGATGCAGATCCAGATGTGCGCGAGATGGCTGTTGAAGAAGTGGCCGAGTGCCGTGCCTCTTTAGAAACCATTGAAGCCGACTTGCAGCGCTTAATGTTGCCAAAAGACCCGAATGATGGCCGTAACGTCTTTCTTGAAGTGCGTGCTGGCACTGGTGGCGATGAAGCGGCGATTTTCTCCGGCGACCTATTGCGCATGTATTTGCGCTACGCCGAACGTCAAGGTTGGCGCGTCGAGATTCTCTCTGAGCATGCTGGCGAACATGGCGGTTATAAAGAAGTGATTGCCCGTGTCGAAGGGGCCAATGTCTATGGCCGTTTGAAGTTTGAATCCGGTGCGCATCGGGTGCAGCGTGTGCCAGAAACCGAATCGCAAGGACGTGTGCACACTTCAGCATGCACCGTGGTGGTTTTGCCTGAGCCTGATGAACAAGCGGCGATTGAAATCAATCCGGCTGATTTGCGTGTGGATACTTACCGGGCTTCTGGTGCCGGTGGTCAGCACATTAACAAAACTGACTCGGCGGTACGTATTACCCACATCCCAAGCGGCATGGTGGTTGAGTGTCAGGAAGAGCGTTCGCAACATAAAAACCGCGCCCGAGCCATGGGTTGGTTGGCTGCACGTTTAGAAGATCAGCAAACCAGCGCTGCCGCCCAAGAAATGTCGGCGACGCGCAAGTCCTTGGTGGGTAGCGGTGACCGCTCTGAGCGCATTCGCACCTATAACTTTTCCCAAGGACGGGTTACTGATCATCGGATCAATCTCACTCTGTATTCGTTGGCTGATGTGCTCGGTGGCAGTCTCGAGCAAGTGATTGATCCGCTGTTACTTGAGTACCAAGCTGATCAGCTGGCTGCCTTAGGCGATTAACTTTTATGACGCGAATTGATCAGTTGTTAGCCCATGCTGCGCAGATTGATTCGCCGACTGCGCAGCTCGATGCCGAACTGCTGTTAGCTTTTGTTCTCGAGAAGCCGCGCAGCTACCTTTATACTTGGCCCGATAAAACTGTAACTGAAGCACAGGTTGCAGCTTTTATGACTTTACTCGAACGCCGTCAGCGCGGCGAGCCAGTCGCTTACTTGTTAGGGCGGCAAGGTTTTTGGACGCTGGATCTACAAGTCGCCAAACACACCTTAATACCCCGTGCCGACACTGAGTTATTGGTCGAGTCTGCTTTGCAGTTAGCTGATGCCAGTAGCACGCTTAAGGTGCTCGATCTAGGTACCGGTACTGGCGCACTGGCCTTGGCGTTAGCCAGTGAGAGGCCGTTATGGGCAGTGACTGGTGTTGATCGTATTGAATCAGCGGTGGCTTTAGCGCAAAACAATCAGCGCCAACTGCAGTTGGCTAATGTCGAGTTTCTGTCGAGCCATTGGTTCAGTGCTTTAACCGCTCAGCGCTATGACCTGATTGTGAGTAATCCGCCTTATATTGCTGATAACGATCCGCACTTGCAGCAAGGTGACGTACGTTTTGAACCGCTCAGTGCATTGGTCTCTGGCCCTGATGGTCTGGATGATATACGTTTGATTATTGCCCAAGCGCCGTCTTATTTAACCGCGAATGGTTGGTTACTGCTGGAGCATGGTTTTGATCAAGCCAGTGCTGTGCGTGAACTATTACAGCAGGCAGGCTTTATTGATGTTAGCAGTCAGCGTGATTTGTCCGGTCATCAAAGAATCAGTTTAGGGCGTCTGCCATCCTTATCTTAGGTCATCATACTCCATGTTAAATGATGAAGAATTACTGCGTTACAGCCGACAAATCCTCTTGAATCACGTGGATGTCGCAGGGCAGTTGCGCTTAAAAAATAGCAAAGTGTTGATCGTAGGGCTTGGTGGTTTGGGCTCACCGGTCGCTTTGTACTTGGCGGCCGCGGGTGTCGGTGAGTTGTATTTAGCAGATTTTGACACCCTCGATGTCTCCAACCTGCAGCGACAAATCGTCCATGACACGGCGGCTTTAGGTGTTTTGAAAGTAGAGTCGGCGCAGACGCGTTTGCAGGGATTAAATCCACACATTGCGGTGCAGGCTATCAGTGATAAATTGACGGCAGAAAATCTGCCAAATTTATTGCAGTCGATTGATGTGGTGGTCGATTGCACTGATAACTTCACCATTCGTAGCCAGCTCAATGCAGCGTGTTTTGCTGCGCAGAAAGTACTGGTCAGCGGTGCCGCGATTCGCGCTGATGGGCAGGTCAGTGTGTATGACCCAAACAATGCGCAGAGCCCTTGCTATCACTGTGTGTTTGGTGATGGTGAAGAAGAAGGTTTAACCTGCAGTGAAGCAGGTGTGCTGGGCCCTTTAGTGGGCTTGATTGGCAGCTTGCAAGCTCTGGAAGTGCTAAAAATTATTGCCGGCTTTGGTGAACCATTGATTGGACGCTTATTGCTGGTGGATGCGTTAAGCAGTCGTTTTCGTGAACTTAAGGTTCGTCGTGATCCGCAGTGCAAAGTGTGTGGAGTGCGACATGGATAAACATGCAGCGATTGGTGTGTTTGATTCCGGCTTAGGCGGTATCTCAGTGCTGAATGAGATTCGTGGTTTGCTGCCGAGTGAATCATTGATTTATATCGCCGATAGCGCGCATGTCCCTTATGGCGAAAAGTCACCAGAATTTATTGTTCAGCGTAGCATTGCCATTACTGAGTTTTTATTGGCACAACCGGTGAAGGCGATAGTGGTTGCCTGTAATACCGCAACAGCTGCTGCTGTGACTGAATTACGCCAGCGCTGGCCAGAATTGCTGATTGTTGGCATGGAGCCCGCAGTAAAACCAGCGGTGCTGGCCTCAGTCTCGGGCAAGATTGGCGTATTAGCCACTACAGGTACCTTGCGCAGTGCGCGCTTTGCCGCTTTATTGGAGCGCTTTGCCAGTGACGTAGACGTCATCACCCAACCTTGTCCAGGTCTGGTCGAGCTGATTGAAGCAGGGCAGTTAGACAGTGCTGTCACACGAAATTTACTTAACAGTTACGTTGAGCCTCTATTGCAAGCAGGTTGCGACACGCTGATTCTAGGCTGCACTCATTACCCGTTGTTGAAACCTTTACTGCAAACTTTAGTCCCAAATGGCGTGCAGCTGATTGATACCGGTAAGGCGGTAGCTCGGCGCTTACAGAGTGAACTAGGTAAGCAAGGTTTGTTAGTTGATACACAGCTACCAGTTGATCGTTTTTATGGTAGCGGGGATGTGTATAAAACTGAACAAACTTTAGCGTTGCTCTGGCCTACAGAGCAATCAGTACGTGCGTTAGGATTTTAAACCATAAAAATCAAGAAAAAATAAGGAAGAAATCATGCGGTTATTTATGATGAGTAGTATTGCGACTGTGTTGTTAGGCTTGGCTGCTCAGCAGGCGGCTGCTATCGAGTTGACTGGAGCGGTGGGTCGTACTAAAGAGTCGACTTCGACGGTACGCATAGGTTTACAAAAAGAATTCCAGTCACGCTGGTGGCAAACGGATGTAGGTGCTTTAACGGGTTATTGGGATGCCGGTTACACCTTTTGGAAAGGTGATAAAGAGTCTGACAATCACAGTATTTCGGTCAGTCCGGTTTTGGTTTATGAGTTTAATGGCGATGTTTTTAAACCTTATTTGGAAGCAGGTATTGGTGTTTCTTTGTTTGAAAATACGCGTATTGAAAGCCGGCGTCTTGGCAGCTCCTTCCAGTTTGAAGACCGTTTTGGTGTGGGTGTGCGTTTCTATAATCATGCCATTGGTTTGCGTGCTATCCATTATTCGAATGCGGGCTTAAAAAAACCTAATAATGGTATTGAAGCCTACAGCTTGCATTACCGTGTTGCTCTGTAATGGATCAGCTGCAGTGGCAGACTATTACGTACCTTGCAGAACAGTTGGGGCAAAAACTATTGGCTGAACAGGCTTCAGTCAGCACCGCAGAGTCCTGCACTGGCGGTGGTATTGCTGAAGCTATTACGCGCATTGCCGGCAGTTCAGCATGGTTTGAAGTGGGCTTTGTTACCTATTCCAATCGGCAAAAAACGCGTGTGCTGAAGGTTGCTGAAAGTGATTTGCAGCGAGATGGTGCGGTCAGTCAGGCCGTTGTTGAAGCCATGGCACGCGGTGCTCAGCAGTTAGCTGACGCGCAGTATGCTGTGGCCGTTAGCGGTGTTGCAGGGCCTAGCGGCGGTAGTCCAGACAAGCCTGTCGGCACAGTCTGGGTCGCTTGGGCGCACGGTGCGCAGGTGCAGTCAGGTTGTTGGCACTTTGCTGGTGATCGCCAAGCCGTTCGTCAGCAAACCGTCCAAGCCGCTTTAGCTGGTCTATTGTGTGTAGTGGAAGGACTTGCGGCGAATACTTGGCAGCAATGGTTAAAGAAACATTTGCCTAATCAATAAAGACTGTGGATAATGCTGGTTAGTTATCCAGTATTTAGGGCGCCGCCCAATTGTAACGAGAGGATTTATAATGGACGAGAACAAGAAAAAAGCTTTAGCGGCTGCGCTTGGTCAAATTGAACGCCAGTTCGGTAAAGGTGCTGTTATGCGCATGGGCGACCATGAGCGTGTAGCAATTCCAGCAATTTCTACAGGCTCACTAGGCCTGGATATTGCGCTTGGTATTGGCGGTCTGCCTAAGGGCCGTATCGTTGAGATTTATGGTCCTGAATCCTCAGGTAAAACGACACTGACTTTATCGGTTATTGCTGAGGCGCAAAAAGTTGGCGCGACCTGTGCTTTTATTGATGCTGAGCATGCGCTTGATCCTGAGTATGCAAGTAAGTTAGGCGTGAATGTTGATGATTTGTATGTTTCGCAGCCCGATACCGGTGAGCAAGCACTAGAAATTGCCGATATGTTAGTGCGCTCTAACTCCATTGATGTGATCGTTATTGACTCCGTTGCTGCATTGGTGCCGAAAGCTGAAATTGAAGGTGACATGGGTGATACCCACGTTGGTTTGCAAGCGCGTTTAATGAGTCAAGCGCTGCGTAAAATCACCGGTAATATCAAAAATGCCAATTGTTTGGTGATTTTCATTAACCAAATTCGTATGAAAATCGGTGTGATGTTCGGTAGCCCAGAAACTACTACGGGTGGTAACGCGCTGAAGTTTTACTCTTCTGTACGTTTAGATATTCGTCGTATTGGTGCGGTAAAAGAAGGCGATGAAATCACGGGTAACGAAACCCGCGTGAAAGTGGTTAAAAACAAAGTGGCGTCACCTTTCCGTCAGGCTGAGTTCCAGATTCTGTACGGCAAAGGTATTTACCGTAATGGTGAAATCATTGATCTCGCGGTGCAGCAAGGCCTGCTTGAAAAGTCAGGTGCTTGGTACAGTCACCAGGGCACTAAGATTGGTCAAGGTAAAGCCAACTCTGCGCGCTACTTAGAAGAAAATCCAGAGCTTTGCAAAGCCCTTGAGCAGCAAATTCGTGATCAGTTGCTGGCCCCAGCGCCATCTTCAGGACAGAAGAAAGAAGCTGTTAGCGTAGAAGAAATCGACGAATAATCGAGCAATTCACTGATGTATAAAAACGGCATAATGCAACGCATTCATGCCGTTTTTTTGTGAGGAAAAAATGTTAGACACTCCGGTTTCGATCCGCCGAGCTGCAATGAACTTATTAGCACGACGTGAGCATGGCCATGTTGAACTGGCGCGCAAGCTGCGTCTGCGCGGCGCTGATGCAGAGATGATCGAGGTTGAGCTGCAGCGTTTAACTGATGATGGTTTGTTGTCGGAAGAGCGCTACTTAGAAAGCTATGTGCGCAGTAGAGCCAACGCTGGGCGAGGGCAGATGCGTATCCGCGAAGAGCTGGCACAGCGTGGCTTGTCGCGTGAGCTGATAGAGCAAGCTTTGAGTGAGGCTGATGTTGATTGGCAGGCGCAATTGCACGATTTATGGCAACGTCGTTTTTCAGGGCAGATTGTTGATTTAAAAGATAAGGCGCGGCAAAGCCGCTTTTTGCTCCAGCGTGGTTATACGATGGATGCAGTACGCCACTTACTCGATCACCAGAATAGCTATTACTCTGGTGATGAGGAGTGAGCTCATTTGATTAAGTGGGCTAGCGAGGTGTCTTGTTTAACAACAAAGCAATAAAGTCTTTCTGTAAGTCAGGGTCGTTACGCGTTAGAAACAACAAGCTCTGTTCGAGGTTGTTGGCTTCTTCCTCGAATCCGAGAGTTGAAAGTTTTTTGATCCGAAATACCCAATCGCTAATATCGCTATCTTCAAGCTCGGCGAAAATAAGCGGCTGCGCAGCCGTTAGTTTTTGTCGCAGAGTGCTACTTAAAGCCAACTCAGCTTGTCCTTTGATGGCGTGATTTTCGTCCTCAGCGGTGATTAGTAACTGCTGTACCTGTGATAAGTCCGTATCGCTGAAGGGCTCATCTAACAAGTTAATATCTGCATAGCCAAGCGCGTTGGTTATCAGTGCATATTCCTGCTCGCCAGCAAAAACAGCAACGCTGCGCTCTGCCCAGGGTAGGTTGTTGCTCTCAATACGTTTATCTGTTTGCACATCAGTCACGCGTGCAAGGTTTTGTTGTGCGCGACCATTGGATTCAACGTTCATCACAGGATTGAGACCATCGATGCCGTAGTTAATCCAGCCGCGGGTGACACGCTCTGGTAAGCGGCCTAGGGCTGCGATATTGACAATATTAGCGCCAATACCAGCAACCACAGCAATAGCGCCTAAGGGTATCTCGTAGACTTCGCGCCAGCCTTGATAAGGTGTATAGCGCTCATAAGTGCGGGTTACCGCAAAATGAGTCGCTTCAAATGTCTGCTGCTCAACCACTCGTACACGCCGACGCGGCAGCTCTAAAGCCGCCGCACCTGCATCAATCTGCAGTTCGTGGCTGAGCAAGACGCGCTCAATGCGATCCTCGTGTTCGTTGCGTGGCGGCAGGTGGTTGGCGCAACTGGCAAGCAAAAAGCTCAGGCAGAATAGGCTGATGAGCTTTGGTTGGTTAATTGTACGTAGCATAAAGTCCTAAGCGCGCAGTTGCTGGCTAATGACGCTTAACGCATCGTCAATGGCGATGTGTTGGCTGTCGGTATCGCGGCGGCCTTTATATTCTAAGGTGCCTTCTTTAATGCTGCGCTCACTAATGACCACGCGTTGCGGGATACCAATCAGTTCCATGTCAGCGAACTTCACCCCAGGACTGGTTTTCTTATCGCGATCATCCAGTAAAACGCTAAAGCCTGCGGCAGTTAGCTGCTCGTAGAGGCGGTCAGTGACGGCTTGTACTTCTGGGTTATCGTACTTCATTGGCACAATCGCGACGTCAAATGGCGCTAAAGCCGCAGGCCAGATAATACCGCGCTCGTCATGGTTTTGCTCAATGGCTGCGGCAACCACTCGGGACACGCCAATACCGTAGCAACCCATAGTTAAGGTCACTGGTTTACCGTTCTCGCCCATCACAGTGCAATTGAGCGCTTCACTGTATTTTGTACCGAGCTGGAAAATATGGCCAACTTCGATGCCGCGCTTGATTTCTAGTACGCCTTGTCCGTCAGGGCTAGGATCGCCTGCTACCACATTACGTAAGTCTGCAACTTCAGGTAGGGCTAAATCGCGCTCCCAGTTCAGGCCGAACCAGTGTTTACCGTCTTGGTTGGCACCAGCGGCAAAGTCGCTGATAAAGGCTACTGAACGGTCAATAATGCAAGGAATATTCAGGTCTTTAGGGCCTAATGAGCCGGGATTGGCGCCACAAGCGGCTAAAATCTCAGCATCAGAAGCAAACTCAAGTGGACTTGCTACGGCAGGGTGATTGGCTGCTTTAATTTCGTTAAGGCTGTGATCACCGCGCACAATCAGTGCCACTAAGGTGTTTTCTTCAGCGCCACGGACAATTAAGGTTTTAATGGTTTTTTCGATAGCAATAGAAAAATGCTCAACCAATTGCTCAATGGTTTTTGTGTCGGGGGTATCGACTAAGCGCAACTCTTCTGTAGCGGCGCCACGGCTGCTTTCGCGTGGCAGTGCTTCAGCTTTTTCAATGTTGGCCGCATAGTTAGAAGCAGTACTGAAGGCAATATCATCTTCGCCCGACTCAGCCAGTACATGGAACTCGTGGGAGCCAGTGCCGCCAATTGAACCAGTGTCAGCTTCCACAGGGCGGAAGTTTAAGCCGAGGCGGGTAAAAATAGTGCAATAGGCTTGGTGCATGCGATCGTAAGTATCTTGTAATGATGCTTGATCGGTATGAAAAGAATAGGCATCTTTCATAATGAATTCACGACCGCGCATTAAACCAAAGCGTGGGCGAATCTCATCACGAAACTTGGTTTGAATCTGGTAAAAATTGATTGGCAGCTGACGGTAGCTGTTGAGCTCATTACGGGCTAAATCAGTAATCACTTCTTCATGGGTTGGACCAACACAGAACTCGCGCTGGTGACGGTCCTTTAAACGCAGTAACTCGGGGCCGTATTGTTCCCAGCGTCCAGACTCTTGCCATAACTCTGCGGGTTGGATGGCAGGCATCAGAACTTCTAGTGCGCCAGCCGCGTTCATTTCTTCACGGACAATAGCTTCAGCTTTGCGTAACACGCGTAAACCCAGCGGCAGCCAAGTGTATAAGCCAGAAGCAAGGCGGCGGATCATGCCGGCACGTAACATTAGCTGATGACTGATCACTACTGCGTCGGCTGGAGTTTCTTTTAACGTGGAAAGCAAATACTGGCTGGTGCGCATGAGAAATATCTACACTGAATGAAGTTAAAGATGGCGGCTATTGTAGCGCATTTATGCGGGGAAAGAATGACGCTGCGTTTGCTAAATATAGGTGAGTAATAGCTTTTACTAAAGATGTCTTTAAAAGCAAGAAACCCAGCCGAGGCTGGGTTTCTTGAATGACGCAAGCTACCTAATAAGCATTATAGAATGCTTAATGGGTACTCAACGATCAGGCGTACTTCATCAACATCAGTACCCACTGCGCTTTCAGCACGGTAAGTGGCTTGACGTAAACGGAAGGACAGGTCTTTAGCTGCACCGCTCTGGAGAACGTATTTAGCTTCGATGTCACGCTCCCAGTTTTTGCCGTTCTGGGTTAAGCGATCACCAGTCTTATTATCGTAGGCGTCAATATCAGAACCGCGAGCGTAGCGAGTCATAAAGCTCAGGCCTGGAACACCTAGAGTGTCCATATTTAGGTCGTAGCGAACTTGGTAAGATTTCTCGTCTTTACCCGTGAAGCTACCTTTCTGAACATCGTTAAGCAGGTAAATAGAGCCACCACCATCGTAGCCATAGTCATAACCACGATCACCGCTCATGCGCTGAATACCAGCAGTGAAGGTATGAGCTGCGATATTATAAGCTGCTGCTAGGCTGAAAGCCGTGTTTCGGTCAGAGCTTTTAGATTTCTCATCAAACTTGGTTTGATACATATTGAAATCAAAGTTTAAGCTTTGCGCATCAGCCAAAGGCAAGGTGTAATTACCGTTAATGTAATGCTTTTTGTTGGTTTTGTTGTCTTTCAGATCTGCATCTGAGTAGTAATAAGCAGCGCTTAAGTTATCAGTGAAGTTGTAACGCGCACCGACTAAATCTAAAGCTTTTAATAAGCCGTCATTGGAGCTGTCATGCGATACTGCATCCATTGCTGTTAAAGCAGTGAAGTGACCCGCGTGTACTTCTAAGTTTTCAATTTCGTTGCTGGTAACTAAGAAGCCGGTTGCAGTTTGTGGCAAAAGACGAGAGTCGTCAGTTGAAAGTACAGGTAGGTCAACAAACTGCTCGCCGTACTTCAGCGTGGTGCTTGAAATACGAGCTTTTACTGCACCGCCAGCTTGGCTGTAGTTGTCTTTAGCTTTACCGTTACGTTCGGTTGGGAACATAGTGTTGCTATGACGACCTTTACCGCTGTCCAGTTTGATACCTTGTAAACCAAAAGCATCAACACCAAAACCTACGGTGCCTTGAGTAAAGCCAGACTCATAAATGGCTTTTAAGCCAAGACCTGATTCTTCGTTGTAGCTGTTGTTGCTGCTGCCACTGTCGTTACGGAAGTCACGGTTGAAATAAAGAGCACGCGCATGCGCATTTAGGCTGCTGTCTTCAATAAAGCCATTTGACTCTGATTGCTGGCTAGCAACTGCCATTTGTGTGCTTGCTGCGGCTACTGCGAGGGCAATAACGCTCAACTTAATCATTTGCATAATCATGCTCCTAGATCGGTTTCGAAGATTGCTTTGCCCGCAAATTGTTTGCTGGCAGGACTTTCCTTATTTATCGAGGCACATCATAAATGTATTTCAATTATGTTGCGAGTCCGGAAATGGATTCATTCAGCTAGTATTCAGACTGTTGTATGAATTTTTGCGTACTTGTTCAACAAACCACTTATAGTTGCGCTGGGAATAATGAAGGCAAATTGATGTAAAGCAAAAATAGCGAGAGGTTGCTTATGTTTAAACTGGATGAGCGTTTACTTAAAGATACTGTTGCGCTAGGTGATTTGGCGTTGTGCCGTGTTTTATTGATGAATGATAGTCGTTATCCATGGCTGATTTTGGTGCCGCGCTGTGCTGATATGAGTGAGGTTTTTCAGCTGTCAGCCGCCGAGCAACAGCAGCTTTGGCAAGAAACCAGTCATGTTGGGCAGGTGTTAAAGGATGTTTTTCAGGCCGACAAAATCAATATTGCAACCTTAGGCAATGTGGTAAAGCAACTGCACATGCATGTGGTTGTGCGCATGCAAGATGACGCTGCTTGGCCAGCGCCGGTGTGGGGTAACGGTGCGGCGCAAGGTTATACTGATGAAGCCTTGGCAGTCATGCGTGCGCGTTTGCAGGCCGCATTCAATGGATACTGGCAGGCAATAGAGGTGAGTGTATGAGTATTGAAGCGCGTATTGCTGAGTTAGAAGTGCGGCAGGCTTTTCAAGATGACACGATTCAAGCGCTCAATGATGTGATTGTTGAGCAGCAGCGGATTTTTACCCGGCTTGAAGCGCAGCTTGAAGCATTGGCGCAGCGTCAAAATGATTTGCACAATCAGTTTGAAGAAACTCCGAATGATCCACCGCCGCATTATTAATAAGACTAGTACGTTTTTTGCTTCTCTCTCTAGGGCGAGCAAGCGCTCATCGCTGGCTGGGTTAAGCCAGCGATGAGACTGTAGTTGTTGATCCTTTGATGCATATCGTGACTGATGCGTGAGTTAATTAAATTAGACGCCACGCCAAGTAGTCAGTACATCCAACATGCGATTAGCGAAGGCCCATTCGTTATCATACCAAGCGAGAACTTTAACAAACTTGTTTTGCACGCGGGTCTGGCTGAGATCAGCGACGCACGACACAGGGTAACCATTAAAGTCGCAAGAGACTAATGGTCGGTCATTGCACTCCATCACGCCTTGCGGAAGCTTCTCTGCACCAGTACTAAGAATGTTATTGATTTCCTCGCGGCTGGTGTCGCGCTCTGCGATGAAGCTTAAATCAACCAGTGATACGTTTTGTGTGGGTACGCGGACAGCCATGCCATCTAGGCGGCCTGCTAGTGCAGGAATTACTAAGCCAATGGCTTTGGCCGCGCCGGTGCTGGTGGGGATAATAGAGTGTGCGGCTGCTCGAGCTCGATAGGGGTCGGCGTGACTTTTATCGAGCAAACTTTGGTCATTGGTATAAGCGTGTACCGTTGTCATCATGCCTTGCTGAATGCCGACTGACTCATGTAGAACTTTGGCCAGTGGTGCTAAGCAATTGGTGGTGCATGAAGCATTGGAAACAATCTGCTGGCTGCCAAGTAAGTGGTGGTTTACGCCGTAGACGACAGTCAAATCGGCACTGTCTAACGGGTGGGCTAAAAGCACGCGTCGAGCACCTGCAGTCAGATGCTGCTCGACTTGATGGCGTTGCTTCATTCTGCCCGTGCATTCCAGTACTACATCTATGCCGAGTTGCTGCCATGGCAGGAGCACTGGGTCTGGTTGGCTCAATAGTCGAATCGATTGATTGCCAACATGTAAATTCTCACCGCTCAATTGTACAGGGTGAGCAAAGCGGCCAAAGGTTGAATCAAAGCGGGTGAGGTGGGTTAATATTTTAGCGTCACCTAAGTCATTGATTGCCACAATCTGTAGCTTGGTGTGTAAACCGCGCTCAAATAAAGTACGCAAAATATTGCGCCCGATGCGTCCATAACCATTAATTGCAATTCGTAGCATTGTGACTCTCCTTGAGTTTATTTGATGCACGGCAGGCTTTAATTACGTAGAGCTCCGAACGCGGCGCAGCCTTGGAAAGTTTGCTGATTCAGCTGCAGTCGGGCACTTAAGTGATGCACAGTGCCGCTCATGCTGTCGATGCACTGCTTTGGTGTGATCCATAACTGCAGATTTTGATTGTTCGCTTGTGTGCTGATCTGAGAACTACCATCAGGCAGTTGCTCTTCAATGTAGGGTAGCGCTAGTGCAGGTTCGCCAGCTTGATTAAGAATCAAACCTTTTGGCGTTTGCAAGATCGACCAGAACGGTTCGTTACCACTGGCGCGCAGCAGAAGGCGTGCAAAATCAGTATCACCACAGTCATGTCCTTCGATTTGTAAGCGATAACGCTCGACTGCAGTAAAGTGACCTAGTCTCGGGTCAAGTTCGCCACTGAGGTCGGCAAATAACCCATTGGGTGCTTCGCTGGTTAGGCTGTTGAGTTCTTCATTAAGCTCTGCAGAGGCTATGAGTGTGTAGCGCTCTTGCGCGTCACAGGGCTGTAGGAACCATTGATCATTAAGCTGTGTAAGGGTTCCTTGCAGGCGTAAAGGTTGCTGCAAAGAGCTGCTGGTTGTTGATAAAAGCTGGCAAGCACTGAGTGTGATAGTTATTAAGGTTAAGCTGGATAAGCGTAAAAAAAGACTCACGTAAGATCTCCATGTCAGTACTTGCTGCAGATTACAGACTGTGCGATCAGTCTGTATAAATAGTTTGAGTGATTATTTAGTTGTCGGTTCATTTGCCTTACTGAAGCTACCGCAGTGCAGTGGTAGCAGCAACTGAGTTGAGGCGAATTTGTAGATTGCGTAATGCAGTGACGACGCTTGTATTGAATTTGCGCTAGGCGAGCTTGCTGTGTAACTGTTTGAGTTTTAACAGATGTAAAAAAGCCCCTAAGTATTGCTACTTAAGGGCTTTTAAATTGGAGGCCGAGGCCGGAATCGAACCGGCGTTCACGGATTTGCAATCCGCTGCATAACCACTCTACCACCCGGCCTAAACAAAAACGCCGCACTAAGCGGCATTCTTGATGACAATTTGGAGCGGGAAACGAGACTCGAACTCGCGACCCCGACCTTGGCAAGGTCGTGCTCTACCAACTGAGCTATTCCCGCAATGTCTTGGTGACGGGCGCTATTCTAGCCCTTCAGAAGATTTAGTCAAGTCCTTGATTAAAAAAAGTTAATCTTCTTGTTGGTTGGTGTGTAAGTGCGGTTTTGCTGCCAGTAAATATTGGGTCATTGACCACAAAGTCAGCACTGCCGATAAAATCAGTAGCGCATAACCACCGATGACCCAAGCATTAAAGGCTGGTGGGTTGGCTAGTAAGATAATTAACGCAACCATTTGTGCGGCCGTCTTCCATTTGCCGATGCTGGAGACAGCAACTTGTGCGCGCTCGCCAATCTCCGCCATCCACTCACGCAGAGCAGAAACCATGATTTCGCGGCAGATAATAATAATCGCTGGCAGCGTCAGCCATAAATTGGTGTGTTCAGCGACTAAAAGCACTAAAGCGACGGCCACTAAAAGCTTGTCGGCGACCGGATCAAGAAAAGCACCAAAAGGAGTGCTCTGATTTAAACGGCGAGCTAAATAACCGTCCAGCCAGTCAGTAAAGCTGGCGAAAGCGAAGATTGCGCTGGCCGCCCAGTAACTCCAAGAAAAGGGCAGGCAGAATAATAGAATAAACACGGGGATCAAAGCCACGCGCATCAGGGTTAAAACATTTGGAATATTCATTAAATAATTCTTTCTTGGTAAAGAATGAAAAGGAGAGTTTACGCTTTGTGCAGAGCACTATATATGGACTCGGCCAGAGTTTTGCTGATTCCTGGTGTTTTCGCGATTTCTTCTGCGCTGGCGCGTGACAATTCTTGCAAGCCGCCAAAGTATTTTAACAGTTCGCGGCGGCGTTTGGGGCCGACGCCTGTTATACCTTCGAGAACTGAAGTGCGCCTAGTTTTGCCGCGACGGGCGCGATGACCGGTAATGGCAAAGCGGTGTGCTTCATCGCGAATTTGTTGAATCAAATGTAGCGCTGGCGAGTGGTCGGGTAAATTTAATTGTGTGGCGCTGTCATTGATATATAAGGTTTCAAAGCCGGCTTTTCGCGTGACGCCCTTAGCCACGCCAAGTAATAAAACTTGGGTGATTTTCAGCTCCGCGAAGACTTCGCGGGCCATATTGAGCTGGCCTTTACCGCCGTCAACCAGTAATACGTCTGGCAGCTTGCCGTTGTTTTCTAAAGCGCTGCTGAGGCGGCGATAGAGTACCTGGCGCATGGCTGCATAATCGTCGCCGGCGGTAACACCCTCAATGTTGTACAGACGATAATCCGATTTGCGGGGTCCTTCAGGGCCAAAGACTACGCATGAGGCTACGGTGGCTTCGCCGCTGGAGTGACTGATATCAAAACATTCTAAGTGGGCAGGCGGTTCGGAAAGATCCAGTGCTTTGGCTAAGGCGCTAAAGCGTGCGCTCATTTGCATGCGATTGGCCAAGCGCGCTTGCAGTGCTTGCTCTGCGTTGGTCATGGCCATTTGTTGCCAGCGTGCGCGGGTGCCGCGGACGCGGTGACGAATGCCTAGAATATGCCCCGATTGCTGCGCGATCGCTTCAGCAATGGCAGGCCAGTCCGGATGATCGCTGCTGACAATCAACTCACTTGGAAAGTCGCGATCTTTCTGACCTAAATAATACTGCGCAGTAAAAGCAGCTAAGACATCGGCGCTTTCTTCTTCAATCGCCACTTGTGGAAAGAAATTGTTGCTGCCTAAAACGCGACCATCGCGCACGCTAATCACATGCACGCTGGCGCCGCCTGGCGTCACAGTTGCAGCAATAATATCGACATTGCCATGCCCGCTTTCCATGCTTTGCTGATCTTGTACGCGGCGTAATAAAGCAATTTGATCGCGCGCCGCTGCGGCTTTTTCGAACTCTAATTGCTCGGCAGCTTGCTCCATGTTGCGCGTTAACTCATCGGTCAGCGCGTTGCTGCGACCTTCTAGAAACATTACAGAAAGGCGCACGTCTTCAGCGTATTCATCCGCATCAACCAATCCTACGCAAGGCGCTTTGCAGCGCTTGATCTGGTACTGCAAGCAGGGGCGGCTGCGATTGTTGTAAAAGCTGTCTTCGCATTGCCGTACTTTAAAGGCTTTTTGCAGCAGGCTGAGGCTTTCGCGAATGGCCCCGGAGCTTGGGTATGGGCCAAAGTATTTGCCCGATGCTTTTTTGCTGCCGCGGTGAATGCCTAAGCGTGGAAAAGCGTTGTTCGACAAAATGACATAGGGATAGCTTTTATCATCGCGCAGCAAAATATTATAAGGCGGTCGCCATTGCTTAATCAGTGTTTGCTCAAGCAGCAATGCTTCGGTTTCATTGGCAGTGACGGTCAGTTCAATACTGGCGATTTTCGCCACCAGCGCTGCAGTTTTCGGTGCGTTGACTGTGGTTTTGAAGTAACTGCTGAGACGGTTTTTTAGATTCTTAGCTTTGCCGATGTACAGTAGTTGCTGATCAGCAGAAAACATCCGGTACACGCCAGGGTGCTGGGTGCAGGTGCGTAAAAAAGCTGAGGCATCAAAGTTGGCTGTGGTCATGGGCTAAGCTTAAGTGTTGGAGTTTTCAACAAGATTATGACGCACGGCTAATAAAGCCAGTTCTACGTCGTTCTCAATGTTGAGCTTACTGAAAATACGGTAACGGTGGGTGTTAACCGTCTTCGGTGATACGCAGAGTAAGTCAGAAATCACTTGAATTTTCTGGCCACTGGCGATCATCAGTGAAATTTGCATTTCACGTTCAGATAGCTGATCAAAAGGGTTGTCCAGTTGTTTTTTGTCATAGGCTTTAAGGGCCATTTGCTGTGCGATGTCTGAGCTTAAATAATGATGACCTGCCGCCACTTGGCGAATTGCGCGGATGGTTTCCTCGATGCACACACCTTTAGTGAGGTAGCCGCTGGCTCCAGCTTGTAATAATCGGGTAGGAAAGGGTTCTTCATCGCAAGCTGACAAAGCCAAAATTTTTACTTGAGGAAAGCGCTGCTTGATTTTTCGTGTAGCCTCTAAGCCACCGATGCCTGGCATACGAATGTCCATCAAAACAACGTCAGGCAGCAATTCACGCACCATGTTATAGGCTTGCTCGCCACTGCTGGCCTCGCCAACCACGTTAAGATCGCTGCTGTCGCTAAGCGTTCGAGCAATGGCCGTTCGTACTAAATCATGGTCATCAACCAATAACAGTTTGATCAAGCGCCACCTCAGCATCGAATGATTTGTTTGATTGTAACGTGCGTTGTGCCCAGCACCAACTGTGCTGCAGGCTATTTGTCTTGCCACATGCAGCGTTGATCAGAGTAGTGTGTTTAAGCAGTGCCGACAATTGTATACTGCGCATGAATTTTAAGGAGTCACCATTGTGACAATACAGATTAACTGGATTACCAGTGATGCCGAGCTGGCTGAGCATTGCGCGCACTGGAATACATTGCCATTTATAGCGCTTGATACTGAGTTTATTCGCGTTGATACTTTTTATCCAATTGCCGGGTTACTGCAGGTCAGCGATGGCGTATCGACATTTTTAATTGATCCGCTGTTGATTAATGCTTGGCAGCCATTGGCGCAGGTGTTTAGTAATCAGCACGTGGTGAAAGTTTTGCATGCTTGTGGTGAAGACCTAGAGGTCTTTTCGTTGCTAACAGGCGCTTTACCGGTGCCATTGTTCGATACGCAAGTGGCCGCAGGTTATTTGAATATTGGTTTTTCCATGGGCTATTCGCGCTTAGTTCAGCATGTGTTGGATATTGAACTGCCTAAAGGTGAAACACGGTCTGATTGGCTGCAGCGACCATTAAGTGATTTGCAAGTGCTGTATGCCGCGCAAGATACGGCGTACTTAGTGGATGTCTATCAGGCATTGGTGGCGCAGTTGTCTGAGCAAAAGTATGCCTGGGTGCTTGAGGATGGCGCATTCTTGGTGGGTGCTTATGGGCAAGAGACTGATCCTTATGAGTTGTGGCGTGGGGTAAAACTGGCTTGGAAGCTCACGCCGCAGCAATTGGCGGTATTACGTGAGCTGTCGGCGTGGCGTGAACAGCAGGCAAAGTTAAGAGATGTGCCGCGCAATCGCATTGTCCGTGAGTCAACGCTCTGGGCATTGGCTCATGAGCAGCCGAAAGATTTACAACACTTGGCGAAATTAGAAGACATGCATCCGCGTATTGTGCGCAATGAAGGGTCGACTTTGTTAAAGCTGATTGCCCATGCTCGTAGTCTTCCTGAGCAGAAGTGGCCTGAGGCGTTGCCTGAGCCATTACCGATTGAGGCTGCTAAGGTGTTAAAAACCTTACGTAAGATAGGTTTGGCGCTGGGTGTCGAGTTGGATATTGCGCCTGAGTTGATGCTGCGTAAGAAGATTCTTGAAGAGTTATTGCGCAGCGGTTATCCGCATGGGCCTTATGCATTGCCAGATAGCTTGCAAGGCTGGCGTCGTGAATTGATGGGTGATGCTTTGTTAGCCTGCTTGGCTGAGGAATCAATGTGAAACGGATTTGTTCGGTTTACCACAGCTCTAAAAAGATGGGGATGTATCTGTATGTGTTGCGCGCAGATGCGTTACGTCGTGTACCTGCGCCTCTGCTAGAGTTGTTTGGCGCACCCAAGCATGCGTTTGATTTGGTCTTAACACCAGAGCGCACGTTGGTGCGTGAGGATATTGCTCAGGTTTTGCGCAATCTTGATGGACAGGGCTATCACTTACAGATGCCGCCGCCAGAAGATGAGTACTTGCAGCATTGGCCGGACGAGTTATTGCATCGCAATGATCCGATGTAACTGAATTTGTTACCGAATTATAACGGTTGGTTTTTAGTTGTCGCACCTCGCTACTGCTGTTTTATCCCTCAGCGAACCCGTCCAGGGTTCGATTCGGGCGCTTCGCCATCCTTGGCTACGCTTGCCACAGCAATAGCGAGGTGCTTATTGAGCATTGAGGTTGTTGCCTATCTTTGCGTTGGGAGCGCGGGCGGCTCGCCCGCACAGCTTGCCTGCAAAATATTGTCCGAGTATTTTTGATAGAAAGTCTTTTTGAATAATTTTTAGCACAGGATGCGTTGTGCCTCTTTGGGATTGTGCCAGCCTAATAGCGAGTTGGTTGCGAAGAGGGTATGGCTGTTTACGTTGCTATAAGATTTTTAGGTATAAAAAAACCCGCCGAAGCGGGTTTTTTTTAAGAGGTGCAAGTTATTAGATAACTTGAACTTCTTCAGCTTGCATACCTTTCTGGCCGCGAGCAGCTACGAAAGATACAGACTGGCCTTCTTTCAGGCTTTTGAAACCGTCGCTTTGGATAGCGCGGAAGTGAACGAAAAGATCGTCACCTGATTGTGGAGTGATGAAGCCGAAGCCTTTTTCATCATTAAACCATTTAACTACACCAGTTTGGCGATTAGACATTGTATGTCTCCTTGTACGAAGTAAATTTATACTTAGGCTGAGCCCAAGATGATACTGAGCGCAAGGAGTTACAGGAGTCGTAGCAATGATTGGATCGAGATCTAAACATATATTGATTCACGGTTACACATGCAGCAGCAGTGAGATGTACTTTACCCGATTTTCACTTAAGTGCCAGCATTATTTTAGTATTTATCCAAAAGGCTAGGTTTTTGAGTTTTAGAGCACACTCTTTGTTGTGTAATGTAATGGCGTATGTAGGTAGACTATGGGCAAATTTTTTACTGCCTTAATACCCTTGAATTTTAGGAAGGTCTGCATGAGCATAAAGTCCGATAAGTGGATTCGTCGTATGGCGCAAGAGCACGGCATGATTGAGCCTTTTGTGGAGCGCCAAGTACGTACTGAGGGCGCTGAGCGCCTGATTTCGTATGGTGTTTCTAGCTATGGTTATGATGTGCGCTGTGCTGATGAGTTTAAGGTATTTACCAATTTGCATTCGGTGACGGTTGACCCGAAAAATTTTGATGAGAAGAGTTTTGTCGATGTTAAAGGGCCTGTGTGTATTATTCCGCCTAACTCATTTGCCTTGGCGCGTACGGTGGAGTTTTTCCGGATTCCGCGTAATGTGCTGACGATTTGTTTGGGTAAAAGTACGTATGCGCGCTGCGGTATTATTGTCAACGTGACGCCGCTTGAGCCTGAGTGGGAAGGTCATGTGACGCTTGAGTTCTCGAATACTACAACCTTGCCGGCAAAGATTTACGCCAATGAGGGTGTTGCGCAGATGCTGTTTTTTGAGTCTGATGAAGAGTGTGAAGTCTCTTATAAGGACCGTAATGGTAAGTACCAAGGCCAGCGTGGCGTGACTCTGCCGCGTGCTTAAATGCGGGTAATACAGCGCAAATAATCAAGCTAAGTGAATTATTTAAGCTGCATCATGATTTTTAGTTGAGTGTTTTCTGAAACGGTAGGCTGTGCGAGCAGTCTGCCGTTTTTTATTGTCTGCATTTTCGCTATTTCGTAATAGTCAGTGCTGTGCTCGGCTTGGGAGCGCGGGCGGCCCGCCCGCAAAAGACTTGGGCGCATCTGTTGATGTTGAGTGTTGAGTAATTGAGTGTTGTACGCATCGTACTTCGGGGCTGGTGTTCATCCGTCGATGAACCCATCCAGGGTTCAACTCCGGGCTGCGCCATCCCTGGCGCTGCTTTCCACACCCACCCCGAAGTACTCGTTGACCATCTGCGTTGTTAACACTATCGCGGTTTAAGCGAACCAATAGCAGAATATGTTTTGTCTGCGATACGGCACGTGCACTGCATGCTTAGAGCTTTAAAATGCGCAAAGCACCAATATATAAGACCTGCAAACCACCGCTATGATCAATGAGTGCCGCATCAGTGTCGTGGCAAGCGTAGCCATGGATGGCGTAGCGCCCGAATTGCGCCCGGACGGCGCATTGAGGGAAGAACGACACTGGTGCGGTACGGCATGCGCAGGGCGTGCGTAATGCTTTTAGAGTAGACAGATACACCAACAAGCGTCGTATAGAAAACCTGCAAACCACACCTATGATCAATGAGTGCTGCATCAGTGCAGTGGCAAGCGCAGCCACGGATGGCGTAGCGCCCGAATTGCGTCCGGACGGCGCATTGAGGGAAGAACGACACTGGTGCGGTACGGCATGCGCAGGGCGTGCGTAATGCTTTTAGAGTAGACAGATACACCAACAAGCGTCGTATAGAAAACCTGCAAACCACACCTATGATCAATGAGTGCTGCATCAGTGCCGTGGCAAGCGCAGCCACGGATGGCGTAGCGCCCGAATTGCGCCCGGACGGCGCATTGAGGGAAGAGCGACACTGGTGCGGTACGACATGTGCATTGCATGCTTAATGCTTTTTGAGTAAGTAGAGAATCTCAGTGTGCTGTACGACATGCGTATAGCGTGCTTAATGATCTAATGACGCTAAAGCGGAAACAACACAGGCACCAGGATGACGCTGGTGAGCATGACCAGAACCGTAAAGGGCACACCGATACGCACGAAGTCGCCAAAGCGGTATTGGCCGGGACCGAGTACCAACGTGTTCACCGGTGAAGAAATAGGCGTCATAAAGGCTGCTGAGGCTGCTAGTGCGACGATCATCGCGAAAGGGGCAGGAGAGGCTTGCATCGCTTGCGCACTCGCGATGGCGACCGGTGCCATCAGCACGGCAGTGGCAGTATTGGAGATGAACAAACCAATCACCGCTGTCGCCACAAAAAGAATCGCCAGAATCATCCGTGGACCAGCATTGCCAAACAGGCTGAGTAAACCTTCTACGGCTAAATCAATACCCCCTGTTTTTTGTAAAGCCAGGGCAAAAGGCAACATCCCTACAATCAGTAAAATACTTTGCCAATGAATCGAACGATAAGCACTGTCCATATCGATACAGCGAAACGCGCCCATCAGTAAACAACCAATCAGTACCGCTAAAACGTTAGGCACCAAACCTGTGACCATTAATATAATCATCACGGCAAGGCTGAATAGAGCATGCGGTGCTTGGCTCAGAGCAGGTGCAACATCATCCACTTCTGCCGGTAAACTCAATACTAAAAAGTCACGGCTATGACCTTGCAGCTTACGAATGTGCTGCCAGTTTCCGGCGACCAGTAAGGTGTCACCGGCTTGTAGTTTTTCATCGACTAACAGACCGTCTAAGGCCTGCTGATTTCGCCGCAAGCCAATCACATTGAGTTTCCTGTGGGTGCGAAAACCTAACTCTTGAATGGTTTTTCCTGCAAGGCGCGAGTCCGGAGGCAGCATGACTTCGGCAACACCCAGTGAGCGATGGTGATCACTAAAATAGCTGCTTTGCATTGCAACAGGCTCAACACCCAACTCGTAGTAAGAGTTGAGCAGGTCAATGGTTGGGCTGACTAAATCGACCAGTAAAATATCGCCGGCGCGCAGTTCCGTGCTGCCCGTTGCACCGAGCAAAGTGCGACGAAAACGGCGTTGGCGTTCTACTGCAATGACATTGATGCCGTATTGCTTACGCAGCTGTAATTCGTCGAGGGTTTGGCCAGTGAGCACCGAATTGGCTCGCACACGCAAGCGGCGTTCGCGGCCCGCTAAACGGTATTCGCGCACCAGATCAGCAATGCTATGCCTTGCCTCACTGGCACTGCTGTCGCTGTCTGTGCGCGCGAGCCAGTGTCGAGTCAGCAGCATGTAAGCGATGCCTAAGACCAAAATAGTTAAGCCAATGGGCGCGAAAGCGAAAAAACTAAAACCAGCATAGCCTGCGCGCACCAGCTCACTGTGCACCACCATGTTCGGCGGCGTCGCCACCAAGGTCAGCATGCCGCTGATTAAGCCAGCAAAGCTAAGTGGCATCATTAAACGACTGGGCGGGATTTTTAGACGTGCGGCAATACTCAGTACCACCGGAATAAAAATGGCAACGACACCGGTTGAGCTCATCACCGAGCCGAGACCGGCAACGGTCAGCATTAGCAAGACAATTAAACGGGTTTCACTGCTGCCGGCGCGATGCATTAAGCGTTCGCCGAGTTGATAGGCAATTCCGGTGCGCACTAAGCCTTCGCCGATCACGAAGAGGGCGGCAATCACCACCACGCTGGGATCGCTGAAACCGGCCAGCGTTTCTTGTACGGTGAGCACGCCAGTCAATGGCAGCGTGACAATCATCAGCAGTGCGACGACATCCATGCGTGGTTTGTTGCGCACAAATAACACCACTGCTAGGAGCAGAAGCAGTAATACCACGCCCAGCTGCAGGTTCATCTTAGCTCAGCAGTAAAGCGTCGTCGGCAAGCTTCTCGCCGCGTACTTTTTCGAACATAGCTAGCAAATCCGGTACATCGAGTCCTTTGCGTTGTTCGCCGCTAACGTCCAGTACCACTTGGCCTTGGTGCAGCATAATGGTGCGATCGCCGACATCCAGTGCTTGGCGCATGCTGTGGGTAACCATCATGGTGGTCAGTTGTTTTTCGGTGACGATGCGTTGCGTCAGTTGCAAGACAAAGTCAGCCGTGCGGGGGTCGAGCGCGGCTGTGTGCTCATCCAGCAATAGAATTTGTGAAGGTCGTAGCGCCGCCATTAACAAACTCACGGCTTGGCGTTGACCGCCGGACAATAAGCCAATGCGGTCATGCAAACGGTTTTCTAAGCCCAGGCCTAAGGTGGCCAGATGCTCACGAAAGCCTGCGCGCTGCGAAGTTTTGACTGCACGACTTAAGCCGCGACGTTGTCCGCGCTGCTCGGCCAGCGACATATTTTCTTCAATGGTTAGGTCTTCGCAGGTGCCGGCCATTGGGTCTTGGAAAACCCGCGCCACTTGTTTAGCACGCGCCCAGACCGGCTGATCAGTGACATCAATATCGTCGATTAAAATACTGCCGCTATCGATCGCTAAATCACCGGAAATCGCATTGAGAAAGGTTGACTTGCCTGCGCCATTGGTGCCAATTACGGTGACAAACTGGCCTGTCGGAATTTGCAGAGATAAGCCGCACAGCGCACGGGTTTCAATCGGAGTGCCGGGGTTGAAGGTGATGTGTAAATCATTTGCTTTAAGCATCTTAAACCCTCTTGCGGCGTGACATACGCTGTTTGATCAGTGGAATGACGAGAGCAAAGGTGACCAATAACGCAGTGACTAAGTTGAGGTCTTGCGCTTGCAGGCCAATAAAGTCGCTATTGAGCGCCAGAGCAATAAAGAAGCGGTAAACAATTGCGCCCAAGACTACAGCTAAGGTGACAAAGAACAGTTTGCGTGATGGCAGAATACTTTCACCGACAATCACTGCGGCCAAACCAATCACGATGGTACCGATACCCATCGAGATATCTGCACCGCCCTGGCTTTGCGCAAACAGCGCACCGGCCAGACCGACTAAACCATTGGAAATGGCCATGCCTAAAATAATCATCGCACCCGTATTAACGCCTTGCGCACGCGCCATGCGAGGGTTGGAACCGGTGGCGCGAATCGCCAAGCCTTGGCGAGTAGAAAAGTAAGCATCGAGCGCCAATTTAGCGAGCAGTACCACAATAATTAGAATCACTGGACGCGCGATATAGTCAATCAGCCAGCTTGGCTCAAGAATGGTAAATACCGTCGGCTCCATGATTAGTGGAATGTTTGGCTTGCCCATAATGCGCAGGTTGATCGAGTACAGGGCAATCATCATCAGGATACTGGCTAACAGATCCATGATTTTTAAATGCACGTTCAAAATTGCCGTGATGACACCTGCGCCGGCGCCGGCTAAAGCTGCCAGTGCGGTGGCCAGAAAAGGGTCCATGCCGCTGGAAATGCATAATGCGCCAACAGCGCCGCCCAAAGGGAAGCTGCCATCAACGGTTAAATCAGGAAAACGTAATAAGCGGAAGGAGATAAACACCCCGAGTGCCACTAGACTAAAGATCAAACCGATCTCAAGGGCACCAAACATTGAAAACAGGGACATGGGCAGGTTGACCAAAGGCTAAATAAAAATACCCCGAGCACTTTGCAGTACTCGGGGTGCGACAGGGTATTAACGAATCACTTCAGCAGCGCTATCAAGCAGCTCTGGCGACAAGGTTACGCCTTGTTTTTCAGCCGCGGCTAAATTAACAAATAGCTGAATGTTTTCACTGGTTTCAGGCTTGATGTCGCCTGGTTTTTCGCCATTTAAAATACGTACCACAATACGGCCGGTTTGTTGGCCCAGTTCCCGGTAGTTAACGCCGAGTGCAGCAATCGCGCCACGCTTGACGCTGTCGGTATCCGAAGCAATCAAAGGGATTTTCATGTCGTTACCGACTTTCACTAAGGCTTCATAAGCAGAGACCACGTTGTTATCGGTGTTGGTGTAAATCACATCAACTTTACCGACGAGACTGCGTGCTGCAGTACCCACATCAACTGAACGCGGCGCTGCAGCTTCGACCAAAGTTAGGCCGTATTGCGGCAGGATTTTTTTCAGCGCGGTCACCACAGCGACGGAATTGGCTTCGCCTGGGTTGAATACCATGCCGATGCGAGTGGCATTAGGCACGATCTGCTTGACCAGTTCCATTTGCTTACCGAGCTCGAGTACGTCAGAAACACCGGTAACGTTAGTGCCGCTGGCTTCCCAGCTTGGCGTCAGTTGACCTTCAACAGGATCGGTCACTGCTGAGAAAACAATCGGAATACGTTTAGTGCCAGCCACTGCCGCTTGTGCGGATGGGGTGGCAATGGCAACGATGGCGTCTGGCTGGTCGCCAATAAATTTGCGCGCGATTTGCGCGGCAGTGCCGGTGTTGCCTTGCGCGCTTTGGTATTGCCACTTAAGGTTTTTACCTTCGCTGTAACCGGCTTCTTTTAATGCATCGAGTACACCGTCGCGTACTGAGTCGAGCGCAGGGTGCTCAACAATTGCAGTGACCGCAACGGATTTAACAGATTCTGCTAAAGCGCCGAATGATGCGCTCATGGCTAAGGTTAGTGCACTGAGCGTGAGCAACGCTTTTTTGGATAACGTAGTCATGTTTTCATGCCTCTGATGGGGTTGCTGGCAGTATGCCAGTTCAACCCCAGTTCTTGTCTAGGAATAAGCCAGCTGATTACAAGCTGGCAATACGCGTATGTTGTTCAGTAAGCCTTGCTAGAGCTTGCTCGAAATCGGCTTGCTTAGCACGTTCTTTTTCAATGACATCGGCTGGCGCTTTGGCGACAAAGCCTTGGTTAGCGAGTTTGCCAGAGACGCGTTTAATTTCACCACTTAAACGTTGCATCTCTTTATCCAGGCGAGCCAGTTCTGCTTTTGTATCAATCAAACCGGCCATCGGCACCAGCACCTGCATTTCACCGACTAAGGCGGTGGCTGACATCGGCGCTTCTTGATCAGCGGCTAATAAAGTCACTGATTCCAGTTTGGCCAGTTTATTTAGAGTCACGCTATTGACCTCTAAACGGCGCAGGTCTTCAGCAGTGCTGTTACCCAAGTACAGCGGAATCGGTGTGCCTGGACCAATGTTCATTTCTGCGCGAATATTACGCAGCGCCAACATCAGCTCTTTCAGCCATTCGATATCGCCTTCGGCTTGTGCATCAATGGCATTATCATCGGCAGCAGGGAAGGGCTGCAGCATAATGGTATCGCCATTTTTGCCTGCCATTGGCGCGATCCGCTGCCAAATTTCTTCGGTGATAAAAGGCATAAAAGGATGTGCTAAACGCAGCGCTGCTTCCAGTACCCGTACTAAAGTACGGCGTGTGCCGCGGGTGCGCTCGATTGGCGCTTCTTTATCCCAGAGTACCGGCTTAGATAGCTCTAAGTACCAGTCGCAATATTGGTTCCAAATAAACTCATACAGGGCTTGCGCGGCCAGATCGAAACGGAAGTTGTCCAGTTGACGGGCGACTTCTGCTTCAGTGCGTTGTAGTTGCGAAATAATCCAGCGGTCAGCTACGGTCAGTTCCACTGCTTGGCCGTCAAGGCCGCAATCTTGCTCTTCGCACTGCATCATTACATAGCGCGCAGCGTTCCAGATTTTATTACAGAAGTTGCGGTAGCCATCGACGCGGCCCATATCGAACTTCACATCACGGCCAGTTGAAGCCAGTGATAAAAATGTGAAACGCAACGCATCGGTGCCGTAACTGGCAATGCCTTCAGCAAACTCTTCGCGGGTTTGTTTTTCAATGGCTTTGGCCATTTGTGGCTGCATCATGCCGCTGGTGCGTTTGTCGACCAAAGTTTCCAGATCGATACCGTCAATAATGTCCAAAGGATCCAGAACGTTGCCTTTGGATTTAGACATCTTGTGGCCTTGGCTGTCACGCACTAAGCCATGCACATATACGGTTTTAAACGGAATCTGTGGTGTGCCATCTTCATTTTTGATCAGGTGCATGGTCAGCATGATCATGCGCGCGACCCAGAAGAAGATGATGTCAAAACCTGTCACCAACACATCGGTTGGGTGGAAGGTTTTCAGGTAATCAGTTTGTTCTGGCCAGCCTAAAGTTGAGAAGGTCCATAAGCCTGAGCTGAACCAGGTATCCAGTACATCATTGTCTTGGCGCAGATTAATATCACCAAGATTATGTTTTGTGCGTACTTCTGCTTCGTTGCGACCAACATACACATTGCCAGCATCGTCATACCAGGCTGGAATACGATGGCCCCACCACAGTTGGCGGCTGATGCACCAGTCTTGAATGTCACGCATCCAACTGAAATACATGTTCTCGTATTGCTTGGGTACAAACTGAATAAGACCGTCTTCTACGGCAGCAATGGCAGGCTCGGCGAGTGGCTTAGTTGATACGTACCATTGGTCAGTTAACCAAGGCTCGATCACTGCGCCAGAGCGGTCGCCGCGTGGCGTTTTCAGTGCGTGATCATCAATGCTCACTAGTAAATCGGCGGCTTGTAACGCTGCGACAATTTGTTTGCGTGCTTCGAAACGATCAAGGCCAGCAAATTCGGCTGGTAGGCTGTTATCTAGCGAGTCATTGACCGAGCCGTCGGCATTGAAAATCTGCGCGACTGCTAACACTGCAGCATCTTGGTCAAGAATGTTAATTAACGGCAGGTTGTGACGTTTGCCCACTTCATAGTCATTGAAGTCATGGGCCGGAGTGATTTTTACACAACCGGTACCAAACTCCGGGTCACAGTAATCATCGCCAACAATGGGGATACGACGGCCAACTAAAGGCAGATCAATAAAGGAGCCGATCAGGGCTTTATAGCGCTCATCTTCTGGATGCACGGCAACCGCACTGTCACCGAGCATGGTTTCAGGACGCGTGGTGGCAACGACTAGGTAGTCTTTACCTTCAGCAGTTTTGGCACCGTCAGCCAGAGGGTAGCGCAGGTTCCACAAATGACCTTTCTCGTCGTGGTTTTCCACTTCAAGGTCAGAAATTGCGGTGTGGAATTTAGGATCCCAGTTGACCAAACGTTTGCCACGGTAAATCAAGCCGTCTTCATGCAGGCGCACGAAGGCTTCTTGTACCGCGTCTGACATGCCGTCATCCATGGTGAAGCGCTCACGAGACCAATCCACCGAACTGCCTAAACGACGAATCTGGCGAGTGATGGTGCCACCGGATTGCTCTTTCCATTCCCAAACTTTTTCTAGGAAGGCTTCGCGGCCGAGATCATGACGGTCTTGACCTTGAGCGGCCAGCTGACGCTCAACCACCATTTGCGTGGCGATACCTGCGTGGTCAGTACCCGGCTGCCAAAGGGTGTTACGGCCTTGCATACGGCGGTAACGAATCAGCGCATCCATAATGGCGTTATTAAAACCATGACCCATATGCAAGCTGCCGGTGACGTTCGGCGGCGGAATCATAATGGTGTACGGTTGACCAGAACCTTGGGGCGCAAAGTATTGATTGGTTTCCCAAGTTTGGTACCAAGTGCTTTCAATGGCGTGCGGCTGATAGGTCTTATCCATAGTGCGGCGGGACCCCTAAATAGAAGACGGCTAATCGGAAAACCGCAAAGTATACCGCCAAACGCGGCTTGGCCATAGATCAAGCTGCAGCTTTTGCTGACAAGTGATGGCAGAAGAAGCATTAATTCAGCATTTATGACGTATTTTCTTTGCGATTAGCAATGGGTTACGGGTATTGATTTAACTAAGGCTGTAGCGCTCTGAAGGTGAGCGAGTGCTACAGCGATTCACCAAACTCAGCTTGCAGAGCAGCGCGTACGCAATACAGCACGCCTTCCTCAATCTGCGGAGTGAATTGTTCGGCGATGCTGGCCACGCTGGGTAAATCACCATCGCCTTGTAAAAATGCATCTTGAATATCCCCCAGCAGTTCTTCGGGTAGATCCAATGCTTGCTCAAGGCTTAATAAGTTTGCGGCAATGGCTTGTGCCATTAGCGTGTAAACATTCTTTAGGCTGCATTGCATTTGCTGGGAAATTTGCTCTGGAGTCATACCGCTGCGCGCTAAAGTCACCAGTTCATGACGTAAGTCTTGGCTGTTCGGTGCCGCTGGCGCACTGGCGGGCGCCTCAGTCTGGTTGAGGACTTTAAGGAAAGCTGCGCCGTAGCGCTCCAGTTTACGTGCGCCGACACCGCTGATTTGCGCCATGTCGTCAAGGTCTTCAGGTTGCTCGCGCAGCATTTCTAATAATGTCGAATCCGGGAAGATGACATAAGGCGGCACACTATGTTCTTCGGCCAGTTGACGACGTAGGGTGCGCAGCGCTTCCCACATTTCGCGTTCTTCGCCGCGCACCAATTGACTGGCTTGGCTGGAGCTGCGCGGTGCTTTGTTTTGTGGCGTGAGGTCACGGCGTAATAATAATGTGGTTTCGCCGCGCAATAAGGGTCGGCAGCTTTCGGAGAGACGCAGTCCGCCAAAGCCTTCAACATCGACATCAATCAAGCTGCGCGCCACCAACTGTCGAAACAGCGAGCGCCATTGATGGTCATTGAGTGCCTTGCCAATGCCAAACACGCTGAGGTGTTGGTGGCCAAGTGCACGGACGCGATCATTTTCACGGCCTTGCAAAACATCGGATAAATAACCGACACCATAACGCTGGCCGGTACGATGAATCGCAGAAAGGGCTTGGCGCGCGGCGTCAGTGCCATCCCAAGTTTCAATGGTATCAATGCAGTTATCGCAATGCCCGCAGGGTTGCGGTAAGTCTTCATCAAAGTACGCCAGTAGCGCTTGACGACGACAGCGAGTTTCTTCGCATAAAGCCAGCATCGCTTCGAGCTTGTGCTGCTCAACGCGCTTATGGCGCTCATCGCCTTCGGAGTTGCCGAGCATTTGCTTGAGCATCAGTACATCTTGTAAACCGTAAACCATCCACGCGTCAGCGGGCAGACCATCACGTCCGGCGCGACCAGTTTCTTGGTAGTAAGCTTCCAGTGACTTAGGCAAATCAAGATGGCCAACAAAGCGCACGTTGGATTTATCAATGCCCATGCCGAAGGCAATGGTAGCCACCATAATCAAGCCTTCTTCATTGAGAAAACGTTTCTGGTGGAATGCACGTAAACTACCATCAAGGCCGGCATGGTAGGGCAGCGCTGGAAAGCCTTTGCTGCTGAGAAACTCGGCGGTGGCCTCAACACTTTTACGCGATAAACAATAAATAATCCCGGCGTCGCCTTTGCGCTGCGCTAAGAAATCCAGCAACTGTTTGCGTGGATTGTCTTTGGGAGTAATGCGATAAAAAATATTGGGGCGGTCAAAGCTTGAGAGAAAACATTCGGCTTTTTGTAAGTACAGGCGATTGATGATTTCTTCGCGGGTGCGCTTGTCGGCGGTGGCCGTCAGCGCGATCCGTGGCACATTCGGGAACAGCTCAGCCAGTTGCCCCAGTTGCAAATATTCAGGGCGAAAATCATGACCCCACTGCGAAACACAGTGCGCTTCATCAATGGCAAACAGACTGATTGGCAAGTGCTGGAGAAACGCCAGCATGCGCGGCTGCACTAAACGCTCAGGGGCTAAATACAACAGTTTGATTTCATGGCGACGCAGGCGATCGGCAATCTCGC
Organism: Denitrificimonas caeni DSM 24390; assembly: GCF_000421765.1. GTDB lineage: Bacteria > Pseudomonadota > Gammaproteobacteria > Pseudomonadales > Pseudomonadaceae > Denitrificimonas > Denitrificimonas caeni. The sequence continues at coordinate 201,540 of NZ_ATXQ01000001.1, read as the reverse complement.
GCTGCTCATCGTTGCTCAGTGAGGAATTGAGCGCGGCAGCAGGAATGCCCAGCTCTTCTAAGCTGGCCACCTGATCTTGCATCAAGGCAATCAGTGGCGAGACTACGACGGTTAAACCGTCAAGCAGCAGCGCTGGCAGTTGATAGCATAAGGATTTACCGCCACCGGTAGGCATCAACACGAGTGCATCATCGCCTGCACAAATACGTTGAATAATTGCCGATTGATGACCGCGAAATGCGTCGTAGCCAAAAACACTTTTTAGCGTTTGTAACGCCTGATTTTGCATGCCGTTCTCCAAATCAAGCTGCGCATTATACCTGTAATTTATGAGCAGGCACGGTAAGGGCAAAATCTTTAACGCTTCTGTAGAGCAAGATCACGCCAATCTCTAGCTGTTATTGCAGAGCTAGACTACAATCTAGGTTCAATTCTTTATCTATGGTAATCACGCATGTCCCTCGCTGAGCAACAGATCCGCCTGCAAGCTTTCCTCGATGCTGACGAACTGCACGACGAGGCGCTTGATTATATTGCTGCGCACGGTTACTTGACCGCGCTGTCTATTTGTCCTGAACCCGTTCCGGCTGAAGAATGGATTGAAGCGTTATTTGCAGAATCACCCCGTTATCGCGATGAGGCGGAAGAAGCTGATATCACCGCTGGATTATTACAGCTCAAGGCGCAAATTGAGCGCCAGTTAGCCAGTGATGACGATATGGTGCTGCCATGTGAATTGGATCTAGGTGAAGAGCCCGATGATTCTGATTTGCGCGGCTGGTGCGTCGGCTTTATGGAAGGCATCTTCCTGCGCGAAGAAGTTTGGTTTGAAGATGCTGAAGATGAAGTCAGTGAGCTGTTGCTACCTATTATGGTGGCGTCTGGTTTGTTTGATGAGCAGCCAGACTTTGCGGAAATCGCTAAAGACCTTGATTTGGTCGACAGCATGGTTGATCAGATCCCAGAAGTGCTGACGGCACTGTTCTTGTTGTGCCAGGCACCTGAAGAAAAACCAGTGCTACTCAAGCCGCGTCATTAATTCGCTGCCATGCATGAGCCACGGCAGCGGCAAGCACGTAGTCCTACTCTGCGTTATGTGCTGTTTGCCTGTGGTTGTTTAAGTGTTGCTTTGGGAGTGATTGGTATTTTCTTGCCGGTTTTGCCCACTACACCTTTTCTGTTACTGGCTGCCGCCTGTTTTGCGCGCAGTTCCAAACGCTTCTATTTATGGCTGGTGTTGCATCCAAAGCTTGGGCCTTGGGTACGCGACTATTTAGACGGTCAAGGTTTGCCGCTCAAAGGTAAAATCTGGGCGCTGGTGTTGATGTGGGCGAGCATCAGCTTTTCCATGTGGATTGTGCCTCTGCCGTGGGTGCGTGTCTTTATGCTGGTCAGTGCTGTCTGTGTGACTGTCTATATTCTTAAGCAGAAAACCCGCGCTCTATAAATCTTATGTTCTATAAATGCTGGCAGGCTTTCTTGCTGGGCGAAGAGTTTATGGCACGGCAATCCCGCAAACATTGAGCATATCGCAGAGACGAATCAGTGGTAAACCAACCAAACTGGTGGCGTCGCTGCCTTCGGTGGCTTGAAATAAGCTCACGCCTAACCCTTCCGACTTAAAACTGCCGGCGCAATCAAAGGGCTGCTCAGCTGCGATATAACGCTGAATTTGCGCCGCGTTAAGGGTGCGAAAGTGCACAGTAAAAGGCACCAAATCAACCTGCTCAATTTGTGTGCGCGTATCAATCACCGCCAGACCAGTTAAAAACACCAGGCTGCGGCCACTGGCGGCGCTCAATTGTTGCGTGGCGCCTTCTGCGTGCAAGGGTTTGCCAATAATCTTGCCGTCGAGCACAGCTACTTGATCAGAGCCAATAATAATGTGCTGTGGGTAATGCTGCGCTAGTGCGCGGGCTTTGCTCAGGGCTAAACGCTGTACCAAAGCCTGCGCTGATTCATTGGCTTGTGGCGTTTCATCAATGTCAGGGCTGTGGCAGGTGAAGGGCAGTTGTAAGCGCGTCAGCAGTTCGCGGCGGTAGCTTGAACTGGACGCCAATACAATCGGCGGTAAAGTTGATGGCATAACGACTCCTAAATAAGAGTGGCAGTTTAACGCAACTGCTTCGCAGACGCTGTCGCGACGCGCAGGATCGGTTATACTCTGCCGATTCTAGAAACAACCGCTGTGTAACAGTTTATTAATCGCTGAGCTTAATGCTAAACGCTCACTGTTGCCGCACCATGTTGAGGGCTTTGTATGTTCGACAATTTATCTGATCGCCTTGCGCAGACGCTACGCCATGTCACTGGTAAAGCACGTCTGAGCGAAGACAATATCAAAGACACCTTACGTGAAGTGCGCATGGCGTTGCTTGAGGCTGATGTCGCCTTGCCGGTGGTGAAAGACTTTGTTAACTCGGTGCGTGATCGCGCCGTTGGTGTTGAAGTCTCGCGCAGTCTGTCGCCAGGCCAAGCCTTTATTAAAATTGTTCAGGCTGAACTAGAAAGCTTAATGGGCGCGGCCAACGAAGACTTGGCGCTGAATGCGACGCCGCCTGCGGTGATTTTAATGGCCGGTTTGCAAGGTGCGGGTAAAACCACCACCGTTGCTAAGCTGGCGCGCTTCTTAAAAGAGCGCAAAAAGAAAACTGTAATGGTGGTGTCTGCTGACGTTTATCGTCCTGCAGCGATTAAGCAGTTGGAAACCTTGGCCAATGAAGTCGGCGTCACCTTCTTCCCATCTGACATCAGTCAAAAGCCGCAAGACATTGCGCTGGCAGCGATTAAAGAAGCCAAGCTTAAGTTTATTGACGTGGTACTGGTGGATACCGCTGGTCGTTTAGCTATTGATAGCGAAATGATGGCGGAAATTAGCCAGTTGCACGCAGCGATCAATCCGATTGAGACGCTGTTTGTGGTTGATGCCATGACCGGTCAAGATGCGGCCAATACTGCGAAAGCCTTTAATGATGCCTTGCCGCTAACCGGTGTGGTGTTAACTAAAGTCGACGGTGATGCCCGTGGTGGTGCGGCGCTGTCGGTGCGAGCAATCACGGGTAAGCCGATTAAGTTCTTGGGTATGGGCGAGAAAACCGATGCCTTAGACCCATTCCATCCCGATCGTATTGCTTCACGTATTTTGGGTATGGGTGATGTTCTCAGCTTAATTGAGCAAGCTGAGCAAACCATTGATAAAGAAAAAGCAGAAAAACTTACCAAAAAACTGAAGAAAGGTAAGGGTTTTGATCTGGAAGATTTCCGTGATCAGCTGCAGCAGATGAATAAAATGGGCGGCATGGGCGGCCTGTTAGAGAAAATGCCGAACATGGGCGGTATGAATTTATCGCAGATGGGTGGCGCGCAAGGTGCAGCTGAAAAGCAGTTTAAACAGATGGAGTCGATCATTAACTCGATGACGCCAGCTGAGCGCCGTGACCCTGAAATTATCAGTGGTTCGCGCCGTCGTCGTATTGCCATGGGTTCTGGCACACAGGTGCAGGACGTCGGTCGTCTGATTAAGCAACATAAACAGATGCAAAAGATGATGAAAAAATTCACTACCAAGGGCGGCATGAGCAAGATGATGCGCGGTCTTGGTGGAATGATGCCTGGGGCAGGCGGGATGCCCAAGATGTAAACACGCACTGGAGTGCAAAATAGCCCTATGCAACGGGGCAGATAAACCTTAGAATATGCGGCCTTTCGGGCCATGCATGTCTTTGGTTCGTATTGTTTGTAATAATCTTAAAGGAAAAAACTTTAATGGTAACTATTCGTTTAGCTCGTGGTGGCTCTAAAAAGCGCCCTTTCTACCATCTGACTGTAGCTGACAGCCGCACTGCACGTGATGGCCGTTTCGTAGAGCGCATCGGTTTCTTCAACCCAGTTGCAACTGGTGGTGAAGTACGTTTGTCTGTAAACCAAGAGCGCGCTACTTACTGGTTAAGCAAGGGTGCACAGCCTTCAGAGCGCGTTGCGCAACTGTTGAAAACTGCTGCTACCACTCAAGCTACTGCTTAATTGGCTATGAGTAAAACGCCTCCTGCAGCAGATGATCTGGTCGTTATCGGCAAAATCGGTGCGGTGCACGGTGTGCGTGGTGAAGTAAAGGTGCATTCTTTTACTGAACCGATGGAAAATCTGCTTGATTATCCTGTCTGGCAATTGCGCCGTGACAATGAGATTAAGCAAGTTAAGTTGGCCAGCGGACGTATCCAGGGTAAAGCGCTTGCAGCAAAAATCGAAGGCCTTGATGATCGTGAAATTGCACGAACATTTACCGGTTACGAGATTTGCATACTGCGTAGTGAATTGCCTGAGTTAGCGGACGATGAGTTGTACTGGCATCAACTTGAAGGTTTAAAGGTGATCAATCAAGACCAGCAGTTGTTTGGGATTGTTGACCATTTATTAGAGACTGGCGCGAATGATGTCCTTGTTGTTAAGCCTTGTGCTGGCAGCATTGATGATCAAGAGCGATTGCTGCCGTATACGCAGCATTGTGTGCAGTCGGTGGATTTGACAGCAGGCGAGATGCATGTCGAATGGGATGCGGATTTTTAATGAGTAAATGCCTTGCGCGTTGAAGTTATCAGTCTCTTTCCTGAGATGTTTGCTGCGATTACCGAGTATGGCATTACCAGTCGTGCAGTATCGCAAGGGTTATTAGAGCTTAATTGCTGGAATCCCCGTAGCTTTACTGAGGATCGACACCAAACAGTGGATGACCGACCTTTCGGTGGTGGTCCAGGCATGGTGATGAAGATCAAGCCTCTTGAGGATGCATTAGCTGCGGCTAAGCAATCGATTGGAGGGCCGGCTAAGGTTATTTACCTGTCGCCGCAAGGCCGTCAGCTTAAACAAGACGCGGTCAGCGAGTTAGCCAAGCAGGATAATTTAATTCTGATTGCGGGTCGCTATGAAGGCATTGACGAGCGTTTTATTGAAACCTACGTCGATGAAGAGTGGTCAATTGGCGATTATGTGTTGTCTGGTGGCGAGCTACCGGCAATGGTGCTGATTGATGCTGTAACGCGGTTGCTGCCTGGGGCATTAAACCATGCAGATTCCGCGCAAGAAGATTCATTTAGCGATGGTCTTCTCGACTGCCCGCATTACACGCGACCGGTTAGGTATGCAGGCAAAGATGTTCCTGAAGTGCTGCTCAGTGGCAACCATGAACATATCCGGCGCTGGCGATTGCAACAAGCCTTAGGGCGTACTGCAGAGCGTCGCGCTGATCTTCTGGATAGCCGCTCGCTTTCTGGAGAAGAGAAAATGCTGTTGGACGAGTACTTTCGTCGGCAGAACGATAGTTAATTAACGTATCGATGGTAAATCATAAGGATTTGCCTTCAGGAGCACAGAATGACGAACAAAATTATTCTTCAGCTTGAAGCTGAACAAATGACCAAAGAAATTCCAGTATTCGCCCCAGGTGACACTGTAATTGTTCAAGTAAAAGTAAAAGAAGGTGAGCGTCAGCGTTTACAGGCCTACGAAGGTGTTGTAATTGCTAAGCGTAACCGTGGTATCAACAGTGCATTCACTGTTCGTAAAATTTCTAGCGGCGTAGGCGTTGAGCGTACGTTCCAGACTTACAGCCCAATGATTGACAGTATTACTGTTAAGCGTCGTGGTGTTGTTCGTCAGGCGAAACTGTACTACTTACGTGCTCTGTCTGGTAAAGCAGCGCGTATTAAAGAAAAATTGGCACGTTAATTCGTCCAGTGTTTCAAAACAAAGCAGCCTAAGGGCTGCTTTGTTGTTTCTGCAATAGCAGTAATCTCCTTCGTGCGTTTGCACCCGAGTATTGCGCTCATCCCAGCAACTTAGAAGCATTCATTGAGCAGTCGCGGGTTCGCGTGATCAGCATAAGCCCTGCTCAGTTTTATTGAGCTTCTTTTTTTGGCAATAACTTAAGAAAATTATCTTCTGCTATAGCCTGTGCAACGTCTTTAGGTAAGGCTTCTAATACCGGTTCAAAGCCGCTCATTGTCTCGCCTAGATTAGAGAAGCGGCCAACCACATCACTACCAAGCACAAAGCGTGTAGGGTTGTCAGTGAAGAGCTTTAGCCAATTGGGATTAGGCTTGCCTTGTGCGTCGAGGAGATAAGGTTCGAGTAGTGTCCAAGATAAATCAATGTACAGGTTGTCGTGCTCATCCAGTAAACGCTTAATTAACGGATGCAGAAAATCTAATTCTTCCTGATGACGGTGAAGTTCCATGCTGGTTCCAGCATGTGCCCAGATAAAACGCACATCAGGATTCTTGCTTAGCGCTTCCTCTAGCTCTTCAAGGTATAAAGGATTGCGTTCGCGTTTTGAGGTGACGTTGCTGTGCAGTAATACCGGTAGATCGTACTCTTCGGCAACGCGATAGACTTTCATCATTGCTTCGTTATTTGCGCGTGGCGTATTGCCTTGCATCAAAGCGGTGACATCGTCATGACGAGTAAACACCTCACCAATACCTTGCCAGAAACCAGGATTCATTTTTAAGGTTCGGCGAATGTGAGTGGCAGCGTTTTTATCATTGGCATTAAAACCGGAGAGAAATGGAAAGAAGCGTTTTTTCTGTTCAGGTTTTAATTGTTGTATGGCATGTAATAAGTAAAAATCAGTGGCGCTGTACCAATACAGATCAGCATCGTCACCAGCGTAATAGCGTGGTTTTTTTGGCTCATCTTCTTGCCATTTTTTCGCCACAGGTATGCCCATGATGGCTGTATGACTGATGTTGCCTTGATCCATCGCGCTTAATAAAGCTTGCATCCCTTCTGACTCTTGAAAGAAATCCACATAATGGAGATGCCCGTCAATATAGCTGCGTGCTTGTGCAAATTGTGCAGTGAGTAGAAGTATAAAAAATAGCGAAATTCTCATTGGTATTCGAACCTGTTAATTGGTCTTGTAAAAATAAGACGCAATTAGAGAGTGAGAGTTCGTGATGAGCGGTATTTAAATCAAGCGCATAGCGTATTTGGATCGTGATTTTTCTCGAGATGCTTTAAAAAGTAGAGATCTAATAAGAATTTAGCGGGCTTTAACGTGGTTGATGAGCGAGGCAAAAATTGTCTAGTGATGCCTGTTTTAATGCGCTGGGTCGAACACAGCAATGGCATTAAGCCAAACAAACTTCAATCACTTCAATCTGCTCAAGGGTTAAATATCGCCAGCGCACCTGCACATCATAAAACTGCACGCCATACATACGCTCTGGCGTTGGCTGTTGATAAGCGGGGCGTGGGTCTTGAGCTAAACATTGCTCAATCAACTCTATCAGCGGCTGCTGTAAACGCTGTGCATGTTGCTCAGCTTGCTGTAACGCATTCGGCTGCCAGCTCACAGTAATCAGAGTCGGCGCACTGTCGGCAATGGCATTGTGCGCCATAGACAAACTATCGGCATAAGGCACATAAGGCTTGATATCCAGTACCGGCGTGCCATCGAGCAAATCTATGCCAGAAATCCACAAGCGTCCAGGCTCTGCACGTTCTAAACGTACAGCCGACTGGCCAATACCATTCGGGCGATGAGTGGCGCGACTGGCAAATACACCAATGCTCTTATTGCCGCCTAAACGCGGTGGACGCACCTTTAAACGCGGCGTGTCTTCTAGGGTTTTATGGAATAGAAAAATCACCCAAATATGACTGATATCTTCTAAGCCTGCGATCGCATCAGCCTGATCATAAGGCGGCAGTAACTCAATGCAGCCTTGCGCCGCTGGAGCTAATAAAGGTTGGCGTGGAATGGCAAACTTTTCTTTAAAACATGAACGCACATAGCCAATTGGCGTGACGGTGTAGCTCATGATCGTGCCTCCAGAATATTTACCACGAACAGCCGATGCTGCGCTGTAAATGTCACTCAAGCGCAGCATCGACAGATTTTAGCCTGCTACCAACACTCGCACGGCTTCCAGGCGCAAAGCGGCTTTAGCAAACATACTTAAACCTTGCTCCTTGTAAGCACGTAAGGTGTCGATTTCTTCATCGCGCACGCTAGGGTTAATCGCTTGCAGAGCAGTGAGACGGGCGATTTCTTCTTCCATACTGGCCAAGAAAATCGCACTGGCTTGCTCAACACGCTCGTTGTGGCGCGGTTGCATATTGGCTTCGGCAGTATCGACTAAGCGCAATAAGGTATCGCGTTGAGCGCGGGCAAACTTACTGGCGCTGGAGCGCGGCACGCTTTCCAGTTGATCATTAAGTGTCTCAAAACTGACGCGAGTGGCTAGATCATTACCTTTATCATCGAGCAAGCAACGCATGGCGATGGGGGGCAAGAAACGTCCAAGCTGTAAGTGTTTCGGCGCAATCGCTTCGCTGACAAACAGCAGCTCAAGCAACATGGTGCCGGCTTTAATGGCTTTGTTTTTTAACAAAGCCACCGCTGTATTGCCCATTGAACCCGACAACACTAAATCCATACCACCTTGCACCATGGGGTGTTCCCAAGTGATAAATTGCATGTCTTCGCGGCTTAAGGCCAGTTCACGATCGTAGGTGATGGTCACTGCCTCATCGTCACCGAGCGGGAAACTGGCGTCCAACATTTTTTCGCTAGGACGCAAAATTAAAGCGTTATCAGAATGGTCTTCGCTATCAATGCCAAAGGCATTAAACAGTTGCTCCATGTAGATGGGCAGCTCGAAGGTGTCGTCTTGCGCTTCAATGGCTTCAACCAAGGCCTGACCACGGCCTGCGCCACTGGAATTGATCTCCAGAAGACGGTCGCGACCTTTTTCCATTTCACTTTCCAACTCTGCACGCACAGCAGCAGCGTTTTCTAGTAGAGCGAGCCAAGCGCTTTCATCTTCTGTGTCGAGTAATAACGTCTCTAGCTGCTGGCTAAACTGCAGTTGCAAAGCATTACCGGTCGGGCAGGTGGATAAGAACGCGTTAAGTGCTTGGTGATACCACTCAAAAACCCGTTGCTGTCCAGTACCGACAAAGTAAGGCACATGGATCTCAATGGTGTGCTGCTGACCAATACGGTCGAGACGGCCAATACGCTGTTCAAGTAAATCAGGGTGCTGCGGTAGATCAAACAACACTAAGTGATGGCTGAATTGGAAGTTACGGCCTTCACTGCCGATCTCTGAACAGAACATCACTTGCGCGCCAAACTCGTCATCGGCAAACCATGCTGCGGCGCGGTCGCGCTCGATAATGCTCATACCCTCATGGAAGGTCGTGGCCGGAATGCCTGAGCGAATGCGCATGGCATCGCCCAGATCAAGTGCCGTGGTGGCGTTGGCACAAATGACTAAAACCTTTTCTTGTTTGAGTCCTTTTAACGTCTCGAGTAACCATTCCACGCGTGGATCAAACTGCCACCAAGGCTCTTCACTGCTGGCGTCTTCAGTCTCATCCAGATACATCATCGCTAGATCGTTAATGTGCAGCTCTGGATACAGCTGCGCCTGCAACTCTGCGGCATTACCCAGATATTGATCGGGGCAAGGCAAAGGCGCAGAATGCAGCTTGCGTTCTGGAAAGCCAGAAATCGCTGCACGGGTATTGCGGAATAATAAGCGTCCGGTGCCGTGACGATCGAGCAGTTCGCGAATTAAACGCGGCGCCGCTTGCGCATCGCCTGCGTTAAACGCGCTGATCAGTGCTTGGCTGTCATCACCTAAAAAAGTGTTAATGGTTTGTTCTGCGCTGGCGCTGAGATGGGTTAAATCCAGCAGTTCGCGCACCGCATCGGCAATCGCTTGATAGTGCTGACTCTCTTCACGGAAAGCGGCTAAATCATGGAAACGATGTGGATCAAGCAAACGTAAGCGGGCAAAGTGACTGTCTTGGCCCAGTTGCTCAGGGGTGGCAGTGAGTAACAGCACACCCGGCGTAATACCCGCCAATGCTTCAACCAGTTGATAGGCTGGGCTGGATTGCTCAGGATGCCAAACTAAGTGGTGAGCTTCATCGACCACCATAATGTCCCAGTCACAGCCGCATAAGGCGTTTTGTGCACGCTCGTCTGCAATCAACCAATTCATCGACACTAAAGCGATTTGGCAGTCTTCAAAAGGGTTATCAGCGTCACTAGCTTGAAAACGTTCAGCGTCAAACAGTGCGACGTCTAAATTAAAGCGGCGGCGCATTTCCACCAACCACTGATGCTGCAGAGTTTCTGGCACCATCAGTAAAATACGACTGGCACGACCACTGAGTAACTGGCGATGAATAATTAAACCCGCTTCAATGGTTTTACCTAAACCCACTTCATCGGCCAGTAACACCCGTGGCGCAATACGGTCAGCGACTTCTTGAGCAATGTGTAATTGGTGGGCAATCGGTTGCGCACGCACGCCGGCCAAACCCCAGAGATTGGACTGCTGCAGCTTGCTGTTATGCTGCAGAGAGTTGTAGCGCAAGGTAAACCATGGCAGCGGATCGACCTGTCCTGCGACTAAACGATCGCTGGCCATGCGAAATTGAATAAAGTTGGAGAGCTGCGTTTCTGGTAACACGCAGTCTTCGTTTTGACTGTTAAAGCCTTGGTAGATCAGTAATCCATCGACTTCGCTGACTTCGCGAACAGTTAAAGTCCAGCCTTCAAAATGACTGATTTCATCGCCGGGTACAAAGCGGACGCGGGTTAACGGGGCATTGCGCTGCGAGTATTGGCGAGTTTCTCCCGTCGCTGGGTAAAGGATGGTGAGTAGACGACCATCGCAAGTAAGAACTGTACCAAGGCCTTGCTCAGCCTCGCCGTCACTGATCCAACGTTGTCCAGGTAGATACTGCTGCGTCATGCTTGTCTCCGCGTGATGTAAAAAGCGCGTTATGATAACGGATACTGAGGCATAGGACACGGTTGAATCGTTGTGATGGGGTTCAAACGAGTTATTGAGACAATTGCTGCCTTGATCGCTATAGTTGATGCCTCACTGTATGAGTGTAGGAGCCTTTGTATGCTTCCCCCTATTCCGCAAGGTTTACACCCAGTAACGTCACAGCATGATGTGGAAAAGCCTAAGCCGGCTATTGCCCCAGTGTTGCCTGTGCAAGAAAATGCAAAAAGTGCAGAGTTGGGTCTTGAAAAGGAAGAGCTATCTGCCGCACAAGAACGAGCCAGAGAAGAGCAACGTAAACGTCAGCAACGGCAGCAGAGTGGTGAAGAGCAAGAGACTGATGTCGATGATGCAGATCGTCAGTATGACAAAAGTGGTGAGCTATCGCGCCAAGGCGTCTGGGTTGATGTGAAAGTCTGATCAGGTAAGCTAGCTATATGCATCAAGATAACAATAGGCTGAGATATGAGTGATGAGAACGTAGAAAATATTGTTGATTTCTCGGGTGAGCGTGTACGCCGAGTGCACGACCAAAATGAAAAGCGCTTGCAGACGGTACGGGCTGCTTTTACTAAAGCTCTGTCTTTAACTAGTGCCAAGTCTAATTCTAAAAAGAAATCGAAGAAAAAACGTTAATTCAGAACGGCGAGAAGAATAGCTGTGTTACTAATGAGTAAGCTTACACAGAGAGAGAATCTATTGACCTCTATCAATGTGGCTTAGGTGGTTGTGGCGTATCTTTAAATCAAGTTAATTTTGAAAAGCGTTAAGGAGATTGCAATGTTTATGGATGTAGTCGTATTCGCAGGCATCGGGACAGTCGCCCTTATGGTCGCTTTCTTCTTTGGTCTTTATTATTTCGTTAGAAAAGAAGAGCAAAAACGCAACTCGAACTGATCTTTTCTAACTCTGAAGCACGCAAGGCAATTCGGGCAACTTAGGTTGCCCTTTTTTTTGCCTGTCATTTGGCTAGGCCTCGACTGGAGTTGGAGTGCGATGCTGCACTGGATGAGTACGCTTCGTTACGAAAAAATCTATGACTCCAGCAAACAGTGTCACCTATTTGGTAAGTAACTATTAATTAAAGCGCGTAGGGCTGCTGGCTTAACTGGTTTGGCTAAGAAACTTAAACCTGCCGCGTGTACTTGGCTTATGAGTTCGGGGCGTGCATCTGCGCTGATTACAATCCCAGGCAGCGACGCGTTGCCCTGTTTGTGTAACCAGCCCATAAGAGCAATTCCGGTATCACCTGCATCTAAGTGAAAGTCCACTAAAGCAATATCTGGCACTAAGCCTTCAGCAAGAGCGGTGCTGCACTCGCTGCGATTACTCGCGGTTAATACCTGGCAACCCCAGCGAGTGAGCAGGCTGTGCATGCCTGCCAGAATGCTGTTCTCATTATCCACGCAGAGTATGCATAAGCCTGCTAATGGCTGTATTTGGGTGTTGCTGATAGCAACTGGCGCTGCAGTAGCTAAAGCGCCGCGATACAAAGGGACGGTGATACTAAATACGCTGCCTTTTTCCAGCCAAGAGCGTACTTCAATTTTATGACCAAGCACTTTGCTTAAACCATCGGCAATGGCTAAGCCTAGACCAAGACCTTTTTCTTCGCGAGTCTGGTGGCTGTCTAAACGTTTAAACTCTTCAAAGATGAATTGCAGTTTATCTTCAGGTATTCCTTGTCCGCGATCCCAAACGTCAATACGTACGTTATTGGATTGGCGACGCACGCCAAGTAGCACACTGCCGTTGGCATATCGAAAAGCATTAGTAAGAAAGTTTTGCACGATACGGCGTAAAAGTTTTGGATCGCTAACAATATTTAATGAAGTGCTGCGTAAACGAAAATCAATGCCTTGCTGTTCCGCTAGGGCCGTAAATTCGGCTCCTAATGCCTCGAGCCAAGCCCCTAAGGCAAACGGTTTACAGTGCGGGGTAATGCGTCCGCTTTCTAGACGTGAAATATCCAGTAAGTCACTGATCAGGTCTTCTGCTGAGCGTAAAGAGCTATCAAGATTTTTGACCAGGTCTTGCGCATCTTCAGGCAACGCTTCTTGATGAGAGAGTGCCGCTGAAAATAGACGGGCAGCATTGAGTGGCTGCATTAAATCGTGGCTTACCGCTGCTAAAAAACGAGTTTTCGACTGGTTCGCGCTTTCCGCCACATGCTTAGCATCGCTGAGTGCAACGTTGAGCTGTGAGAGTTCGTAGGTACGCTCGCTGACGCGGTGCTCAAGGCTTTCATTGGCTTCTTTTAGCGCCTTTTCTGCTTCACGGAACGCGGTAATATCGGTGAAACTCATCACGAAACCGCCGCCGGGCATTGGATTCCCAATCAGCTCAATGACGCGGCCGTTAGGAAACAGGCGTTCGGAGGTATGAGCATTACCTTGACGCATCCAGTGCAAACGTTTGCTAACGTGTGTTTCAACATCACCCGGGCCACATAAACCATGGTCAGCGTTATGACGAATAATGTCAGCAATCGGTCGACCGACTTGAATCAAATCATCAGGGTAGTTGAACAGTTTTAAGTAGCGGCTATTCCACGCAACCAAACGCAATGAGCGATCAACCACGCTAATACCTTGGGTGATATTCTCAATAGCACCTTGCAGTAAAGTACGGTTGAACTGTAAAACCTCAGAGGCCTCACCAACGATACGCACGACATCTTCAACGTACATTTCGCGGCCTTCGATCGCCGCTTTCACAACTACGCGAGTTGAAGAGGCACCTAAAACACCAGTGAGAAGACGCTCGGTATGAGCAATCCATTCGCTATTGGCTGTTTCAGCAGGATTAAAATCGAGCCCTTTTTTATAAGCAAAACGAATAAAGCTTTGCTTGGCACGGCTTTCACCAACAAAACGACCCGATAGCGTTAATAAGTCACTGATTTGCACTGTTAAGGTTTGACGGTTGCCAACATGCAGACCGATAAAACGGTTAGCTTGCCAGTGCTCTGAAACGCGTGTTCTTGAAAAAAGTGACACAAGGGCGAAGAGTATGAAGTTGCCGCTGAGAGAGAGTGTGACACCAAGGGTGAGTGGGTCGATGGGTAAACCAAGCGGCTGATTAGCTAGCCATGTTAAGCCCGGGAAAGCATCCAGTGACCAGCCAGCGCTGACAGCAATTACCGGCAATACTAGTGTATACAGCCATAAAATTGATCCAGCGGTTAAACCGGCAAATACACCTTGGCGATTGGCTGGTTTCCAAATCAATGCGCCAATCATCGCAGGTGCCAACTGGGTCAGTGCGGCAAAGGCAATTTGGCCAATGGTGGCGAGACTGGTGTTGGCACCTAGGAGTCGATAGCTGGTATAGGCGAGCAGTAAAATAATAATGATGCTGAGCCTACGAGCGGTAAGCATCCAATAACGAAAGGCTTCAAAGGGGCGTTCGGTGTTGCGTGACTGCAATAAAAAAGGCAATAAAATATGATTGGAAATCATGATTGAGAGTGTTACTGCAGCGACAATTACCATGCCGGTTGCTGCTGATGCGCCACCAATAAAAGCCATAATCGCTAAGGTTGGATTGCCTTCAGCTAAAGGCAGACTGATTACAAATGAATCTGGCACCACTGACAAAGGTAAGCGCAATTGTCCGGCAAGTGCGATGGGTATGACGAAAACCGCCACTATTAAAAGGTATAAAGGGAAAACCCAGCGTGCCACGCGTAAATCGTTGTAATCATTATTCTCAACGACAGTGACGTGAAACTGTCTGGGCAAGGTGTAAATCGCCATCATGGCTACGCACGTTTGTACCAGTATTGCCGGCCAGTTGGTGGCTTCATTCCAGTAAGCTTCAAGCTTGGGCGCTTCTTTGGCTTGCAACCATAAATCACCCACACCGTTATAAAGTCCATAAATTACAAACAAGCCCACAGCCACAAATGCCATAAGCTTGATTAGAGATTCGAAAGCGATTGCCAGCATTAAACCACGGTGATGCTCAGTGACATCAAGATTACGCGTACCAAATAAAATGGAGAATAGTGCCAGTGCTACAGTTACTATTAAAGCAGTATCTTGAGCATGGATGCCGGTTGAATTGGCTGAAACGCCGGTCAATAAGTTAACGCCTAACACAATGCCTTTTAGCTGTAAGGCGATATAAGGTAAAACACCGACCACTGCAATCAGGGTGACGACAATGGCTAAACGTTGCGATTTTCCATAACGTGCGGCAATAAAGTCAGCAATTGAGGTGATGTTTTCTTGCTTACTGATGATGACCATTTTTTTCAGCACCCAAGGTGCAAAGGTCAGTAATAATATTGGGCCGATATAAATAGGTAAAAACGACCAAATTTGTTCTGCAGCTTGGCCAACTGAACCAAAAAATGTCCAACTGCTGCAATATACTGCCAGTGACAAGCTGTATACCGTTGAGCGCATGCGCGGGCTCATGGGTGTAGTGCGGCGGTCACCATAAAAAGCGATGGCAAATAAAATTGCCATATAAACGAGCGCAACGAGTGCAATAAGCCCTGTGGAAACAGACATTAAGATGACCTGGAACATGAAAAGATACGCTCAGTTTAGGCAACTCCGCTGAGATAAGATAGCGAATGTACTTCTTCGAATCTGCGACGTTTGTCGATAAATTGCGCTAAGTTTCCGAGGGTAAATATTTTATTTATTAAGTTTTATCGGCCTGTAATGAACTGTTTAGGTAAGTTTCTAATACAGGTTTAGCAGCGCCATAGTAGGGCTGAGTTTATTTTTGCTACGCGCTGGCTGGAGATGTTTTGAATTGGGCAATATCACTGGAACTTCTAGGTAATATGTTGAGTAAGCGCTGGTTACACCGAGCAGCCTTGAGTGTGCTGCTTTTTTGCGCATTACTGTGGCTGGCAGATGTGCTCGATCCTTTACCCTTACCCAAAGACGATATGGCGCGAGTGGTGTTGGCGCAGGATGGCACGCCGCTGTGGCGTTTTGCCGATCATAATGGCGTCTGGCGTTATCCAATCCGCATTGATCAAGTCTCGCCGTATTACCTTGAGGCGTTGCTCGGTTATGAAGATCGCTGGTTTTATCAGCATCCTGGGATTAATCCTTTATCCATTGCCCGCGCTGCTTGGCAAAATCTCAGCGGTGGCCGCGTGGTCTCCGGTGGTAGCACCTTGTCGATGCAAGTCGCACGCTTGCTCGATCCGCACCCTCGTACCTTGCGTGGCAAACTGCGGCAAGTCTGGCGTACGGCACAATTGGAATGGCATTTATCCAAAGATGAGATCCTAACGCTGTACCTGAATCGCGCACCTTTTGGTGGCACCTTAGAGGGTGTGGCGGCGGCCAGTTGGGCGTATTTGGGTAAATCACCAAAAAACCTCAGTCGTGCAGAAGCGGCTTTGCTCGCCGTATTACCACAAGCACCGAGCCGTTTACGCCCGGATCGTCACCCTGAGCGAGCCCAAGCGGCGCGCGATAAAATCCTCCAGCGTTTACAGCAGTTTGAGGTGTGGCCGCAGGCGGCGATTGCCGATGCATTGCAAGAGCGGGTGTGGTTAGCTCCGCGTGATGAGCCTTCTTTAGCACCTTTGCTGGCGCGGCGTTTAAATACAGCAAAAAGCTCTGCAGTGATTGAAACCACCTTGGATGCCAGCTTGCAGCGTCGTTTAGAGGAGATGTTGCTCGGCTGGCGTGCGCGTTTACCTGAGCGCACTTCGGCGGCGATTATCGTTGTTGAACACGAAACTATGGCGGTGCAGGCGTATTTAGGCTCGTTAGATATTCAAGATGCGCAGCGCTTCGGTCATGTCGATATGATTCAAGCGGTGCGCTCGCCGGGCTCAACTTTAAAACCCTTTTTATATGGGCTGGCGTTGGATGAAGGCTTAATTCATTCTGAGTCTTTACTGCAAGATGTACCGCGGCATGCCGGTGATTACCGTCCGGGTAATTTCTCCCAAGGCTTTAGTGGGCCGGTGGCTGCCAGTCAGGCGTTATCGCGTTCGCTGAATTTGCCGGTGGTGCAGTTACTGGAAGTGTACGGTCCAAAACGTTTTGCCGGCGAGTTACGTAACTCTGGTGTGCCGCTGTTGTTACCCAGAGGTGCGCAGCCGAATTTGGCGTTGATTCTCGGTGGTGTTGGCACGCGTTTAGAGGATGTGGTCAGTGGCTTTAGTGCCTTTGCACGGCAGGGTAAAGTGGCACAGTTGCGTTTTCAGCCGCAGCAAGCCTTACAAGAAAAACCATTGATGTCCGCTGGAGCCGCTTGGATTGTGCGGCGCATTTTATCCGGCCAACGCCGTCCTGATATCGATCCGCGCGCGCAGTTAGTCGAGCGTGCGCCGTTAGCTTGGAAAACCGGCACCAGTTATGGTTTTCGCGATGCTTGGGCGGTGGGTGTGAGTTCGCGCTATTTAATTGGTGTGTGGATTGGCCGACCTGATGGTACGCCGGTGCCTGGGCAGTTTGGTTTAGCCTCGGCGACGCCGTTACTGCTACAAGTACATGATGTGCTGAATCATCGTGATCGGCAAAACGCTAAGCCTGTGCTGCCTGATCCGCAGCCGGCTAGCGTTGGCGTTGCCGCTATTTGCTGGCCGTTAGGTCAGGTATTACCGCGCAGTGATGATAATTGTCGGCGCTTGCGTTTCGCCTGGACACTCAATGGCACAGTTCCACCGACCTTAACCATGGGTGAGCCCTTTAGCAGTGAGTTGCAGCCGCTGATTTGGCTGAATAAAAAAGGATTACGGGTGGACAAAGATTGCCCAGGTGCACAAGCGCAGCGCGTGGCCTTGTGGCCGGCGGCGTTAGAACCATGGTTACCTTTGGCAGAGCAGCGCCGTACACGTTTAGCAGCGATTGATCCCAGTTGTCCGCCATCTGTCGCGATGCACAGTGAGCCGATTCAGATTGTCGGCGTCAGTTCGGGTGATCGTTTACAAAAAGCCGGCGCGCAGCACTCTGAGCTGAGTCTGCGTTTCTCCAGCTTAGGTGGCAGCGCTAAACAGTGGTGGTATCTCAATGGCCGACCTTTGCTTAGCACACAGGGTGGCGAGGGTTTTGATCACGTATTTCGCAAAAGCGGTATCTATCAACTCAGCGTGCTCGATGAAGCGGGACAAACCGGCTCGGTGCAGTTTTCGGTGGTCGACTGATGGTCTGCTGTCTGGCGCGCCCCTGTGGTAAACTGCGCGCACTTATTGTGTCGCTGCGTCTCGATTGCTGAATCGCGCGGCGTTGTGTCCTGTCTTTTAATAGCTGAATTTTGAAAACTATGTCCCTACCTGTACACCACCTTGAACTGCTCAGCCCCGCCCGCGATGCGATTATTGCCAAAGAGGCCATTTTGCACGGCGCGGATGCGGTGTATATCGGTGGGCCAAGTTTTGGCGCGCGGCATAACGCTAGTAATAGCCTGAGCGATATTGCCGAGCTAGTCGAGTTCGCTCATCTGTTCCATGCCAAGGTGTTTGTTACGATCAACACCATTTTGCATGATGATGAGCTGGAGCCTGCGCAGCAATTGATTTGTCAGTTGTATGAAGCAGGTGTCGATGCGGTGATTGTGCAAGATTTAGGTGTGATGGAGATGGATCTGCCGCCGATTGAGCTGCATGCCAGTACCCAGACTGATATTCGTACCCTAGAAAAAGCCAAGTTTCTCTCACAAGCCGGTTTTTCTCAGCTGGTGTTAGCACGCGAGCTGAATCTGCAAGAAATCCGCGAAATCAGCCAGAATGTTGATTCAGCCATTGAGTTCTTTATTCACGGCGCACTCTGTGTCGCGTTTTCTGGTCAGTGCAATATTTCTCACGCACAAACTGGTCGTAGCGCCAACCGTGGTGACTGCTCACAAGCCTGTCGTTTGCCGTACACCTTAAAAGACGATGAAGGCCGCGTGGTGGCTTACGATAAGCATTTGCTGTCGATGAAAGACAATAACCAAAGCGCCAATCTGCGTGATTTGGTTGATGCTGGCGTGCGTTCCTTTAAGATTGAAGGGCGCTACAAAGACATGACCTATGTGAAAAACATCACCGCCTATTACCGTCAGCAGCTGGATGAAATCTTGTTAGAACGCCCAGAGCTGGCGCGTTCATCCAGTGGTTTTACCGAGCACTTTTTCGCCCCTGATCCAGATAAAACTTTCCACCGTGGCAGCACGGATTACTTTGTCAGTGATCGAAAAATTGATATCGGTGCTTTTGATTCGCCGAAGTTTATTGGTTTGCCAGTTGGCGAGATTCTTGGCATTGGTCGAAATGATATCAGCGTGCAAACCACTGAGCCTCTAGCCAATGGCGATGGTTTAAACGTGTTATACAAGCGTGAAGTGATCGGTTTTCGTGCCAATACCGTGCAGCAAGTCTGCGAGTATGAGCAAGACGGCCAGATGATTCGTCAGTACCGCGTGGTGCCTAATGACATGCGCGCTGAACTCAAAGAGCTGCGCCCGCCGTATCAGCTCAATCGCAATATGGATCACAACTGGCAGCAAGCCCTACAAAAGAAATCCTCTGAGCGTCGTGTATTAGTGGATTGGCAAGTGCAATTGGATGAGCACCAGCTGAGGCTTACCGCGACCAGTGAAGAAGGCGTGAGCGTCACTGTGCAGCAAACAGAGCCTTTTACTGTTGCAGATGATGCTAAGCAGGCGATTGCGCAAATCAAAGACACCCTGAGTAAGTTGGGTACGACGATTTATCATGCGCAGAAAATTAATGTGCAAGCCGAGCAAGCTTGGTTTGTGCCTAATTCGCAACTGAAAGCCTTGCGCCGTGATGCCATTGCTGCGTTGACTGAAGCGCGTGTGGCTGCGCATCCGAAAGGTTTCCGCAAAGCTGTCAGTGATCCGCCGCCGGTCTACCCAGAATCGCATCTGACCTTTTTGGCCAACGTTTACAACGAAAAAGCCCGTGCCTTTTATCACCGTTTCGGCGTGCAGCTGATTGATGCAGCCTATGAAGCTCACGAAGAGGCCGGTGATGTGCCGGTGATGATCACCAAACACTGCTTACGTTTCTCGTTTAACTTGTGTCCAAAACAAGCCAAAGGCGTGACCGGTGTGCGCACTAAAGTCAGCGATATGCAGTTGATTCATGGTGATGAAGTGCTCACCCTGAAGTTTGATTGCAAACCGTGTGAAATGCACATCATCGGCAAAATGAAAGGCCATATTCTCAATATGCCGCAGCTGGGCAGCGCAGAGTTTAACGCTGGTATCGTCGGTCATATCACCCCGGAAGATCTGCTGAAAACCATTAAGCGTTAAGTCTTAGTATCTTCAGCGGTGTTTGCCGTCTGTCTTGTATGAGTTGGCCATGTGGGAAACCCCCGCATGGCTGCAGGAAAATGTGACAACCGGGAATTTCTAACTCAGTATAAAACCGTACTCATCCGCAAATTCGCATCAGCCGAAAACTTCAATAAATCCCTATTCTGCATCACCGCCCAAACTGCCGCTCACACGGAATACCATCGCCATCACCGTCCATTTTAGTGTTGGGGCAATTGCGTAAAAAGAACACCGCTTCATCATAGGAGCTCATTTGCGAACAATGTTGCCTGCCATCACAGCGATAGGTTGCTGCAGGAGCGCTTGCAGTTGAATGTGGCGCAAATGTTAAAGGTGCGGCGGGCGATTTTGATGGCGTCGAAGCATTAGTAATCACAGGGCTGTTCGATTTTTGCACAAAGTCAGGCCAGCCGTTTTTATTCACATACCAGCCGCCAGCGATGATTAGGATAAAGATGATTTTTTTCATGGGTACGTTCCTTCGCGTCTATCTAAGCCAGTCTGATTTTTAAGAAGTTGCGGATACTAAGTCATCTGTAAATTTAAAAACAGCAGGTAAGACCAAATACACTCGGCAGTAGGCTAATTAATTGATACGTTTTGTGCCTTGTGGCAAAACTCATGGGCTGTTATCTGGCATTATGCTTTGGTTATTCAAAATGTCATTGGGTTGAGCAGCTTATGAGCGGTTTGCGTGTATTAAAAGAACGAATTGCCTCAGGCTCTGTGGTCGTTGGTATTTATGGGTTGGGTTATGTCGGCTTGCCGCTTGCTTTGCGTTTTAGCGAGGTCGGTATCAAGGTTATTGGCTTTGATATAGATGTATCAAAAGTCGACAGCTTGAATAATGGTAAAAGCTACATTGAGCGTCTACAGATAGAAGAGATTGTTGCAGCGCAAAACAACGGCTTCGAAGCAACAAGCGATTTCTCACGCACGCAGGATGTGGATGCTCTCATTATTTGTGTTCCAACACCTCTTAATGTCTATCGTGAACCCGATTTAAGCTATGTCGAAAAAACCTTAGCGTCTATCTTGCCTTACTTTAAAGAAGGGCAATTATTAAGCTTAGAAAGCACAACCTGGCCTGGCACTACTGAAGAAGTGCTAGCGCCGGCTTTAAATAATCAAGGATTTATACCTGGTGAAAATTGCGCGCTGGTCTTTTCACCCGAGCGTGAGGATCCTGGTAACACAAAATACAGCACCAAAGATATTCCAAAAGTAATTGGCGGCATGACACCCAGCTGCCTTGAACTGGGCACTCAGCTTTACAAACATGCAATCAACCAAATGGTTCCCGTCAGTACCCCACGTGCTGCAGAAATGACTAAGCTGCTGGAAAATATTCATCGCGCCGTCAACATCGGTTTAGTCAATGAAATGAAAATTGTTGCCGATAAAATGGGCATTAATATCCATGAAGTCATCGAAGCTGCAGCCACCAAACCGTTTGGCTTTGTGGCCTACAAGCCGGGACCCGGCTTGGGCGGGCATTGCATTCCTATTGATCCGTTTTACCTCACTTGGAAAGCGCGCGAATACGGTATTAATACTCGCTTTATCGAATTGGCCGGTGAAATTAACCACTACATGCCGCGCTGGGTCGTACAAAAGGTTACTGATGCGCTAAACGAAAAAGAAAAGGCCATTAAAGGAAGTAAGATTCTGATTTTAGGCTTGAGCTACAAGAAAAACATTGATGACACCCGCGAATCTCCTGCAGTGGAAATCATGTCTTTGCTCGAAGAGAAGGGCGCACAGATTGCTTATTCAGATCCACACGTGCCTGTTTTTCCAAGGAAAAGGGATTACTTTTTTGAGCTTAAATCAGTTGAGCTGACTCAAGCCAACATCGAGCAATACGACTGCATTATTATCGCTACTGACCATGATGCCTTTAACTATGATGTGCTGCTCAAACACAGCCAGCTTATCGTTGATACCCGTGGCCGATTTCAGGGACACAGTAAAGTGGTATCCGCTTAGGAGAGCACATGGACGCTCAAGAGCTACAACACATTCTCGCTAATGGCGAAGACAGCAAGCATCAGTTCAAGCGTGAAGTCACACGCATTGAAAGCCTCGCCGCAGAGCTTGCTGCTTTTGCTAACTGTGGCGGTGGGCGTGTGTTTATTGGTGTTGAAGACGATGGACAAGTCTGCGCTCTTACTCCGGAGCAAGTACGGCAATTTAATCAACAACTGAGCAATGCCGCGACCAATAATGTGCGCCCGCCGATTCATCCCCGTACTGAAAATATCGCCACAGACAAAGGTACTGTTATTGTTGTTACTGTGCCAGACGGCCTTAATAAACCTTATATGGATTTACAGGGTCGTGTCTGGGTCAAAAACGGTTCAGACAAACGCCACGTCACTTCGCGTGAAGAAATGCAGCGCATGTTTTTAAATGCCGGCTTAATTCAAGCAGACACCTTAGCGATACCAGACAGCACCTTAAGCGATATAGATAACAAAGCCTTTGCTGAGTACTTTCATAAACGTTATGGCTATGAATGTACACCTGAACAGCTACCTGTGGCACTTATAAATATGGGGTTAGCAAAAGATACTCAAATGACCGTCGCAGGTACCTTGTTCTTTGCTAAACAACCCCAGCGTTGGTTGCCTGTGTGTATGATTAAAGCCGTCGCTTTTTATGGCACATCAATTGCCGATGTTCATTATCAGGACAGTGAAGATATTTACGGCACCTTAATTGAGCAGTATCAGCGTGCATTCTCTTTTATTAAGCGCAATCTGCACCATGTTCAAAATGATCGAGGGTTTAACACCTTAGGCGAGTTGGAAATACCGGCCATTGCTATTGAAGAGCTGCTGGTAAACGCCTTAATGCATCGTGATTATTTTGATAGTGCCTCGATTCGAGTATTGGTGTTTCGTGACCGCATTGAAATTATTAGCCCAGGACACCTACCTGACAACATAAGTATCGAAGAAATAAAACAAGGCAAAACTAAACGACGTAATCCTGTGCTGAGTGAGCATGCAGCACACCTGCTACCTTTTCGTGGTTTAGGCAGCGGTATTCATCGTGCGCTGGCAGCGTGGCCACATATAGAGCTGCAAGATCACAAAAATGGCAATGAATTCAAAGCGATTTTGACAAGACCAGAGCCTGAAACACAAGTAATTGCGCCCGTTGGCATTGGTGCTGGTGAAACAGTCATAGGTCAAGTCATGCCTTCAATAACCGACCCAGTAACCGACCCAGTAACCGACCCAGTTCTGCGACTTTTGCAAACGCTTATTGGTGAGCCTAAGGCGCCAAGTGCGATGCAAGCCGATTTGGGCTTAAAACATAGACCAACTTTTAGAGCTAATTATGTATATCCAGCCCTAGAAGCCGATCTAATTGAAATGACCATCCCCGACAAACCCAACAGCAGCCTACAAAAGTATCGCTTAACCGCACAAGGCAAAGCCGTGGTGCAAGCTCAGCAAAATGAAGGTAAAAGTTAATGAGTCAGCAACGTGTTCTTATAATCACTCGAAATCTTTCACAGCTATATAGCTTCATACAAATTATGGTCACTCCTTATTAAAAGAGCTTACTAGCTATGTTCTCAGTAAAAAAAATAGCGCAATTATTCAAGCGGCTTCCTATACATCCACAATGGTTACTTGGGCAGAAAAGAGTACCAGACGGTATAGAAAGTATTAACGGCTTAGTTTTGGATATTGGGGCGGCTGATCGCTGGATTGAGAAGCATCTGTCGAATAGTACGCATTACATTGCTTTGGATTATCCTGCAACTGGTCACGAGTTGTATGGAGCTAAACCCAGTGTGTTTGCCGATGCAGCTAACCTTCCGTTTGCTAGCAATATATTTGATGGGGTGATCTGCTTGGAAGTGATTGAACATGTTCCCGATCCGCATCGGGTAATGGCTGAAATATCACGAGTGTTAAAGAGAGAGGGACATGCATGGATTAGCATGCCTTTTTTGTATCCGCTGCATGATGCACCTTTTGATTTTCAAAGATTTACCGAATTTGGTTTAACGCGCGCCGCACAAGTTGCAGGCTTGGAAATTATAAAATTTCAAAGAGCTGAACACGCCATACGTACGGCTGGGCTTTTACTCTGTCTTGCAATTGCTGGAGGGGCTTATACTGCTAAGGGCTGGCGTAAATATGTACTCTTGCCGTTTGCACTATTGATCGTATCTGTTATTAACATGAGCGCCTGGCTATTTAGCTTGATATGGCCAGACTGGCAGCACATGACGCATGGGCATATTATACAAGTGAGAAAAATATGAACCTGCTAGTTCTTACCTTGATTACAACTTCTTTTCCTATACGTGGTGATGGTAGTGAGGCCGCTGGTTCTTTTGTGGCTGATTTGGTAGATGAACTTGCGAAGCATATCTGTGTGCGAGTAGTTGCACCTGGTTCAGTGGCAGGCCAAGAAACATGGGGCGATAATGTTAAGGTTGTACGCTATGCAGCCCCATGCAAGCCTCTTTCTACTCTCAAGCCTTGGCGCCTTGGTGATTTGCGCGATATTGTGCAAGTGATGCGTGGAGGCATGCAAGCTACTCGCATAGCAGCGCAAGGCAGTCAGCATATTTTGGCGCTCTGGGCCTTGCCGAGTGGAGCTTGGGCGAAGCGGGCAGCTAAAGAACTCGGCATTTCTTATTCCGTTTGGATGCTGGGTAGTGATGTCTGGAGTTTAGGGCGTATACCTGTGCTACGTGGCATGTTGGCTCGCGTAATACAGCAAGCAAAAAATGCCTATGCTGACGGATATTTGCTTGCTGCTGATGCTAAAAATATTTCTGGTAGAAGTATTGGTTTTTTACCGAGTACTCGCCGTATCGGCTTGAAGAATTCGCCTGTGCCAAGAGATTGTGCTCCTTATCGTCTTTTGTTTTTAGGCCGCTGGCACCCAAATAAAGGGATCGATTTATTGCTGGATGCGTTAGCGCAACTCAGCCAGGCAGATTGGCAGCGTATTGAGGTTGTTGAAATTCAAGGTGGTGGACCTATGCAAAGCTTGGTTGAAGAGCAGGTAAAAGCTTTGCAAGCACAAGGTCTGCCTGTGCTGCTAGGTCGCTATTTGAATAAAAACGAAGCTGAGGCTGCTATTGCTAGGGCAGACTGGGTATTAATTCCATCACGCATTGAGAGCATTCCTGTGGTTTTCTCAGATGCAATGAAGCTCGGTCGTCCAGTGGTGGCGATGCCAGTAGGTGACTTGCCTGTATTGGTTGAAAATAAATCAGGTATTCTCGTGAGTGGGGTCAGTGCCGCTGCATATTGTCAGGCGCTGCAACAAGCTATACATGGCTCACCAGAAGTATTTAAATTAGGAATCGCTGCATGCGCTAGAGAGTTTCAACTTGATTTATTAGCTAAGAAAATAGTGCAAGAGATCGTTTCACATGAGTGAAAACGCAAAGAGTGAACGCTGGCGTTGGCTGAGATTCCCGCTTGCCATTGGTGCGCTCGCTTGGACTGTTTGGTTGCTTTGGGATTCTATCCCGTTAGTTCTCGAAAGCTTACCCAAATTACATTGGGGGTGGCTTGGCTTCACGCTTGTAGGCAACTTGATTGCAGGCTATCTAGTGTTTGAAGCTTTTCGTGCACTTTTTGAAAAAATACAGCCTTGTACTTACCCTCGTTTTCACTTAGCACACCTGTATTTTACTGGTCAGCTGATGAAGCATTTACCAGGCCGTATTTGGGGTATTGCTTATCAAGCAGCTATGGGTAATCGTGCCAGCATGGTTGAATGGGTCAGCGTAACTTCAGTATTTATGGTTTTATCCACTGGTTTTGCTGTATGGGTAGCGGCTAGCGTTCTTGGCTTTATGTTTGGTTTCTTATGGGGGATGTTTGCTGTCATTGCAGGTGCAGCAATATATCTATTTTTATGGCAAGAAAAACCATTAAGTTATGTGTTACTTGTGTTGAATAAATTGCCGCTTTTAAAACGCTTAACTAGTGCACTAGTGTCTTTTATTGCAGTTGATGCAAAATTCAAAGCCAATGTTGGCTTTTGGTACATTATTAGCTGGGTTGTTTATTTTATGGCATGGATGGGGTATGGGATGGCTTGGCCAAGCTTGACTCCGATAGATGCTGTCTGGTTATGTGCAATATATACTGTCGCTTGGTTTGTTGGCTATATTAGCTTAGTTACCCCTTCAGGAGCTGGAGTTCGCGAGCTTATATTTGTACTGCTAGCACAAAACTTTCCTCCGGATGCGGTGGCAGGAATGGCGGTATTAGGTCGACTGACATTAATGCTAGTAGATGTGATTTTTTTCTCTTTATTTTATTTTTTTAAACCTAGTAGGTGATAAGAGATTACTTGTGCATTGAAATAATTTTAGCAGGCACGCCTGCTAAAATGGAGTTTTCAGGAAAGTTTTTGTTAACTACTGCACCAGCTGCAACGATTGTGCAGTCAGCAATTTTTATACCATCAAGAATTGTTACATTTGCACCAATCCAACAGTTTTCTCCTATCTCTACACCATAAGAATGGGGGGGGTATTTTTGGGCAAGTATAGAGTTATGTGCGCTTCCAGGGTCTGCATGTGTCAAGATAAGAACACTTGGTGATAGGGTGCTACCTTTACCTATTTTTAAAGTGCCTTTTAAATCAAGCCGACAGCCTGTTCCAATATGTACATCA
Source organism: Denitrificimonas caeni DSM 24390 (assembly GCF_000421765.1). Taxonomy (GTDB): domain Bacteria; phylum Pseudomonadota; class Gammaproteobacteria; order Pseudomonadales; family Pseudomonadaceae; genus Denitrificimonas; species Denitrificimonas caeni. The sequence goes on along the minus strand of NZ_ATXQ01000001.1, from coordinate 174,787 downwards.
TCCTTAATATGTAAGTTGCTAAAGCCTTCGTTCAAATTAAATAAATTAATCTCGTATATTCTTACATTATTGCCAATAGATGCACCGGTAAAGCTAAGGACTTTAGAGCGAAGGCGTGGATTAATCGACCAGCGTAAAAGTTTTTCTATAATTAAGTAATATCCAAATCTTAAGTTCGACATAATTGTGTACGTATTCCTAATGCTTTATATTTTGATATACAGAATAAATTATATTTTTGACATCTTGTGCATTTAGTTTTGCCGACAACGGCAAACTTACTGTCTGCCGACCAACTTTCATAGCATTTGGATAGTTCTCCGATTTCCAGCCAAAGCGTTGCTGGTAATAAGAGTGTTCCGGTATTGATAAGTAATGAACCCCTGTACCAATACGCTGCTCGTTCATTGCATTCAAGAAATCATCGCGTGCGATTCCACACTTTTCTTCGTCTATCATGATGGTAAATAAGTGATAGGCATGGCGCGTATTGTCTGCAGGTAATGCAGGTAAACCTATTGGTAGGTTAGCAAATGCATTCATGTACTGTTGCCAGATCTCTTGTCTGCGCTGCCAATTAGTCTCTACGCGCGCAAGTTGATGAATACCCAAAGCCGCCTGCAAGTCCATCATGTTGTATTTAAATCCTGCTTCTACAACTTGATAATGTTTATAGCCTTTGTCGCCAAAACGGTTCCATGCGTCTTTGCTCATGCCATGTAAAGCTAGCACCTTGGCGCGTGCTATGAGTGCTTCATTGCGCCCTATAATCATGCCGCCTTCGCCGGTTACGACATTTTTCGTTGCATAAAAACTAAAGCAGCCAAAGTCACCAAAAGTACCGGCTTTTTTGCCATGGTAAGTTGTTTCGATGGCGTGGGCGCAGTCTTCAATTACTACTAGATTATGTTTTTTAGCGATGGACATGATGCTGTCCATCTCGCATGGCCGCCCGGCAAAATGTACTGGAAGTATGGCGCGGGTGCGAGGTGTGATAGCCGCCTCAATCGCAGCAGGGTCGATGTTTTGTGTAACAGGGTCAACATCTGCTAATACAGGTGTTAGGCCTGCATGAATGATTGCGTTCACCGTGGCGCAGAAAGTTAGTGGCGTTGTAATAACTTCGCTACCAGGCTCGATATTGGCCGCCACCATGGAGACATGTAGAGCTGCAGTGCATGAGTTAACTGCTGCTACTTGTTTATCACTGATGCTCTGATAGGCTGCAAAATCTTTTTCAAATTGTGCTACTCGTGGCCCAGTCCCTAGCCAACCCGAACGCATGCAGGCCTCAACTTCAGCAATTTCTTCTTCGCCGATGGCAGGAGAACCGAACACAAGAAAGTCTTCACTCATGGTAATTTTATCCTGTAAGGTGCATGGCAAGCTTTTCTAGCCTGGAGTACGTACACGGGGTGGCTCAAAGGTACAGCTTGATGTTGGTTCTAAAATATTAAGTTAAAATTGAGCGGTATATAACTCACAGTCAATCGCTATCTTTATACATCAACGCCGTTATCTGTTCTGAAATCAAGCCCATCAAAAATATCATCACGCTACCGGTATAGAGCAGCGCGCTCATGTTGGTAAAGCGACCTGCATCAACATAGGTATAGCCGTACCATAATGTTGCAGCTGCAAATAGGCTGGCGGCGATAGGGCCAAAGAGTTTTAGTGGTGAGTACAGGGTGCCGATTTTGAAGATGATCAGCAGAAAACGCATACCGTCTTTAACGAGTTTAATGTGGCTTTTTCCAATACGTTGTGCCGCATGGATAGGTTCGTACGCAACCGAGTAACCCGCGCGAAAAAATGCCATGGTGCTGGTTGTTGGGTAGGAAAAACCATTAGGTAACAAATACAGAAACTGCTTAAATTTCTCGGCACGTACAGCTCTAAAACCGGAGGTTAAATCTTCGATTTTATGACCGCTCATATAGCTTGCTAGCCAGTTATAAAATTTATTGGCTATGCCTCGGCCTACACTTGCTTGCGAACCTCTTTGGCGCGCACCCACCACCATGTCGTGGCCTTCTTCTAAGCGCGCCAATAAGCGTGGAATATCAGCGGGGTCGTGCTGGCCGTCGGCATCCATAAATACAATAATGTCACCATTCGCTGCACGCGCACCTGTTTTGATCGCAGCGCCGTTGCCTTTGGAGTAAGGATGAGTAACCACGCATGCGCCTGCGGCCTCAGCAACTGCGGCGGTGTTATCCGTGGAGCCGTCGTTGACGACAATGATTTCTGCTTCAGGCAGTAACGCGATAATACCAGTCACGGTCGCGCCAATTGCTGCGGATTCATTTTTAGCAGGTAGAACAATCGAAATAATCATGCAGCGTATTACTCATCTATTATGTACGTTCAGATTAAATGTGGACTAATCTTGATGACGGGATACTTAGTCAACTCAGCGTGCAAGGGTTACTCTAAATAACTTGGATGCTGAAAATGGATCTAATGAGTATAGAGTATTAATCGGTACTTATTAGATCCATTTTTAGGAGAGGTTGATCATCAGAGAGTAACTAATCAATTACGGAACTAACGTACAATTAGAGTTACCTGCGTTGCACTGGGTGTTTTTTTGTAGCGCAGTGTTACCCCTAGCTCTAGATGAAAAAGTTACGTTGTTATTGTTCCGATATTGGCTGATTGTTGGCGCGCTCCCGCTTTCGCAAGCAAAGGCAGCATAAGGTGGAGGAGTTGTATTATCAGCAAAGTTAGCAACTGCAGAATTCATGTAAAATTTAGCCTCTGCAAGGCAGGCAGAGTTTGCAGAGCGTTGCATATAGTCACGGTAGGCCGGTAAAGCTATAGCAGCGAGAATCCCAATAATGGCGACTACAATCATTAACTCTATGAGTGTAAAGCCTTTTTCTATTCTTTTCATAACTCCGCCCATGCTAGAAGATTGTTTGTAAGTTATTTGTTTTTATATCTAGCAGGAAATGTGCCAATATTGCTAGAAGCTCCTAGTTATGAACCTTTTGTAAGATATCAACCCAGTCATCGTGACCTGCATTAGACAGGTCTTTTATGAGTTGTTGCATAATTGGGTCGTCTTTTGGATAAAGCTGAATAGCTTTCTTAAAAAAAGGTAAAGCTTTGTTTTGCTGGTTGGTTTTATAAATAAACACACCAGCTTGCATATAATCCCTTCCTGTCATGCTATATCGTTCTGCAAGAATTTCTAGGGCTTCTACAATACGAGCTTCCTCAAAAATGTAGCCGCGCGCCACGTTATCTATTAGTAATATTGCTGATACTTTGCTAACACTGTCGTTAGGTGCTTCGCGTAAGTCTTGATAATAACGTTGCCAGTCTTGGCTGTTGACTGTGCCCATGATTGATTTGTAAATTAGAATGTTGCCAGTTAGAGATGGTGAGCTAATATATGTCCGTGCTTCTTCTGTTACTTCGGTTGCTTTACCCAAGTGTCGAGTGTCTTTGGTGATGTTGTAGCGACGGAAGTAAACTGTGGCGTATTGGTTCCATGCGCGAATGGAGTTTGGCGAAAGCTCAGTCATTTTTTTGCCGTGGCGCGTACCATCGCCCCAAGTGTAAGTATGTGTTAATGTGCCAGCGGCTAATAGTAAAGCCACGCTGCCAAGTGTAGCTATGGCCGCGTTGCGTCCGAGTTGTAGGCGTTGCCAGGCAGCCACTGAGAGATCGCCTAGTGCCAGTACTGCACCAATTAAGGGTAAGTGGTTGCGATGCTCAAATACGAGTTCGAGTGCAATGATATTGCTTGTAATGAAATGCCCTGCAAAAAACAGTAGTACGCCACAGGCAAATAGAGGTCGCTTTACTCGAAAAACCCATGCGCAGCTGAAGAGTGCGCCAAGCAAGAGGATTGCCGGTAGGGTGTTTAAAGGCTGCCAGAGGCTGCGTGATACGTGATAATGGTCATAAATGAACGGCATGTGGTTAGGCAGTGGCCAGAGAATCTGACCGATATACATAACTAATACCCGTCCTTGAGTTAATAAGCGCTCTGTGCTTGAAAAATCGCGCCCAGGATAAGTATCCCAAGACCAATAATGGGGCACTACAAGTAAAAAATATACCAGTACTGTAGCAAGCACGAAAAGGCTATAGCTTTGGCGTAGACCTTTGGCTACGACAGCTTGGCCGGCCTTGAAGCGCAGTATGGTTAACTCCAGAATTAGAGTGTAAAGAGGTAGGAGTATGGCGTCTTCTTTACACGTTAGCGCTAAGGCCCAGCATACAATAAGCAGAATGCCCTGCAGTCGCCCTCGGCCACCGCTTATTTGTGCTTGCCGCATGGCTAGATATGCCCACAGTGCCAGCACTATAAACAGAGTGACCATGGTTTGCATGCGCTGCACGATATACAGTACTGAAGACACTTGTAGCGGGTGAATCGCCCAGATGAACGCGAGTGCTAAAGCGCCCCATGCGGCGCGCTGCTCGGTCAAGTCTGCAAGTAATAATAAGCGACGGAAGAAGAAAATTAGAATAAAAGTAGTTAGAGCATGAATTAGTAAATTGGTTGCTTTGAACGTGCTCGGATCCATATTCCCCGCGCGTAAGTGATCTAGTGCGAAGCTAAGCATGGGCAGTGCGCGCGAGCCATTACCGTCATGAAAGCTTAGTGCTGCATAAATCAATTGTTCAATGTCAAACTTATGTACATAAAGAAGGTGATTTTGCAGGATGTTGACGGAGTCATCAAGCACAAAATCACCAGGCAAGCCAAGGAGAAAAAGACTGGATGCCAGCATTGTCACGAATAGGGCGGCAAAATTAAATCGCATGAGTAAACTCAAAATTGATACTGACGAGACGGTTTCATGTTTTAGATATGATTGCGTTACTAGTAAGTAGAGCAGGGTGTTTGCTAGTAAACAAAAAAGCACCTTCAGGTGCTTTTTTGTAAGACTAAGTAAATAGCTTGAATCTTATGGCGCTAGAGCGCAGCTGCCAGTGCCAGCTTGGCAGATAGTGCTTTTCTGTACAGTAGCAGTGCCGCGAGATTTTGGGACGAAAGTTAAGGCTGTGTTGCCTTGGTATGCTGCGATGGTCATAAGAGCCCCCGACTGGCATGCAGATGCAGCAAAAGCTGTTGGTGTCTCACCGTTAGCTGCGCTAGCTACGCCAGCACCCACATAAGCTTTCGCCTCGCCTAAGCAAGCGCTGTTTGCTGCTTTTTGCATGTAGTCGCGATACGCTGGTAGGGCAATCGCAGCCAGAATACCGATGATCGCAACAACGATCATTAATTCAATAAGGGTAAAACCTTTTTGTGCTTTCATGTTGAAGCTCCGTTGTTTTTTATAGAAAGGTCTTGTGACCTGTGATAGATAATGCAAAGGGTGTGCCAAGTTTTAGTTTTGCTTGTTTTCTTTGCGTTTGCAGGGTCGTGGGGAGGATTTTTTCTATATGCGGGCTTGTATCGGGAATAAATTCCCTCCTACAGAAGCGGGTGTACAAATGGTGGTCCATAAGAGTACTCATACAGCTTGTGTGATGCCTGGGCTTGTCAGAGTGTGACGTTTTTTGTCAGTGTGTGTCGTGTTGTGCTTTTATAGAGTTCTAAATTACGGTTTATAACAAACAACTGGATAAAAATGCGTACAGGGTTTGGCAGGGTAGGGTGTTCTAGGCTATAAGTAGCAGCATTATGCCAATAACAATGCGCGCAGGACAAAATGCATGAACAGTAGTGTGAATTTAATCGGCTTGGCTCGACAGGTGGTTGAGGCAGGCTTGCTTGAAGAGCAGAAAGCGCAAGATGCCGTACAACAAGCCAAACGTAACCAAACGCCCCTAGTCACTTGGTTGGTGCAAAATAAATTAGTTAAAAGCCGAGCTTTAATGGAGTTGGCTTCTGATCAGTTCGGCGTTGCCTATTTTGATTTGTCGGCGATTAATCCAGAAGTCTTCCCGAAAGATTTGGTCAGTGAAAAACTAGCACGTCAGCACCGAGCGTTGCCGGTTTTTAAACGTGCTAATAAACTCTATGTCGCCATCTCAGACCCGGGTAATCATCAAGCTGTTACTGATATTCAATTCAGCTCAGGGCTCACTGTAGAGCCTTTATTGGTTGAGGATGAAAAGCTTGGCAGCGCCATCGACAAATTATACGAGTCGGCTACTGGCGGCTTAGACGGTATGGATGATGCTGAGCTGGACGGGCTTGATCTAGAAAGCACCGAAGCTAAAGGGCCAGCGCAGACCGAAGATGCCGATGAAACACCAGTTGTGCGCTTTGTTCATAAAATGTTGTTGGACGCGATAAAAGGCGGTTCATCGGATTTACACTTCGAGCCTTATGAGAAAACCTATCGTGTGCGTTTTCGTACCGATGGCGTATTGCATGAAGTGGCAAGGCCTCCAATTCAATTGCGTGACCGGATTTCAGCGCGTTTAAAAGTGATGGCCAGTATGGACATTTCTGAGCGTCGCAAGCCGCAAGATGGTCGAATTAAGTTGAAAATCTCCGCCACTAAATCCATCGACTTCCGTGTTAATACTTTGCCTACTTTATGGGGCGAGAAAATCGTTATGCGAATTCTCGATTCTAGTAGTGCAAAAATGGGGATTGATGCGCTTGGTTATGAAGAAGACCAGAAACAGTTATATCTCGATGCATTGAAACAACCGCAAGGGATGATCTTGGTGACTGGGCCAACCGGTTCGGGTAAAACCGTTTCCTTGTATACCGGTTTGAATATTCTTAATACTGTCGATGTGAATATCTCTACGGCGGAAGATCCTGTAGAAATTAACCTCGAAGGAATTAACCAGGTTAACGTCAACCCTAAACAGGGTATGGACTTTACCACGGCGCTCCGCGCTTTCTTACGCCAAGACCCTGACGTGATCATGGTGGGTGAGATTCGAGATTTAGAAACTGCTGAGATTGCCATTAAAGCCGCGCAAACAGGACACATGGTGATGTCGACGCTGCACACTAACAGTGCTGCAGAAACGCTGACTCGTTTACGTAATATGGGGGTGGCGGCGTTTAACTTAGCAACTTCAGTGAACTTGATTATTGCTCAGCGTTTGGCTCGCAAGCTCTGTGCGTGTAAGCAAGAAATAAAAGTACCAAATGAAGCGCTACTCAAAGAAGGCTTTACTCCTGAGCAAGTCGGAACCTTTAAGGTGTATGGGCCGAAAGGTTGCGATAATTGCAATGGTGGTTATAAAGGTCGTGTCGGAATATATGAAGTGGTTAAAAGCACGCCTGCTCTACAAAGGATTATCATGGAGGACGGCAATTCCATAGATATTGATACACAGATGCGTAAAGACGGCTTTAATAGCCTTCGGCAGTCAGGATTGCTCAAAGTTATTCAAGGCGTGACCAGTCTCGCAGAAGTTAACCGTGTAACTAAGGATTAAACCATGGCGGCGAAATCAGCAAAAACCAATATGTATAAGTGGGAAGGCAAAAGCCGTCAGGGCGCAGCGATGTCTGGTCAGATGGCTGGCAAAGATGCAGCCTTAGTGAAAGCGCAATTGCGTAAGCAGGGTATCAACCCAACTAAAGTGCGTAAGCAGGGCATACAGTTATTTGGCGCTGGTAAAAAAATCAAGCCAATGGATATTGCGATTTTTACCCGACAAATGGCGACTATGATGAAAGCTGGTGTGCCTTTATTACAGTCTTTTGACATCATTGCAGAAGGGGTTGATAACCCGAATCTGCGTAAGCTAGTTGATACAGTTAAGCAGGATGTGGCGAGTGGCAATAGCTTTGCTGTCTCTTTGCGTAAACATCCACAATATTTCGATGATCTGTATTGCAACCTAGTTGAATCGGGTGAACAGTCGGGCGCATTGGAAAGTTTGCTTGATCGTGTTGCGAGCTATAAAGAAAAAACCGAGGCTCTAAAGGCCAAAATCAAAAAAGCAATGAATTATCCTATTGCTGTTATTGCTATTGCTGTCATCGTATCTGCTATTTTACTTATTAAAGTGGTACCACAGTTCCAAGAGGTTTTTGCTAGCTTTGGAGCTGAGTTGCCAGCGTTCACTATGTTTGTTATTGGTATTTCTGAGTTTTTACAAAGTGATGGCTGGATTGTTTTAGTGGTGGCTATCGCAGTTGCTTTTATCTTTAAGCGAGTGCATCGTTCGTCAGAAAAGTTTCGTGACAGTATTGATCGAATGTTGCTAAAAGCACCGGTTGTTGGCGATATTATTTATAAATCATCAGTGGCTCGTTTTGGTCGTACTTTGGCGACTACCTTTGCTGCTGGCGTACCTTTGGTTGATGCGCTTGACTCGGTTGCAGGGGCAACCGGTAATGTCGTGTTTAAAAATGCAGTGATGAAAGTCAAGTCCGATGTCTCTAGTGGTATGCAATTGAACTTCTCTATGAGGTCGACTGGCGTATTTCCTTCTATGGCCTTGCAGATGACGGCTATTGGTGAGGAGTCAGGATCCTTGGATGAGATGCTGGATAAGGTTGCAACTCACTATGAGTCGGAGGTAGACAACGCGGTTGATGGTCTCACCGCGCTGATGGAACCACTTATTATGTCGGTACTAGGGGTGTTAATTGGTGGTTTGATTATTGCCATGTATCTGCCTATTTTCCAATTGGGTTCTATTGTGTAATTTGTTGTGTAGTGAAATTAAAACGGGGCAGCCAAAAACTGCCCCGTTGTTGTTTTCTGTAGGAACTGGCCAGCTCTTACAGATGGCTCGCTCATACGGGCGCGGATTGAGTTTTTAACTTTTAAACGGTATGTGTATGGATATTTTTAATTTTTGGACAAATAACATTGCCGTATTTACGGTGTGTGTTGGCTTTGTTGGTTTGTTGATTGGTAGTTTTTTAAATGTGGTGGTTTACCGTTTGCCGAAGATGCTGATGCGTGACTGGCGTATGCAAGCGCGTGAAGTATTGGAAATACCTGAGCAGCCTGATTCCGGGACTTTTAATCTGATTCTGCCTAATTCCAGTTGCCCGCATTGTGATCATGAAATTAAGCCTTGGGAAAATATTCCGCTGGTTAGTTGGTTATTTTTGCGTGGTAAATGCTCAAATTGTAAAGAAGCTATTAGCATTCGTTATCCGCTGGTTGAATTGGCTTGTGGTCTTTTTTCTGCGGTAATTGCTTGGCAGTTTGGGGTGAGTTGGGAAGCTTTGGCAATGCTGGTGCTGACCTGGGGTTTGCTATCAATGAGTTTGATTGATGCTGACCATCAAATTCTTCCAGATGTTTTAGTGCTGCCATTACTATGGCTGGGTTTGATCCTTAATAGCTTTGGCTTATTCACCAGCTTGTCCGATGCCTTATGGGGTGCAGTGATTGGCTATATGAGTTTATGGTCGATTTTTTGGCTGTTTAAATTGATCACTGGTAAAGAGGGCATGGGCTACGGTGACTTTAAGCTCTTAGCATTGATTGGCGCATGGGGCGGCTGGCAAGTTTTGCCGTTAACGATTTTATTGTCTTCAGTGCTGGGTGCTGTGATTGGCATAGTCATCTTGCGTTTACAACGTAATGGTTACAGTAACCCAATACCTTTTGGCCCGTACTTAGCCGCAGCTGGGTGGGTTGCATTGATTTGGGGTGAGCAAATTACCAGCAGTTATTTGCAGATTGCCGGGTTTTAAAGTTTTGGTGGGGCAAGGCTTTTGTAGGTCGTTCATTTGTGAGCGACCACAGCCAACGCGCAAGATGCATTGTCGATCTTGAAAGGTCGGCCTACAAAAGTAATCTACAATTTAGCGTCTATGCCATTTTTTGACGCATAAAAATTTCTATTTATACAAATGCAGACTATCGACCGAAGCGGTAGACTGTCGCGCATACATTGCCCTTTTTGAAGGTGTGCCCGATGCGTAAGGCTTTTTATATTATTCCACCGCCAGTGCTGTATGCGGCTTTTCTATTGTTGGCGTGGGGGCTCAGTTATCTATGGCCGTTGCCGTTGACGAGCAATCCCTGGACTTTGTTTTTTGGCTGGGGCGCGATTGATGCTGGCATGGTGTTAATGCTGTGGACAGCATGGCTGATGCTCTGGCGCAAAACCACGCTCAACCCTTATGGCAAGCCGCAGCAGTTACTCACCGAAGGACCGTTCCGTGCCACGCGCAATCCTATCTATGTTGCGGATACCTTGTTGTATATCGGGATTGCGCTGTTAATGGCGGATGTTTGGCCGTGGTTGTTTTTGCCCGTGGTTATAGTGGCGATGACGGTTGGTGTGATTCGACACGAAGAGAGTATGTTGGTTGAGCATTTTGGCGATGATTACCGTCGGTATATGAGCAAGGTTCGTCGCTGGTTGTAGGTTGTTCGCTGGAGGGTTGGCTGCATTGCAGTTCAGCAGAATGCTGTTGTAGATATGGCCAACTCGGGGAGCGCTAAGTTTTCTTCTGCACATAATTGCTCTGTTGAGTCCTGCTTGAAAATAAGTCTCTGTGCTGAAAGCTTGCGTTTTTATAGTTTATGAGGATTGTGCTCCGTGAAAAATGCATCATCTTTTTCTGCGTTAAGTGGTTTGGTCTACTCCACCGACAGCGGCCGTCATTGTCCAGATTGTGAAAAACCACAGGCTGAGTGTGTGTGTGCTGCTGGGCCAGTCAATAGTGGTGATGGAATCGCGCGCGTACGACGTGAAAGCAAAGGGCGTGGTGGCAAAACGGTCACCACGATTCAAGGTTTATGCCTGACTCTGGACGAGCTTAAGACTCTAACCGCAGCATTAAAAAAACGCTGCGGCTGTGGTGGTGCGTTAAAAGACGGCGTGATTGAGATCCAAGGTGAGCATGTTGAACTGCTGCTTGAAGAGTTACGCAAACGCGGTTTTACCGCAAAAAAATCCGGCGGGTGATTTCAGCATCGAGTTCGTATTGAGAATAAACTCTTCCGCAAACGCTTTATTAAATCTGGTTTTAGCTATTATTGATTTGTAATCACGCGTCAATCTGAACAATAAATATTCAAACAACCCAAGTTACTTTGCGAATAGATGCTGTTGTGCTTGCCAAGAGCCGTTGCGGTGTCTAATATACGCACCACTTCGAGAGACAAGGGTGATTAGCTCAGCTGGGAGAGCATCTGCCTTACAAGCAGAGGGTCGGCGGTTCGATCCCGTCATCACCCACCACTTGTCCTTAAAGTATGCGCAGTGGTAGTTCAGTTGGTTAGAATACCGGCCTGTCACGCCGGGGGTCGCGGGTTCGAGTCCCGTCCACTGCGCCATCTTACGAAAACCCGTTAAGTTTATGCTTAACGGGTTTTTTCGTTTCTGGGTGATAAAAATCCACTTTGCTGGTGCTGATGTGAGCTTAGTCGTTCGAGTAAGGCCGCTTTTAAATCGAGTCAGATTTATTTCTTCCAGTAGTTATTCGCTGCTGCGACTGTTTGATAGTTTGTTGCCACTACTTGCGCTGCTGCTATTAATCCATCGGCATCTTTTTCGTACTTGGCTCGAACTTCAGTGCGTTTCTCGGCTGATGGTTGCGTGTGTTTAACAGCCATTCGCGACATTTTTATCGCAAGCTCATAGCCTTCTTGTGGTGTTTTTGTTTCAAGGCTGGTGAGCCATTGCTCAGCGAAAGCCGCTGGGCTAATAAGAACGGTCAGGCATAACGCGGTTATTGTCTTGTTCATAGATTACTCACTATTTATCTTTGTTAGAGGTGTGTACTTCATTTTTTGAACTACAGTGGCAGTGTGTCGAGTTAGAGTTGGCGTTTTGAATGCTACTTTGGTGTTTTTTTAATTTTTTTAGAGTTAATGCTTAGGTTTTGTGTGCGAGTTAGGCGCACTAAAGTACGTTTTGTTTATAGCTAGCATTGCTAAATAATGGCAATTGAGTCAGATCTAGCTGTTCTAAAGAACTATTGCGTTATGAGTCGAGTCTGTGGATTGTGTGATTCATTCACGCGAGAGGCCGTATATGCAGGATACCCATTCACCGACTGCGCAACTATTAGAAATAGAGCTAGCCGATGGCTGCCAACTCCAGGTATTAGAAGCTGTTGATGCGCAGCAGTGCGCTTTAGCTCTTAGTCTAGCCTCGGGCAGTCATGATGAGCCGGCTGCGCATTTAGGTATGGCGCATTTTTTGGAACATTTGGTGTTTCGAGGTAGTAGTAATTATGCGCTAGATGATGGGTTAATGGCATTTGTGCAGCGCAGTGGTGGGCATGTCAATGCGCAAACTCAAGCCCGTGAAACGCTTTTTCACTTTCAAGCTAAGCCATCATTATTCGTTGATGCGCTTAAGCGTTTAGTGGATATGCTGGTTTCGCCGCGCTTAGAGGATGCAATGCTGGTAACAGAGAGAGAGGTACTTAACGAAGAGTTTCATTTGTATTGTCGAGCACCGCAAATCTTAATGGATGCGGCGCTGGGTTTCTGTTTGCTTGGTGAACACCCTTTGCAGCGTTTTTATGCCGGTAATCGCCAGACGCTGTCTATAGAAAATGCTGATTTTGCTGCATCATTGAGAGCCTTTCATCAGATGGCTTATTTGCGCAGTAAACTAAAAGTTGTACTGGTTATCCCCGATGGTTGGGGTGGCTGGCAAGATCAGGTGCTCGCTGTGTTGCAGCCATTAATCTGTCAGCCACGCTACGAGCAATCTCAGACGTTGCCACGCTTAGCTGTGCCTGCAGATTGTGAGATTAAGCTTGAGTTGCCTATTACCGAGCCGTTTTTTGTCTTGCATATCCCTATTAATAGCTGTGCCGAAGGTTTGCAAGAGCTAGCAGAGAAGATGCAGCACGCTTTGGTGTTGCGTTTTGCACAAAGCTTTCTCGACTATGCTCAGAAGTGGCACTGGTGTTCTGCAATTGCAGTGCGTGCCCCTTACATTGCTCAAGGGCAGGGTGTGCTGACTCTGGAGTTTAAAAGGCTGCCTGCTGAGCTTGATGGGTTCTTGCCTGCTTTTCGTCAATGGCTTGAACAGTGGCGCGAACAATTACGTTCCCCTGAACAACAGGCTTATGAGCTACAGGCGCAATTGCGTCGCTGGTCACGCGCAGACTCTTTGCGCAAAGCCCAGCAAATCTTAACTGGCTGCTGGCCATTGCAAGGCGTTACAGCTGAATGTTTAGCTGCATTAGACAGAGTGATTGAAGCTGTTCACAGTGATGCGTTTGTGCAGGTTCATGCAGGCCCAGAGCAAGTCTTTGGTGTGTATGATGCAGGCTTACCGCTTAATGTAGAGCGCGTGGGTCAGGGCTCTAGGGGCGTTATTAGCCCTGCTACGGTGGTTGGCACTCCATTTTTTGTTGGTTTAACTGTGCCAGCGGCAAGCAATTGCGAGCAGCACACAGCACGGGGTTGTACTGAGTACGCTCTCGCGCAGTATCACCCGCTTGGTTTTCCCAAGGATATCGCGGTGTGCTACTGGGGATGGGCAGTGCATGATCCAAAAGGCATAGAACAAAGCTTGCAGGCTCGACTGGCATCCTTAGTCGAGCAATTTAGCTACCACGCGGTGCATTGGCAGGTGGGGGTTTTGCCAGGTCATGTGTTTCTTCGCATCACAGGTCCTGCAGATTACTTAGCCGTGGCGATCAGTCAGATTTTAACTGAACTTGAGCAGCCGCTAGTTGATGTACCCTTTGTAGCGAGTAGTCCTTTTGCTTTGCGTCGGCTCCTGCAGCGTTTACCTGGCTTGCTTGTCAATACAGATAACCCGAGTGCTACTACTGAAATTGCATTGCCAAGTCAACCGCAGGCAGCTTTATGGTTGGGTGATGCAAACAGTGCAATGCAATTGAGTCCCTTTTATCTAAAACGATTAAAAAATCTCTCTGTTGTGAAAGATGCCCAGCTTTTAGCGGCTGGGTGGCATCAAGTCAGTGCGTGCGCTACTGATGATTCTTTACTCATTGTTCACATACCATTACCTGCTATTGGCATGCTTGAGCAAGATCGAATGCGAGTTATTAATAAGGTATTTGCGCAGCATTTCCAAAGTGTTTTGCAGCGTCGTTTACGTGATGAGCTTGGCTTGTGCTATGCCGTTTTTGTGATGCCGCATGTGCAAGTTGAGCGAGAGGGTTTAGTCTGTGCAGTGCAATCCAGTAAAGTTGAAGCGCATCTTTTATTAAAGGAAATCAGTCAATGCTTGATGAGCTTTCTTCAAGGGCAACGAGAGTGCTTGCCGGCAACGCATGCGGATATTTTACTCCAAATCAGCCAGCTTGAGCAGGGCGCGCAGCATGTTGAACATTTGAGTCACAGGTTGTTTCGGCGCTGGAGTGAACAGCGCTTAGAAAAAGACGCAAAAGAAGAGGATACAACTGCACAGTTGCTAACTTTTGCTGATATTGAAAAATATTATGATGCTATACAGGATGAAAAAAGCTGGTTTATATTAAGTAATCAATTCGCGTCTTAATTAATTTTTTTAAATTTAACCCACAACAATCATTTTAATGATTGTTGTGGGTTTTTTGTTTGCATTGGAATAATTTTATTTGTGCGGGATTGCATGCTTCTGTTGGATTGCTTCTTAAGTCGATTTATTAAACTTCAGCCTGCTGTAGTGATGCTTTGAGTATTATTAAATTTCTAGTTTTTGTACATCTTTAGGATGTCTACTATGGGTTCTGATTATTGATATTTAAGGTGTGTGTTAGTAAGTATTGTTGACTTCGCACTAAAGCGGCGTATGAGTCAGGTGCATAGCTTCTAATAATCGACACTGAAGCGACTGATAGGTCAGTTGTTCCATTTCTGTGGAGAAGACTATGTATAACAACAAAACTGCCAAACATATTTTTATGCCTTTAGCCCTTGCTGGCGCTATTGCAGCAGCAAGCAGTCCTGCTTTAGCTGAAATCGTTCTTTATGATAAAGACGACACTACTTTTTCAACCGATGGTTATGTCAACGCGTTTTATGTGAACAGTGATGTTGATCGGGCTGGTGATCAGTTTGACCGTCGTCAGTCGCGCATTAAAATGGGTTTTTTACCCAACTATATTGGTTTCAATATGGGTAAAAAAATCGATGGATTGCAGTTAGGGGCTCGTGCTTCGTTTTGGGTCACCATTAATGACAGTGATGATAACGGTACAGGGACCGATATCGATGTGCGTCAGTTTTACGGTACCGCTGCTGGTGAGTGGGGTGAAGTGCTGATCGGTAAGGATTTTGGATTATTTGCGCGCTCTAATATTCTACTCGATGAGTTGCTAGCGGGTTATGGTCAAGTCAGCGACACCTTAGGCTTAGTCGATGGTGGCGGTGTTTCTTTCGGTAATATCGGCAGTGGTTATCCATATCCATTCCCAACCTCACAGATCACTTATCGTTCGCCTGTTATGAGTGGTGTGCGTGTTGCCGTTGGTGTGATGGATCCAGTGGATACGAACGATAACAGTGCAATGGGTAAGGCTTATCAGAAAAATCCACGTTTTGAGTCTGAAGTGACCTATCAGTTTGATGTGGCCGGCGCAGAAATTTACTCATGGATCAACGGTGGCTATCAAACTTCTGAAAATACTGACAGCACAGTGAAAGATGTCACCTCTAAAGGTTTAGGCTACGGCGTACAAGCGAAGATGGGTAACTTTACCGTCAGCGGTTCAGGTTTTACCGCGAAAGGTATTAATCCTTTCTTTACCAATAACGCTGGCAACGCAACCTTGCGTGATATCGACAGTAAAGGCTATTTAGCGCAGGGCTCCTACCGCTTTGGTAAAAACCGTTTGGCATTAAGTTATGGCAAAACCAAAGATGATGGTAACGGTGCTGTGGCAACCGGTGCGGATTATGAAACACGTGGTATTGCCTTGTTCCGTGATATCAATGACAACTTAAAGTTAGTTGCTGAATACAATCAGTTTGAAATTGATGGCCATAAAGGCAATAGCTTAGTCAATGAAGACACCAATACCTTTGCGGTTGGTGCGGTTTTGACTTGGTAATAATGCAGCTATGAGTCCAAGCCAGAAGTGCTGATGCCTTCTGGCTTTTTTGTGATCGCTACTTTAGTAGGTACTGCTCGCGACTGAAGGCGCATGTGCTTCTTGCTGGATGCTTTTAAAATAGACACATACTAGGTGGGTGATTTATGGGTCTAAAAAAAATCTCATTTGATAATGAGGGTATTACGACAGCGTTTTCGTTTGCCAAACAAGCTGAAGCAGCAGCTCAGGATTTAGCACAACAGCTGCTTTGTTCTGACTTAGGCTTTGTCTTGTTTTTCTGTTCAGCTGAATATGACTTGCCAGCCTTATCTAAAGCCTTAGAAGCAGAGTTTTTTGGTGTGCCGCTGGTAGGTTGTACGAGCGCTGGTGAAATAACTTCTGAAGGCTATGCGCGAGGCTGTATTAGCGCGATTGGCTTTGATCATCGACACTTTTCTATCGCCAGTGTGTTAATTGATGAAATGGAGCGTTTCAGTTTATATGACGCCCAAGAGTTGGTTGAGAATCTCATCAGTGATTGCCGTGGTAACTCCTTAGCGCCGATTAAAGATCACAGCTTTGCCTTAACTTTGTTGGATGGTCTTTCCAGTCGAGAAGAAGTGGTTTTGGCCGCGCTCAGTGCGGCATTAGGCAGTATTCCGCACTTTGGTGGCTCTGCTGGCGATGACAATCATTTAACCCACACCCATGTGTATTATGACGGGCAGTTTCATAATGGCGCGGCAGTGGTGGTGTTAATTAATACCCATTTAGATTTTGAAGTCTTTACCACTCACCATTTACAGCCCTCCAGTGAAAAGCTTGTGGTGACCAAAGTTGATAGCGACTCACGGCGGGTACTCGAGTTCAATGCAGAGCCCGCAGCCAAAGAGTATGCGCGGCTGATTGGTTGTCGCTTGGATGAACTGGATATGCATCTGTTTGCGAGTCATCCACTGGCAGTCAAAATCAGTGAGAACTACTACCCACGAGCAATTCAACAGACGAATCCTGATCAAAGTCTGACTTTTTATTGTGCGGTGGAAAATGGCATTGTGCTGACCGCAATGAATACCACCTCCTTGCTTGAGAACGTCAATCAACTGTTTCAAGGGCTCAATCAGCGCTTGGGTGAGTTATTGATCACGATCGGTTGTGATTGTTTTTTACGTCGCTTAGAAATTGATAGTAAAGGCGGTCAGGCCGCGATCGAAGAGGTGCTGCGCAAGCAACATGTGGTTGGTTTTAACACTTACGGCGAACAGTGTAATGGCATGCACATTAATCAAACGTTCACCGGTGTAGCCATTGGACGACCAAAATATGCCTAACGCTGAACTTGTTGCACAAATACAGGCGCTGCAGCAGGAAAATAACAAGCTGCGACGCATTAATAACGCTTTGGTGGAGCGTGTCGAGTCAGGTACATCACAAAGCTCAGACGCCTATGCAGCTTTTCGTCACTCTGTGATTTTGGCTGAACAAGTACGTGAGCGTACTGATGCGCTGAATCAAACCATGGCTGATTTGAAAAACAGCAACATACTACTCAGTGATGCGCGGCAAAAGGCAGAAGTTGCGCATCAACATCTGATTGATGCAATTGAAAGCATCAGTGATGGTTTTGTGCTGTTTGATAACGATCATCGTATCGTTTTATTTAATCGTCATTTTAAAAAGTTCTGGGAAAAAAGTGCCTATCGTATGGATGTTGGCACCTATTTGAGTGAAGTTAGAAACGTTATTCATGAAACCGGACTCGTTGTAGAAAAACAGCGCAGCGGTCGCCAGCGGGTCTTGTACCGCTTACGCACTGGGCGTTGGTTACAAGTGACCGAACGACCAACGCAAGAAGGTGGATTGGTTATTTTGTATACAGACATTACCGAGCTTAAACACATTGAAGCGCAGCGTCGCGAGCAAGCTTTAGCGCAAAAAACCCATTTGCTGCAAAAAACGGTGGATAACTTGTCGCAAGGCGTTGCTATGGTTAACGCAGATGGGCTTCTCGAGTTGTGGAATCATCGTTTTTTAGAGCTATGTGATTTACAACCCATTGAGGCCAATCTAGCTTTTGCTGACGTGATGAACAACAGTTGTGCAACGTTACTGACCCCGCAAAGCCTGGGAGAAGACGGCGCGCCTTTACTGCAAAAAGAACAGCGTTTAGCGGATGGGCGAATGGTCGAAATTCGCACGCACCCATTACCCTTGGGCGGTTTTGTTAATACGTTTACCGATATTACCGAGCGTTATCAACATGCCGAAGCTTTGCGTAAAAGTGAAAACTGGATACGGTTAATTACCGACCACGTACCGGCGATGATCGCCTATGTGAAGAATGACTTCACTTATGAATTTACTAACAAGGTATATGAAGAATGGTATCGCTGGCCTCGCGGTAGCATTTTAGGGCGCAGCTTGCGTGAGGCGCATAGCGATGAGCACTTTATGCGTCTGGAACCTTATATTAATCGATCATTAAAAGGTGAAAGTTTAACTTTTGATGTGGCTGAATCGAGTGTGTTGGGTAAGCCTCGTTTTATGCAGCGCTCTTATGTGCCTAATCGACAAAGTAATGGTGAGATTTCTGGTATTTTCGTTTTAGTACGAGACATTACCGAGCGTCGACAAACCGCAGAAGCATTGCATCAAGCATATCAAAACCTTGAAGAGCGAGTGCGTGAGCGTACGG
Organism: Denitrificimonas caeni DSM 24390; assembly: GCF_000421765.1. Classification (GTDB taxonomy): domain Bacteria; phylum Pseudomonadota; class Gammaproteobacteria; order Pseudomonadales; family Pseudomonadaceae; genus Denitrificimonas; species Denitrificimonas caeni. Next base: position 156,221 of record NZ_ATXQ01000001.1, on the reverse strand, counting down.
CAGAGTTGACACAGCTCAATTGCAAACTGGTTTCGGAAATTGAAGTACGCAAACAAATAGAAGTACGTCTGCGTGATGCTAAGCGCGAAGCTGAAGAAGCCAACTTATCGAAAACTAAGTTTTTAGCCGCAGTCAGTCATGATCTGCTCCAGCCATTAAATGCTGCGCGCTTATTTACCGGCTCATTATCAGAGCGTCCGGACTCACCTGACCGTAACACTTTGGTCAAAAATATCAGTAACTCACTGGAGGATGTCGAAAATCTATTAGGCACCTTGGTTGATATTTCTAAGCTCGATGCTGGAGTTATTAAAGCTGATGTATCCGCTTTTGCAGCCCATGAGTTGTTAAACAACTTAGCGATTGAGTATCAGCAGTTGGCTAAAAGTGTAGGGCTTAGGTTAGATTTTGTGCCCAGTTCGGTGCTGATTAAAAGTGATATTCACTTGCTGGCGCGCATCTTACGTAATTTGTTAAGCAATGCGATTCGTTATACCGAAAATGGTCGTGTGCTGCTGGGCTGTCGTCGCCATGCAGGGCATGTATCCATTGAGGTGTGGGATACCGGTATTGGTATTGCAGAAGATAAAAAAGAAGAAATATTTCAAGAGTTTAAGCGTGGTGATGTACAGCGCTTAAAGCAAGATCGAGGTTTAGGTTTAGGTTTGGCAATTGTTGACAAAATCACCCGTATTTTAGACCACCCAATCCAGGTCTCATCGCAGCCAAGCAAAGGCTCGGTGTTTTCTGTTGCAGTGCCATTAGCGCGTAAAGACGAGTTGCGGGCAACGCCTGAGATTGAATCATCGACATATCACTTAGATCGCCTGAGAGGTGCACGGGTGTGGGTGCTGGATAATGATCTGGCTATTTGTGTAGCGATGCGAGCATTGCTCGAAGGATGGGGTTGTGAGGTACAAACAGGCCTGTCTGAGGACGATTTAGCAGAACAAGTCGGCGGTTTTTGCTCTGCTGTTGATTTACTGATCGTTGATTATCATTTGGATAATGACGTTAACGGTGTTGATGTCGTGGTTAATATCAATCAGCAACGACAAACACCCATCCCGACACTGATGATTACGGCCAACTATAGCAATGAGCTGAAGCAAAAAATGCGCGAGTTAGGCCATACTTTGATGCACAAACCAGTCAAGCCAATGCGTTTGAAAACCGCGATGAATCATTTGCTGGATAACGAGCGCTAAGATCTGTGCACAATAACCTTTGTGTGCCCCTCGCTTTAGTCCGACAAATACATGGCAAGCAAGAATTGTTGCGTTGCGTTGCACTAGCTCTGCCGGCCTAAAGAATAAAAACAAGTTAGCTCACAAGCTGCTTGCAAAATGACCGCAGCGCGGGCGGTTAGAGGCCGTTAGCGGCGAAGGTAAGTAGAGAAATCAATGTCACCGACGGACAGAATGGCTTGCACACGGTTATGAACGTTGAGCTTTCTTAAAATAGCCGAGACATGCGCTTTAACTGTGGTCTCAGCAATGTCCAAATTATAAGCAATTTGTTTATTCGCTTCGCCTTTAGCCATACGCTCGAGCACTTGTAATTGTTTACGTGTCAGTGCCTGCAATAATTCTGGAGAGATAGTCGCTTCGCGCGGTGTACGCCGCGTGTTGGCTTGTTCGGAACGGATGATGTCAGCCGGCAAGTAAACATGCCCGTTTAACACTTGCTCGATGGCTGCGGTCATTTGCTCGCGAGGTGTAGATTTGGTGATAAAACCAACCGCGCCATAGGTAATGGCTTGTAAAACAATATGTTTATCTTGTTCTGCAGAGACAATAACCACGGGGATGGTGGGCGCTTCATTGCGTAAGCTCATAAGGCCGTTGAGTCCGCTCATGCCTGGCATATTGAGATCTAGTAAAATTAAATCAAGATCGTCGTGTTCACAGGCGAGCAGTAAGGTGCTGTCTAGGTCTGCGGTTTCGATGATAGTGCAGTCAGGAAAACCTGAACGAATCACGTTACAAATCGCCTCGCGAAACAGCGGGTGATCGTCAGCAATTAATATGTTGTACATGGTCAGTGACCTCGTTTTTGTATGCAAAGCGCAAGGTTAGCGAAAGGGTGCAGGTTGTGCTTGTTCTAAAGGTAAATGAGCTTGTTCCCAACCATCCGTGCCGTCACGTAACCAGTATAGGTTGTTATAACCAAAGGCGTTCGCGCGCTTGACTGCATTCCAACCCAACCAGCAGTCTGAGCGGCAGTAAAATACGATGGGGTGGGTTTTATCGTTTGCAGTTGCTTGCTCAAGATGTTGTTTACAGTAGTCCAACCATTGCTCTGAGAGTACGCCGTCACCGCAATTGGCTAACCATAAACTATTAGGCAGATTAGTATGCTCTTCTTGTAGAGTGAACTGGCCGCGTAACCATGGGTTGCGGTAGACATCCACTAACAGTAACTTTGGGTTTTTCTCCTGCAAAGTGTTTAATTCTTGAGGTGAAAGTGTTTGTGCATGCTCATGCGACTGCGGTGTCGGGCTGCGATACAGCGTGCTTCTATAGCCATCTTCAGTAAATAAATGACTTTCTTGAGCATGGCTAGTGATTACGCCCAATGGCAGTAATGTTAAAGCTAGGGCAGTCAATACTGTTTTCAACATGATTATTTCTCGCAGTTGTTAACTTCATTAGATGCAAAGCAGCAGTCTTTGGGAATGCTACAATGTGCTGCTTGGGCCGCTACTAAAGTACTGCTTTTATGTCGGTATTTACTTTCCGGGTGCTCTGCGCAGAGCGCTTCGCTTAGGGCTAAAGGTCAATACTGCCGCGGACAAACACACTACCGTAGTCGTCGCACAAACTATTAAAGCCAAAGGATTAAATTGTAAATACAACGCATACCGAACCAGCTCGACACCGTAGCTAAATGGGTTGAGTGCACAAATCCAATACAACCATAGACTGGCTTCTTGCATTTTCCATAACGGGTACAACGCCGAGGATAAGAAAAATAAAGGGAAAATCACAAAGTTCATCACCCCTGCGAAGTTTTCTAACTGGCGAATGCCATTAGAGAGCAGTAAACCGATAGCACCGAGCATTAGTGCCACCATCAACAATGCTGGTAATGCTACTAACAGGCCAAGTAAGGGTGGTTGTACGCCATAAAACCAGGTGATCGCTAAGAAAATATAAACTTGAATGATGGAAATAGAGGCGCTGGCCATTAATTTGCAAATCAGTAAAAAGCTACGCGGTTGAGGGCTAGTGAGAAGGATGCGCATGCTGCCCATTTCGCGGTCGTAGACCATGCTGAGCGAACTCTGCATGCCGTTAAATAATAAAATCATGCAGGCCAGTCCCGGCACAATGTAGGTTTCGTAGGTGATGTAAGTGTCGTAGGGGGCAATAATGGCGATGCCCAGCGCCGCACGAAAGCCAGCGGCAAACACAATCAGCCACAATAAAGGTCGGACTAAAGCGCTGAGCAGGCGGGTGCGTTGTTGCCAGAATCTCAGCCATTCACGAAAAAAAATACCCGACAGGCAATACCAATAGGCTTTCATTTTGGCTCCTTTTTCGTCAACTGTTGAAAAATAAGAGCTAAGGATTGCTGCTGATATTGGGCTTGGATTGCTTCAATGCTGCCGTTAGCCACTAAAGCACCTTGATTGAGAATTAGCACATGGTCTTCAGGTGCGATTTCATCCAGTAAGTGGGTAGTGGACAACACAGCAATATCGCGCTCTGCGCACAGACTGCGCAAATGCGCCTGCAATGCTTGCCGGCTGGCGGGATCCAGGCCTACGCTGGCTTCATCGAGTAGCAATAAGCGTGGGTTGTGCAATAGCGCGCGAGCTATCTCAACACGGCGGCGATGGCCGCCGTTAAGAAGACGCACTTTATCGTGCCGTCGATCACTGAGTTGCTGACGAGCCAGCTCGTCATTAACTCTTCCTTTAGCGTCAGAGGGTGAGAAACCATGCAGGGCTGCATGGTAACGCAAGTTTTGCTCAACGGTGAGATCCAAGTCTAGCGTGCTTTGCTGAAAGACTACGCCCAGTTCGCGTAAGGCTGAGCGCGGCGCGCGATTAAGATCATGGCCACTGACTTTGATCTGCCCCTGTTGGATAGGATAGAGGCAGGTGAGCAAGGAAATCAGTGTGCTTTTGCCCGCAGCATTAGGTCCGAGTAAAGCTGTTAGACGGCCTTTTGGACAGGTGAAATTAAGCCCATGCAACACTTGGCGAGCACCATAGGAAAAACTGACATCCCTGACTTCCAGGGCATTCATGGTGTCACCACAACACCCCAAGGGTAACGACCAACTTTAATTGACTTGGTGACTTTGAGGCTGTCGATATCAACCAGTGACACATCACCACTCACACCGTTGGTGGAAATCAGAGTTTTTTGATCTGGGGTGAAGGCCATATGCCAAACACGGCGACCGACCAGTAAGTAATCTAAAATCTCCCAAGTCTTAGCATCAACCACGGCAATATGATTGGCTGGACCCAGCGCGACGAAAGCGTAACGGCCATCGTCAGTCAGCTTGATACCGACAGGTTGGATTTTGTCAGGATGCACACCTTTGATTTCGAAGGTCATGGTTTTCAAAATTTCACGTTGGTCGACATCGATGATGGTCACCGTGCCGCCGATTTCCGCGCTGGCCCAGAGGCGTTTGCTGTCATTACTGAACTCGACATGACGTGGGCGTTGATCCACCAGCGTGTTATGCACAAGTTCATTGCTGGCCGTGTCAATCCAATGCAGCATATTGGTGGTTTCGCTGGTATTGACTGCCCATTTGCCATCAGGACTGACGGCCATACCTTCCGGCTCCACACCGACATCAATTTGGGCCATGACAATATTGCTGTCGACATCGACCACAGTGACCAATGCGTCGTCTTCGTTGGAGATGTAGAGCCATTTATTGTTGGGGTGTAAGGCAAATTGTTCAGGGTCATCGCCTGAAGCCAGCTCTTTAATAATGCTGTGATTGCTGAGATCCATCACTTGCACGCGATCCGAGTCGCTGGCGCAGATGTACAACAGCTTGTTGTCATGCGAGAGCAGCAGTCCGCGTGGGCGCATGCCGACTTCAAGGGTATCCGTCACGGTTTGCGTGGCCAGATCAATCACGCTGATCGTGTTGTCTTTCTCGTTAGAAACATAAGCAGTGGCGGCCAAGCTGGTGTGGCAGATCAGCATGAGGGCAGATAAAGGCAATAAACGGCGCATAGTGTGTCCTTCTTGTTATCAATAATTAACCGGCGAAACAGGCCGTAGGCGTTGTTGTCACAGGGCTTTGTCGCTTAAGTGGCAAGTGGTTTCTGCTTTGTCGAAACCTAAACTGTCCATTTCATTGTGTGGGTGCAAGTAGCCCTCTTGTGGTGAGGTGCTGACCAGTGAGCGCGGATGAACTAAGGCAATGGGCTGGCGTAATTGCCCGCTCCAAGGACGGAAGCTTAGTTTGCGACCTTTAAAACCATCGATGGGTAATTGATCACTGAGTGCCAATTGGCGTATCGCGGCAGGATCAACGTGTCCCAGTTTAGTTACTGCTGAAGCAATGCTGCGTACGGCAATCCAAGCGGCAAAATCGACACTATTCATCCAACGATCAGCGTGTTTTTCAAAGCGTTTTTGCAGCTGCGCTGCACCGTAGGTTTCAATGGTTTTGTGCCAACCCACTGGGGTTAAACCTTGGGTGCCGATTACCGGACGTGGCAGCCAAGTGTTGTAGGGCAAGTATTCACCAAAATCACCGGCTTTATCGGCCACCACCACTACGTCGTATTCTTTACTTTGAGTAAACAGCGGCATTTCGGCGCTGGCAGAGCGGCGTTGATCGCTGCTGAAGTCCCAGGTTTTTTCCGCGATTATTTTGAGGCCAAAGCGCTTAGCGGAGCGTCGTAGGGCATTCGCATAAGCTATGTCTTCAGGGGCTTGGCCAACAATTAACAGCCAGCGCTGCCATTGGCGCAACGCCATAAATTGTGCCAGCGCGTCAGTCAGCATGGCGTCACTGGGCAAGGTATGCAGAACATTGCTTAAGCAGGCGGCTTGGCGTAATTCATCGTCGGCGCTGCCCGCGTTAAACAGCAAACTGTCCGGCAATTGCGTGGCCAGTTGGCGTAATACTGACTGCGGTGCATTAACCACAAACAGGCGGGTTCCCGCGGCATGCTGTTCGAGAGCAGCTGCCAATAATGTTTCAGCGCTAGCCGAGATATCAGTGCTTAAGCTGTAGTGTTGCTTGAGAAAGCGCCCGGTGCTGTTGTTATCCACGAGGGCTAATTCAGCGCCGCGTAAACCTGTATCCGTCGGCTCTGGAATAACATTCGACAACAAAGGACGCGCTGCCGGCTGGTAGGCTAAATAGCCAATCGCAACCTCAAGATTTGTTGTGGTCTTGGTTGTCGCGTAACTGGCCGAAGTAAAGGCTAGGCTGATTAGAAATATTAAAGTGCGCATAGTAAAGATGTCCTCGCTAATTAAAAACCAGCATAGGAACAGTCTGTCGCGAAAGGAATATGCAGAAAGTACCAACTAGGCAGTACCAAGGTAGGAGATTGTTTGGATTGCGCTCTGATTAGCATGGTCTTGTCATAAAAATAACTAGGAAGACAGACTATGAGTTTTTTAAAAGCGACAACGTTAGCAGTAGTGTTGGTGTCAGGCATGATTGGACTGGATAGGGTTCAAGCTGCTGGGGATTTGACCACCAAGCCTCAACGTCTACCAGATCTAGTGATGGGTTCTGAGCAAAGCGATTACAGTTTCACGGAAAAAAGTTATCAGTTAGAAACCGGTGGCTCTTACCGTTTGAAGATTATTTCTAACGGGCAAAAAGAATGTGCCTTCCAAGCGCCACAGTTTATGCAGTCCATTTATTTACGCAAAGTTGAAGCCGGTGGCATTGAAGTCAAAGCCGTTATGTTGACTGAGCTTGAATTTGAGGACGCTGGCCAAGCTGAAATGTTCTTTGTACCGATTAAGCCGGGTCGCTATTCCTACTTCTGCAAAGGTCTTGAGAGTAAAGGCATGCAAGGCGAGTTTATTGTTAAGTAATCTATAGCGCGCTGGGAGCAGGCAAATGTCGACGTTATGGCGCATTAATGTTTATGTGACGCTATTCTTTGCTGCAGTAGTCAGTGTTTGTTTAGTGGTGTTATTGCGTCAAGCGGAAGCCGATGTGCAGCGTGAGTTAGGCGCTGCACAGGTGTTGGTGGATTATCTGGCCGAAGCCGCGCCAAATGATCCAGAACGATTTGTTCGCTTAGAAGGGTATCTAAGGCATGTGCGACTGGAGTTGGTAGCGGCCGGAGAAAGTAGCACCTTAAATGCAACACAGACACATGATCGCTTAACTCAGTTTTTATACCCACAACCGGCACCTTTGCATCGGATTGCCTTGTCTGATGGCCGCGCTTTGTTGTTGGCCATTGATCCGCAAGATGAAGTCGAAGAAGCGCAAGACTCGATCGTGCAGTTGCTGGGCGTTTTTGCTTTAGCACTGATTATGAGCTTGCTGGCCATTCGCTGGGCAGTACGTCGCGGCCTTTTAGTTTTGGATGACGTGTTGTTGGCGTTACAGCAGATTGGTGAAGGGCAGTTAGCCGTTCGTTTGCAAACCTATCCGCTGCGTGAAGCAGAACAGTTAGCCGAGCAATTTAATAAAATGGCTGCAGCTTTGCAGTCCGCTCAAGCAGAAAATAGTCAGCTGACCAGAGCGCTATTAAATTTACAAGATACTGAGCGCAGCCGCCTGGGGCAGACCCTGCATGATGATTTAGGTCAGTATGTGGCGGGCATGCGCGCACAAATTAAGTTGCTGCAAGTTGTGCGCGAGCAGCCGCAGACCGTGTTGTCAGTGGCACAGGTATTAGAAGAACATGGCCAACAATTACAAACCGGTTTTCGCTGTTTGGTGCGTGATTTGTATCCGGCCATGCTCGATCACCTGAGCGTCGCGCAAATGTTGGAGCACCTGCAAGAGCACTGGCAACAAAGCCATGGCGGTCAATGCCGGTTGCATGTTTTCAATACGCTGCCGCTGTTAACAGTGGCACAAAAAAATCAGTTGTACCGTTTTCTGCAAGAAGCCTTAACCAATGTCAGCCGGCATGCGCAGGCGACTGAGGTGCAGATTTGGATGCAATATAAGGCTGGCGCTGTGCGTCTGTTGCTGCGTGATAATGGCAGTGGCTGCGCGGTGCCGCATCAAGGTCTGGGTTTGCGCTCGATGGCCGAGCGCGCTCGAACCTTGGCGGCTCAGTTGCATATTCAAGCGCGCAGCAAGCGTGGTTGGAGCATTTATCTTTATCTACCAATGGTCGGAGAGTAATAATGAAAATCTTATTGGTGGATGATCATGCTGTGGTGCGTCAAGGCTATGCCAGTTTGCTCAAAGCCTTGCTGCCTGAAGTGCAGGTCGATGAAGCAGGCAGTGGCGAAGAGGCATTGTCAGCGGTGCCCTTGTTAGGCCCGCATTTAGTGGTGCTGGATATTGGCTTGCCGGGTATCAGTGGCTTAGAAACCTGTCGACGTTTACGCCAGCGTTTACCACAATTGCCGGTGTTGTTTTTTAGTATGCATGATGAGTTGTCTTTGGTTCGACAGGCCTTAGATGCAGGAGCTACGGGTTATATCACTAAGAGTTCTGCGCCGGATGTTTTGGTTGAGGCGGTGCGCCGTACCTTAGCTGGGCAGATGTATATTGAGCAGGGACTGGCCACCCAACTCGCCAGTCAAAAATACACTCAGGGTGCTATCGATCCGCGTTTACAAAGCATGACCCCTAGAGAAATGGAAGTCTTTGTGATGTTGTCGCGTGGATTGCCCACTCAGAAAATTTCCAAGACGCTGTGTATCAGTAATAAAACCGTGTCCAATTACATGACGTTACTCAAGCATAAGTTACAAGTCACTTCACATGTTGAATTAGTGCATCTAGCCATTGATACCGGGGTGTTGCGTATTGGTGAAGCCAGCTAATAGCTGAAGGAATAACCGCTATTAGCTGTGCGCGATGTGTTGTTTACCAATCAAGCGGACATCCTGTACAGCCTTCCATGAAGGTTCCTAAAAAAGTTGCATAGTGCCGGCGTGCGCCGGTCATATTAGCTTTGGCCATATTGGCTTCGCTGAGTTTAGACTCTTGCATATTGGCATCAATAAACGTGGCTTTACGCAAATCGCTTTTGTTCAGCCAGGCCATTTCTAAGTTAGCTGCATTAAAGTTAGCGCTTTGTAAATCAGCGCCAGAGAAACGCGCGAAATCTAAATTAGCCCCGCTAAAATCAGTGTTTTTACCTTTTGCGCCTTGCGCCATTAACGCCCAGCCAGTGATTGCAATCAGTTTAGTGTTGCTCAAGTTAGCGCCGCGTAAGCTAGCTTGTTGCAAGCTGGCACGAGTCAGGTTAGCACCGGTTAAGTTGGCTTGATTGAGGGTGGCCAGATCCAATTGCGTGTGACGTAAGTTGGCACCGGATAAGTTGGCTTTGTCGAAGTTGATTTTTTTCAAATTCATATTGCTGAGATCGGCATTACGCAAATCCATGCCAGCACAGTTACTGGCGGGTTCAAGCTTACAGCCATTGATTGTTGGGACATCGTCTTGATTGGCGCAAACGCCGGTGCTGATCACCAGCGCTAAAGCAGTTAAAAGATGGCGTTGCATATCGAGTTCCTCAGGAAAACCGCTGCTATGCCAGCACAGCAGCGGTGAGTGTTAAATGAATAGACTAAGCGCTATTACTTGTTGTCCCACTCGGGCAATTTGAACACCCAGAATGAACCGCCCTGTGCCACAGGTTTGGTCAATTCCGCCATGTCACCGCCCCACAGTGGTACAGCGCCGCCGTAACCTGAGGTCACACCGATATACTGCTGACCATCCATTTCCCATGTTACTGGTGGTGAAATCACGCCACTACCGGTTTGGAATTTCCACAGTTCTTTACCGGTTTTCGCGTTAAAGGCTTTGAAGTAACCGTCACTGGTACCGGTGAACACGAGGTTACCTTTGGTGGCCAATACGCCAGCCCACAAGGGTAATTTCTCTTTGTGTTCCCAAGCAACTTTACCGGTGGTTGGATCCATCGCACGTAAGATACCGACGTGGTCATCAAACAGACGCTTGATACGGAAGCCTTGACCTAAGTAAGCCGAGCCTTTTTTGTAGGAGACTTCTTCAGTCCAGTAGTCTTCTTTCCAGTGGTTCGCTGGTACATAGAACAGACCAGTGTCTTGGCTGTAAGCCATTGGGTTCCAGTTTTTACCGCCTAAGAACGGTGGAGAGACTTCCACTGACTTACCGCGCGTCTCGCCTGGTAGTGGTTTCTCTGGACGCTGGCCTTTACCTTCAACTGGACGACCGGTTTCTAAGTCGATGTGTGAAGCCCAAGTAATACCGTCAACAAATGGGAAGGCATTTTTCAGCTTACCGTTGTTGCGATCAACGACATAGAAGAAACCGTTACGGTCAGCGTGCGCTGTGGCTTTGGTGACCTTGCCGTTTTTGTCTTTGTGATCAAACAGCACGAGTTCGTTGTTACCGGAGAAGTCCCAGGCATCGTTTGGTGTGTGCTGGTAGAACCATTTCACTTCACCGGTGGTGGCATCAACGCCGACTTGGCCTGAGGTGTAAAGGCTGTCGAAATCTTTAGGATCCCCACCATCAGCGGTACGCTCCCAGCCGTTCCAAGGTGCTGGGTTACCGGCACCAACGATAATGGTGTTGGTTTCCGCGTCAAAGCTGGCGCTCTGCCATGGTGCTCCACCGCCTTGGCTCCAGGCTTCTTTTTTTCCAGTTGGGTGGTTTGGATCATCTGGCCATGACGGTGCTTTGACATCGCCGGTCGGCGTGCTGTCTTTACCGTTGAGGCGGCCCATATGGCCTTCCACAAAGGGACGCATCCACACTTCTTCACCGGTGTCGGGGTCACGGGCAAACAGTTTGCCGACCACGCCAAACTCATCGCCGGAGCTGCCGTGAATCAGCAGAACTTTGCCTGTTTTGGCATCTTTAGCCATGGTCGGTGCGCCGGTCATGGTGTAACCCGCAGCGTGATCACCAAACTTCTTGTTCCAAACCACTTTACCGGTTTCTTTGTTGAGTGCGACAACACGCGCATCAAGTGTGCCGAAGAACACTTTATCGCCGAAGATAGCTACGCCACGGTTGACGACGTCACAGCATGGGCGGATATCGTCAGGCAAGCGGTGGCTGTAGTTCCACAGGCGTTTGCCGGTTTTTGCATCGAGTGCCCAAACCCGCGAGTAAGAGCCCGTAACATAAATAATGCCGTCATGAATCACAGCTTGAGACTCTTGGCCGCGTTGTTTTTCATCACCAAACGAGTAGGTCCAAGCCGGCGTCAGCTTGAACACGTTGTCTTCGTTAATTTTGGTTAATGGGCTGTAACGCTGTGCGTTCGTGCCCATGCCGTATTGCAAGACGTTGCTGGTGGTCAAATGGTCTTGGGCAATATCTTCCCAAGTCACTGATGAGGCAAAACTCAAGCTTGAGCCCAGTAAGGTGGCGCCTAAGATTAAGCCCTTGACGGCGAGGGCTAGGGGTTTGGCAGAGCTGGGTAATTGTTTTTTTATCATTGCTGTACTTCCCGTGGTTGCATGTTGTGAGTCTTGCGACAGATATGTGCGCAGTGACGGTATCCATGGTGTGAAAGTACGAGAGCGATGCATACGGAATATTTCCCGCCGGCAACGGGAAATATTCCCAGCGGGTAGCTCAATTGGCAGTGCTTCTAAAGCCATTTTCTATATGTCTTTTAAACTAGTACTAAGGGCCTGGTTCTCGACAACTAAAGCAGCGTTCTACTCTGAGGGAGACATTTCTAACATGAAAACCAGTGTTTATATGGATGGCGAAAGCCTTGCGTACATTTAAATAATGGTGGGAATGATGAACAACAAAAATACAGTTTTGGCTACTTTGGTTGCGACATGTCTAGGTTTTTCTACTGCGTTGTATGCGCATGGTGATGTGGTACCGCAAAGTGTCAATACCGGTGAATTAGAAACAATCGGTGAAGAGTGGCTGGATGAAAACCCCTATCGAGCACCCAATGAGCAAAACGCTTTGGCTATAGACATTGGCTCATCGGCTTACAATCAAAACTGTGCGCGTTGTCATGGTCTAGAAGCACAGTCGGGTGGCATTGCCCCTGACTTGCGTCTGTTAGAGCCAGGCCTTGACGGTGATGATTGGTATAAAGAACGAGTGATCAATGGTGCAGTACGCAATGGAGCGGTGTATATGCCAAGAATGGCGGATTATTTAAGCCAAGAAGCACTGTGGGCAATTCGTACCTACATCGAAAGCCGTCCTCTGCCGGAGTAATGATGATGCGTCGAATCTTATTGTCTGTGTGTGCTTTCTTAAGCTTGTCGCTAACCTCCCAGTTGTTTGCGGAAAGTATTAGCACGCCAGTGCGTACATACGATGACATGATTGACGCAGGCACGCTGAAAGTGGCTGTTTACGAAAATTTTGCGCCCTATAGTTTTACAGTTGATGGTCAGGCTAAGGGCGTTGATGTTGAATTGGCTGAGCAGGTTGCGCAGGAATTGGGTGTTAGCTTAGAGCTGCTCTGGGTTGTTCCAGGTGAAAAAATTGATGATGATTTGCGCAACTTTATTTGGCGTGGTCATTACTTACGTAAAGACATTCGCGCTGATTTAATGCTGCGCGTGCCTTACGATCGTGAATTCTCCAATCGACGCAATGAACTGGGTGAGTTGGTTAACGAGTTAGTGGTGATGTTTGGTCCTTATCAGCGTGAACGCTGGCTCACCGTGTACAACAGCCGCCGCATCAAAAGCCTGGAAACAGTCGGGGTGTTTCAGTATCACCCAGTCGGTGTCGAAGATGATTCAGTGCCTTCGTTTTACTTGCTCACCGCCTTTGCTGGGCGTCTGAGCTCCAATGTTAAGCACTTTGTCAGTCCAACTGCGGCGTTTGCCGCCATGCAAGACGGCAAGGTCGATGCGGTGATGGCGATGCGCGGTGAGCTGGAATGGCTGCTCAGTCAAACCAAGGATGCGCAGCTGAAAAAATCTGACGCCGCCTATCCCAATTTAGGTCAATCGACTTGGGAAGTGGGTATGGCCGTGCATGAAAGTAATCGCCAACTGGCCTATACCGTCGAAGCACTGACTGAAGCAATGATTGCCGATGGGCGTATGCAGGCGCTATATGACAAGTACCATTTAAGTTATGAGAAGCCTGAGATGTACCAATAGCTTAAATGCAACAGTGGTTCCCATAGTGTAAAGCTGGAGGTGGTATGAAACAGCGTATGGTCTGTGCCTTAGTCTTGTCCCTGGTGTCGTGCTGGGCCAATGCGGTTGAGGGCGATCCGCAACCTTCAGTAATGTGGGAGTACTTTCACGAGCGTTTACTCAACAATGCTGAGTTTGTCTTTGATGAGAAGGTTCAGGTCAGCGTGCCGCCTTTTGCCGAAGATGCGCGGCAAGTCCCTGTCGAAGTCGACGCTAGAGCGTTAACTGGTCGCGTCGAAAAAATCATGCTGTGGGCTGAGCTTAACCCCATTCCACAAGTGCTGAATGTCTATCCCAGTGCTGAATTAGAAAAGTTTCTGGCGGTGCGCATTCGAGTAGAACAGGCCACGCCGATTCGTGCGGCATTTTTAATGGATGATGGTATTTGGCACGTCGGCTCAGCACGGATTGAGGCAGCCGGTGGTGGTTGCACTGCACCCAGTGTAGTCAGAGCGCAGGAAGGCTGGGAGGATCATCTCGGTGAAATCTTAGGTGCGCGCTTTAATACCGGTGATAACAGCCGTTTACGTTTAAGCGTCTCGCATCCTATGGACAATGGTTTAGTCGATTCCATCCCTGAGTTCTATCTCGATCAGGCTGAGCTACGTGATCTTTCCGGTGCGGTGCTGGCGCGTTTAGAGATATTTTCTGCGATTAGTGAAAATCCCACCATTACCTTAGGGATTAAAGGTCAGCCAGAAACGCAACTGTGGCTGCGTGATAACAACGGCAATGAGTTTACTGCACATATTCCATAGGCCACTGCGCTTCGCCGTTTTTGTATGCAGTGCTTGGCATGGTTTAGCGAGGCCTGCTGCAGTGATTTTTGCAGCGTAGTGTTTTGTCGATTGAGGTGATGTTATGCGTTACTTATTTATATTCTGTTGCAGTTTTTTCTTGAGTCTTAGCGCGGTTGCGGACTATCAATTAACACCGAAGAAAATTGCTGAAAACACTTGGTTAGTCGAAGGCTCAACGGACAACTTCAGTCTGCATAATGGCGGTAATATCGTCAATGCAGCCTTTATTGTAACTGACCACGGTGTGGTGGTGGTGGATACCGGCCCTTCTTTTGCCTATGGCAAAGTCTTGCGTGCAGCGATTGCCAGTGTCACTGATAAGCCGGTAATCCAAGTGTTACTGACCCATCATCATCCTGACCATGTGCTGGGTAATCAGGCCTTTGACGATGTGCCGATTGCGGCTTTAGCCGGCACTAAAAAGCTGCTGCAAGAGCAAGGCAACTATATGGCGGAAAACATGTATCGCGTGGTCGGCGACGCGATGCGTGGTACCGAGGTGCTGTTGCCGACGCAACTCGTCGAAGAAGGCCTAATGGAAATTGGCGGTCATCCTTTGCGTCTGCTGAGTTTGACTGGGCATACCGGGGCTGATTTGGCTATTTTAGATGAGCGCACTGGGGTGTTGTTTGCTGGAGATTTAGTGTTTTATCAGCGCGCGTTAGCCACTCCGAATACTCCAGGGCTGGCAGCTTGGCTAGCTGATATTGATACGTTAGAGAAACTACCGTGGAAACTGATTGTGCCAGGGCATGGGCCGCTGGCCACTGATCATCAACCCTTTGTGCAGATGCGTGATTACTTAAACTGGTTGGACAGTGCTCTGCGTGAAGCGGCGCAGGCTGGGCAGGATATGAATCAAGTCCTAAGAATGCCTATTCCAGAGCGCTTTGCTGGGGTCAGTTTGACGCGTTATGAATTGATCCGTACGGTCAGTCATCTCTATCCACGCTATGAGCAGCAACAGTGGCAGCGATTGGATCAATAAGCATTAACAGCCATTAGATAGCTTGATGGTCAAAAACCTCCAAGTGTTGCTCAGGTAATCTTGAAGGTTTTATGTGGCCTGCAGTTGCCTCAGTCTAGGGTTAAATGCTCGCCGCGCTCTTGCTGCCAGTCGTCCAATGATTGCACCGCATCTTGGCCTTGCATGCGATGGATGATTTCAAAGTAATCTTGTTTGAGAGGATCCTGCATAATCTCCGCACGCGATTTAACCCGAATCGCGTAGATGTCTTGTACGTTTTGGTGGTCAAAACCACGCCACTGCTGCGGGCCCTTAAGCAGTTGATAGCTGTGGTCTTCGAGCGCTTTAATAATGCTCTCGCTATCTAAACTGTGGGTGCGTTGCACGGCGTCAGCCCATTGGTACACCACGCTATAAGCCGACGCGGCGGCACTGCCGGGGTATTCACTATAGCGCTGGGTATAATCCTTAACGAAGGCGCGACCTTTTACGCTGTTTTCCAGTGCGGGTACGCGCCAAGTCCAGGCTTGGGTGCCGATCACGCCAGTCATGGTTTGCGCGCCAAGGTTCTGGATCAGTGTGCGGCTTAAATTGGGAATAATAATTTGTACTTGGTTATTTAAACCCATGGCATGCACAACGCGCATGGCGTGCATAACATTTTGCCCTTGCAGTACTAAGACAAGGATATCGGCTTGGCTTTTCTGTGCCTTGATCAGTGCTTGCTTGTATTCGGCATGACTGGCATTGACAGGGTTTAAGCGGGTGAAACTGTGTTTGGCGCGATCTTGACTGGCGGTGGCTAAGCGCAACGCTGCCTCCATGCTCAGCCCCCAGGTGTCGTCGCTAATAATATAGTGATAGCGCTGGCGTGGCATGTGCCAGGACAGGTATTCACCGAGTACTTGCGCACTCATCCAGTCGTTATTGGATTCGCGAAAAATATAACGGTGGCCTTCGCGTCCGGTGACCTCATTGGCGTAACTGAGCAGGGCAAAATACGGCAAGCCTAACTCGCGGGCACGCCGTCCAGCGGCGATCGCTTCTTCGCTGGTAGCACCGCCAAAAATCATTTTCGCTTCACTGCGAAAAAACTCATCGACATTACGTTGTGCTTTTTCAGCGCGCGAGGCGCTGTTTTTGCTGAGCAGCTGCAGTGGGCGGCCCAGCACTCCGCCGTTATGATTAATGTGTTCAATGGCCAACAGCGAGCCTTGCATCAGCTCAAGGCCCTCGGCTTTATAGTTGCCGGTGCGCGGGAAATTTAAGCCTATTTTAATCGGCTCATTGGCCAGCACGCTGATGGGTAATAGACACATGATTAAAGCGTGAACAATCGGTTGCTTCACTGCTATTCCTCCTTTTGAGTGAAGTCTGTTTTTTAGTCTTATTGCGGACGTTAACCCATGCTCTGTTATAGCCAAGCGCTTAGAACTTTAGCCTTGGCCACGGTGTAAGGCTTTAGTTGACGGTCTTGGTTTGCTGGGCGTAATCAGGCGCGAAGGGCAGCCATTGGCCAGAGTGCGAGGGGCGGTATGCAGTGCAATTGTTCGCTCTGCACAGTGAGGTGTTACTACTAACGTAGGTGTTAACTAGGTATTGAGGTCAATTGTTGTAGAGCCTGCTGCAGCTAAGAATCTATATCGGTTCGGGATTATTTCCCGATCACAATAATAACGTTGTAGAGGTGGCCATAATGAAACGCACAAGACTGCATCAAATGTTTGCTCTATCCGCATTATGCGGCGCAATGCTGCTACACAGTACCGGTGCTGTGGCGGTAACTGATAAAGAAATTTTAGACGATGCGACGACGACGCATCAGGTTGTCAGTAATGGTTTAGGTTTAGCTGGGCAGCGTTATAGCCCCCTGAATAAAGTCAACGTCGATACCGTGCAGCAATTGCGTCCGGTGTGGGCTTTATCCTTTGGCGGTGAGAAGCAGCGCGGACAAGAATCACAGCCCATGATTAAAGACGGCGTGATGTATGTCACCGCCTCCTATTCACGTGTTTTCGCAGTCGATGCACGTACCGGTAAAGAGTTGTGGCAGTACGACGCGCGTCTACCAGACGGCATTATGCCGTGCTGTGATGTGATTAATCGTGGTGTGGCTTTGTACGGCGATTTAGTGATTGTCGGTACCCTTGATGCCAAGCTCGTCGCGCTCAATAAAGACACTGGTAAAGTGGTGTGGCGTAAAACTGTTGCGGATTATAAAGCTGGATACTCCATTACTGCCGCGCCAATTGTGGTGAAAGGCAAGCTGATCACCGGCGTTTCTGGTGGTGAATTCGGTATCGTTGGTAAAGTTGAGGCCTATAACCCTTTGAATGGTGATTTGATCTGGACGCGTCCAACCGTTGAAGGCCATATGGGTTATGTCTGGAAAGACGGTCAAAAAATCGAAAGTGGTATTTCCGGTGGGGAAGCCGGCAAAACATGGCCAGGCGACCTTTGGAAAACCGGTGGCGCAGCCCCGTGGCTGGGTGGTTCTTATGATGCGGAAACCGATTCTTTACTCTTCGGTACCAGTAACCCGTCACCTTGGAACTCGCATATGCGTCCAGGCGACAACCTGTTTTCCTCTTCACGTTTAGCACTGAACCCGGATGATGGTTCGATCAAATGGCACTTCCAAACCACACCGCACGACGGCTGGGACTACGATGGTGTCAACGAATTAGTCTCCTTTAGCTATCAAGAAAACGGCAAAACCGTGAAAGCAGCAGCGACAGCTGACCGTAACGGTTATTTCTATGTTTTGGATCGTACCAACGGTAAGTTTATTCGTGGTTTCCCATTCGCCGATAAGATTACTTGGGCTAAAGGCTTGGATAAAGATGGTCGTCCCATCTATGACGAAAGTAATCGCCCTGGAGCGCCGGGTGCTGAGAAACAAGGCAGTTCAGTATTTGTTGCCCCTGCTTTCTTAGGTGCGAAAAACTGGATGCCAATGGCTTATAGCCAAGACACCGGTTTGTTCTATGTACCGGTCAATGAGTGGGGCATGGACATCTGGAACGAAGGTGTGACCTATAAAAAAGGCGCAGCCTACTTAGGTGCTGGCTTTACCATCCGACCACTGAATGAAGATTATATTGGCGTGTTAAAAGCCATTGATCCGAAAACTGGTAAAGAAGTATGGCGTTATAAAAATAACTCACCGTTATGGGGCGGGGTATTGGCGACCAAAGGTAATCTGGTCTTTACGGGTAACCCTGAAGGCTTCTTAATGGCCTTTGATGCAAAAACCGGTAAAAAGCTCTATGAGTTCCAAACAGGCTCAGGTGTACTGGGTTCACCTGTGACTTGGGATATGGATGGCGAGCAATATATTAGCGTCGTTTCAGGTTGGGGTGGCGCTGTACCATTATGGGGCGGTGAGGTGGCTAAGCGGGTTAAAGACTTTAACCAGGGCGGCATGGTCTGGACCTTTAAACTGCCAAAAGAACATACCAAATAATTTTGTAAGTGTTCTTTAGATACAACAAAACCGGCTTGTCCGGTTTTGTTGTATCTGCACACCGCGTGTTGGCCACTCATTCATGTGGGCATGCGCAATTTGTCGGCCTGAAGACCAATCTACTATCTTACAAACGAGTTCTATCTAGTTCTAAATAACTAGATTTTCTATGCCTAGGGTGCATTCGTCTGGCTGTGGAGAGTGGCTATTATCGAACCATAACCTGCCCGCGGTTGGCGCAGGCACTGAATACAACGAGGATGCTCTCATGATTTATGCACAACCAGGTACTCAAGGTTCTTTACTGACCATTAAACCGCGCTACGGCAACTATATCGGTGGACAGTTCGTGCCACCGGTCAATGGTGAGTACTTTACCAACACCACACCAGTAACCGGTGCAGTTGCCGGTGAGTTTCCACGCTCAGATGCTGATGATATCAATCTTGCCTTAGATGCAGCTCACTCAGCTGCAGCCGCTTGGGGTAAAACTTCGGCGCAAGATCGTGCTCGCGTTCTGTTAAAAATTGCAGACCGCATGGAAGAAAATTTAGAGCTACTGGCTGTCGCAGAAACCTGGGACAACGGTAAGCCGGTGCGTGAAACGCTTAACGCAGATATTCCCTTAGCTGCCGATCATTTTCGTTATTTTGCCGGCTGCTTACGTGCCCAAGAAGGCTCCGCTGCAGAAATCAATGAACATACTGCTGCCTACCATTTTCATGAGCCACTTGGTGTGGTTGGGCAGATTATTCCGTGGAACTTCCCGTTGTTAATGGGCGCTTGGAAGCTCGCGCCTGCATTGGCGGCGGGTAACTGTATTGTGCTTAAACCAGCAGAGCAGACGCCCCTCTCTATCAGTGTGTTGATGGAGCTGATTGGTGATTTACTACCGCCAGGTGTGCTTAACGTTGTCCAAGGTTTTGGTCGTGAGGCGGGTGAGGCTTTAGCCACTAGCAAGCGTATTGCCAAAATCGCATTCACCGGATCAACGCCAGTTGGTTCGCATATTATGCATTGCGCTGCTGAAAATATTATTCCAAGCACCGTTGAGTTGGGCGGTAAATCACCGAACATTTTCTTTGAAGACATCATGAATGCAGAGCCTGCCTTTATTGAAAAAGCGGCTGAAGGTTTGGTGTTGGCATTCTTTAACCAAGGTGAGATTTGCACTTGCCCATCACGCGCGTTGATTCAAGAGTCGATTTATGAGCCCTTCATGGAAGTGGTCATGAAGAAAATCAAGCAAATCCGTCGTGGTGACCCGCTCGATACCGAAACGATGGTAGGTGCGCAAGCGTCTGAGCAGCAATTTGAAAAAATTATGTCTTACATGGACATTGCTAAAGAAGAGGGCGCGGAGCTGCTAACCGGTGGTCAAGTTGAGCACTTGGGTGGTGATTTGGCCAGTGGTTACTATATTCAGCCGACCTTGCTTAAGGGTCATAACAAAATGCGTATTTTCCAAGAAGAGATTTTTGGGCCAGTGGTTGCCGTGACAACCTTTAAAGATGAAGCGGAAGCCTTGGAAATTGCTAACGATACCGAGTTTGGTCTAGGCGCAGGCTTATGGACGCGTGACATTAACCGTGCCTACCGTATGGGTCGTGGTATCCAGGCGGGTCGTGTTTGGACCAACTGCTACCACCTCTACCCAGCGCATGCTGCATTTGGTGGTTACAAAAAGTCTGGCGTGGGACGTGAGACCCATAAAATGATGCTCAACCACTATCAGCAGACCAAAAACCTATTGATCAGTTACGACATTAACCCTTTAGGCTTTTTCTAAACGAGGTTGAGCTCTACCTAGCTGTGCCTGCTGTGTGGACTACTGCAGGCGCGGTGTAGTTAAGTGTGACTCCGAAATGTTTGTATCTTAGATAGGATGCGAACCCTGTCGACAGAGAAGTAGGTCCCTTGCCCCTAAGGGTGTACCCCGCATAACTTACTTTGTTTTAGTCGAGACGCAGCCAAAAGGCTGCGTTTTTTTTTGCTCTAAATATAGTGTTTACCTGCCAGAACAAAGCAGTGCGACCAATGGCAGCAATAAACGGTCCCAAAGTACCGTTTTTTCTAAGACGCAACAGCGCTATTAATAGAGGTACCGGAATTGCCCGGTCTTAATAAGAAAGAGGAATCAATCATGTGGACTAAACCTAGCTTTAATGATCTGCGTATTGGCTTTGAAGTAACG
This sequence comes from Denitrificimonas caeni DSM 24390, assembly GCF_000421765.1. GTDB lineage: Bacteria > Pseudomonadota > Gammaproteobacteria > Pseudomonadales > Pseudomonadaceae > Denitrificimonas > Denitrificimonas caeni. The sequence goes on along the minus strand of NZ_ATXQ01000001.1, from coordinate 135,511 downwards.
ATGTACATCGCAAACCGTTGATGCATCACGCTTCATGTTAAACGTTAAACGATCAGGCCCCAGCTCTGCTGGGGCTACTAAGGAAAAACATCATGTACATTCAAGTATTGGGTTCAGCAGCTGGTGGTGGTTTTCCGCAATGGAACTGCAATTGTCATAACTGTCATGGATTGCGCAAAGGCACTTTAAATGCTGTGCCACGTACACAGTCTTCGATCGCTATTAGTGATGATGGTGTCAACTGGATTTTATGCAATGCTTCGCCGGACATTAGAAGCCAGCTTGAAGCATTTCCCGCCTTGCAGTCTGCGCGTCAAGCACGCGACACAGCGATTGCAGGGATTATTTTACTCGACAGCCAAATTGATCATGTAACCGGATTACTGACCTTGCGTGAAGGCTGTCCGCATGACGTCTGGTGCACCGACATGGTGCATCAAGATTTAACCTCAGGCTTTCCCATCTTCAATATGCTGGCGCACTGGAATGGTGGGCTTAATCACAAATTAATAAGCCTTGATGGCAGCGCTTTTACCGTGCCTGCCTGCCCAGCCTTAAGCATTACCGCGGTGGCGTTGCGCAGTAATGCACCGCCGTATTCACCGCGTCGTGATGATCCGCACCCAGGCAATAACATTGGCTTGCTGATCGAAGATACGCGCAGCGGTAAAAAAGTCTTTTACGCACCGGGCCTGGGTGAGATGGATGACAATCTGCGCCGCATCATGGCCAGTGCTGATTGTTTATTAGTTGATGGCACGGTTTGGCGTGACGATGAAATGCAAGTCTATGGCGTTGGCAGCAAGCTTGGCAGCGAAATGGGTCACCTTGCGCAAAGTGGGCCAGGCTGCATGCTCGAAGTGCTAGCGGACTACCCAAACGCACGGCGGATTTTAATTCATATCAACAATACCAACCCTATTCTAAATGAAGACTCCGACGAGCGCGCGCAAGTGCATGCTGCCGGTGTTGAAGTGTCTTATGACGGAATGAGTATTCAACTCTAGGAGCCTGCGATGAGCGAGCAAGCGATGACCCCCGAGCAGTTTGAGCAGGCGCTGCGCGCGAAGGGCGATTATTACCATATTCATCATCCCTACCATATCGCGATGCACAACGGGCAGGCGACCCGTGAGCAGATTCAAGGTTGGGTGGCCAATCGGTTTTATTACCAACTCAATATTCCCATGAAAGATGCCGCAATTATGGCCAACTGCCCTGATCGCGATGTGCGTCGAGAGTGGGTGCAGCGTATTTTGGATCATGATGGTGCGCCCGGTGAAGAAGGTGGGATTGAAGCCTGGCTGCGTCTGGCTGAAGCAGTTGGCTTGGATCGCGAGCAAGTCTTGTCCGGTGAGTTGGTGTTGCCGGGCGTGCGCTTTGCGGTGGATGCCTACCTTAACTTTGCGCGCCGTGCCAGTTGGCAAGAAGCAGCGAGTAGCTCGTTAACCGAGTTGTTTGCACCGCATATTCATCAGTCGCGTTTGGATGCATGGCCGCAACATTACCCATGGATTGATGAAAGTGGTTATGACTATTTCCGTAAGCGTCTCAGCGAAGCGCGCCGTGATGTTGAGCATGGCCTCAGAATTACTTTGCAGCATTACACTACGCTCGCCGCGCAGCAACGCATGCTAGATATTTTGCAATTTAAATTGGATGTGTTGTGGAGCATGCTGGATGCGATGAGCATGGCGTATGAACTGAACCGCCCACCGTATCACACGGTGACTGAACAGCAGGTTTGGCACCGAGGGTTGGGTGTATGAGTGAGTTTAATCTTGATGACTGTCCGCGCATTCGCCGTGGCTTTCGGTTGCAGTGGGAGCCGGTGCAAAACTGTGATGTGCTGCTGTATCCAGAAGGCATGATCCAGCTCAATGAAAGCGCTGCGCATATTTTAAAGTTAGTCGATGGTCAGCGCAGTATTGCGCAGATCATTGCGCAGTTGCAGGAGCAGTTTCCTGATGTGCAGGGGCTGGACGAAGATGTTTTAACCTTTATGGGGGTGGCGTATGCACAATTCTGGCTTGAGTCCTGCTAAAACTGTGCAAAGCCCACCTTTGTGGTTGCTTGCCGAGCTGACCTACCGCTGCCCTTTGCAATGCCCTTATTGCTCCAATCCTGTTGATTTTGCTCGCAGTGGCGAAGAATTGACCACCGCACAGTGGATTGAAGTGTTTCGGCAGGCGCGTGAGCTGGGTGCTGCGCAATTGGGGTTTTCCGGTGGCGAGCCGCTGGTGCGGCAAGATTTGGCTGAGCTGGTCAAAGCGGCGCGCGATTTAGGTTTTTACACCAATCTGATTACCTCAGGCATTGGTCTCACCGAAAAGCGTATTACAGAGCTCAGTGATGCCGGTTTAGACCATATTCAAATCAGTTTTCAGGCGGCCGATGAAGAGGTCAACAATATGTTGGCCGGTTCAAAAAAAGCCTTTGCTCAAAAACTTGCGATGGCTAAAGCAGTGAAAGCAGCAGGCTATCCAATGGTGCTGAACTTTGTTACGCATCGGCACAATATCGACCGTATGGACCGCATTATCGAATTATGCATTGAGCTGGATGCCGACTTTGTTGAACTGGCTACTTGCCAGTTTTATGGCTGGGCAGAGCTCAATCGCGCAGCGTTATTGCCGACACGTGAGCAGTTGGATCGTGCCGAGAAAGTTACGCAAAAATGGCGTGAGAAACTGGCCGCAGAAAATCATCCCTGCAAGCTGATTTTTGTTACGCCTGATTATTACGAAGAACGTCCCAAAGCTTGCATGAATGGTTGGGGCAGTTTGTTTTTAGATATCACCCCAGATGGGACTGCCTTACCCTGTCACAGTGCACGACAGCTACCCATCAAGTTTCCTAATGTCAAAGAACACAGCGTGCAACACATCTGGCAAGAGTCATTCGGATTTAATAAGTTTCGCGGCTTCGACTGGATGCCGGAACCCTGTCGCTCTTGCGATGAAAAAGAAAAAGACTTCGGAGGCTGCCGTTGTCAGGCCTTTATGCTCACCGGTGATGCCAGTAATACCGACCCTGTGTGCAGTAAATCAGAGCATCATGGAAAAATTTTAGCAGCTAGAGAGCAGGCCGAGCATGCGCCGCTGGGCGTTGAGCAGATGGTTTATCGCAATGAGAAAATGTCGAACATTATTATCAAAGGGTGAACTGAAATGTTAGGTGCACAGACGCCTGCTCCAGGCTTTTGGCCCAGTTCTTGGAGCGCTGAGCAGGCCGCTGCTGCTGGGCGTGAAATCAATGAGCTGAAGGTTTCTGAGCAGGGCGTGTTCTGGTCTGAATTCGACCCGAAAACTGCACAAACCTTGCTTTATTGTTATCAGCACTGCACACAAGATGCTGCAGTATTTACTCAACCTGGTTTCTCAGTGCGAAGTCGAGTTTATGAATACGGCGGCGGCTCGTTTTGTCTGACCCTAGATGGCGTTGTATTTACTAATGAAGCTGACCAACAAGTATATTTGCAAACTTGGCAGGGCGCTCCACGACAGTTAACGCAGGGTAGTCAGTGCCGCTATGCAGACATGCAGTTTGATGCGCTCACCGGTAGTGTTATCGCTATTGAGGAGGAGCACAGTCAGTGCGGGGTCAAGCATCGTATTGTCAGCATCAGTTTAAACCTTGCAAGCACGCAAGCTTGTCAGGCACCTACAGTCATTGTGCAAGGCCGTGACTTTTATGCATCGCCAAGGCTGAGCCCAAACGGCGAGCGTTTAATTTGGATTGAATGGCAACGGCCTGAGCAACCTTGGACACAGACGCAAGCCTGGTGTGCTGCGCGCAAACCTAATGGCGAATGGGATACAGCTTTTTGTCTTGGCGGTGATGAGGGTGATGCAGCATTACAACAACCTTTGTTTGATGCCGAGAATCGAGCGGTTGTCCTCAATGATCAGCACGGCTATTGGCAGCCTTGGCGTGAAGATGATTGTGGTCGTTTACAAATATTACCAGGCTTAAAGGCTGATTATAGCGGCGCGCCTTGGCAGTTGGGTGGCTGTAATTATGTGCCACTTGAGCAAAGTGACTATTTAATCAGTTGGCTCTATAACGGTTTTGGCCATCTAGCAGTGTATTCATTTACTGACAACGCTGTGGTGAACGTACTGGCCGAAGATTACAGCCGTCTACGTCATTTGGCTGTTGATGAGCGTTTTTTTTATTGCATTGCTTCGCATGTTGCGCGTGGTACCGCTGTGTTGGCGATTGATAGAAAAACCTTGCGCACACAGGTGCTCACCGAATTAGAAATTGCTTTGGACTGTAATGACGTATCAAAGCCGCACAGTTTTTGTTTTACCAGCACTGACAAACAATCAGTGCATGCGTTTTTTTATCCTCCATGTAATCAGCATTATCAATTGGCGGATAACGAACGACCGCCATTAGTGGTGTTTCTGCATGGTGGGCCTACTTCAGCCTGTTACCCTGTGTTTGACTCGCGTATTCAATTTTGGACGCAGCGCGGTTTTGCTGTTGCGGACCTTAATTACCGTGGTAGCACGGGTTTTGGCCGCAACTATCGACAATCTCTACGGCATCAGTGGGGGACGTTAGAGGTTGCTGATGTTTGCGCGTTGGTTGAGCACTTGATTGAACAAGATTGGGTCAACCCTAAGCAAATATGCGTGCGTGGCGCTAGTGCTGGCGGCTATACGGCATTGTTAACAGTGGCCTCTAGTCAGAAGTTTGCAGCAGCTGCGAGCTTGTACGGTGTCAGTGATCCTGTGGCATTGCGGCGAGTGACTCACAAATTTGAAGCTGACTATTTAGATTGGCTACTTGGCAGTGCTGAGCAGTTTGCAAAGCGAGCACCGTTGCAGCAAGTGTCGCGAATAACCACCCCAGTCATTTTTTTTCAGGGTGCAACTGATGTTGTGGTGGTTGCGGAGCAAACAGCGGTCATGGTTAACGCGCTAAAATCTCAAGAAGTCCAAGTTGAGTGCCATGTTTTTGCTGACGAGGGACATGGTTTTCGCCAAGCTAAAAATCTTGCAGCAGTGATGAATATGGAATTGAGTTTCTATCAAAAAGTTTTTCAAAACAGGTGATTTTTTATCGGTTAAATATGCGAGTTTATACTCTTGGATAGTATTTAAAGTCCTACTGTATTGGTAAACTTTAAGGCCTAGACTAAGCCGTCTGCAAATGCTGCATATCGGGTCGCTGCAAATGTTGCTTATACTGCGCCCCAGCTTTGCGATAATTATAAGAAGAGTATTTATGAGTCGATCAGTTAGCGAGCTACGCAAGTTCGTCTCCCCTGAAATTGTCTTTGGCGCTGGTTGCCGACACCGTGTTGGCCATTTTGCCAGTGTTTTCGGCGCTAGCAAGGTTTTGATTGTCTCAGACCCAGGTGTGCAAGCTGCCGGTTGGGTTACTGATATTGAGATCAGCTTGCAAGAACAAGGCATTAACTATCATATATTCACCGATGTCTCGCCCAATCCACGGGTAGAAGAAGTGATGCATGGTGCCGAGATTTATAAACTGCACAGTTGCACTGCCATCGTTGCAGTGGGTGGTGGCAGCCCCATGGATTGTGCGAAAGCGATTGGCATTGTTGCGGCTCATGGCCGCAGTATTCTAGAGTTCGAGGGCGTAGATACGATTCGTCTGCCCAGCCCGCCGTTGATTTTAATTCCCACTACTGCGGGCACCTCTGCGGATGTTTCGCAGTTTGTGATTATTTCCAATCAACAGCAGCGGATGAAATTTTCGATTGTCAGTAAGGCGGTGGTGCCGGATGTATCGCTAATTGACCCTGAAACCACTCTGACGATGGATCCGTTTCTGGCTGCTTGCACTGGGATTGATGCCTTGGTGCATGCCATTGAAGCTTTTGTTTCGATCGGTAGTGGACCGTTGACCGATCATCATGCGCTCGAAGCCATGCGCTTGATCAGTGGTAACTTGATCGAAATGATCGCGAATCCGACCGATATTGTTCTGCGAGAGCAAATTATGCTTGGCAGTATGCAAGCCGGTTTGGCTTTTTCTAATGCGATTTTAGGGGCAGTCCATGCCATGTCGCATAGCTTAGGTGGGTATTTAGATTTGCCCCACGGTCAGTGCAACGCGACACTGATCGAGCATGTGGTTGCCTTTAATTTCGACTCTGCCCCAGAGCGTTTTAAAATCATTGCACAAACCCTAGGCATTGATTGTCGTGGGCTAAGCCCACCGCAGATTCGTCAGCATTTGATTGATTATTTGGTCGCATTTAAGCGCGCAGTCGGTTTTCAAGACAGTCTTGCTACCTATGGTGTGAGCGTTTCAGATATTCCATTTTTATCGCGCCATGCGATGGTCGATCCTTGTATCTTGACCAACCCGCGGACTTCAAATCAGCGGGATATGGAAGTGGTATATGGCGAAGCACTCTGAAAATACCTTAGCAGGACTGCTGGGTTTAAGTGATCAGTCTGCACGCAAAAGCCATTATCCTGAATTGCTCTTACAGCTTGAAGAAGTTGAGCGTGAGCGCAACCGTTATAAATGGTTGTTTGAGCATGCGACCTACGGTATTTTCCAAGCACATATCGGTGGTGGTTTTCGCGCGATTAACCCTGCATTAGCCAGCATGCTTGGCTACAGCAGTGCTGCTGAATTGTTGTCTATGAATACTGCGCAAACCGACAATTTATTTGTTGGCGGTGTGGATGAAGTCAAACGCATTCGCGCCAAGTTACTGCAAAACAATGTCGTGCGCGGCTACGAAACGCTTTTGCGCTGCAAAGACGGTAAAACGCTTGATGTGTTGATGAATCTGTTGCTCAAAGATGATGAACCCGGTGTTCTTGAGGGCTTTGTTGCTGATATTTCCGAGCGTAAAAAAAATCAGTTGCGTCTTGAGCAGCTTAACCATGAGCTTGAAGATCGAGTGGCTGAGCGCACCCGTGAGTTGCAACTCAGTAATGAAGATTTACAGCAGCAAATCGCACAACGTAAACAAATGGAAAAGGCTTTACGCGTCGCCCGTGATGCGGCCGAAGAAGCCAATCGCAGTAAAGATAAATATCTAGCTGCGGCCAGTCATGATTTGTTGCAGCCTTTAAACGCTGCACGCTTATTGATGTCAACTTTACGTGAGCGTCAGTTGCCTGCTGCAGAGCAGCATTTGCTGGAGCGAGCGCACATGGCGCTTGAGGGTGCTGAAGATTTGCTCGCGGATTTATTGGATATTGCGCGTCTTGACCAAGCGGCAATTACTCCATCTTTAACAGCATTGCGCATCGATGATTTGTTTCGCTCGCTCGTGTCAGAGTTTGAACCTGTCGCGCAAAAAGCAGGGCTACAACTTACGATGTTGCAAACTTCTTTATGTGTTTTTACCGATGCGCATTTAATCACTCGTATTTTAAGAAACTTTCTCAGCAACGCCTGTCGCTATACTGAGTCTGGGCGTATTTTGCTGGGCGTAAGACGGCGAGGTAAAAATGTACGTTTAGAGGTGTGGGACACAGGTGTAGGTGTTGCTTTAGAGCAGCAAGAGAAAATATTTTTAGAGTTTAATCAACTGACTAATAACCATGCAAATGGTCGCAAGGGCGTCGGGCTCGGCTTGGCTATTGTTGAACGGATAGCGACTATATTAAATACTCGAGTTGAGCTGTGGTCGCGTGAGGGGGTGGGTTCTTGTTTTAGTATTGAAGTGCCGATCAGTACTGCACCTGTGCAGCGATTGACTGAGAGCCGGCCGAACTCAGCTATTAATAACTTGCGAGGGCAGCGTGTTTTAGTTGTTGATAATGAACCTGAAATCTTGCATAGCATGGGAGCATTATTAAGCCAATGGGAGTGCGATGTGGTTCTGGCTGCAGACTACCAAGGCTCGATTACTGCACTTAATGGTGTTGCACCAGATTTGATTATCGTGGATTTACACTTAGATAATAATGTGACTGGACTGCTCGTGGTTGAACAGTTGCGAGCGCGTTTTTGTGCCACGCTTCCAGCGGTACTGATCACCGCCGACTATGCAGATCAAGAGCAAGAACTGCGCAAGAAGCTGGGTATTCCAATGTTGAATAAACCGGTTCGACCAGGGAAGTTAAGAGCTGTTATGAGTCATCAACTCAAAGCCTTTGATTAAGTGATGAGCTGACTCCACGCAAGAGCTGAGCACTGCTCGAAAACTGCTCAAGTAACCAATTATAAACGGTTTCAAAGCGCGCTAACTGCGATGTTTGGCGGTGACTGAGTAACCAGATTTCGCGAAATACCACGGGGCCATCACTGAGTTGTTTAAGCCCTGCCTCGTTCGCTAGCATGCAAGGTAGCAGCGCGAGACCGACACCGTGCTTGCAGGCGTGAATCAGTGTTTCAAGATGACTGGATTGTAATACCGCAGGTTGGCTGGTTTTGAGCTGCTCTAGCCAGCGCATTTCAGGAACATGTGCTAAGTCATCGGTATAGCTTAACCAGTCGTGTTGCGGCCACTCTGCTGCGGTTAATGGTGGATGTTCTGCATGGCCATACACAGCCCAACCCAACTCTCCTACTTTACGCATAAAAAGGGCTGCATCACGTTCGGGGCGTGCCAAGCGAATCGCAATATCTGCTTCACTTTGGCTAAAGGATAAATCACGGTTGTCATTGAGTAGCTCTAAGCTCAATTGCGGGTACTGATCCTTAAAACTGGCGATATGCTTGACCAGCCAAAGACTAAAAATAAAATCAACTGAAGTAATGCGTACCGTGCCACTGATGCTTTGAGCTGAGTTTTGTGTGCTGTCTAGCATCTGCTGAATACGTCCTGAAATAGACTGCGCAGACTCTAAAAAGGTTAGACCCGCAACTGTCGCTTGATAGCCGCTAGTTGTGCGGATAAATAAACGTGTTTTTAGTGCTGTCTCAGCCGCACTTAGGCGGCGACTGATGGTTGAAACATCCACTTTTAATTGGCGTGCCGTTGCACGCAAGCTACCTTCGCGTTGTAACACCAGCAGTAAACGGATGTCATTCCAGTCAAATGTATTGGCTAATATCAATTCAATTTTCCTTGCGCAATGCTGTTGCAAAAATGCAAACACTAACTGCAAGTTTAGGTGTTCCATTTGCTGCCAGTCACTTCGACAATAGCACCAACCATCTACTACTGGAGCACAACAATGAGCGAGTTTCCTACTTTATTTCAACTGACAGGCAGCGAGCATTCTGCTGCGCAATGGCAGGATGCCGTGTTGATTATTATTGATGCACAAAATGAATACCGCATCGGTGATATGGCTTTACCTAATGTGGGTCCGGCAACTGAGCAGATTGAACGTTTATTAGCCGCTGCTCGTAAACATCGTAGCCCTGTGGCACATATCCGTCATATCGGTGTGCCTGGTTATCTGTTTGACCCAGAAGGCCCACGTGGACAGATTTTTGATGAGCTGACGCCTGTCGCTGGTGAGGCAGTGATTGATAAACCTTTACCTAATGCATTTGCTGGCAGTTCCTTGCAAGATTTTTTACAGAAAACAGGACGTACATCGCTCATTGTTTGTGGGTTTATGACGCACATGTGCGTCAGTGCTACGGTGCGCGCCGCTAAAGACTTGAGTTATCAAAGCACCGTTGTCGCCGATGCGTGCGCAACTCGAACTTTGCCCGGTTTAGAATCAGGACAGTTGGATGCGCAAGCGCTGCATGACATGGAACTGGTGGCGTTGGCTGACTTTTTTGCTTGTGTGGTTAAAGATGCGGCTGCATTAGGTGCTTAATCGCAGCTGATTAAAACTGTGTTTAAAAAAGCTCTTGCTTAATGGCAAGGGCTTTTTTTATCACTCAAGACAAACCCATGTTCGTTTGTTCACTTTTACTAAGCTTAAGTAGATTGCTTTGGGTCAGCATCGAAATAACTAAAACAAGTAGAATCTTAGTGAACGTTTTGAATAGCGTATTGATAGATTTTGCTCAAAGGTTAAGCGAGACGACTGCGGCTACTTTGCCGGTTGCATGAGTGCTTGCTCTTTTAACGGTCGTTAACTTTTCTAGGCTGATTAGAGCTGCACGGCTTCTCGACTTGTGCTTTTAAGTAGGTTTTCCCAAGCTGGTGCATAAGACGCCAAAGTAAGGAGTAACAATGAAAACAGTACAAGGCTTTGTAAAACTAGGACTTGTTGTTGGTGTGACTGCTGTGTTGACGGCTTGCGGTGGTGGAGCGCCTTCTGAGGCGGATGTGCAACAAGCGTTAGAGCAGGAAATACAGTTGCAAATAGATCGAGCCGCCGGCAGCAGTTCAGCTGATGTGAAAAATGTGCTGGCAAGCTTGATGCCGAAAATTGAAAAAATAACCCTGCATGGTTGCGAGTCGCTAGGCGACGATGCGTATCAATGCACCGTTGAGGCGGCTTCGTCGATTAAGGGTAGAAAGATCACCAATACGGATAGCGTGCGCATGACTAAAGGTAAGAGTGGTGACTGGACCATTTCGCGCTGATTGTTAGTGAGCCGTTAGGGCGTCGAATAGTGATTTTAAAAGCGCGAATTGGCTTGGCTCAGTTCGCGCTTTTTTATGGCCGCAGAGTTGTTTAGGGTATTGCCTGCAAGTGTCTGTTTAGGCTCGATCGGCGAAGCAATATGACGGCTTTTAATTAGATGAGTTCAGTGGGTATCTGCCTTAACAGATGCAAAATTTAACGCTTTGTGGTACAAATGCGTCTGTTAAACAACTGTTTAATTGAACTACGTTCTCAGGGCGGGGTGGAAATCCCCACCGGCGGTAATTGTACTGATAGGTGCATAGCCCGCGAGCGCTTATTATGAGGTGTTAATCACCCCTAATAAGGTCAGCAGACTTTGGTGAGATCCCAAGGCCGACGGTAATGAAAATTGTGCGCGCTCAGTGACACGGTATTCTTAAAGTCCGGATGAAGAGAGAGCGGGATCTAGCACCGTACAGGTCTTGTGCGGTGTGCTCCCATTCGATCAAAAAAGCCTTGTTTTCCACAAACAGGAGATCGACATCATGCAGATGGATGCATTTTTTGCAGGGGCAGAATCAATATGTTTACTGGAATAATCGAAGCCGTTGGCAGCATTCGTAGCTTATCGCCTAAAGGCGGTGATGTGCGTGTGCGCGTGGCGACAGGCAAGTTGGATTTATCCGACGTCAAACTTGGCGACAGTATTGCGGTAAATGGTGTGTGTTTGACTGCGGTTGAGTTACCAGGCGATGGTTTTTGCGCTGATGTCAGTCGCGAAACCTTAGCGCGCAGTGCCTTTATTAACTTGAAGAACGGCAGCCAAGTCAATCTAGAGAAAGCCTTACTGCCGACCACACGCCTTGGCGGGCATTTGGTCAGTGGTCATGTTGATGGGGTGGGTGAAGTTATTTCTCGGCAAGACAACGCCCGTGCGGTGCAGTTTTGGATTCGTGCGCCTAAGCAATTGGCGCGCTATATCGCGATGAAAGGCTCGATTACCGTAGATGGCACCAGCCTGACGGTGAATGGTGTTAACGGCAGTGAGTTTGAGTTGACCATCGTGCCGCACACCTTGCAAGAAACCATCATGGCGGATTATCAAGCGGGCAGCTTGGTCAATCTAGAGATTGATTTGATTGCACGCTACCTCGAGCGCCTGTTGCAGGGCGAGCACGCCGCAGAACCAACCAGCACAGCTATTACTGCAGGCTTTTTAGCCGAGCATGGCTTTATGCGCTCTTAATTGAAGGGTTATCCCATGTCATTGAACAGTATTGAAGAAATTGTTGCCGATATTCGTGCCGGCAAAATGGTCATCCTGATGGATGACGAAGATCGCGAAAATGAAGGTGATTTAATCATCGCTTCTGAGTGTGTTACTGCTGAACATATTAACTTTATGGCCAAGCACGCGCGCGGCTTGATTTGTATGCCGATGAGCGTTGAGCGCTGTGAACGTTTGGGTTTGCCGCTGATGGCGCAACATAATGGTTCAGGCTTTGGCACTAAGTTCACCGTCTCGATTGAAGCGGCAGAAGGCGTGACCACTGGTATTTCTGCAGCCGACCGCGCCCGCACTGTGCAAGCTGCTGCGGCGAAAACCGCCAAAGCGAAAGATATTGTTAGCCCTGGCCATATTTTTCCATTGATGGCGCAGGCGGGTGGTGTTTTGGCGCGAGCCGGTCATACCGAAGCAGCTTGTGATTTGGCGCGTCTCGGTGGCTTTGAACCAACGGGAGTGATCTGCGAAATCATGAATGACGATGGCACCATGGCACGTCGTCCTGAGTTGGAAGTGTTTGCAGAAGAGCACGGCATTAAAATTGGCACCATTGCTGACTTAATTCACTACCGCATGATTCATGAACGCACCATTGAGCGCGTGTCTGAGCAAGCTCTGGATAGCGAGTTGGGTCAATTTAAACTGGTCACTTACCGCGAATCATCTGTTGGCGATGTCCATTTAGCCCTAACTTTAGGTACTATTACGCCTGAAGAACCAACCTTAGTGCGTGTGCACAATATGGATCCGTTGCGCGACTTGTTTATGGTCAAGCAAGACGGTCGTTGGAGTCTGCGTGCAGCGATGGCAGAAGTGGCCAAAGCGGGCAGCGGCGTGGTGTTATTGCTCGGCAATCAAATGACCGGTTCGAGCTTGTTAGCTCATCTTGAGCGCCAATTAGGTGGAGATGGCGACGCAAAAGCTACAAAAACCTCTGGTACCTATAGCACTGTCGGTGCCGGTTCACAGATTTTACGCGATCTGGGTGTGCGCAAAATGCGCTTATTAAGTGCACCAATGCGTTTCAATGCCATATCCGGATTTGATCTAGAAGTTGTAGAATACCTGCAACCGCAGGATTAACTGTTACTGGAGCAGCAGATGTTGCTGCTCCTTCGCTCTTTATTAGGATGGGAAGAACATGACCTTGAAGACAATCGAAGGTACCTTTATTGCCCCACAAGGCACATTTGCGCTGGTTGTTGGCCGTTTTAACAGCTTTGTTGTTGAAAGTTTGGTTGAAGGTGCAATTGATACATTAGTGCGCCACGGTGTGAGCAAAGACTCAATTACCGTGATCCGTGCACCGGGTGCTTTTGAACTGCCTTTAGTGGCGCAGAAAGTTGCTGAGCGTAAAGAATACGCGGCAATTATTGCCTTAGGTGCAGTGATTCGTGGCGGCACGCCGCATTTTGAATATGTGTCTGGCGAATGCACTAAAGGTTTGGCGCAAGTCTCTATGCAATTTGGTGTGCCAGTGGCTTTTGGCGTACTGACAGTTGACTCGATTGAGCAAGCCATTGAGCGTTCCGGTACTAAAGCGGGCAACAAAGGTGTTGAAGCAGCGTTGTCGGCGCTGGAAATGGTCAGTCTGCTCGCGCAGCTGGAGGCCAAGTGAGCTTAAATAACGACGACTGCCGCGACAACCCACCGCCGCGAGCAAAAGGACGCATTGCCATGCGTCGTGTTGCCCGCACTTTGGCGATGCAAGCTTTGTATCAGTGGCATGTGGCTGGACAAAATCTCAATGAAATCGAAGCGCAGTTTCGAGTCGATAATGACTTTGCTGGCGTCGATGGTGCGTACTTCAATGAGATTTTGCGCGGTGTTCCCGGTAAAAAAAGTGAAATTGATGCCTTAATTGAGCCGTTTCTAGATCGCCCAATGAGCGAGCTGGACCCGGTTGAATGGGCGATTTTACGCTTAGCGACTTGGGAGCTTGGTAACCGTATTGATGTGCCATACCGTGTGGTGATCAATGAAGGCATTGAGTTGGCAAAAGTGTTTGGCGCAACCGATGGCCACAAGTATGTCAATGGCGTACTGGATAAGCTGGCGCTGCGTTTACGTGGTGCGGAAATCCGTGACGCAAAACTCAACAAACAATAATCTTTGGCACGCTCGCCGAAGTTTGATGGTGGGCGTGGCTCGATGAATGAGTTTGAGTTGATTCAACATTTTTTCACCCGCTCTGCCTGTGCGCAGGGCGGTGGAAATATCTCCTTAGGCATTGGCGACGACTGTGCCTTACTGCAGATTCCTGAAGGTCATCACTGCGCTGTATCTACCGACAGCTTAGTCAGTGGTGTTCATTTTCCTAAAGATTCACCTCCCTTTTTGCTGGGCCAGCGCGCTTTAGCTGTCGCGGTGAGCGATTTGGCGGCAATGGCTGCCAAGCCGATTGGCTTTACCCTCGCCATTACCCTTGAGCAGATTGACTCGCCCTGGTTGCAGGCCTTTAGTGAAGGTCTGAGCGCCATGGCGCAGCACTGTGCGATTGCTTTAATTGGTGGCGACACCACTCGCGGGCCCTTAGCAATGACGCTCACAGTGATGGGCGCAGTGCCTGCCAACCAAGCCTTGCTACGTTCGGGCGCACAAGTGGGTGACTTGTTGTGTGTCAGTGGACCCTTGGGCGCAGCGGCCGCTGCCTTGCCTTTAGTGCTCGGACAAGTGACGTCGAACACTGTGCCGGCAGAAGTCCAACAGCAACTCTTGGCCGCCTATTGGACGCCGCAGCCGCAATTAGAGCTGGGCCAGTGGTTGCAGGGCAAAGCCAGCGCTGCGCTGGATATTTCCGATGGTTTATTGGCCGATTGTGGGCATATCGCTAAAGCCTCGAATGTAGCCTTGCAAATTGAGCAGGCGCGGGTGCCGATTGCTGAAGCTGCGCAGATGATCGCCGGTGATGTTGATGCGCTGCAATGTGCGCTAAGCGGTGGCGATGACTATCAGTTAGCCTTTACTATTGCCGCGTCATACCTTGAGTCACTGCAACAACAGTTTACTGATGTGCGGGTGATTGGGCAGGTCTGTGTCGGGCAAGGTGTGCAGTTGCTGGATAGTGCAGGGCAATCAATCAAGAGCGCGCATCTTGGCTATCAGCATTTTCAACAAGGATAAAACAGCGCATGCAAACTCCTAAAGTATGGAGCAATTTCTGGCACTTTCTCGCCTTTGGCTTGGGCTCAGGTTTAGCGAAAAAAGCCCCAGGTACTTGGGGTACCTTAGTCGGTTTAGCCTTTGTACCTTTGCTGCACATGCTGCCGTTGTGGTTGGCGCTGCTATTGATTGCTGCTGCCAGCGTATTTGGTGTGTGGTTGTGCGGCCGTGTGGCCACTGATCTCGGCGTGCATGATCACGGTGGGATTGTTTGGGATGAGTTTGTCGGAATTTGGATCACTTTGATTTTTTTACCCAATACTTGGCTGTGGTTACTGCTGGGTTTTGTGGTTTTTCGTCTGCTCGATATTGCTAAGCCTTGGCCGATTTCTGTGTTGGATCGCAAAGTCGGTGGCGGTTTTGGCATTATGATTGATGACATATTGGCTGGGGTGATTGCTGCTGGTGTGCTTTACGCTGCTTGGTTTTTTACCTTGTAAGCATGGAATGTTTTGGGGAGAGAAGGATGAATTATTTCCGATTACTGATGGGTGTGTGCTTGCTGGCTGGCAGTATGTTTGCTGGCGCACAGCCGTCTGTACGCGTGGTGGGCTTGTTTCCTAATGCGGCGCTGTTGAACATTGATGGTCAGCGTACATTGGTTAAAGCAGGCAAAGCTGGGCCGCAAGGCGTTACTGTAATCAGTGCTGATAGCCGTTCCGCGGTATTGAGCATTGATGGCGTACAATCTACCTATACGTTGACACGAGACTATGGCAGCGGTGGTTTTTCTGCACCAGAAAAACGTCGTCTCACGATCTCCAAAGGTGCTGCAGGGCATTATTGGGTCACCGGTTTAGTGAATGGTTATAGCGTGCCGTTTATGGTGGACACTGGGGCAACAACCATCGCCATGAATGCGCAGCAAGCACAGCGCTTAGGCATTGATTTTAAGAGTAAAGGCAGCCCGGTGATGGTGAATACCGCCAGTGGTACTGAAAAAGCTTGGCGCGTGTATTTGAACAGCGTCAAGCTCGGTTCGATTGAAGTGCTGGGAGTCGATGCAATGGTGCTCGATGGTGAGTTTCCGCGTGATGTCTTGTTAGGTATGAGTTTCCTCAGTCGAGTCAGTTGGCGCGAAGATCAAGGCGCTTTGATTGTTGAGGCGAAACACTAGCGTATTGTCGTCTGTCTAAGGCTTACTGCTGCAGAGATGACTGTTGGTTAATTTTTCTTCTGTAACAGATCAGTTACTATCAGGTTTTATTTTTATAGGCGATCAATCTATATGTATTGTCCTTTTTGTGGTGCCAATGATACCAAAGTGATTGATTCACGCTTAGTTACCAATGGTGATCAAGTGCGCCGTCGTCGTGAATGTTTGCTGTGCGAAGAGCGCTTCACCACCTTTGAAACTGCTGAGTTAGTGTTGCCGCGCTTGATTAAGCAAGATGGCAGTCGCCAACCTTTTGATGAAGAAAAGTTCCGCGCGGGAATGTTGCGAGCTTTAGAGAAACGTCCAGTGAGTCTCGAGCGCTTAGAAGAGGCGGTGGCGAGTATTAAGCGAAAGTTGCGCGCTAATGGCGAGCGCGAAGTGCAATCTTTAGTGGTGGGTGAGTTGGTGATGAATGAGCTGAAAAAGCTCGATGAAGTGGCTTATATTCGCTTCGCTTCAGTGTATCGCCGCTTCCAAGATTTGAATGAGTTTCGTAAAGAAATTGATCTGATGGCCAGTGATCAAAGCAAAGAGAAAGAATGAACGATCAGGCGTACATGGCGCAGGCTTTGCGTCTAGCGGAGCAAGGTTTGTATAGCGCACATCCTAATCCACGCGTGGGTTGTGTGATTGTTGCGCAGCAGCAAGTGGTCGGTGAAGGTTGGCATGTGCGCGCCGGTGAGCCCCACGCAGAAGTGCACGCATTACGTCAAGCCGGTGCATTGGCGCTGGGTGCCACAGCTTATGTCACGTTAGAGCCGTGCAGTCATCATGGTCGTACACCGCCTTGCGCAGAAGCTTTAGCAAGATCGGGCGTAGCGCGCGTGGTGGTGGCCATGCAAGATCCAAATCCACAAGTTGCCGGGCGAGGCCTTGCTTATCTGCGTCAGCAAGGCATTCAAGTTGATGTTATGACGGGCGAGTTGGCCGCTGCCGCGCGCAGTTTAAACTGCGGTTTTGTTAAGCGGATGGAAACAGCGTTGCCATTTGTGCGCTTAAAACTGGCGATGAGCCTTGATGGTCGTACTGCCATGGCCAACGGTGAGAGTCAGTGGATCACTGGACCTGCAGCTCGCGCCGATGTGCAATGCCTGCGCGCGCGCTCCAGCGCTATTGTGACCGGTGCAGAGACAGTCTTGACTGACGATGCGCGTTTAACAGTACGCGCTGAACAGCTGCCATTAGATGAGCCATTGCGCGAACTGGCCTTATCGCGCCCACCACTACGGATTGTAATTGATGGACGCTTACGTGTACCCACTGATATGGCCTTCTTCACTGCCGGCCCAGTGTTGGTGGTAACCCATCAAACCCCGCCAGCGAATACGGCGCAGATTGAATACTTACAATTGCCTGAAGTGAATGGTCATGTTGATTTAACAGCCTTGCTAAATGAGCTAGGTAAGCGCGGTATCAATGAACTGATGGTTGAAGCAGGGCCGCATTTGGCTGGCGCATTTATCCAGGCCGGTTTAGTGGATGAGCTCTATGTCTATATGGCTGCCAAGTTGCTAGGTTCCAGCGCGCAGCCTTTGCTGCAGTTACCCATCGAGGTGATGGCTGATGCAGTGGATCTGCAGATTACGGATATCCGTGCCGTTGGTGCTGATTGGCGCATCATCGCAAAACCAGTTCATAAATAGTTTTCTTAATTGTAGTTAACAGAAACCGACATTGCGCCACTGCTCAATAGCGCTTAGTCTTTAGCCTATTGATTTCTGCCCTGACGAGTGCGCGTGTTGGCGCGTTCGTTGTGAGGGGTACACTGGCTTTAAGGAGCATGCATGACCGTTCGACGCACCCGCAAAGATGATGGTAGCCAATGGACCGTTGCCGACAGTCGCAGCCTATACGGCATACGCCACTGGGGCAGTGAGTATTTTTCTATCAATGATGCAGGGCGGGTGATTGTTAATCCGGGTCGTCAGCAAAGTCAGGGTATTGATTTAGCCAAAGAAATTGCCAAATTACGCACCAGTGGTTTGCAGTTGCCGCTGCTCGTACGTTTTCCAGAGATTTTACAAGACCGCGTGCGCCGCCTCAGCGATGCTTTTGCTGCCAGTATTGAAAAGTACGAATACCACAGCCAATACACGCCGGTTTATCCGATCAAAGTGAATCAGCAAGAAGCGGTGATCGAAAGCATCATTGCCACTGAAAAGGTCAATATTGGTCTGGAAGCAGGTTCTAAGCCTGAGTTGTTGGCGGTTTTAGCGCTGGCGCCGAAAGGCGGTACGATTATTTGTAATGGCTATAAAGACCGTGAGTTTATTCGCCTGGCATTGATTGGTCAGCGTCTGGGTCACAACGTCTTTATCGTGATTGAAAAAGAATCGGAAGTTAAATTAGTCATCGAAGAAGCCGCTGAGTTGGGTGTGATCCCACAGGTTGGCTTGCGTGTACGACTGTCGTCCTTGGCCTCGAGCAAATGGGCTGATACCGGCGGTGAGCGTGCCAAGTTTGGATTGTCGGCGGCGCAGTTGTTGCGCGTGGTTGAGCAGTTTCGTGAGGCGGGCATTGAAGAAGGCATTCGTTTGCTGCACTTCCACATGGGCTCGCAAATTTCAAATATCGCCGATTACCGTAAAGGACTGCGCGAAGCCATTCGTTATTACGCAGAGTTGCGTGCACTGGGCTTGCCGCTCGATCATATTGATGTCGGTGGTGGACTGGGCGTTGATTACGATGGCACCCACTCGCGCAATGCCAGTTCGATTAACTATGACATGGAAGATTACGCGGCGACGATTGTCAGCATGTTGCGTGAGTTTTGTGATCGCCTCGATCTGCCGCACCCGCATATTCTTTCCGAAAGCGGCCGTGCGATGACTGCGCACCATGCCTTGTTGGTGGTGCAGGTGACTGATGTAGAAAGACATAACGATGCTATGCCAGAGCTGGAAGAGGGCGTTGAGTACCCTGAAGCGCTGCAAGAGTTGATTGATTTACTGGCGGAAAATGATCCTGAAACCGTCGCTGAAAGCTATTGGCGCGCCACCCACTTCTTTGGTGAAATCGGCTCGCAGTACGCAGCCGGAAAAATGAATCTGACGCAAAAAGCCCTGGGCGAGCAGTGCTACTTTTCTTTATGCCGTCGTTTGCTTGATCAGCTTAAAGCGCGTCAACGCTCGCACCGTGTGGTGATGGATGAGCTCAATGACAAGCTTGCCGATAAGTATATTTGTAACTTCTCGGTGTTCCAGAGTTTGCCGGACACTTGGGCGATTGGTCAGATTTTGCCGATTATGCCGTTGCAACGACTTGATGAAGAGCCGATGCGCCGCGCGGTATTGCAGGATTTAACCTGTGATTCTGACGGTAAAATTAAGCAGTATGTTGATGAGCAAAGCATCGAAACCAGCATGCCGGTGCATGAGCTGCGTGAGGATGAAGACTATCTGCTGTCGATTTTCTTGGTCGGTGCTTATCAAGAGATCTTAGGTGATATGCACAACTTATTTGGCGATACTGATTCGGTCAATCTCTATCAACGCGCCGATGGCAGTGTCTACCACGATGGTATTGAAACCCACGACACCATTGAAGATATGCTGCGCTATGTGCATTTATCGCCAGAAGAACTGATGACTTACTACCGCGATAAAGTTTCTAGCGCACCGATTACCCCGCGTGAGCGCACTCAGTACTTAGATGCTTTGCGTTTAGGCTTAACGCGTTCATCGTATTTAGCGCCATAACTCTGAAAGATGCTTATTGCGAATCTCGACTACAAGTAAGTCTTATAGAATGCTTGTGGTTTTGATTGGCTGCTATGGCTTTTGGACGAGGGAAATACGATGGAAGTCAGTGAAGAGCCTGATTTATCTGCTTTAACACAATTTTTAGATGCCGCTTGGTTGCAGCGCGGCTTAGCTGATAATACCCGCATGGCTTATCGCAGTGATCTTGAGCAGTTTGCCCAATGGTTGTTGCTGCGCGAGCAGAGCTTGCAACAGGTGCGCCGCGATACTTTGCTCGACTATTTAAGTTGGCGCTTAGATGCGGGCTATAAAGCGCGTTCTAGCGCGCGTTTTTTGTCAGGTGCTAGAGGTTTCTATCAATATCTGCTTGAAGAAGGTTTGATTATTGAAAACCCGACCTTGCAAGTTGAACTACCGCAAATTGGCCGCTCCTTACCCGATACATTATCCGAGGCCGATGTTGAAGCATTGCTCGCTGCACCCAATGTTGATGAGTTGCTAGGTCTACGTGACCGCTGCATGCTAGAAGTCTTATATGCTTGCGGTCTACGGGTAACGGAATTGGTGAGTTTGACCTTAGATCAGCTCAATACTCGTCAAGGTGTAGTGCGAGTGACAGGTAAGGGCTCTAAGGAGCGCTTGGTGCCGATGGGTGAGACAGCCTTAGATTGGATCGTACGTTACCTCAAAGAAGGGCGTGGCGAGCTTTTAAACGGCTCAGTGACTGATGCTTTGTTCCCCAGTCAGCGCGGTCAACAGATGACGCGGCAAACCTTTTGGCATCGGATTAAGCTGCACGCTCAAGTGGCAGGAATCAGTAAACCATTATCACCGCACACCTTGCGCCATGCTTTTGCTACGCACCTGTTAAACCATGGCGCAGATTTGCGCGTCGTACAGATGTTGCTCGGGCACAGTGATTTATCCACCACGCAAATTTATACCCATGTCGCCCGCGCACGCTTACAAGCTTTGCACAGTGAACATCACCCACGCGGTTAAAACTGTGATCTTGCTTTTTGGGGGCGGACGGCTCGGTAAGTACGCGATTCAAGAAAAGCCACAAAGCTCTTGCTCTCGGGAGTACGTGCGGCTCAGCAAGTACGCTATTCAAGAAAGGCCGCAAGACTCTTACTCTCCGGGAAGGCAGCCGGCTCCGCAAGTACGCTATTCACGAAATACCACAAAACTCTTGTTCTCTGGGAGCGCGGGCGGCTCGCCCGCATTTTGTCGAGCCATGCTGATAGATAGTTAGCAGTAGGCCTTGCTTTTTATAGCTCAAAGTTATATGAGATTGACTTTTATAGAATTTTCGCTTATTATCTAGAGCCTAAACGTTTGAGGAGGTCATGGTCGTCATGCGTATTAAAGGTTCTAGCACTCGTGCCAAACCAGAAGAAGCAATTACTTCACGCGATTCACTTGCAGAGCAAACAGCTGCATTCTTAAAGAAAGGCGGCGAGATTGAAGAAATTCCTCGCGGTTTAAGTGGTCAGCAACAAGTTAGTTATTTCCGTCGTTCTACAGCTGAAACACGTAAGCCAGCAGAGTTGCCGGTCACTGCAGTTAAAAGCTAAGTCTTTACAAAAGATCCCAAACGCGCCATTGGCTCGCCTCACTAGGGCAGCAGTCAATGGCGCGTTTTTTATTGGGCGCAATATACCGGCTGGCTTACAAATACTTTTGCAATTAATACGAGCCTACTAAAAGCCTGTTGCAGTCAAATACTATCCCTACAGGCATAAAAAACGCGAGGGGTAAGCTCGCGTTTTTTGTTCAGACGCTGTATCAGCGCAATCAGCAATAAAGCTTATTTGCTAGCAGCATCTGCGATCTTTTTCAGTTCTTCATCACGCAGTGCGCGGCGCAGAATCTTACCCACGTTAGTGGTTGGCAATTCATCGCGGAACTCAACTTTGCGCGTCACCTTATAAGCAGTTAAGTTGCTACGCATGTGCTCAACAACCTGCTCTTTGGTCAAGCTTTCGCCTGGACGCACAACAATAAACACCTTAATGGCTTCGCCTGATTTTTCATCCGGGATACCAATCGCCGCTGACTGTAAGACTCCAGGTAAAGATGCCAGCACGTCTTCGATTTCATTTGGATAGACGTTAAAGCCTGATACCAAAATCATATCTTTTTTGCGGTCAACAATGCGGATGTAACCGTCTTCTTGAATGATCGCAATGTCACCCGTACGCAACCAGCCTTCATCATCAATCACTTCTTTGGTAGCGTCTTCACGCAACCAGTAGCCTTTCATGACTTGTGGGCCTTTTACGCAGAGCTCACCGGTTGAGCCTAATGGCAACTCGTTACCGTCATCGTCAATGATTTTGCACAAGGTTGACGGCACAGGAATACCAATGGTGCCTAACTGGATTTTTTCGATTGGGTTAACAGTTGCAACTGGACTGGTTTCGGTCATGCCGAAGCCTTCGCAGATTTTCGCGCCGGTCACTTGCGTCCAGCGCTCAGCGGCAGCGATTTGCAATGCCATGCCGCCAGATACTGTCATTTTCAGCTTAGAAAAATCTAAGTTGCGGAAGTCTTCGTTATTGCATAGCGCAACAAAAAGCGTGTTTAGGCCAACAAAGCCGCTGAATGGTGTTCTTTTTAGATCTTTAATCATGCTGGGCAAATCGCGAGGATTGGTGATCAGCAGATTGTTGTTACCACTCTTCATCATCGACATGCAATGGAAGGTGAAGGCGTAGATGTGGTACAGCGGCAGCGGTGCAACAATGGTTTCAGTGCCTTGTTCCAAGTTTGACGCCATCATCGCTTCAGCTTGCAGCATATTGGCGATCAAGTTGCGGTGGGTCAGCATCGCGCCTTTGGCAACACCTGTAGTACCGCCAGTGTATTGCAAAACAGCGACATCGCCTGAGTCTGGGTTTTCATTGCGGGCTGCTTTTTTGCTGCCCAGTGCCAAAACGTCATTGAGCTTAAGTGAGTTAGGAATATGGAATGCTGGCACCATTTTCTTCACGTACTTAACGACGCTATTGACCAGTAAACGCTTAAGTGGTGGTAAAAAATCACCCACTTCAGTGATGATAACGGTCTTCACGCCCGTTTTAGGTACAACCGCTTCAGCCAAATGCCCCATATTGGCTAAACACACCAGCGCTTTAGCACCGGAGTCATTAAATTGGTGTTCCATTTCACGTGTGGTGTACAGCGGATTGGTGTTAACAACCACCAAGCCAGCACGAATTGCACCAAAAACCACCACAGGGTACTGCAGTACGTTAGGCAGTTGTACCGCAATACGGTCGCCAGGTTTTAGGTCTGTGTAGTTCTGCAACCATGCAGCGAAATCACCTGACATCTTATACAGCTCACCATAGGTGAGTATTTTGCCCATATTGGTGAAGGCAGCGTTGTCAGCATAACGCTGACAGGACTCTTTCAGTACCGCTTGAATATTTGGGTACTGATCAGGGTTGATTTCGGTAGGAATACCTTCAGGGTATTTGTCCTTCCAGAAGTTCTCATTCATGCAAGTCAACTCCTAAGCAACAGCTCTTTATCTGCCTTGTGAAAGTGTTTAACAAAAACACACTATAAATAGACAACCTTTAAACGCAAATAGACTTTGTTCATTTAGCGCTGAAAATGTCTGTTTCGTTACACGATTCTATGCCTAAACGTCATCGAATTGCGTGCTCTTGTCAACCATCTCAACAAAGCGTGTTTTTTAATGATTAATCGATGCTTTGTGTTTTTTATTTAATAGCAAACCCTTGGAGATTATCAGCTTTATAAATACGCGGCCAGCACAAAAACAGGCTTTTGAGTCATTTTAATGACTGTAAATTGTTTTTCGTTCCCGATTCTCGGCTCACCACTAAAGATGATTTCCCCAAGCCCTAAGATAGGCTCTACAATGATCAAACACCAGCAGGCAGGAGGAAGCCATCATGCGCCACACAGCATTCTGGTTGACCGCCAATGACTCGACAGAGTTGTATGTGAATCACTGGTCCACCGTACAGCCACCCATCGCCATTGTGATGATTGCCCACGGCATGGCCGAGCACAGCCAGCGCTACGCGCGTTTCGCGGTAGAGCTCGCCGAGCAGGGTATTGCGGTGTTTGCTCTTGACCAGCGCGGTCATGGGCACACTGCAACCTTAGGCACCTTGGGTTACTTTGCAGATGAAGATGGCTGGAATCTGGTGGTCAATGACCTGTGCTGCTTGAATCATCATATTCGCGTGCAGTTTCCCAATACACCGATTTTTCTTTTCGGTCACAGTATGGGCAGTTACATCGCGCTGAATTACTTAATGCAGCACAGTTGCAGTTTGCAGGGCGCAATTCTGTCTGGCTCTAATTATTTTAAAACCTCAGCACGCTATCGTCTGGCCATGGCTGTGGCACGTTTTGAGCGCTGGCGCCTTGGTGCTAAAGGCCGCAGTAGGCTGCTGGAAACCTTGATTTTTTATCCATATCGTCGCGCCATTAAAGCGCGTCGTAGCAATTGGGATTGGCTCAGTCGTGATACTGAGCAAGTGCAAGCCTATATTGATGATCCACTCTGTGGTTTTATTTGCACCACCCAGATGTGGTTGGATGTATTGCTCGGTTTGCAGCGCATCACTCCTGTGCGCAACATGGTGCAAATTGAAAACGATTTACCGCTATTAATTGTCGGCGGTGAAGCAGATCCGATTAACCATGGTCGCCGTCTGATTGATTTAGCCAATGCACTGCGCCAAGCCGGTAATCGCGCTGTCGATATTAAGCTGTATCCCGAAGCGCGCCACGAGGTGCTGCAAGAACTCAATCATGCCGAAGTAACGGCTGATATTATCCAATGGCTGAACACTGCGTTAGCCTACAAACGTGACTTTAATATTCCACCACCAGCATCCGGAGAGCTCCATGACACAAAGCACTAGCATCCCTTATGACAGTTTAGAGGTCGGCCAAAAAGCCACTTTCAGCAAGCTGGTGACTGAGCATGACATTATGATGTTTGCCAGCATGTCGGGCGACCGCAACCCTGTGCATTTGGATGCTGAATACGCCGCTGGCACCATGTTTAAAGAGCGCATCGCCCACGGCATGTTTAGTGGTGCCTTAATCAGTGCGGCAGTGGCCTGTGAGATGCCAGGGCCTGGCACGATTTACTTAGGCCAGCAAATGACCTTTAGTTTGCCTGTGAAACTCGGTGATGAGCTGACCGTGCAGCTAGAAATCTTAGAAAAACTACCAAAATTTCGCGTACGTATCGCCACGCGCGTAGTCAATCAGCGCGATGAGATAGTCGTAGATGGTGAGGCTCTCATCATCGCACCACGTAAAGCCGTGACTGTCGAACTTGCTGAGCTACCAAAGTTTATCGCGCAGTAATTAGAAGAGGGCCGCGTGAATATGGAGCTGCTTGAAGCCGATTTGCCACAACGCATTGCCAATGACTGGCCGCTCAACGAGGTGAATCCAGCAACCATGTACGGTGGCACTGCGCAAGGCTATAGCGATTATCCAGCCTACCAAAAGTAGTGTTAACACTTAGCCGTCAGCACAGAGTGTTGGCGGCTAATAGGTGTTAAAGATTTAAAACAGTCTCTATGCAATCTCGCAACAGGCTTAGCTGTCTAAGCTTGTAAATCTTTCAGCATCCACACATCGCAACCGCCATGCAGAGTTCCAGCTAAAGGTTGAGTAAGATGAGTAAAGCCCAATTGCTCGTATAAGCTAATCGCCGACTGCATGCTGCTTAAAGTGTCTAAATAGCATTGTTGGTAGCCTTGCTCGACAGCAAAAGCCAAGCAAGCTTGAGTCAGGGCTTTGCCAATGCCAAATCCTTGGCTGCTCGGCAAAAGAAAGAGCTTTTTCAGTTCGCATATATCACTGTAGTGCAGAAAGGGTGCTATGCCTGCGCCACCCACCACCTTGCCTGCAATTATCGCGACCAAGTATTGGCTACGCTGCTCAGTTAAGTAATGTTGGCTCATACACAAAACTTCAGCATCTGCAGGGCCAAAACCTTCACCAACGGCACCGTATTGCGCACCGACCTGCTGAATAATCTGGCAAATATCAGTGTTGTGCTGGGCTTCGATTGGCAGTATTTGATAGATCATTTGTTCTCGCTATTAAAATGAATAGACGCTTTCATGTTTCCACTCTGTGGCCAGTAGCGCAACCAACTCTGCTGCGGGAAGCTCACGAGCTAGCGGTGCAGACTGTCCTGCCCAAAATGCCGCAAAGTCATAACAGTCCTGTTGACTAGCTGCTGCAATTAAGGCTTTTGACGCACTGTAAGTGGTGGGGTAGGCCGGCAGTAATCGTTGCTTATCTGCCAGTTCTGTATGAAAGCGATTGACTAAGCCGCGTGCCGGACGGCCTGAAATCAGTGCGGTCACATCAGTCTTGTAAGCGCGAGCACTCTTGAGTTGATCGCGGTATGCGGAACTAGCCGCTGACTCAGGGCACAAAATAAATGCGGTGCCCATTTGTGCAGCGCTAGCACCCATATTCATGACTTGGGCAATGGCTTGGCCATGCATAATTCCGCCAGCGGCAATAATAGGTAGCGAGCATTTTTTCTGTAACAGTTGCAGCAAGCTGAACAGCCCAAGTTTTATATCTTCAGCGGGATCAAATACGCCGCGATGGCCACCGGCCTCATAGCCTTGCGCGATGATGGCGTGTAAGCCGGCGGCTTCAATGGCTTGTGCTTCAGGCAGATTAGTAGCGCAGCCCAATAGCGTAATCCCAGCATGTTTCAGAGCCTGAATAAACTCAGTGCTGGGTAAACCAAAATGGAAACTAACCACTGCTGGACGTTCTTCAAGCAGCATTTCTAGCATCGCCTTGTTGCCAATAAAACTTGGGTTTCCAGCGCTGAGTTGCTTGGGCGGCTGGCTGGAAAACTCAGAAAAATAAGGTTGTAGGATGTTCAGCCACTCTTGTTCACGAGCAGCGTCAGCAATCGCCGGCTGATGACAAAATACGTTCACATTAAAGGGTTTGGATGTGGCCTGCTTAAGCTGCTGGATTTGCTCACGAGCTTGATCAACATTGTAATTGGCTAAGCCTAGAGAGCCGAGTCCACCGGCATTCGACACGGCGGCGGCTAAAGCCACTGTAGAGGTACCCGCCATAGGGGCCTGAACAATAGGCAACTGGATACCTAGCTTGGTTAATAGGGCATTTGGCATAGTTCACTCCAAGTGTTTGTATAGTGAAATTTTGCTGCTCAGATGTATTACTTTGCTCTAACCAGCGGTTTTAGCTTTTCAGTGCGCAATAGCGATGCGAAGAAAGAACACTATAGCGATTGTTCGTGCGTATGAGGTGGAAGATTTTATAGTTTTTTATCAGCGATATATAACTAATGTATTTACAGCGTTGTGACTGCGTCGCTAATCGGTCACTTTGCGACAGACATAAAAAAAGGATGCCTTGTAGGGCATCCTTTTTTATTGCGCAAGTGCAGATTAAGCGTGTGGCTTAGTCTCATCCTGCTCGGCAGCAGAGGCGTCATCATGTTTGGATGACTGCGTCTGTTGGTCTGCTGTTTTGTTTTGCTCTGCTTCTACAGAAGTAGAAGGGCTGAGCAAGTCTTGCTGGGCGCTAGCGCTGACAGCAGGTGATGCGGTAGCTTTTTCTGAGCTGTCTTCTGTAACGGCAACTGCAGAAGTGTCTGCGCTCGCTGCTGGTGCAGGCGAAGCGGCAGGCTGCTCTTTGGTTGGCTGAGATTTTTCTGCAGCAGGCTCTTGTGCTTCTACTGCTGCTGGAGCTTCAGTCGGCTGCGGCGTATCGGCTTTCGCTGCTTCAGCTTCGCGGGCCAAGCGCTCTAAACGACGACGCTCACGCGGGTCATTGGGGGCGCGGCCGACAGGGCGAGCAGGTAGCTCTGACGTTTCTGCAGCCGTCGCAACAACTGCTGGCTGTACAGCCTTTGCAACCGTTTCAGCTTTTGCTGCTGGCTTAGCTGTTTCTGCTACAGGCTCAGCAGGTGCTGCAACCTCTACTTTACTCACTGGCTCTGCTGCAGGTTGGGCAACAGGTGCAGGAGCAGCCTTAGGCTCGAGTGGTAAGTCAGCTTGTTCTGCGGGGCGACGAGGTTTCTCAGCGACTGCAACAGGCTGGGCAGGCTCAGAGATCTGCAATAAAGGCTGATCAGCTGATAATGCTACTGCTTGTGCAGGGTCTACGGTTTCCACTACGCCACGGTTTGCGCTTGCAGTTTTAGCTGGTTCAGTTTGAACGGGTTCAGCTTTAACTTCGCTGGCAGTGCTTGCAGCAGCAACAGTAATGGCTGTAGTTGCTGGTTTTTCTACGACTGGAGCTGCCACGGCTGGAGTTGTCTCAGCAGAAGGCTGTGGTGCTGATTCTGCAACGACATCAGTGGTTTGAGTCTCTGTTGGTTCAGACTCTGCTTGCTCAGTACTAGAGTTCTCGGTTGTGTTGCTATCGCCTTCGACGAGATCTTCACGCTGACGCTCACGACGGTTGCTACGACGACGCTGACCACGTGAACGACGACGTGGACGGTCATCATCACTGTTGTTGTCATCTTGCTCATCGTTTTGCTCTGGCAAGTTCACATCCAGCAGCTCTTCGTTTTCAGACTCTAACTCAGGCTTGCTGTGAGGTGTACGCTCTGGACGTTCAGCACGGGCAGGGCGCTCATCAATAGTTGGGCGTAATTCACGTTGCGGACGTGGCGAACGTGGTTTTTCATCACCCGCTTGCTCTGCTGCTTGTGAGCTACGGGTGTTGCGTGGCTCGACAGTGTCACGTGCTGGACGCAGTTCACGGGTCGGGCGTTCGTTACGCTCAGAACGCTCATTGCGTGCTGGACGCTCTTCACGTTGTGGACGCACGCTGCGACTTTCGCTGCTGCTGTCACGGTTGCTTTGCGTGTTGTCGCGCGGATTATCACGTTGCGTATTGTCACGCTCAGAGGTGTTGTCACGAGCATTGTCACGCGGCTTGCGCTCATCGTCACGGTTGTTGCGAGTAGTATCGCGACGACGGTTATTCGACTGCTGACGCTCATTACGACGCTCGTTATTACGATTAGCGTTACCGCGAGCGTTGGTTTCTGGTTTCGCTGCTGGTTCGCTAGGTGCAGCATCTTCGCTGGCAAACAGACCCACTAGAGACTTCACTAAACCTTTAAACATACTTGGCTGCGCTTTCTTCGGCGCAGGAGTTGCGGCTGCAGCGGCCGCTTTTTCTGGTGGCGGAGCGATGCGTTCAGCACTGCTGGTTTTTACTGCAGCTTCTTCGCGGACTAATGAGCGAGTGGCTGTAATAGGTTGAGCTTCTTCTGGTGTTTCTTCAGTCGCCATTTCGTAGCTTGACTGACCCGATAATGCTTCTGGGCTGTCATCGCGTAAACGCATCACTTCAAAGTTTGGTGTTTCCAGATGATCATCCGGCAGGATGAAAATGCGCACACGAGTGCGCAGTTCAATTTTGGTAATCGCATTACGTTTTTCGTTAAGCAAGAAGGCCGCAACCTGGAAAGGCACGCGGGCGCGCACTTCTGCGGTACGGTCTTTCAGTGCTTCTTCTTCGATTAAACGCAGAATAGCTAAAGACAGAGACTCAACGTCGCGGATAATGCCTTGGCCGTTACAGCGCGGGCAAACCACACCACTGCTTTCGCCCAATGATGGACGCAGACGCTGGCGCGACATTTCTAGCAAGCCAAAGCGTGAGATACGACCCACTTGTACGCGTGCACGGTCAGCTTCAAGGCATTCGCGCATACGGTCTTCAACGGCACGTTGGTTTTTCGCTGGCGTCATGTCGATAAAGTCGATCACGATCAAGCCACCAATGTCACGCAAACGCAGTTGGCGGGCGATTTCTTCAGCCGCTTCCAGGTTGGTTTGCAGAGCAGTTTCTTCGATGTCGCTGCCTTTGGTCGCACGCGCCGAGTTAATATCAATGGATACTAGAGCTTCGGTTGGGTCGATGACTAATGCACCGCCAGAAGGCAGTTTCACTTCGCGTTGGAAAGCGGTTTCGATCTGGCTTTCAATTTGGAAGCGGTTAAACAATGGCACGCTGTCTTGGTACAGTTTGATTTTGTTGGCGTACTGCGGCATCACCTGACGAATGAAGCTTAACGCTTCTTCTTGTGCATCAACGCTATCAATCAGAACTTCGCCGATATCTTGGCGTAAGTAGTCACGAATTGCGCGGATAATCACGTTGCTTTCTTGATAGATCAAGAACGGTGCGCTGCGGCCGTCTGCGGCCTCTTTAATTGCTACCCATAATTGTACGAGGTAGTCGAGGTCCCACTGCAGTTCTTGGCTGCTGCGGCCTAAACCGGCGGTACGCACGATCAAACCCATATCAGCAGGTGCATTAAGACCGTTTAAGGCTTCGCGCAGCTCGTTGCGCTCTTCACCTTCAATGCGACGTGAGATACCGCCAGCACGAGGGTTGTTTGGCATTAAAACCATATAGCGGCCAGCCAGACTGATAAAGGTCGTCAGTGCTGCACCTTTGTTGCCGCGCTCTTCTTTTTCAACTTGAACGATAACTTCTTGGCCTTCAGTCAAAACGTCTTTGATGTTGACGCGACCATTGCTGCTTTCGCCAGTTTTCTTGAAGTATTCGCGGGAGATTTCTTTAAGCGGTAAAAAGCCGTGACGATCAGAGCCGAAGTCGACGAAAGCCGCTTCTAAGCTAGGTTCTACACGGGTGATACGGCCTTTATAGATGTTGGATTTCTTTTGTTCACGAGCACCTGATTCAATATCAAGGTCAAATAAACGTTGTCCGTCTACTAGGGCAACACGCAACTCTTCGGGTTGAGTTGCGTTAATGAGCATTCTTTTCATGGTTTACCAATATATTCCGTGTTCACGGATCACGTAATTGGCACACTCGACAATCGGGGTCGGTGTTGGGGTCGCGCAGTTAAAATAGTCTTAACCGTGTCTAGCGCATATGGGTCATAAGCCAATGTCGCGACAGCGTCTCCAGTTGGCTGCAGTGTAAAATTGCTTGCAGCATACTTGTTTAAGGAGGAGGAATCAGTGATTGGCCGCGGACGTGATGAAACGTCTGAATCAAAGCGCGTAGCTACGCAGGTCAATCTACTATGCATCTCCACCCTACACATTTCCCTTGGTAAATCGGGTGCCGCTCGGTGTATTCGTGAGCGGGTTTATAAAAATACGAGCGCAATTGTGCGTTCGCGGATTATGTTTCAGTACAGCTTTGGCTAAGTCGTATGTTGCTTAGCGAGGTGGTCTGTGACCTGTAAAATTTTACTCCAGACGATGCAAACGTTTTGTTTTAACTTCTTTTAGCGTTAGCAATATCTGACTGCTTTTGGCAGTGCGTGGAATATAACAGCAAGTCGTGTTCGCATCAATTGGCAGCTGTTGCATATCTGACTTAGTCATCCTAAACATGGTGCAGATTAAGCTCATCATCTGTGCATATTTGATCACGACCTGCTTGCTTAGCTAAATACATGCGCTTATCTGCCAGCTCCAGCATCTGTTGATAACTTTGTGATTTATCATGAGTTCGCTCACTCAATCCAATGCTTGCGGTTAATGGTTGGCCGTCAGGACGCAGACCGAGTCCATTTGATTGCATACGATCTAGAGCAAAGCGTGCTTCTTCTAAGCTGGTATTGGGCATTAACAGTAAAAACTCTTCACCACCCCAGCGCAGTAAGCTATCGGAACCGCGCAAAGTTTTACTAAGGTGTGTCGCAAAATTCCGTAGTACTTTATCACCAGCCTCGTGGCCAAAATTGTCGTTGATGTTTTTAAAGTGATCTAAATCGATAAAAGCCAGGGCCAAATGACTTTCATTGCGTTGTGCTGCTGACCACTGCATGCTTAGTATCTCCTCGCCACTGCGACGAGAAAAAACACCTGTCAACGGATCATGAATCGCTTGGCGTACCAAGGTAATCATAAAGGCGAGCTGGCTGACACTGGCTAGCGCAGTCACTCCAGCAATCAAGATTAACAACCAGAAGCCCCCAGCAAATGATGGCCAGTTTAAAGTTGACCAGCTTAAATAGCCGGCTAAGCCTTGCGCCACTAATAAAACGCTTACTAGTAATGCGTTTTCCGCAAGACTAAGAGGAAAGATAGCTAAACCGGCCATTAGCACAAAAGGTAAAAAGGCATAACCTGTTGCGACTGCTGCGGATAAGTTATTGAGTTGATGGCCTGAAAGTAATGAGTGTGAAGCGATATAAAATAAAGTAGGAATAATAAATAAAATCGCCATGGCGCGATAAGCGTCAAGCAAACTGCCGGTCGGACGGTACAGCAAAAGCAACGCGGCAAACGCGACACTGGTTAGTAGACGTAAAATTGCCAGTTTAATCCACAGCTCTGAGCTGAATACCATGATGTCGATGATTCCCCATAGAGGAGTCAACACGGCAAATAGCATAGCAAATAAACGTACGCGATTAACGATCATAGTGGCGCGGCGTTGGCTCAGTAGCAAAGGATGCTGCCGCGGTGATAGCAACTGCCAGAGCTCCCCAGTTTTTAATTCGTCAGGAAGTAAAGACGTTAAGCGTTGAGAAAGAAAGCCTAAGATTTTCGACATTATTTTTATTACCTTGAGTCGAAGTGCAGCTATTTATGGGGCGCATAACTTAGAGCGTATAAGTGTTAATAATTGACTCGCTGGTGCGCATAAGGATCGTCATTGTAGAGAGTCGTTGCGTTAGTAAAGTGAGCTGGATCATTAAATGAGCCATTGTTTTGATATCACCTTGCTTTGGTCGGTATACGAGAAAATGTGTGCGATGTCACGTTTTGTCGTAACGCTTAACCGCTTGTCTCTTGGTTTAAACCAGTTATCCAGTGTGCAGTGACAGCGCGTCAAGGCTTATGCATGCTTCACTCACGAATTCGTATGGAGTACACCATGTCACGATTAAAAGACATGCGCGGGTTTACCCTCGTGGAACTGATGATCACTGTCGCGTTATTGGCCATTGTTGCCACCATTGCCGTGCCAAACTTTGTACAGTTTATCCGGAACAATCAGGTGCAAGCCAAAGCCGATGAGCTGAAAACCCTTTTGCAATATGCGCGCGGGCAAGCGGCTATGACTCGGAAAGCCTATGAAGTGGACACCACAACCACAGCATGGGAAGTCAAGCCGCAGGGTGGCACAGCAGAGCGCAAGCTTGAGTTTAATACCGCGCAAGCGAAACCGCTGACTAATCCGAATAATTTAAAGCTCATCTTTACCGCAAATGGTATGGCTTCTCCTGCGGCTAAAGTAACTGTCTGCCGTGATACTGATTTTGCTAATGGCTATTTGCTCGAAGTTAAATCGAGCGGAGTCGTCAAAATGTATGCGCGTGGTTACAAAGACGACTCCGCCAAACTCACCACTTGCGCACCATGAGGCTCAGTATGAAAAAAAATAGCCAAGGTTTCAGCTTAATTGAAGTGCTGATCACCATTGTTCTAACCACAATAGGGATTTTGGGCATGGTCGCGCTGCAAAGTAAGAGCATTCAATATACGCAAGATGCGGTGAACCGTAATACAGCTATTGCATTGACTAATGAGTTAGTGGAAATCATGCGAGCCAATCGCGATGTAATATTTGTTAAAAAGCCACCCTTAGAGCCAATGTACAGCCAACTAGCGGATACCTCTGCATTTTATAAAGCCAGTGGAGCATTTGACTTCACCGTAGCTGACTGCAAAGCAGGTCGCGCTCAAACAGCTAAGCATCAAGCCGGTTGTTGGTTAAAAAAAGCACAAGCTTTATTGCCAGCCGCTAGTGATGCAACGATTGCCGGCTCTTTTATGGTTTGCCCAAGCTATAAACTCGACACAACTGGTAAGCCAGTGTGTGCCGGTAGCAGTTATAGCGGTTCGACAATGGCGATTCAGCTGGCTTGGCGCAGTAAAGAGAAGGTTTGTGGCCCGAATTCCAATTCAGACATCTGCACATACACTACAAGGGTGGAATTATGATGATGTTAAGAGTCACCCGCCAGCGCGGTTTGTCGATGGTTGAGTTGTTGGTGGCACTGGCAATCAGTAGTTTTCTGATTCTTGGCATTACTGAGATTTATATCGCGAATAAACGCAACTATGTCTTTCAGCAAAGCCAAGCCAATAACCAAGAAAACACCCGCTTTGCTGAGTTCACCTTAAACGCTTGGCTAAATAAAGCAGGTTACCGCCGCGCTCCGGATCAATTACTTGAAGATGCATTTCCAGTAAAGCCGGCAACAACTGACTGCGGTGCTTTTGCTCAAGGTGCTGTTATTGCTGACTTTAAACCGGCTGCAAGCACCAAAGAAGTCGGCCTGTGTCTGCGCTATCAGCCTGCAGCGGCTACAGAGCTAGACTGCCAAGGTAATGCTATTAAAAAAATTACAGGAACGAAAATTGATAACCCTTTTGTTAAAACTGCACCTGAAGAGTTGATTGTGTTAGCGATTAAATTTGTACCTGATGCTGAGCTGAATAAAGGCTCACTACAATGCAAAAATGTAACTGGCACCGCACCAGCCTTTGAAGAGTTGTTGGATGGCGTTGCTGATATGCGCTTTGAGTTTGCAACAGGCGAAGGTGATTTGTTTGAGAAAAAACTAAAAACTAATCCGTGGGCAGACACTGCTGTGGGTTTGGTGCGTGCTGTGCGTTATTCGATGTTATTAAGCAGTCGTATCAATCAGCGTGATAGCGATTCTAAAGTGTATACCGATTGGGTAGCAACGGTCACAGACGGCACCAATAAAACACGCATTGAAACAGGTGATAAAAAGCGCATCTATCAGCTGTCCAGTAGCACACAAACCTTGAGGAACGTAATGCCATGAGGAATTTTAAAGCAGCTCAACAACAGCAGGGCGCCGTGCTAGTTGTCGCACTGGTGATGTTGTTGGTCTTAACGGTGTTAGCCGTTACAAATATGCGTGGGGTAACCTTGGAGTCGCGCATTACCGCCAGTCGTGCCGAAACACAGCGCTTACATGATGTGGCTGAAGCAGCCTTACGTGAAGGCGAGTTTCGTTTTTATGGTCCTGCTTTTTTACGCGATAAATTAGAATTTAACGGTGAGAACTGTAAAACCAGCAATACCCTGCAAACAAATGGTTTAAATAAGCCCTGTTTATTAAAAGAAATGACTGCGGGCAATGTGACTGATACGCGCACCATGCAGCGTAAGTTTTATCTTGAGCCTTTAGATTTTTTTGAAGCATATCCTGACTACGCAGCGAACTATCAGGTTCTTGATGGTGCTGGCGTGACCGCTAATAAAGTACTGGCGTGGATGCCTTATATCGGCTTAGACGCTAATACCTCTAGAAAGTACGAATCTGAGGACAAGCGTAAGTCTTTCTGGAATACATACCTGATCACTGCTGATGCGGCTGAAAGTGAAGCAGTCAATGCTGAATACGGAGCTGTGTTAGAAGGTCGCGGTACCTATTTTTACTTAGTGAATGGCCAAGCTAATGATGAGTTAGCTGTACAGTCAAGCACTGCAAACATCTACGTTGGCCTAAATAATTGAAGGAACCAGCTATGAAATATTTAAATATTTATCAGAGTGTAAGTAAAACAGCATTCTCAGGACTGTTGTGTGCTGGTGTTCTTAGCGCATCATTTACGGTGCAAGCAGCCGACATTCAATATCCCTCACAAAAGCCATTATCCTTAACAGAAGGCGTTCCACCAAACTTGCTGGTCACCTTGGATGATTCTGGTTCGATGGCCTGGTCTTATGCGCCTGACGCCATTTCTGGAAACTCAGCTAATCGAGCAGGAAGGTCTAATACCTTTAACCCGATGTATTACTCGCCGGATGTTACGTATAGAACTCCTAAAAAAATAAGTTTTAGTGGTGGTCAAGTCGTTGTAAAAGACTATGTTTATGGTACTGATTATAGTTTTACAAGCGCCCCTGTTGTTGGGTTCTCACCAACTAGCCCTAAAACTAATCTAGAAACAAAATACAGAGTAATGTGGAGTAATAATACTGGCTCTACTAGCTGTCCTAGTGGTGTTTATACATCAGGTCAATGCAATAATGACAATGGCAACACGCATGCACACTATTTTGAATATAATGTTTCTGGTGCGTGCCCAGATGCTCCTGCGGTTTCTAATGCTAATAGCTGCTATACATATAAGAAAGTAGAAACCGATGCTCAGAAAAAGAATTTTGCAATTTGGTATTCATTTTATAGAAATAGAAACTTAGCTACTCGGTCTTCCGCTAACTTAGCTTTTTATACTATGCCTGATAATGTGCGCTTAACTTGGGGCGCACTAAACAGTTGTAATATGGGCTCTAATTCTAGTAGCGGAAATTGTAATAGTAATAAAATGGATCGCTTCACCGGAGCGCATAGGGTTAACTTTTTTAAGTGGATTGATACTTTCCCTGCTAGCGGTGGAACACCATTGCACCAGGCGATGTACCGTGCTGGTGAATTTGTCAAAGGAGAGACTAGTGATAAAGCAGTGTGCCGTGCCAACTACCATGTCTTAATGACAGATGGTATGTGGAACGGTCGTGATAATGATAAAGCTAATGCGGATAGTACTGCAAAAACACTTCCAGATGGCACTGCATACACTGGTGTTAAAGCACCTTATTGGGATGGGCGCACAACTACCAATACTGCTAAAACTTTAGCAGACAGTGCGTTTTTTTATTGGGCAAATGATTTAAGAACTGATTTGGATAACAAGATTGCCCCCTATATGCCAATTAAAACCGGTGATGCTAGTAGTGATTATTGGGACCCGCGTAATAATCCCGCAACTTGGCAGCATATGGTTAACTTTACTGTGGGCTTAGGTTTATCTAACTCGCTTACTAAGAGTATAGCTAATGGTACTCAAAACGCGCCTACCTGGAACGGTGACGAACTTAGTCCAACCTTTGCTAATATTGAGGAGCTAAAAGCGCTCGGTTCAAACGGCTTATCATGGCCTGATATTAATGCGAATACAGCGTCGACCATTTACGATTTATGGCATGCTGCGATTAACTCGCGCGGTGAGTTCTTTAGTGCTGACAGCCCGGACGCATTAGTTCAAGCCTTCCAGCAGATTCTTGAACGCATCAGTGGCCGTAGTACTACCGGCTCGAGCCCAGCAATCAACTCTGGTGTGGGTGATGATGGTACCGGCTACGCCTA
Organism: Denitrificimonas caeni DSM 24390; assembly: GCF_000421765.1. GTDB lineage: Bacteria > Pseudomonadota > Gammaproteobacteria > Pseudomonadales > Pseudomonadaceae > Denitrificimonas > Denitrificimonas caeni. The sequence continues at coordinate 98,616 of NZ_ATXQ01000001.1, read as the reverse complement.
TCAAGCTTCTTATGCTGCCGACCAAAATTGGGCTGGCAACTTAACTGCCACCATGAAGACGCTGGATGCGGATGGTAATGTAACAAGCTCTCAAATCTGGAGTGCAAAAGAGTTACTGGATGCTAGGGGCACTGGTCGTAAAATCATGATGGCTAAAGATGGTGGGGGGTTAAAAATATTTGAGTGGTCGAACTTATCTACAGCGCAAAAAACAGCCTTAAATCGTGACCCTGACCGCGGTGACAACGTTGATACTTTAGGCGCTGCTCGAATTGAATTTTTACGTGGCGATCGCACTAAAGAAGTCACTACCTTCCGTAAGCGCGATTCAGTGTTAGGCGATATTGTTAACTCTAAGCCTATTACTGTACGTGGCGCGCGTTATTTAACAGGGCATGCCAATCGCATTGAAGGAGTCGATCAAAAATACGAAGACTTTGTCACTGCACACAAGAATCGCAAACCTATGGTGTATGTCGGTGCCAACGACGGTATGTTGCATGGCTTTGATGCCAATACCGGTGAAGAAAAGTTTGCTTTTGTACCTACTGCTGTTTTCCAAAACTTGCATAAGTTAACAGGCAAAGGCTATGGCGAAGCTGTGCACCAGTATTTTGTTGATGGTTCACCCGTCGTAGCCGATGTGTTTATTAACAATAAATGGCGTACCGTGTTAGTTGGTACCTTAGGTGCCGGCGGAAAAGGTATGTTTGCTCTGGATGTGACTAATCCAGATGATATTACATTGCTCTGGGAGTTCAATGAGGATAAGTTGGCCGCCAATAGCTATGAAGCTAAGTTGGGTTATACCTTCTCACAACCCACCATTGCTCGTTTACACAATGGTAAGTGGGCTGCTGTTGTGGGTAATGGTTATGCTGCAACAGGCAGTGAGAGTGGTAAGGCTGCGTTATTGATTATTGATATTGAGAAAGGAACTCTTAGTAAAGATCTCGTCGTTGAAGGAGCGGTTGGACTACCTAACGGCATGTCCACACCTAAGCTGGCAGATATCAATGGCGATGGTATTGCTGACTACGCTTATAGTGGTGACTTGCAAGGTAACGTCTGGCGTTTCGACTTGGCGCCACCGAGTGCGGATGCTAATAACCCGTTCTTGCGTACTAAGGCTCCGCGCGCTGGCGAATCAGTTACGTTTCAGACATCTTTTGCAGGCGATGCATTGTTTGTAGCAAAAGATGGAAGTGGTAATCGTCAGCCGATTACTGCTGCGCCTTCAATCGTTCGTCACCCAACCAGCAATGGCTACATTATTGTTGTCGGCACTGGACGTTTTTATGCAGAGACAGATCAAAACGGTTTAACTGACTCTTCACAAAGTATTTACGGTGTTTGGGACCCAACCACAAAGGTAGCTCGTTCAGCGGGTAAAAGCGGCTTTCCTTTTTCATCGGTTACACGCGGTCAATTGCATGCTCAAACAATGGATGCTGGCAAGCACGCTGTGTTAAATGGTAAAGACGCGCGATTACTGAGTGACACGCAAGTGCCTTGGGCTAAGCAGTCAGCTGACGGCACTTGGTCAACTAGTGAGGCTGGTGGGGCGGGTTTAAAAGCAGGCTGGTATTTTGACTTGGCCTTAAGTAAAGAGATGATCGTTGCCGATATGCTGCAGTTCGGTCAGACCTTGTATTTCCAATCACTTGTGCCAAATGCCGATCCATGTGCTTCAGGTGTGGAAAACTGGTCTTATGCGATTAATCCTGCAACCGGCGGACGTACTTCACACCATGCTTGGAATGACTTCCGCAGTACAGGTGATCCCTCTACGGTTATTACCGCGATTAAAATGGATGGTGAAGGTGGTTTAAGTATTGGTCAACGTCCTGATAAGAAATTTGAATTGTGCACTGGTGCAGCCTGTAATGAAATTACACCTGACCCAGCCAGTATTGGCCGCCAAAGCTGGCGCGTAGTTGAGGGACAATAACATGAAAAAAATACTACTCTCTGTTGCGGTGGTGCTTAGCGCCGCCAGCTTCACTGCAAGTGCTCAGGTTAATACCTTTGAAGATATTGGCATTGTGCAAAGTGTGCAGCTTGGAAAAAATGTGATTAACGTTAATGAGACTTTATACAGTCTGCCAAATACTGTACAGATCGAGGACGTTAGCGCGATTCTAAAGCTTAAGCCAGGCTATCTCGTTGGTTTTAGCGGTATTGTTGGCACACCTTATAACCGTATTAATTCGTTGTATTTGTACCCGCAGTCAGTCACCGAAGTGGAGCAAAATCTCAAAAATATTTCAGATACAACTGAAGCAGGAGGCGCGCAGCGATGAAAGCAGTCCAGCAAGGCTTCACCCTCATTGAAGTGATGATCGTTGTTGCCATTATTGGGATTCTGGCAGCGATTGCCTATCCCAGTTATGACGAGTACGTGAAACGTGGCAATCGCACTGAGGGGCAGGCTTTTTTAAGTGATGTTGCGGCGCGCCAAGAGCGTTATTTTGCGCAGAATAATGTGTATGTGACTGCTATTGCTGATATCGCCAAATTGGGCTTATCTAGCCCAACAAGGTCTGCTACCAGTAAATACACATTGGCCATTGCTAAGGTTGCAGATGATGGTGGATATACCTTGACGGCGAACAATCAGTTTAATGATGCAAAATGCGCAACACTAACCTTGGATGCTTTAGGTGTAAGAGGTAGTAGCGGTAGTAGAAGTGATAACAACGACTGCTGGCGTTAACTAACCCGCTGTAAAGTATCAAGCCGCAGTTTAGATGCTGCGGTTTGATACATTTATGTCTCTCTGGTGATATCTGTCTTTAAGCTTTCTGGCTTAGCCTATCACTGGCAATAATCTCAGTGAACTCATCAAATAACCGATCGGCTTCTTCTGTCGAGCAGTCCTCTCCGTAGCGTTTACGCAATCCATAATCACTTAAGGTGACATGCACATCGGCTTCTACATCGTGGCGGCTGAGGCAGGCTTTGGCGCAATGTAAGTGGCAGCCATCAATCACGATGATGGGGCGTGGGCTTTGTGCTTTTTTAACCAGAGCTTTGACATCGCCGCCGACGCCGGCAATACAGGACATTTCGGCCAATCCTGCGCGATCGAGGCGCACAGCGAGCGTGTTCGCCAGTTGCGCGACGTTTGAGCAACCTGAGCAAGAATAGATTATCGGTGTTTGCGCGCGGGACATGCTAAACCTCCGCTTCCCAATGCATAGGATGTGAGTTTTGCATGGCACAAAAAAATGCGCCTTGATAGCAATCAAGACGCACAAGTATCAGTACCTTGAGGATACTGTTATCAAGATGTAGCGCTAGAGGGTTAAACGACGCGCTGCACATTACAAAAAAGACACGTACCCGGGAAGGTTTATGGTCATTGCAATGCAAGCGCGTCATTTGCAGTATTCAAGAAGCCCAGCTGTTATGACTTGACCTAGGTCAATGGACGCTGTGACGAAAAGCCACAGGACCACAGAATTAACTAGGAATGATAACTTCGCCCGGATGCTGACACTGGGCAAAAGCATGGCGGATTTTATCTTGCAAGGCTGATTTAGCCTGCGCTTCACCATGGATTAAACGCACTTGTTTAGGCCACTTGCGCATTCCAGTGATAAAGCGCAGCAAGCTGGCTTGATCGGCATGCGCGGAGTAACCAGCGAGCGTGCTAATTTCTGCGCGGATATCAATACGTTTGTGGTTGATATCGACATAACCGCCGCGTGGGCCATATTTCTGAATCAAGTTGCCCAGCGTGCCTTGCGCCTGATAGCCGACAAACAGCACATTGTGGCGCGATTCATCGAGCATGGCTTCGAGATAGTTGACGATGCGGCCACCGCTGCACATGCCGCCGCCCGCAATAACAATGGCCGGACGTTTAGTATCAGCTAAGTGCTGCACCATGCGCTGATGGTCGCGGTGATCGTCAACGGTAATCAATTGTTTAAAAGCCAGAGGATTGCGACCTTTATTGACTCGCTGCTGCGCTTCTTTGTCCCAGAAGCTTTGTAGTTCGCTATAGACCTGAGTAAAGCGACTGGCTAAGGGTGAGTCTAAAATAATCGGAATGTCCTGCCAGGTGCTGCTGTGGGCGTGCGTTGACTGCTCATTTAACATTTGTGCGCTGCTGGTCAGGCAGGTTTGGCATTGATTGCGGTGGATAATGTCTTCCAGTTCGTAGAGCAGCTCTTGGGTGCGACCAATACTGAAGGCTGGAATCAACACTGTGCCTTGATCACGTAAGGCATGTTCAATGACGCTCTGTAAGCGCTGACGACGATCACGACGGCTGTGATGCTGGCGGTCACCATAGGTGCTTTCTAAAATCACTAGATCGGCGCGATAGGCAGGTTTTGGCGCGGATAAAATCGGTGCATAGGGTGCGCCAAGGTCGCCAGAAAAAATAACCCGCTGTTTGGTGTCTGAGGTTGGCTCTTGCACATCGAGTTCGACATAGGCTGAGCCTAAAATATGCCCCGCGCGTTGTAGGCGAATACTCACCTGTGGTGTTTTTAGCATCGGCAGCCAACGGTTATAGGGCAGGGCGATAATACGACTGGCGATGAGCTTGATGTATTGCTCAACCAGATGCTGATCGCGACTAACGCCAAGTTTAAAGGCGTCTTCAAGGACAATCGGCAGCAGTTTGGCTGAGGGTTCGCTGCAGATGATCGGTCCAGTAAAGCCGGCCGCGAGTAAATAGGGAATGCGTCCGACATGATCAATGTGCACGTGGGTGACAATCAGGGCTTTAACCGTAGAAATATCAAACTCAATGCTTAATTGATCGCTACTGGCTTGGCCTTCTGCAGAGGTCTCGGCACCTTGAAACAGACCGCAATCAATCAATAAACTGTTTTTATCATCAATAATCAATTGATGGCATGAACCCGTCACACCGTTTTTAGCGCCGTGATGCAATATTTTTGGAAGTGTATGCATAGCATGCTGTTCTCTTAATCAAGACACATTGAGTAAAGACTAGAACAGTTAAAAAGCAAATGTGAAGTGTGATGCGCTGTGGTTTGCATCACAGGGTTGGGGTTGCTCAGAGTCGCGCTAGTGCAAAGGTGCTGGTTTGGTTCGCGGGCATGGCCCGCTCCTACGGGGCGGGATCGGTATGTTGGGCTGGTTTTCTGTAGGAGCGGGATCGGTATGTTGGGCTGGTTTTCTGTAGGAGAGGGTCATACCCTCGATGGGTTTTGCGCTGCAATCGCGGTATAGGTGGTTTGCACTGTGGCTGTGGTGGCGGTGCTGTGCGAGTTAGCGATTGTCGCGGGCCATGCCCGCGAACAAAGGTGCTGGTTTGGTTCGCGGGCATGGCCCGCTCCTACGGGGGTTAATCCAGGTCGAAGTCGTACTCTGCCATTTGCTTACGCAAGCGGCGCTCTTCAAGCATGTTATCGATCATGCGACGCTTGGCGAGATTGGTTTTTGCTGTTTCTACCGGTGTATCTTCTTCGACTTCTTCGCTGTCTTCAGCAACAAAATCGTCATCTATTTCTAAATCTTCTTTACTCATGATTAGAGCCTCGCAGACGGGTGTTTCCGTTGGCGCACCTTATAACCATAAAATACGATTTGGTAAAAATCATTTTTTGAATAGATATTTGATTTTTGATAGATAAAACTAATCGTCAGAAGTTTTCTGTTTAAATTCGCACAAATCTTCAATCCGGCAACTGCCGCAGCGTGGCTTGCGCGCTTGGCAAACGTAACGGCCATGCAAGATCAGCCAATGGTGTGCATCCAGTAAAAACTCTTTTGGCACATGCTTGAGCAGCTTCTTTTCCACTTCTAAAACATTCTTGCCTGGCGCGATATTGGTGCGATTGCTGACTCGGAAAATATGCGTGTCGACTGCCATCGCGACTTGCCCAAAGGCAGTATTGAGAACGACGTTAGCCGTTTTACGACCCACTCCAGGCAAAGCTTCGAGCTCAGCGCGAGTCTCGGGAACTTGGCTGTTATGTCTCTCAATCAACAGACGACAAGTTTCAATGACGTTTTTGGCTTTAGTGGGGTAGAGGCCGATGGTTTTTACGTATTCACACAGTCCATCATAGCCAAGTGCATAAATGGATTCAGGCGTATTAGCCACGGGGAATAACTTATCGGTGGCTTTGTTGACGCCAACATCAGTGGCCTGCGCCGATAAAATCACCGCGATCAGCAGCTCAAAAGAGGATGAGTAGTTCAGTTCGGTTTCGGGCTTAGGATTGTCTTCGCGAAAACGGCTAAAAATTTCATAACGCTTGGCGGCATTCATGTGGCTGGCTCAATCAGAATAAAATGATAGGGATGATGAAAGCGTGACTGTAGATGATACAGGTTTTACTGCTGAAGGATTGCGGTTGGTTTTGAGTTACCTAAGGAGTGCGGTGATGCGAGTTGCTTGCTTGGGAGCGCGGGCAGCTTGCCCGCATAGATAACACCGCCATCCTTGGCAGAATGCCGTTGTATTTATTGCTCAGGCTGCTGAATATGCACGGTGCGCTGTGGGAACGGGAAGCTTAGACCTTCACGATCAAAGGCTTCTTTCATTTGCTCTTGCAGCTCAAAGAAGACGCCCCAATAGTCAGCGCTATTGGTCCACATCCGCAGTGACAGATTGACTGAGTTATCCCCCAAAGAGGTTAGGTAAACCACTGCTGCGGGGTCTTTCAATACGCGCTGATCGGCTGCAGCTAAGCCGAGTAGTACGCTGCGCGCTTTTTTAATGTCATCGGTGTAATCAATGCCAACATTGATATCAACACGGCGGGTTGGTTTGCGTGAGTAGTTGGTAATAGCGCCGTTGGATAAGCTGCCGTTGGGCAGAATAATCACTTTGTTATCGGCTGTGCGCAGGATGGTGTGGAAAATCATAATGCTTTCTACGGTGCCAGCCGTGCCTTGCGCTTCGATGTAATCACCGGCACGAAAGGGACGCAAAAACAAAATCAGCACGCCGCCAGCAAAGTTAGCGAGGCTGCCTTGTAAAGCTAAACCAACGGCAAGACCGGCAGCACCGATCAAGGCGATAAAGGAAGTAGTTTCAATACCAACCATACCGGCGACGCTAAGCAGCAGTAGTACACGTAATAAAGCGTTGAGCAGAGAGCTTAAAAAGCCAGTCACCATCGGGTCTGCGTGACGTTTATCCATGAAGAGCCCAAGACTGCTGACAATACGGCCGATTAGCCACCATCCAATAGCTAATGTGATGAGAGCAAAGACAATATGTTTGCCATATTGCACCAGCAAAGGTAACCAGTTGGCTTGGATTTCTTCTAACCAGGGCGTTATTGAATTATCTTGCATGGGTAACCTCTCGAATTATCAGTGCGTTAATCTTACACAGCCAAGCCGCCATATAAAACCGTGAGGATGCTACTGAGTTTTGTCATGGTTTGGAATATTCATGCATTGGGGTGTTCTTAACGCGTGTGTTGCCCATAAATGGACGGCCTACCATTTGAGCAGTTCGGCAGTCCTGTAGGTCACTCCTTTAGGGGTGACATAGACTTGTAATCCGGTGGTTTAGTTATGGTTGTGGTGCTCATGCATTGGGGTGTTTTTAACGCGCGTGCCACCCATAAATGGACGGCCTACAATTTTAGTAGCTCATAGCAAGGATGAATTGCTCAGTACCGCTTCTTTGTCAGCTAAGCCACTGCGTTGACAGACGCTTTCTTGTACACTGCGCCGATGCCTTTAAATCAAAAAAATCAGTCCATTAAGTTGCTGCCCAATGCTGCCGGTTTGACGCGAAGTATTGCTGATGCGCTGGCGCAGCGTATTATTTGCGGTGAACTGGCCGGTGGTTTTGCGCTGCGTGAAATGGCGATTGCGCAGACCTATCAGGTCAGCCGTAGCTCAGTGCGCGAAGCGCTGCTGTTGTCGCAGCGTTGCTATCTGGTGGATATTTATCCGCGACGTGGCGCACAGGTTCGTGTGCTGACCGCGCAGAATGTGCAAGATTTGTATGACTTAAGCACCGATTTATATATATTGCTCGGCACCTTGTTGGCGCAGCGTTGGCAGACTCAAAGTCAGTTGTTGCCTTTTGTTGGGGTGCGCCGAGCAATGCAGTTGAGTGTGCAAAATAATGATGTGGATGGGTTTGTTAAGCATTGTTTCGCCGTAATTGAGGTGGCCACGCCTGTGGTCGATAACCCGTATTTACGGCAGGCCTTAGCCAATGTTATTCCAGCAGTAGGGCGTACTTATCATTTGGCTTTTAAGCAGCGGAGCGCTGAAATGGAGCAGTTGACGCGTATTTTTGACCAGTTATTGGTCGCCGTTCAGGCACGTGAAGTCGAGGATATTCCTGGGCTGCTGCATGCGTATGCGCAAAAAAACTGCCAATTGGTACTCAGTGCCTTGTCAGGAGAGCATTGATTCATGCGTCTGAAATGCATCCGGCTGGCCGGCTTTAAATCCTTTGTTGATCCCACTACGGCAAGCTTCCCGAGCAATATGACCGCGGTGGTGGGCCCCAATGGTTGCGGCAAGTCGAATATTATTGATGCAGTGCGCTGGGTGCTCGGCGAAAGCTCGGCGAAGAACTTGCGCGGTGAATCAATGACTGATGTGATTTTCAATGGCTCCAATACCCGTAAACCGATTTCGCAAGCCAGCATTGAACTGGTGTTTGATAACAGCGACGGTACCCTGCGCGGCGAATATGCCAGTTATGCCGAAATATCGATCCGTCGCCGCGTCACCCGCGAGGCGCAAAGCACCTATTTCCTCAATGGGGTGAAGTGTCGCCGCCGTGATATCACTGATATTTTCCTCGGTACCGGTCTTGGCCCGCGCAGCTACGCGATTATTGAGCAGGGCATGATTTCGCGTTTGGTCGAAGCGCGCCCAGATGATTTGCGCATTTTTATTGAAGAAGCGGCAGGCATTTCTAAATACAAAGAACGTCGCCGTGAAACTGAAAACCGAATTCGTCGCACACAAGAAAACTTAGAGCGCTTACTCGATTTGCGCGAAGAGTTGGGCCGACAAATCGAGCGTTTGCAGCGCCAAGCCCATGCAGCAGAAAAATATCAAGAATACAAAACTGAAGAAAACAGCTTAAAAGCACAACTGACAGCATTGCGTTGGCAGCAACTCAATGGCCAAGCTGGCGAGCATGAAGCGGTTATCAGTGAGCTAGAAACAGCCCTACAAGCCTGCATCGCCGAACAACGTCAAGCTGACGCGAAGATCGAGTTGCTGCGCGATGGTCATCATGAGTTATCCGATGCGTTTAATCGCGTGCAAGGGCGTTTTTATGCGATTGGTGCCGATATTGCGCGACATGAGCAAAGCATTCAGCACGCGCAGCAACGTTTAGGCCAGCTGCAAGAAGACTTGCGTGAAGCCGAGCGCATGCGACTTGAGACCGAAAGCCATTTAGCCAGCGACCGTGAACTGTTGGCCGGCTTAGATGAAGAATTGGCGCTATTGACTGAGCAGCAGGCCGAGGCGCAACTCAATGAAGAGTGCTCGGCTGATGCTTTCCTGCAAGCTGAAGAGGCCATGCAGGATTGGCAAGAACGTTGGAATACCTTGACTGAGCAAAGCGCACAGCCGCGAAGCGAGGCCAGTGTGCAGCGCGCTAAAATCGATCAGCTGGAACAAAATAGCCAGCGCTTAATCACTCGCCAGCAACGTTTGCAAGACGAACAACAGAATTTAATTGAAGATCCGTTGGCGGAGTCTTTGGATGAGTTGCATGAGCGCGTCGATGAAGCGCAAGCGCACCTTGATGAATTATCAGCCACCCAGCAGTTACAAGCCGCGCAGTTGCAAGACACGCAAGAGCAACTGACTGAAAAAAACCAGCAACAGCAGCAGGTGCAAGGCCAACTGCAGCGCATGCAGGGGCGCATTTCGGCCTTAGAAGCACTGCAGCAAGCCGCTCTCAATCCTGAGCAAGGCGTGCAAGAGTGGTTGGTCAGCCAGCAGTTACAACAGCAGCCACGTTTGCTCGATGGCTTGAAGGTTGCCGCCGGTTGGGAGTTGGCCGTAGAGACAGTCTTAGCGGCTGATTTACAAGCGGTGCAAGTCGATCATTGGGATGATTTGGCGCTGACTGATTTAAGCAGCGGTCATTTACGTCTGGTCAGCAATAGTCCAGCAGTTGCACCGGTTAAAGACAGTTTGTTAAGCAAAGTATTGTCTGCTTCGCTGGATGTCTCGCCGTGGCTGGCGCAAGTGTATGCGGTGGCAACCTTGGATGAGGCGTTAGTGCTGCGAGCCCAGTTAAACAGCGGCGAAAGTGTGGTCAGTCAAGATGGCTATTGGCTGGCCGCGCATTTTCTAACCGTGCAGCGTGGCGATGCGCAGAACAGCGGTGTGTTGGCGCGCGCGCAAGAGTTGGACGCGTTGCTGTTGAGTGTTGCTGAGCTGGATGAACAGCAGCAGGCGTTGGCCGATCAGTTGCAAGCGCTAAACAATGCGCGTCATTCGGTGCAAGAGCAGGGCGAGCAATTACGCCGTGATGAGCAAAGTGCCCATCGCGCTTTAAGTGAGTTGAAAAGCCAGCTCTCGGCCAAGCTCGCTCGCGTTGAACAGCTGCAACTGCGCCGTACTGCCATCCATGCAGAGCTTGCCGATGTGAGCGAGCAGCAGCAGATTGAAGCTGAGCAGATGGCTGAAGCGCGTCTGTTATTGCAAGATGCGCTAGATAATATGGCCAGCGCCGAGCAGCAACAGCAGCAGCTGCAAGCCGAGCAGGGTCAGTTGCGCAGCCAGTTTGAGCAGTTACGTCAGCAAGCCCAGCAGGATAAAAATACCCAGCATCAATTAGCCTTGCGCATCAGCACACTCAGCACGCAAAAGCGCTCCACTGAACAAGCGTTGCAGCGTTTAGAGCAGCAGTTTGCTCAAGCCAATCAGCGCCGTGAGCAACTCAATTTAAACCTTGAAGAAGGTGCGTCGCCGATTGATGAGTTGCGTGCGCAGTTGGAAGAGTTATTACAAACCCGCTTAAGCATTGATGATGAGCTGCGCGCTGCGCGTACTGCTCTCGAAGATGCCGACACACAGATGCGGGATGCCGAGAAACAACGCAGTCAAGCCGAACAGCGTGCGCAAGCTGTGCGTGAACAGCTAGAGCGGCAACGTCTGGCTTGGCAAACCTTGAGTGTACAAAAAGACACCCTCAATCAGCAGTTACAAGAACTTGAATTGGACGTGCATAAGCTGCTTGAGCAGTTACCTGTGGGTGCTGAGTCAACTGTCTGGGAGCAGCAACTGGCGGCTGTGGCAGCGCGCATTGAGCGTTTGGGAGCGATTAACCTTGCCGCGATTGAAGAGTACCGTCAGCAATCTGAGCGCAAAACCTATTTGGATGCGCAAAATGATGACTTGGTCGAAGCGCTGGATACCTTAGAAAACGTCATTCGCAAAATCGACCGGGAAACCCGTAACCGTTTTAAAGAGACCTTTGATTTAATCAATAACGGCTTGCAAGAGCTGTTTCCGAAAGTCTTTGGCGGTGGTCATGCCAGCTTAGAAATGACCGGCGATGACTTGCTCAGCACTGGTGTGGCGATCATGGCGCGTCCACCGGGTAAGAAAAACAGCACCATTCATTTACTCTCCGGTGGCGAAAAAGCTTTGACCGCGCTGGCCTTGGTGTTTGCCATTTTCCAACTTAATCCTGCGCCGTTTTGTATGCTCGATGAAGTCGATGCACCTTTGGATGACGCCAACGTCGGTCGTTATGCGCGCTTGGTTAAAGAAATGTCGGAAAAAGTACAGTTCATCTACATCACCCATAACAAAATCGCCATGGAAATGGCTGATCAGTTGCTCGGCGTGACCATGCATGAGCCAGGTTGCTCACGTTTAGTCGCGGTGAATGTGGAAGAAGCGGCGGCACTAGCGGAGAGCTAAAGCAGTTAGAACCATGTCTTACCTAGCCGTGCGCAAGGGGGCTGAATAGCTTGCTCCTGCCGAATTTTAGAGAAGCCAAGAATTAGTATGCTATTCATAGGCTTAGGTTTTCAGTCGTGAGTCTCCGTGCGGTTACTACATGAAGCATCACAGCTAAGAATCAGGCTAAAAATTTTACGCTTAGCGGATAATAACGATATGCATTTTGATATAGGCACATTACTGGTGGCGGTGACCTTGGCAACTGCCTTTTGTGCTGGCGCTAGGTTTTTATTGTGGCGCATGCACCGCAATATTCCAGGACTTGGCCGTTGGGCATTGGCTGGTGTTAGCGCGGTAATGACCTTCGCCATGATCCTTGCTTATGGTAAATCTCAGTTGTATCCCTTCTTATCGCTGGGTCAAGGGTTTGCGGTTATTGGGCTTGTGTTGAGCTGGGATGGTTTTCGACGCTTTCTTGGTAAGTCTTCGGTAAAGCCGGTTTTTTTAGCGGTTTTAGCGGCTGTTGGCTTAGCTTGGATTGTTATCGCGCAAATTCAATACTCCATAGCAATCAATGCGATCAGCAATGCTTTTCTGGTCGCGCTCTTGTCACTATTGATTGCCCGTGATGTGCTCTTATCCGCTAACTCCAAATCTCCAGCGCTGCGCGCAACAGGCTGTATTTATGCCGTCAATGCAGTGATTTTTTTGATCCGCGCAATAGCTGCCCAAGACACCCCAACACTAATCGATCCATTGAACCCAAATGGTGTCGCTGCTTTCATGTTGTTTTGGCTATTGTGTTCAATGATTGCTATCACTCTTGGCATGGTTTTGATGACTGCTGAACGTCTGCAAACTGACCTCGACCATCAGGCTAATCATGACCCGTTAACTGGTGCGCTGAATCGACGTTCATGTGGCCTACTGTTTGAAAAAGCCGTGGCGCATTCGCGCCGTCACCAGTTACCGCTAAGTGTGTTGATGATTGATCTGGATGAATTCAAAAAAGTGAATGACTGTTTAGGACATGATTTTGGCGATAAAGTGCTGTGTCGGTTTGTTGCCATTGCTCAACAGGTGCTGCGCGAGGACGATATATTTTGTCGCTTCGGTGGTGAGGAGTTTGTCGCTGTATTACCCAATACCTCCACTGAGGCTGCTTTAACTGTGGCCAATCGATTGCGCAACGCTTTTGCGATTAATTCAGCAGCATTAGAAACCCGAAAGGTGCATGAGCCCTTTACTATTACCGTCAGTATTGGCGCTGCTGAGCTTCAGCAAGATGAGTACTTTGAGAATCTATTACGGCGTGCCGATAACGCTTTATATCAGGCCAAGAATAATGGGCGTAATTGCTGCGAACTGGCAGGCTGAAGGGGCTCAGTTATCGATAACGTTGTTTAAGCGTGCTTATTCTTTTCCAAATGCCGAGCTTTGTTAGCGCTACCCGTGCTGTGCATGAGCATGTTCAGTGCAAAGGCTTGGGTTGTGTGGGTTGCGTTGTTTTCCGTTAGACTAGCCACCTTAAATTGACTGCCGTTGTTGTATATGACTGATTTATCTTCATCCAGCCAGCAAAGATTCTGGCTCGGTGCACTGCATATCCTACCTCTATGTTTAGCTGTACTCCCTTGGGGAGTCTTAGCAGGCTCGATGGCCGTCAGTCAGGGTTTTACGCCATTGCAAAGTGTTGGTCTGTCGGTGTTTGTCTTTGCTGGCGCTGCGCAATTAGTAACGATCAGCATGGTAGCTGCGGGCAGTGGTTTTATCGCGATTTGCTTAACCATTCTGGTGATTACCGCGCAGCACTTACTCTATGCGCTGATTCTGCGTGAGCATGTATCCACGCTGCCGTTAAAAAAACGTCTGCCGGTGGCGTTTTTATTGACTGATGAATTGTTTGCTTTAAGTGTGGGCAAGCGTGCATACGATTTTGCTTATTTAATCGGAGCCGGTTTGTGTTTTTACTTAGCCTGGATTGGCTTTACTGTTATCGGTGTAGTGCTGGCTGCATCGGTGCCGAATCTGGCCGACTACCATTTGGACTTCTCGATTGTCGCGACCTTTATCGCCATTGTCGTGCCGATGATTAAGCGTCTCAGCACCTTAGTTGGCGTGGTGATTTCATTGGTGCTGTCGCTTATTTTGAGTAGTTTGGCCGTTGCCGGAGCGATCGTGATTGCTGGGCTGCTCGGAATGCTCTGCGCGGTGATGGTCGCACGCTGGCGCGGGGAGGTCGTATGATTTGGCTGCTGATTTTTGCACTGGCTGGCATTGTTTTTTTTAATCGTTATTTGTTACTTGAGCCGCGCTTACCGATTCGTTTACCGATCTTTATCCGCCAAGCGCTGCAGTATTCTGCACCCTGTTTGCTGACGGCAATTTGTGGACCTATTTTACTGGGTGATACTGGTTTAGCCGGGTTAGCCAGCAACCCTTATACCTACGCGGCGATCTTTAGTATTGGCTGCGCGCTGGTGATTAAAAACATGCTGCTGTCGGTGCTAGTGAGTTTGGCAGGCTTTTATGCGTTGTTGTATCTGATGAGTTGAGTGGTTGGATTAAACGGGCTGAGCTTGAGTTAATTGATGTAAGAATTAAGCTTGCGCAGTCATAAAATGGATATTTTGCAGTAAGGCGAAGGCTGATGGCGTTATTTTTTCCTGCACGCAGTGCTTGTGCATTTGATACAACGGGTGAGCGACGCTTTGCCGAGCGTTTAGAAAAGAAGCTCGAAGACGATTATCTGTGCTGGTTTAATGTGCCGATTGGGCCTAAAGCTTTACAGCCTGATTTTATGGTGCTGCATCCTAATCGCGGTATTTTGATTTTAGAAGTTAAAGACTGGAAAATTGATACCATTCACTCGATCACCAAGGGTGAGGCACAGTTAAAAGTTGGTGGTGAGTTAAAAACAGACAAAAACCCGCTGACTCAAGCCCGAGTTTATGCTCTGGAAGCTGCGGTGTTACTGCAAAAAGATGGCCTCCTTAAGCAAACGTCTGGAGCCTATAAAGGCAACTTGATCATGCCTTATGGTTGGGGCGTAGTGCTCACCAATATCACTCGCAAATTGTTTGAAGAGCATCAGTTAGGTGCAGTGATCGACGAAGGGCGAGTTATTTGCCAAGATGAGATGCTCGAATCCACGTCAGCAGAAGATTTTCAGCAGCGTTTATGGGAGATGTTTCACCAAGTCTTTCCTTGTTATTTGAGCCAAGAGCAAGTTAATCGCGTCCGTTATCATTTATATCCTGAAGTACGCATCAACGTGGACAGCGGTCAATTTGGCTTGTTGACCGAGGCGCAGGCTCCGATGCCGTCTTTACTTAAAGTCATGGACTTACAACAAGAGCAATTAGCGCGGTCTTTGGGTCACGGGCACCGAGTTATTCATGGTGTGGCTGGCAGCGGTAAAACAATGATTTTGGGCTATCGCAGCCAGTATTTAGCAGCCTTATCAAACAAACCGATTTTAGTGTTGTGCTATAACAAATCACTGGCTAGCCGTTTGCAGCAAGTGATCCAGAAAAGCCAAATGGGTGAGAAAATTGAGGTGCAACATTTTCATGGCTGGTGTGCACAACTTTTAAAACGTCACCAAGTAAATGTGGCTGAAGGTAGTGGGCAGTATTTTCAGCGACAAGTTACGAGCACGATTGACGCTGTGCAAACAGGCAGAATTGATCATCACCAATATGCTGCGATTTTGATTGATGAGGCGCATGATTTTGAGTCTGATTGGTTTAAGGTTGTGGTGCCTTTGCTAGATCCTCAGACCGACGCTTTATTGGTGCTTTATGATGATGCACAGTCTATTTATAAGAATAAGAAAACCCTTGGCTTTACTTTCTCTAGTGTTGGCATTCAAGCGCGAGGGCGCACTACGGTATTACGTACCAACTATCGCAATACATTAGAGATTTTGATGGTGGCCAAGCACTTTGCGCAAACCCTCTTTATTACTACGGATGAGCAGCAAGAAGATCAGATTCCAACGCTTAATCCTGACAGTGCAGGGCGTCGCGGAGACATGCCTGAAATACACCATTTTGCATCCGCACAAGATGAATGGCGTTATATCGCAGAGCGCATTGGTCAGTTGATAGGGTTGGGTCTTTCGCCTGATAAAATCGCTATTCTCTATCGGAGTGGTCATCAGGCTGAAAGTGCCGAAAAAGCATTAGCTTTGAACGGTATTGCTTTTGCCAGTACGCGCGATGATAGCGCTAAACGTTATCTATTTAGTGCTGAGCCAAGCGTGAAAATTGTCAGTATGTTTTCCAGTAAAGGCTTGGAGTTTGACACGGTTTTTATTGCACATCTTAATCAAATGCCGAATAAGAAAACGGAACTGGAAAGCGAAGCGCGTTTACTCTATGTGGCCATGACCCGTGCGATTGAGACGTTAGTCTTTACCTATCATGGCAGCTCTGAGTTTACCGAGCGAGTGCAGCAAGCTATTGCACATGCAGATGCGCTTTAAAAACGGCAAGCTCAGGGTGTGCTTGCCGTGGTGCTATAGCTTTACTGCTTCGCCTCACTGACGTTGTCAACCAAATACACCAAGTGCTGATAGCTCAGATTGCTGTAGCTGCTGAGTCCTGCTTCACAGGTGCGGCTGGTGGAAAAACCAGCGCTGCAGCTGTCCACTTGCACCGCTAAATCGCGCAGGGCGTGTTGGTTAAGCTCAGGTAAGGTAAAGCCTTTATCGCCGGCAAAGCCGCAGCAATGAATCCCTTCTGGCACCACAACCTCTTTGGCGCATTGTTTGGCAATCGCTAGGAAATTATCGGCTTGATTGAGGTGTTGGGTGCTGCAGGTGATGTGCACAGCAATTTTGCTGTCGAGCGGCTTAATGGTTAAACGCGGCAGGATTTCTTCACGCAGAAAATGCACTGAGTCGTAAATGTTTAAGCGTGAATCATTCAAGTCTTTGAGCAAACGCAAAGTGCACGGGCTGGTGTCTGAGTAAATCGGGTCTTGGCCATTACGGCTGGCGCGTAACAACATCAGGGCCAATTCATTGAGCTTGTCAGCGGCTTGTTGCGGGTAGCCTTTGGAAGCAAAGGGTTGGCCGCAGCAGCTGCTGTCCATGCCTTCTGGGTAAACCACTTGAAAGCCTGCTTTCTCCAGCAGCTGCTGGGTTTTTTCGCGCAGTGGTGTTTGTTCAGCATCTAAATGCGCAGGCCCCATCACTTGCGAAACACATGAGGAAAAATACACCACGCGAGGCTTATCTGTTGGCGCGGTGCTGGCGTTTACTGCTTGAGTAAACTTAACTGCTTGAGGGGTTGCGGATAGATAAACGGGTAGGTCAGTGAAGCGCTGATGTAGCTTAAGTGACCAACGATACATGCGTGGCGCACCGAGTATTTTACGCGCCAACTCAGCACTACTCAGCGCCCAGCGCGCGGCACTGGCAGCACCGGCAAATGAGCGCGCAAGGCGCTGAGCGATCTCTGGATGCTGCGCTTGCTTGGCACGCAGCTCACGCACTAAGTCACCGGTATTGATGCCGACCGGGCAACGCTGTGCACATAAACCGGTGGCGGCGCAGGTATCCACGCCGTGGTATTGATAACGTGCTTTCAGTTCGGTGGTATCAATGCCTTGGCGTTGTTTCTCTTGAATGTCGCGCCAGGCGACGATGCGTTGGCGCGGCGATAAGGTTAAGCCGTGCGCTGGACAGACGGGCTCGCAAAACCCGCACTCAATGCACTTATCAATGAGTGGATTGGCTTCGGGCATGGGTTTGAGATTTTTTAAGTGGATCTCAGCATCTGTGGACAGCACCACATCCGGATTTAAAATACCCAATGGATCGAGCAAGTGCTTAATGCGCCACATCAGCTGATAAGCATCGCTGCCCCATTCCAGCTCAACAAAGGGGGCCATGTTACGGCCCGTGCCGTGCTCGGCTTTAAGCGAACCACCAAACTCAACTGCCACCAGATGACTGACCGCTTCCATGAAAACACGGTAGCGCGCGATTTCTTTCGGCTGATCGAAGCGCTGAGTAAAAACAAAGTGCAAATTCCCTTCCAGCGCATGACCAAATAAAACCGCTTCGTCATACTGGAATTGATCCAGCAGCGCGAGCAAGCGATTCACTCCAGCCGCCAGATGCTCCAGCGGAAAAGTGACATCTTCAATAATCACTGTGGTACCGTTTTCACGCACCGCACCGACTGCAGGAAAGGTGTCTTTACGCATCCGCCACAGTAGTTCGTACACCGCAGGGTCTTGGCTAAAAGCAATGTGTTGTTCTTTAGGGAAATGCGCAATGGCGTGATTGATCTGTTGCAGTTGTTGCTCAAGCAGTGGCTTGTCAGCGGCGCGTGACTCAATCAGTAGTGCGCATGCCGTACTGCCGAGTTGCTCAATCCAGTCTGGCATTCCAGCCATGTGCTGCACACTGCGCAAACTGCGGCGATCCAATAGCTCAACTGCAGACACCGCTTGTTGCTTAAGTACTACCACTGCTTGGCAACAGGTTTCTACATCGGGAAATACCACCAAGGCGGTGGCTTTGTGCGGGTAGTCTGGCACGGTGTCGTAAGTGACAGAGCTGATAAAGCCCAGCGTGCCTTCAGAGCCAACCATGAGATGGGTGAGAATATCGATTGGATCGCTGAAATCAATTAAGGCATTCAGTGACAAACCTGTGGTGTTTTTTAAGCGGTACTTGTGTTTGATTTTTGCCGCGAGTTCGCTGTTGTTACGCGTTTCTTCGGCTAACTGACCGAGCTGCTGTAAAAGTTCGCGGTGGCTGTTTCTAAATTGGCTGACACTGACTAAGTCTGCACTGTCGACGGCGCTGCCATCGGCCAGTAATAAGCGCATAGCCGATAACGTTTGGTAGCTATTTTGCGCGGTGCCGCAGCACATGCCACTGGAGTTGTTGGCAACAATGCCGCCAATTTTTGCCGCATTGATCGAGGCCGGATCAGGGCCTATTTTGCGTTGTAAATGCGCCAAGGCTTGATTGGCATGTGCGCCAATGACGCCCGGCTGCAAACGGATGCGTTGACCGTTGTCGAGAATCTCTTTGTTATTCCAGTGGTCGCCCAAGACGATTAATACGGAATCGCTGATGGCTTGCCCTGATAAGCTGGTACCGGCGGCGCGAAAGGTCACTGCTACCTGCTGGGCGCTGGCCTGTTGCAGAATAAACGCCACTTCAGCTTCTGACACCACGCGAACCACTAGCTTTGGCAGCAGGCGATAAAAACTCGCGTCAGTGCCCATGGTCAGCATCGACAACGGATCAGAAAAACAACGCTGGCTCGGAATCTGCTGCTCGATGGCGCTTAGAAACGCGACAGGTAAGCTCATGCATCCTCCACGATTAAGACGATCAAATCTTTCGGGCCGTGTGCGCCGTAGGCCAGCACTTGCTCAATATCCGCCGTTTTCGACGGGCCAGAAATCAGCAGTAAATTACTCGGCATGGGTTTGGGCCAATGTTGCTGCGCCTGATACAGATTGTCGTAAATCTGACTGGCATTGAGTAAAGCGATATGCAGTGGCGGCACTAAACTCATTAAGCGCGGCTCATCAGAGCTAGGCTGCACAACCAAGGTGCCAGTCGCAGCAATACCTGCCAAGGTACCGGTAAAACTGGCGGGCACATCATCAAACAGCTCGCGTTTCCATTCTTCAATTGGGCGGTCATAGGCCAGTAATTGCAGAGGATTTTGCGTCGTTTGGCAGTGCTTGCTAAACGCTTGGCCATGCGCAGTGGTGGGTGCAATAAGCAGCTTATTGATCTTACGTGCGGCTAATACATCCGCGAGTAACTTTGGCCATTCGTGGCTGTTTGTTAGTAGCACTTCACTGTGCACGGCGGTCATCAACTCTTTCAGACGCGTGACGCGCTCTGCTGGCGCATAACGCCAAGGCTCATCCACTAACGTTGCATCGAAAGGATCGGCAATGGGCGTGGTGCCTTCGAGGCTGCTGCGTAAGCTGGCTAGGATTTTATCGCGGGCACTCATGATTTTTTCTCCAAATGTGCTTTGGCTAACTCATGCAAACTGCGCGCTGCGGGTTTCGGCGCACTATGGTTTTGTGTCCATGGCCCAAGATTTTTAGGGGTTAAACCGCCAAAGCGCGTGGCCATAAACGTGCCGGCTTTATACAGCAGAGGCACGCTATTAAAATACTGCCAGCCTTTCCATAGTAGGCGCTCTTTTGCAGAGTAACGGCTGCCTTGTCCATCCATCACCTGACCGGTTTGTTGTGGTGATTTAACGTTCTCTTCACGCAGGCGGCGTAATAGCGCTGGGATTGGGATTTTCACCGGACAGACTTCACCGCACGCACCGCAGAGTGACGAAGCCGACGGATGATCAGGAGTGTTTTCTAAGCCTAATAAATGCGGCGAAATGATTTTACCAATAGGACCTGGGTACACCGTGCCATAGGCCTGGCCACCAATCCGCGTATACACCGGGCAGTGATTCATACAGGCGCCGCAACGGATGCAATTGAGTGTTTGTCGCAGTTCGCTGTCAGCAAAAGCTTGGCTGCGACCGTTATCCAGCAAGACCAAGTGCACTTCTTCTGGACCATCGAGTTCGCCGGGCTGGCGCGGCGCTGAGATCATATTCACATAAGTGGTGATGCCTTGACCGAGCGCCGAGCGGGTCAGTAACGACAATAACGGTACGGTGTCTTGTAAATTGGCGACGACTTTTTCAATGCCGGTTACGGCGATATGCACCGGCGGCACCGTGGTCGACATGCGGCCATTACCTTCATTCTCCACCAGCAACAAAGTGCCAGTTTCGGCGACCGCAAAGTTGACGCCGGAAATACCAATATCAGCATGAAAGAATTTTTCCCGCAAAATACCGCGAGCAGACTGAATTAAACTGTCAACATCATTGGTATAGGGCAGGGCTAAGCGGTGCTCGAATAAACGACCCACTTGCTCAGCATTTTTATGGATGGCCGGCATAATAATGTGCGTCGGTTTTTCATTATCCAACTGAATAATGTATTCGCCCATATCCGACTCAAGCGCCTCAATGCCGTGCTCGGTGAGGTGCTCATTCATGGCCATTTCTTCACTGACCATGGATTTTCCTTTAATCACCTGCTTGGCATTACGGGTTTGCGCGATCTTCAAAACAATGGCATTGGCTTCATCTGTGCTGCTGGCCCAATGCACCTGAATGCCTTGTTTGATTAAGTTGGCTTCCAATAATTCGAGTAGATCTGGCAGTTCGGATAAAGCACGTGCGCGCACTTTGTTGCCCAGCTCGCGCAGGTTCTCGCGCTCATCTTCATCGGGCATCGAAATGATGCGCTTGCTGATCAACGAGTCCATGGCGCTGCGCATATTGTTACGCAACTGTTGGTCTTTTAAAGACAAGCGTGCGTTGGCTTTAAGGTTGCGTGCAGTCACATCAACGGCGTGAATGCGTTGGCTGTTCATAGGCTACCCTCCTGCTTGGGTTGCGTGCGTTGCCATAAAAAGCTGGCCAGATGCTGTCCGAGCAAGGGTATGTTTTGTTTCTCAAAGGCACCATTGATATTCATTAAGCAACCGCAGTCGGCGCTGACCACCTGCTGCGCGCCGCTGGCCAGTAAAGACTGGGTTTTGTCGGCGACCATCGCCCCAGAAATATCTGGCATCCGTACTGAGAAGGTACCGCCAAAGCCACAGCATTCGCTTTCGTGGTCATGTTCAACCCGTTCAACTTGGGCGAGCTGACCGAGTAACGTGCGCGCATGCAAATGGGTGTTCATTTCGCGACGGGCTGAGCAGGAAGTATGCAGCGCCACTTGTAAAGGCTTGCCGTTGTCAGTGAGCTGTACTTGGCAGACGTGCAGTAAAAACTCAGCCAGCTCATAAGTGCGTGCGGCGAGATGCTTAACCTTGGCTAGCATGTCGGGTTCGTCTTTGAATAAATCTGGATAGTGTTCACGAAACATCCCAGCGCAGGAGCCTGATGTCACCACTACCGGCCAGTCGTTCTCAAACAGTTTGAGCTGCGCACGCGCCACTTCGCGGGCTTGCTCGGTGTAACCCGAGGTGTAGGCGGGTTGCCCACAGCAGCTCTGTCCTTGCGGGAAGTCAACGCGAATGCCCTCACGCTCTAACAAGTGAATCGCATCCATCCCAGCTTCAGGGAAAAATAAATCGACCACGCAGGTGCCAAATAAATACACCTGAGTGGGCTTGCCGATTGGGTAAGTGCGCGCGGGCTTGCGTGGCGGTGCAACCCGAGTTTCTTGAGGCACGGCGTTATAAAATAGATGGCTCATGGTCAGCTCCGACGGCGTGAATATGGAAACGCAAACGGGTCAGGTATGCGCTCAGTGTACGCATGCCTGACCCTTTTCAGTAGAGTGTTAAGGCATTAACGGATCACTGATCCCCAGTACATTGACGGCAAATAACACAATCAGCCCGGTAAAAAATACGTAGTACATGGTCGGCCAAATGGTTTTTCGTAAGGTTGAGCCTTCTTGCCCCAGTAAACCTACAGTAGCAGATGCAGCCACCACGTTATGAATGGCAATCATGTTGCCTGCGGCTGCGCCAACGGCTTGGCCAGCAACAATGATCGCGGTGGAAATACCGAGGTTTTCCGCTACGCCAAATTGGAACTGGCTGAACATCATATTACTGACAGTGTTTGAACCGGCAATAAATGCTCCAAGAGCGCCAATACTAGGCGCCAATAGAGGATAAATACCGCCAACGCTGTCAGCAATAAAACGTGCCATGGCAATCGGCATGCTCGGAATATCTGCAGCATTGACTCCTGAGTTGATCAGGATGCGCACCATCGGCACGGTGAATAGCAGAACAAAGCCGGCACCGAGTAAAACGCGGCTGGACTCACTTAAGGCCGCACGAAAATGCTGCCATTGCATTCTGTGTAAAAAATACGCACTGCAAGCGACAATCACTAAGATTCCACCCGGCAAGTACAGCGGCATAAAGTCAGCGTTGATTCCCGCTTCACCAAGGATGTTGGGAAACTTTATTACCACCGATTTCATTGCGCTACCGACGCTTGGGAAAACACGGCTGATCACCAATAGTAAGCCAACTAAAACGTAGGGAAGCCAAGCTAACCAGCTGCTCATTGGCTTGCTGGTCAGGTTATCCAGTTTCATTTCAATCGAGCCTAACCACTCGCTTGGCCATTCTTTGGCAGGGGAAAAATCCCAGGTGGTTTTTGGCGTAAGAAAATTAAAGCGCGCAGCAGTGGTAACAATCGCTAAACCGATTAGACCACCTAATAGAGAAGGGAACTCTGGGCCTAATAAGATACCGGTTGCTGCATAGGGAATAGTGAAAGCGACACCGGCAAATAATGCGAATGGAATAATTTCAAAAGCGGCTTTCCAGCTTTTTTCTTTACCAAAGAAGCGCGTGAGCATTAAAACCATTATCAATGGAATAACAGTACCGACGATGGCATGCACAATCGCCACTTGATTGGTGATTAACTGTAAAAAACTTGCCCAGTCCGAACCATTGGCTAAGAGTTGTGCCCCGACTGCTTCGCTATCTAAACCACTAGTAATACCAATTATAATCGGTGTGCCGACTGCTCCGAAAGATACCGGCGTACTTTGCACCAACATGCCGAGCATAACGGCGGCCATTGCAGGAAAACCGATCGCGACCAATAGCGGTGCGACAATCGCTGCTGGCGTACCAAAGCCTGATGCTCCTTCAATAAAGCAACCGAATAACCAAGCAATGATAATGGCTTGCACACGGCGGTCTGGGCTGATGGTCATAAAGCCGGCACGAATCGCTTGGATTCCACCCGAATGCTTTAGGGTGTTGAGCAGTAGAATCGCACCAAAAATAATCCACAGTATGCCTGCGGTAACCACCAGTCCTTGCAGGGTTGAAGCTAGAATTCGGTTAAAGCTCATCTCCCAAAAGAACAACGCAATTGTTGCAGTCATGGCAAAGACTAACGGCATTGCATGCTTAGCCGGCCAGCGTAAACCAATCAATAATATAGCGGCGAGTAAGATCGGCGCAAAGGCTAATAAAGCCAGTAAGCTAGGCGACATAATGCAACTCCAATAGCTGCTCTGCGCAACTTACAAGATGAAAAACCAAGGTAGATATATTTGACATGGTTAGGCCCTATGATACTGTTGTTTTTATAAATTGGTCATACCAGTTTACAGTTTGTGTTTTTAAGTAAAATACGCGAGCCGTCATCTGTCAATTATTTTGTCTGATACTTTAGTTGGGCGCTATCGATAAGAGGCGCTGCTGCAGCGTGGTATAGACTGCGGAAAATGAGTGCTTGTGGTAGCCTTGTAGCCTTTAATCAGCTGTTCTAATTAGGTAAGAAGAGAGCGATGAGCTTTGCACATATACAGCAGCGCCGTTTGTCGGATGAGATTGTCGAACAACTGGAAACCATGATTTTGGAAGGCGTGCTGCAAGCTGGCGAACGTTTGCCTGCGGAGCGCAAGCTTGCTGAGCAGTTTGGCGTGTCGCGTCCTTCACTGCGTGAAGCCATTCAGAAAATGGTGGCGAAGGGCTTATTGGTCAGTCGCCAAGGAGGCGGTAATTACGTCAGTAAAGAAGTGGGCACAACTTTTAGTGATCCACTGCTTGGCTTGCTCGCAGAAAAGCATGATGCGCAAAAAGATTTGCTCGAATTTCGTCATACCTTAGAAGGCGCTTGCGCGTATTACGCAGCGCTGCGTGCCACGCCAGCAGACCACGAACGCTTAGATGCAGCTTTTGCGCAGTTAGAAGCATGCTATGACGGCTCTGCAGAAAATTGCCGCACTGAAGAAGGCTTAGCCGATGCGCGTTTTCATTTAGCCATCGCCGAAGCCAGTCATAATGTTGTGCTGCTGCATACCATTCGTGGTTTGTTTGATTTGTTGCGCGGCAACGTCATCACCAATATTGGCGGTATGTACACGCAACGTAGTGAAACTCGCGCGATGTTGATTGAGCAACACCGCAGTCTCTATCACGCTATCAAAGCAGGCGATGCCGAACTGGCGCGGCAGCTATCCAATCAGCACATCGAATATGTTTGTGAAGTGCTCGCTGAAGTGGATGAAGAGCAACTGCGAGTGCAGCGCTCGGAGCGACGCAAGCGTATTTAATTGCTGTAGGTTTAGCCTCTACCCCTATAAACGTCTCAGCAAAGAAATTGTGTGCAAAATAGCCTATTATTGAACGCTTTATATAGTTAAGTATTAAGGTTTTATGACCAGTTCAGACTCGCAAATCGGCACCGGTGTACAAATACTTGAGGTCGCGCCAGGCTTTGAAGGGCAGCGTATTGATAACTTTTTATTGACGCGCCTTAAAGGTGTGCCGAAAACCATGATCTATCGCCTGCTGCGTAAAGGCGAAGTGCGGGTCAATAAAGGTCGGATTAAACCGGATTATCGAATTAAAGAAGGCGATTTGGTACGGGTGCCGCCGCTGCGGATGACTGCAGCAGACGAGCCCGTGCCGTTGGCTAAAGGTTTGCTTGAGCGCTTAGAAGCGGCGATTGTGCACGAAGATAAAGGCTTGATTATTCTGAATAAACCGGCCGGCATCGCTGTGCATGGCGGCAGTGGTTTGACTTACGGAGTGATTGAAGCTTTCCGGCAAATGCGTCCGCACTGTAAAGAAATTGAGCTCGTACATCGACTCGACCGCGATACCTCTGGTTTATTGATGATCGCGAAAAAGCGCAGCATGCTCCGTCATTTGCATGAAGCGCTACGCAATGATGGTGTTGATAAACGTTATATGGCGTTGGTACGTGGTAGCTGGCCGGCATCGCGTAAACGCGTTGATGCGCCTTTGCAAAAAAGTAACGTGCGTTCTGGCGAGCGCATGGTGGAGGTTAATCCAGAAGGCAAAGAAGCACTGACCCTGTTTAAAGTGCTGCGTCGTTTTGGTGAGTTCGCCACTTTAGTGGAGGCCAGCCCAATTACCGGTCGTACTCACCAGATCCGTGTGCATGCTTTGTATGCAGGCCATGCCATTGCTGGCGACAGTAAATATGGCGATGAAGACTTCAGTAAAGAAATCCGTGATATCGGTGGAAAACGTTTATTTCTGCACGCCAGTGATCTAAAAGTTACGCTGCCTGATGGTGAGGTTTTAGCGATCCATGCTGAGCCAGGTGAAGAATGGCAAGCGGTGATAGCAGAATTACTCAATGATGGGAGTGCCGTCTCTGCAAAGCCGTAGGCTGTGGCAGTCCATGGTTGAGCTGCAGGTGGATTACCGTGTAGGTCCGCTCCTTACAATGACGTTTTTATTAATTCAGCATTTTCTTAATGAGGTGAGCTATGAGTCATGAAGATATTCGTTGGGTGCAGCGTTTAGCTAACTACGAAAGAGCGCGGTTGCGACTCACGAGCGCGGTTGAATTGGCTGCAACACGCGAGCTCAGTGATTTGGAAAAACAAGGATTGATTCAGGTGTTTGAATTTGTCTTTGAATTGGCATGGAATGTGATGAAAGACTACTTCTTGTATCAAGGCAATCCAGCTATTACTGGCTCAAGAGACGCCATTCGTACAGCGTTTAAAAATGGATTGATTGCCGATGGTGAGGGTTGGATGGAAATGATTAAAAGTCGCAATCAATCAGCTCACACTTACAATGAATCAGTTGCTAATGAGATTACCGAAAAAATACTACAGAGCTACCATAAGTTATTTGCTCAGTTTGCAACAGATATGCAGACGCGAGCGGAGCAGTTGTAATGCCTGAACGCTATGGTTTACCTGCTTACGCTGTAGAGCAACTGTGTGCAGTCTTTAGGCGATATCCAAACATTAAGGCCGTCATTTTATATGGCTCACGTGCCAAGGGTAATTACCGGCCAGGCTCTGATATCGACCTAACCATACAAGGTGAATCGTTAGATCTGTCAACATTATTAATCATTGAGAACCAGATTGATGATCTACTGCTGCCTTGGTCAGTTGACTTATCTTTGCTACATAAAATTGATAATACCGGGCTTGTTGAGCATATCGAGCGGGTTGGAGTGCCTTTTTATACTGCGGTAGTTGCGTAAGCCTCCACGGAATTCGCAGAGTAAAGCACTTTGGTATGAGCAGGGCGCGCCTACGACTGGTGAGTGCCGTAGGCTGTTGCTTGCGTAGAATTTTTATCTTGAGGAGGAAAGGGTGGATAAGCTTCGTGTGTTGATTTTTGATTGGGATGGCACTCTGGTGGACTCAATCAAGCGCATTGTTGAAGCGATGCACATGGCTTCAGATATATGCGCGGTACCGCGCTGCACTGATGAAGAAGTGCGCGCCATTATTGGTTTAGCGATGCCGCAAGCCTACGATGTGCTATACCCTGCAGCAGACGATGCCGATCTTAAACAGCGCTATATCCATGCTTACAGTGAGAAATACTTGCTGTTAGAAGAAGAGCCGTCACCTTTTTATTCTGGTGTGCTGGATGCGCTTGAACACTATCGCAGCGCTGGTTATAAACTTGCAGTGGCTACTGGGAAAAGCCGCCGTGGTCTGCATCGCGTGCTGAGCGGGCACAATATGGTCGATTTTTTTGATATTACTCGCTGCGCTGATGAAACTCGTAGCAAGCCTGACCCTCTGATGCTGCATGAAATCCTCAAATACTGCGCAGCAACCCCAGAGCAGGCTATTATGGTCGGCGATTCACCATTTGATTTACGCATGGCTAAAAATGCCAATGTGCCGAGTGTTGCCGTGAGTTATGGTGCGCAGCCGCTTAGCGTGTTGCATCAAGAACAACCGATTTTAGCCATTGATGATTTTTACGAACTGACCACTTGGCTGCAACAACAGCCCAATACATTGCTCAAAGGAGCTTTACATGACTGACACCAACGTCGATAGCAAAACATGGAAATTGCTTGAAAAAGCCGTGTTGTCGAGCGTCACCGAACAGCGTCGCACACGTCGCTGGGGTATCTTTTTTAAAATTTTAACCTTCACTTATTTGTTTGGTGCCTTGGCATTATTCTCACCTTTGATGAGTGGCGGTAAAGGCGTGAGTACCGGCGCACATACTGCGCTGATTGAAGTGCGCGGCATGATCGCTGATCAAGAAAGTGCCAGCGCCGATAATATAGTCAGTGCTTTACGTGCTGCGTTTGAAGATAAAAACACCAAAGGTGTGGTGCTGCGCATTAACAGCCCAGGTGGTAGCCCGGTGCAATCGGGTTACATCTACGATGAGATTCGCCGCCTGCGCGCTCTATATCCTGATATTAAAGTGTATGCCGTGATCAGTGATCTTGGTGCATCGGGTGCTTACTATATTGCCAGCGCTGCAGATGAGATTTATGCCGATAAATCCAGCTTGGTGGGTTCCATTGGCGTGACAGCGGCCGGTTTTGGCTTTGTTGGCACCATGGAGAAGCTAGGTGTTGATCGTCGTTTGTACACATCCGGCGAGCACAAAGCTTTTCTTGATCCCTTTCAGCCACAAAACAGTGAAGAAACTGCGTTTTGGAAAGAAGTGCTGCAAACAACGCATAAGCAGTTTATCGCCAGCGTCAAACAAGGCCGTGGTGATCGTTTAAAAGATGCCGAGCATCCTGAATTATTTTCTGGCCTGATTTGGTCAGGCGAGCAAGCGCTGCAGTTGGGTTTAATTGATGCCTTAGGCAGCAGCAGCTTTGTGGCACGTGAAGTGATCGGCGCAAAAGAGATTGTTGATTTCACCTTGCAAGAGTCACCCTTTGATCGTTTTGCCAAGAAGTTCGGTGCCAGCGTTGCTGAGCGTATGGCAATTTGGGCAGGCTTTAATGGGCCGCAGTTGCGTTAAGTGATTTTGCTGTGGCGGGTGCAATCCCGCTGCACTCTATAAGCTGCAGAAATAAATAAGCAATATTTTTTGTTTAAATACCATGCAACAGAATGAACTGACAGCTTGTCTAATAACCACACTAAAGCTAGCAAAAAAGCTTGCTAGCGCTTAATATACGACCCGTTCACATTTTGGTGATCAAGGACGTATCATATTGGGCGAAGCCAGAACGTCCATAAATGCAGAAAAGCAACCAAGGAGCCTTTGTGAGTTCAAATACCCCCGTGCCGCACACGCCTTATAATACTGCTCCTGATGCAGATGAAATTGATCTTTTTGAGCTATTTCAGTCGATCTGGCAAGAAAAAATTCTTATTGTCATTATCGCTGCAGTAGTCACGGTGTTAGCGTTGATCTATGCGCTTGCTGCAACACCTATTTATCAAGTGCAAAGCATCGTTAAGCCTGCGCCAATCAAAGACTTAGACGAGCTTAATGGCACAGGTATTTATGATCTCAGTCCAGCAGAGGCTCTGGTGCAAGTGGGGGCGAGTCTTGAGTCCTACGAAACACGCCTGGGCTATTTTAAAGCTAATCAAGAGTTATTTGAGCCGCTAATATCACCTGGTAAAAGCGTAGAGCAAAACTTTGAGCGCATCAATCGTGAATACATCAAGATTTTAAAAACCGACGCCAAAAAAGATGAAAGTTTCGCCCATTACGTTGGTATTCAATTGCAATATCCGAAAGGCGTGGATGGTGCAAAAATTGCTAATGGTTTTGTTGAGCATGCGGTCAATTTAGAAAAAGAACGCATTGCTGCCAGTTTAGAAGTAGTTATCAATAACCAGTTAGAGCGTTTGCGTCGTAAAATCAGCAACGCACGTGCTGGCTATGAGGCAAGCAAAGAAGCACAAATTGCTAAACTTACTGAAAAAGATGTGTTGAAGAAGGCCAAATTACTTGATGAGTTAGCAGCGCTGCGCGAAGAACTTAAAGTGCGCCGTCAAAACCGCATTATGCAACTGGACGAAGCCATTGCCATTGCTAAATCCTTAGGCATTAAAAAACCTGCTACACCATCCTCATTAGCCAATGAAACTCGCACATCAGGCAGCGTTATTCGCACTGAGGTGAACAGCCAGCAAAATCCACTGTATTTTATGGGTACTGACGCATTGAGCGCTGAAAGAGCATCGTTGGTTGCACGTGAAAGCGATGATTTTACTAGCGGTCGTATTGTGGAAATCAATACTGCACTGAGACTGCTTGAGCACAATCGTCAGATTGAAGTACTGCAGGCCCGTGAAAACGAAGACCTGTTCTTAGCTGAGCTTGCGGAAAATCGTAAAGAAATTTCACGTTTAAAAAGTCTGCAAGTGAATATGGATAAGCTGAATTTAGTGCGTCTAGATCAGTCCGCGGTTGAGCCAACAGCACCAATTAAACCTAAAAAATCCTTAATTGTAGCGGTAGGTATTGTATTAGGTGGCATGCTAGGCGTGTTCGCTGCACTAATCCGTAGCATGATCCGCAAGCGTAAAAACGCGATATAGTTTATTGCTAAGTCGTCTCCTTGGGGACGACACAAGAAAACAGGATAAGAGGCTATGGAAGCTTGGTATTTACTGCATTGCAAAGGAAAGCAAGAAGAGCGTGCGCGCCTGAATATAGAAAACCAAGGCTATACAACCTGTTTACCGCAAATAAAACGGCAGAAAATAGTCCAAGGCAAACGCGTAGAGTGCATCGAACCTTTATTTCCAAATTACATTTTTATCCAGCTCGACAGCAGTACGGCTAATTTTAATGCACTACGTAGCACTCGAGGGGTCAATAGCTTTGTTCGATTTGGTGGCATGCCTGCCACAGTCCCAAGCGAAGTCATGACAACAATTTTAGCGCTAGAGCAAAACAGTGAAAATCAACACGCAGCACAGCCCACCTTTAGCGCAGGCGAAAAAGTAAAAATCACCGAAGGCCCCTTTGCCGGGCTACAGGCCATATACAACATGCCTAAAGGTGAAGAGCGCTGTTTAATATTTTTAGATATGCTCGGCAATCAACAACGCATAGAAATAGAAGAAACCGCGCTGCGTAGTGAATAGCATCATCTCATCCCGTAGGAGCGGGCCACGCCCGCGAAAGTAGCGCAGGCAACACCCGTCCCGTATGAGCGGGCATGCCCGCGAAAGCAAGCACCACCGCACACGCGGCACATTTGAAAAGCAACACGGCACGTTGGGAGCCATAACCCATGGGCGGTAGCGTGCCTAAACGCCTTCATTGCAAGGCACACACCGTCATTGCGAGTCGCGCAGCGACGTGGCAATCCACCTCGCAAACCACAGAGTTTTACAAAAACCATGCGGTGTTACAAACATAGACTGCCACGGCCTAACGGCCTCGCAGAGACAATATCCAGCCAATAACAAACAACCCCATTGGCCGCGCCTAATATGCGCGCCAAAGCAAATCTAATAGTGATTGAAATGAAAATTCTAGTAACTGGCGGTGCAGGCTTTATTGGTTCTGCGGTCATTCGCCACATCATCGAAAACACCCGAGACAGCGTCGTTAATCTTGATAAGCTCACTTACGCGGGTAATCTTGAGTCATTGCTCGAAGTCAGCAATAGCGAGCGCTACGCCTTCGAGCAAGTGGATATTTGCAATCGCGCAGAACTCGATCGTGTATTCAAAGAGCACCAGCCTGATGCCGTCATGCATCTCGCTGCTGAAAGCCATGTCGATCGCTCCATTGATGGTCCGGCAGAGTTTATTGAAACCAATATCGTCGGCACTTACACTTTATTAGAAGCCGCTCGAGCGTACTGGAATGAGTTAAACAGCGAACGCAAGCAAGCATTTCGCTTCCATCACATCAGCACCGATGAAGTGTACGGTGATCTTCCACATCCAAATGACGAGCCCATCGTTTCGAGCGTAGCCCCTACCATTGAGAGCGCTTCTCCCGTTATTGCGAGTGAGACACCTGTCATTGCGAGCGCAGCGAAGCAATCCATGGACTGCCACAACTTACAGCCTCGCAGTGACGTACTGCCTTTATTCACCGAACAGACATCTTACGCCCCAAGCTCCCCTTACTCTGCCTCCAAAGCATCGAGCGACCACTTAGTCCGAGCATGGCTGCGCACCTACGGCTTCCCAACTCTAATTACCAACTGCTCCAACAACTACGGTCCATATCACTTCCCGGAAAAACTCATCCCGTTAGTGATACTTAATGCCCTAGAAGGCAAACCCTTACCTATTTACGGCAAAGGCGACCAAATCCGCGACTGGCTCTATGTAGAAGATCACGCTCGCGCTTTATACAAAGTTGTCACCGAAGGCAAAGTCGGCGAAACCTACAACATTGGTGGCCACAACGAAAAAACCAATCTAGAAGTAGTACAAACCATCTGCACTATTTTAGATGAACTCGCCCCAATGTCTGAGCGCGGTAATCCATTAATAGTTAAGCATTCATCATTAATAATTCACGTCAGTGACAGACCTGGCCACGACCGCCGCTACGCCATCGACGCCAGCAAAATCGCTAAAGAACTGAACTGGCAGCCCATAGAGACATTTGAGTCCGGCATCCGTAAAACCGTGCAGTGGTACTTAGATAATCAACAATGGTGCAAAAACGTACAAGATGGCTCGTATCAGCGCGAGCGCTTAGGGAAAGTACTATGAACATTCTTCTCTTGGGAAAAACCGGCCAGTTGGGCTTCGAGTTACAACGAACACTTTCGCCTTTCGGCCGCATAGTTGCTCCAGCCAGAGCAGAGCTCGACCTAGCAAACGCTCAAGAGGTATCTGACTACCTAGCGCAAGTTCGACCAAATATCATAGTAAACGCTGCAGCTTGGACTGCTGTAGATGCAGCGGAAACTCAGCAAGCAGAAGCAAAACGCTTAAACGCAGATCTGCCAGAGCAGCTAGCCAAATACGCTGCTGTAAACAACATTCGTTTGGTTCACTATAGTAGTGATTATGTTTACTCAGGTGCCGGTATAATTCCATGGCAAGAAAACAGTCCAACAGCACCATTGAACGTATACGGTGAAACTAAACTACAAGGTGATGAGGCTATTCAGTATAGTGGGTCTGATTATCTGATCTTTCGCACTAGTTGGGTCTATAGTGCTCGTGGTAAAAACTTTATGAAAACTATGCTGCATTTGGCTGAAAGTAAATCGGAGCTTAATATAATATCAGACCAGTTTGGGGCACCAACACCAGCAAGACTCATCGCTCAAATTACTGCACTGGCCATCCATAGTAAACTAAAAACCGGTCTTTACCACTTAGCTCCAGCAGGTCAAATCAGTTGGTATGGCTTCGCTAAAGAAATTTTTCGTTTAGCTGGCAAAAGTATAAAAGTTAACTCCATTCAAACCAGCGACTATCCAACGTTGGCAATACGTCCGTTGAACTCAAGGATGGATCTAACCAAGTTGCAACAAGCTCTCAACATTCAGCTTCCTAATTGGCAAAACCAATTAGAGCTAACGTTAAATGAATATCTGGAACAGTAAATGAAAGGAATAATCCTTGCCGGAGGCTCTGGCACTCGCCTTTACCCAATTACTCGCGGCATATCGAAGCAGTTACTTCCTGTTTATGACAAGCCGATGATTTATTATCCGCTCTCTGTACTTATGTTGGCGGGTATTCGCGAAATACTTATAATAACTACTCCTGAGGACCAGCAAGGCTTCCAGCGATTGCTTGCTGACGGTAGCCAGTGGGGTATTGAGTTAACTTATGCAATACAACCAAGTCCAGAAGGTTTGGCGCAAGCTTTCATTATTGGCGAAGATTTTATCGGCTCTGACAGCGTTTGTCTGGTGCTTGGTGACAATATTTACTACGGTCAAGGCCTTAGTAAGTTGTTGCAAACAGCAGCTAAACGAGAGAAAGGTGCAACTGTATTTGGCTATCAAGTTACTGACCCAGAACGTTTTGGTGTCGTTGAGTTTGACGATAATCAACGCGCTATTTCCATTGAAGAAAAACCGGTTAAACCAAAATCTAATTACGCAGTAACCGGCCTATATTTTTACGATAATGATGTAGTTGAGATCGCCAAGCAAGTTAAGCCCAGTCATCGTGGAGAGTTGGAAATTACCAGTGTAAATCAGGCTTATCTCGAGCGGGGTGATCTGAAAGTCGAACTGCTTGGCCGTGGCTTCGCTTGGCTGGATACTGGAACTTTCGATTCTTTGCATGAGGCATCAGGCTTTATAGAAACACTAGAGAAACGCCAAGGTCTTAAGATTGCCTGTCTAGAGGAAATTGCTTACCGCATGGGCTACATCGGCGAAGAGGAACTCTTAGCAGAAGCTGAGATGCTCCAAAAGAATAGCTACGGTATTTACCTGAAAAAACTGGTCAAACAACGAAGTAAACCAATTTTATGAAAATTATTGAAACTAAGATTCCCGCCGTAAAGCTCATTGAACCTAAAGTGTTCGGTGACGAGCGTGGTTTTTTCATGGAAACATGGAACGCTAAATCCTTCCAAGATGCTGGTATAAGTGCGAATTTTGTACAGGATAATCACAGTCGTTCAGTTAAAAACACTTTGCGGGGTCTCCATTACCAGATCAAACAGCCTCAAGGTAAATTAGTGCGGGTAACCCGTGGCGAAGTGTTCGACGTAGCCGTAGATCTGCGCAGTAACTCGCCAACTTTTGGTCAATGGGTGGGCGAATACCTTTCAGAAGATAACAATCGAATGCTGTGGGTGCCACCGGGGTTTGCCCATGGCTTTTTGGTAATCAGTGACACAGCTGACTTTCAGTATAAATGTACAGATACATATGCACCTCAATACGAACGTTCTATTCATTGGGCGGATAAAGACTTGGATATCTGTTGGCCGCTGGTTAAGGGAGACCCTCCCTTAACCTCTCCTAAAGACGAGCAAGGAATTCCCTTTGCTTCAGCAGACTATTATGTGTAAAGGAGCGCCGAAAGTTTGATACTCCGACATACACTGAGTTACACCATCGTCAAGTTCTTCCCTGCTATGGCATCTATGGCTGCATTGATGGTATTCACTAGGCTCATGTCGCCAGATCAGTTTGGTGAGTATTCCTTGACGGTTAATCTAGCAACAACCTTAGTGGCAATACTCGGAAACTTCCTCGTCATTGGTCTTGGACGATTTGAACCAGCAGCAAACACCGTTACAGAAAAAATGCAGCTTCACTCTACAGTTATAGCAAGCGCATTGTTGCTAAGTATTGCGGTTGCGGTCTTAACTGGGGGGCTGGGTTTTTTCAATATTTTACCGCCATTGTCAATTAATTATTACTTCTTTGTTGTTTTATTTTTTGTTTTATTTTTTGCCTTGTTGAGTCAGAAGCTGATCAATGCCAACCTAAAACCCAAAGCATACGGAGTATCTCTCGCACTTAAAAATATATTGTTCTTGGTGGTCGGTACAGTCTGCTTGTTAGCTGATTACGGCGTGTATAGTTTGTTAGCCAGTTTGGCTATTGCAACTCTGTTCGCCTCATTACCTGCTCTTAGCTTATGGGTAAAGCCGAACTGGGATAGTTTCGACTTTACAGTTTTGAAACAATTGTGGATCTACGGTGCGCCGCTAACCCTGCTGTACTTGTTCGTAATGATCATTAGCTTTTCAGACAGGGTTTTTATTGACGTAATGCTGGGCAGCGATTCGGTCGGTTTATATTCTGCAGGCTATGACCTGACTCAATACACCATAGCCATCATTGCTTCAATTGTGCATCTTGCAGCGTTCCCGATAATTCTAAAAGCATATGAGAATGAGGGGGAAGAGGCAGTAAGAGAGTTACTGTCGATTTCAATTCGGATTCTTTTGTTTATTATGCTTCCTGTTACGTTAGGGTTCGTGGCCGTGAAAGAGGAAATCTCCGAGATTTTTCTAGGAGGAGCTTTCTCTCTCGCATCAATATCATTGATTCCTATCCTAGCGTTGTCGGTGTTGTTGTCTACGATCAAATCTTATTACTTTGATTATGCCTTTCAAATCACCAAGACGACTTGGTTACAAACTATACCGCCATTGCTTGCTGCGCTACTTAATTGCTTTCTAAACTATTTTCTTATTTTGAAAATAGGTATTATTGGTGCTGCTTATGCAACTTTGATCGCTTATTTTTTCTATTTAATATTGACAGTTATTCTATCGAAAAAGGTGTTTAAATTTCCTGTTTTTCCTTGGGTTTTTGCTTTTAAAGTAAGCTTGTCAAGCATGATCATGATGATAGCTGTTAGTTTGTTGAACAGTGATTTTGGTTTAATATTTTCGCTTATTCTAAAGATTTTTATTGGTGTTGTTGTATTTGGTGCTTGTGTATTTGTTTTTATGCGAGATGATTTAGTAACCCTGCTTAAGAATGCTAAAGCTATGAAAGGTATAGATAATGTTCTTTGATTGGCACCTGGCATTGCTGTCTTTGCTCGCTGGATGTACCTTATTGATAGGTGCTGTTTTTTCCAGAGCTTATGAAAAAACAGTTTTTGCTCCAGCAACTGCGATGCTTTTAACATGGGGCGCAGCACTCGTTGTGTTGGCATTCCTTCCGCTACTAGGCTTTTATCACTTGGCAGTTGAAGCGGTACTGCTTTATGTTATGGGAACAGTCTGGTTTGCTTTTATAGCTATTTTGACTTCATGGGGTCTGGCTCAGCCTATTAGAGTAGGTGCTTACTCGACTGTAGGGTCGGCAGATAAGCTGAACTTTAGTCATCTTTTGGTGCTGTGGGTCGTGATAGCCATAATTTCTTATCCACTGGCCATTATTAATATACTTAATTACGGTTCTAATATGACTGAAATTTCTTACAGTATTAGAAGAGCTTCGCTTTCTGGTGAGGATATTTTGAATCCGTTGGTTAGCAATTTTTTTGTATTAATAGGTGTTTTGGCCAATATCTTTCTCTTTGGTGTTCTTAATAAGAAAATTAATCCGCTGAATTTTATTATACTTGTAGCCCCCTTTGTTGCTATCAGTCTTATCGTCTATGGACGATCTGGTTTGGTTTCATTAATTCTGGGTTGGCTAGTTATCTTTGCAGTTTTTTCCGATAAACTGAAAATTCGCTACTTGGCAATACCCGTTTTACTTCTATTCTGTATTATATTTTTTGGCGGAATATGGGTCAAAAAGTTCGACGTGGAAGAGCAGACGGTCAGCGATACTCTTTTGGTTATGGTAGAGCATATTTTCGATTATTTTTATCAAGGACCTATATTGTTTTCAAGATACTTTACGGATGAAATTGATGTGGCAACAAATTGGGACTTCACTAATTCGGCTTGTCATATCTTATCAAAATTAGGTATGTGTCAACCTTTACATCAACATGCTGACTTTGCTGACTATGGGGATTTACGCCCAGGTAATGTCTATAGTATGTATTTTTCAATAATTCCACACTATGGATATATAGGTCTTTTAGTGGTGTTTGGGGCTTATGCTGCATTTTTGTCAGCTACTTATCATAAGATGAAAGAAAAACAGTTGTTTTCATTGGTCGTATATCCAGCCATGTTCTCAGCTGTCGTGCTATCTGTTTTTAAGGATGGAATAGGATATTCTTTTTACTGGATTATAAAGGTTTTAATAATCTGCATATTTTTGCGTTTATTCTTTTATAAAAGAAATTATCAGCTTAAACGTGTACTCCTCCAAAGTTAAGGTGTGAACTTGATAGTTAATGCAATTACAAGCACTGGCGTTGCGCCGTCTGGCTGGTACAGAATTGGTGTGTTGAAGTCCATATTTGAAGCACATGGTATTTTAATTAATGAAATTATACCTGCAGTATCCAGTTTTCCTCCCATGGAAAAACACAAACGGCCGGTGTGGCTAATCGCTGCTTTGTTGGAACGTTTGACTTATCTTAGTTTATTAAAAAAAACAGATATAACTATCTTGCAGAGAGAGTTGATATCTACTATTCCCACTGTTGAAAGGTTCTTGCCCGGTAAAGTTATTTTAGATGTTGATGATGCAATTTTTCTAAATAAACGAGGTTTAGCTGCTATCAATGCTGCGAAATCTAGTGTTGGCGTTGTTTGTGGTAATGCCTATTTAGCTGAATACTTCTCTAAATACAATGCGAATATTAAAATAATACCAACTGGGGTTGATGTCAATAAAATGATGGTTAACCCTAGGCGGCTGGAGGAGCCAAAGAAAAAGATCATCGGGTGGATAGGTACGCCTGGAAACTTGAAATACTTTAAGCCAATTACCACTGCTATTTGCTCTGTTTTGAAACAAATGGGCGATAATGTTGAATTGAGAATTATTACTAGCCACTCATCGGCAATACCAGTTGAACTAAGAAATGTCTGTAATTTTGTTAAGTGGTACCCAAACATTGAGTTTGATGAATTACCAACATGGACGTTAGGTCTAATGCCACTCGATGATGATCCGTGGACTAGAGGAAAGTGCGCTTTCAAAATGCTCCAGTATATGTCTGCAGGTATACCTGTAGTTGTGTCGCCAGTTGGTATGAATGTTGATGTGTTAGGTTTTGGTCAGTTTGGTTATGGCCCTGAAACGGAAGATCAGTGGTACGAAGCTATCAAAATACTTCTCGAAAACGACAGCCTAAATTATCAGTTTGGTATGACTGCACGTTCTATCGCAGAGCGAGAATTTAGTTTAGAAAGTGTTGTCGGTAAGTGGCTGGATGTACTTGAAGAGTGGTGCTGATTTTTTTTTAGATTTTAGGAAGTACTAATTAATTGCGTAACTGTGAGGAGCGACGCTGTAATATCTGAATTATTGACATGCAAAGTCAATCAGATTGCTCCACTTCGTTCGTAATGGCGTTTTTTTATTTAGAGTTTACTTTATAGTTCTTAATAATTTAATAATTTAATAATGTGATAATGATTTTTTAATTTTTCTTGAATGAATTAAAAAGTTGCATTTTGTAATTAGTATTAATGCAAAGGATTCTTCGTTAGTGCTAAACGTTTGATTGAATCACAACAAACAGTCGGTTTAGAAATTTCCTCGTTCTCTTTCTCTATTTTTATATGTGGAACTGTTTTTGCATACTCTTCTTAAAGGAATGAAATATTAATTTATGTGCGGTTTTTCTGGTTTTATTTTAAAATTCTATTTGCCTAATGATGTTGGTTTGTCAGCCTTAAACGTCATGGCTAACTCTCTTCTACACCGTGGACCGGATGCTAATGATGTTTGGTTTGATGCGGATAGTGGTGTTGGTCTGGCTCATGTTCGACTGTCCATTCTGGAGTTATCTGAAGCTGGTGCCCAGCCAATGCATTCCGCAAATAATCGATTTGTTATTTCTTTCAATGGCGAAATTTACAACCACTTGGATTTGCGTACACAGCTCGAAAAAGAAGTATGCAAGATTGTGTGGAGAGGAAACTCGGATACCGAAACCTTATTAGAGTGCATTGCCGTTTGGGGGCTTAAGAAAACGCTCCAAGCTACAGTGGGTATGTTTGCTTTTGCTTTATGGGACAGACAAGAAAACGAATTAGTTTTAGCACGTGATAGGCTTGGCGAAAAACCGCTCTACTGGGGTTGGTGTGGTGATGTACTACTTTTTGGTTCTGAGCTTAAGGCACTTAAAGCTCATCCTGGTTTTAATGCAGCTATAGATCGAAACTCCCTTGCACTCTTAATGCGTTATAACAGCATTCCTGCTCCTTATAGTATTTATGAAGGGATAGAGAAATTAAAAGCTGGGTATTTTGTACGTATAAAAAAAGGTCAAAAGCGCTCAGATGTTTCACCTGAGTCTTACTGGTCTTTTAAAGACGTGGTTGAAACTGGGATCGCAAGCCCTTTTAAGGGTGATGTTGTTCAGACTGTCGATGCGTTAGAAAACGTATTAAATCAAAGTGTTGCAGGACAAATGCTAGCTGATGTATCACTTGGGGCTTTTTTAAGTGGTGGTATAGATAGCAGCACTATTGTGGCCTTAATGCAAAAGCAAAGTTCAAGTCCTGTACAAACCTTTGCCATTGGGTTTGATGAGCCAGGCTATAACGAAGCCGTGTATGCCAAAGAAGTTGCTGCGCATTTAGGAACAAACCATACCGAGTATTACGTCAGTGCTAAAGATGCATTAGCAGTAGTGCCTAAGTTACCGCATATTTACTCTGAACCTTTTGCTGATAGCTCACAAATCCCTACTTTTTTAGTTAATCAAATGGCTAAGCAGCAAGTGACTGTGGCACTAAGTGGTGATGCTGGGGATGAGTTGTTCGGGGGGTACACACCTTATCAATTTGCGCCTAAGATATGGAATGCTATTAGCAAGCTCCCGCTTTCAATAAGAAAAGCCGTAGCCAGTTTGCTTGGCGGGCTACCTATGCCTGATAAACTATTGAAGCTTTTAAATGTATTGCCGAGCAAAGACCGTGCAGAGTTTTACCATATATTAATGACTCACTGGCAGCAGCCTGAACAGCTAGTCCTAGGTGCTAAGCCCTATCCTACTGTATTCGACATCCCTAGCCAGCAGCCGAATACTGATTGCTTTGAGCATTGGATGATGGCGATGGATGCTAGCCAATATATGATCGACGATATTTTAGTAAAAGTAGATAGGGCGGCTATGGCAAATAGCCTTGAAGTACGTGTACCCATGCTAGATCATCGTGTGGTTGAGTTTGCTTGGACGCTCCCCTTAACGATGAAAATACGTGACGGAAAAGGTAAGTGGGTACTGCGTGAAGTGCTCTACAGACATGTGCCTAAGCATCTAATTGAGCGGCCGAAAAAAGGATTTTCTATTCCATTGGCGCAATGGCTGCGTGGTCCATTAAAAGAGTGGGCTGAAACGTTGCTCTCAGAAACCAGATTGCGTAATGACGGTTATTTTAATGTGCAAATGGTACGTCAAACTTGGCATCAGCACTTACAGGGTAAGCGCGATCATGCTCTGAAGTTATGGGGCGTATTAATGTTTCAAGCTTGGCTAGAAGTCCAGTAATGCATATTGTTCATATTATTACCGGCCTTAATAACGGTGGCGCTGAGGGCGTTCTTTATCGTTTATGTAAACGAGATAAGAAGTACAAGCACAGCGTAATTTCACTAATGGGTATGGGGAAGTATGGGCCTTTGCTGCAAAGCGAAGGTGTCAAAGTATATTGCCTAAATATGCCTCAAGGGCGAGTCACTTTTTCTGGTTTGCGACAACTATACAACTTATTAAAATCCACTAAGCCTGATGTAGTTCAAACTTGGATGTATCACGCTGATTTAATCGGTGGCGTTATAGCACGTTTAGCCGGCATCAAAAATATATTTTGGAATATTCGCCATTCGGTTCTTGAAAAAGGCAAATCTAAACGCAGCACTATTCTTATAGCTAAGCTTTGTGCTTGGATCAGTCCTTTCATACCAAAACAGATTATTTGTTGCGCTAATAAAGCCTTAGAAGTGCATGCAAAAAAGGGCTATCAACGCAAGAAAATGGTGGTGATTGGTAATGGTTATGAGTTGGATAAGTTCACCCCTAATAGCCAGCTTGCGCTTGATACCAGAAATGCATTAATGCTAAACGAAAATGTTGTCTTGCTTGGCATGGTGGGCAGGTACGACCCGCTAAAAGATCACACCAACCTTCTGGCAGCCTTGTCTCAACTCAAACATCAATTTAATTTTAAATGCCTTTTAGTGGGTAAAGACTTAAGTGCGACGAATAACGAATTGATAAGCGAAATTGAAAAGCAAGGGTTGCAGTCACATATCGTCTTGCTTGAGCAGCGTAACGATATTCCAGCCATTATGAATGCGTTAGATCTGCATATTTTAAGTTCTTCCAGTGAAGCGTTTCCAAACGTTATTGCCGAGGCTATGGCGTGTGGAACACCTTGTGTAAGCACTGATGTCGGTGATGCAGCTTTAATTGTGGGTGAAGCAGGCTGGGTTGTGCCAGCGCAGGATAGTCGTCAGTTAGCTTCAGCTATTACACAGGCACTTACGCTAAAACAAGACTCTTTACAGTGGTTAGAACTGCAAAACCAAGCACGTAATAGAATTTTAGAACATTTCAGTATCGAAACCATGATTAATAAATATCATGACGTTTGGAATAGTTAAACAGAAGGAACACCTATGAAAGCACTCTCAGAAATAAAACTAGCCGTAATCGGTCTTGGCTACGTAGGCCTTCCTCTTGCTGTAGAGTTTGGTAAACAGCGTTCAGTTGTTGGCTTTGATATTAACCAACCTCGTATTGCAGCACTGCAAGCTGGACATGACAGTACCTTAGAAGTGAGTGACGAGGAGCTAGCTCAAGCAGCACAACTTAGCTACACCTCGAATCTAGACGATTTAAAAAACTGTAATGTTTTTATTGTTACTGTGCCAACGCCTATCGATGAGTTTAAACGCCCAGATTTAACGCCTTTGATTAAAGCCTCAGAAACTATTGGCAAGGTGTTAAAAAAAGGCGACATCGTTATTTACGAGTCGACTGTGTATCCCGGCGCTACAGAAGAAGACTGTGTCCCCGTACTTGAGCGGGTATCGGGTTTGGTCTTTAACCAAGATTTTTATGCGGGCTACAGCCCAGAGCGTATTAATCCTGGTGATAAAGAACACCGTGTGACCAATATCAAAAAAGTCACGGCAGGTTCAACGCCAGAAATTGCCGATATTGTCGATGCGCTGTACAACGAGATCATCACTGTGGGCACACATAAGGCCAAAAGCATTCGAGTGGCTGAAGCGGCTAAGGTGATTGAAAATACGCAGCGTGATGTGAACATTGCTTTAATTAATGAGCTTGCGCTGATTTTTAATAAGATGGGTATTGATACTGAAGCCGTTCTGGAAGCTGCCGGTACTAAGTGGAACTTCTTGCCGTTCCGTCCAGGTTTAGTGGGCGGGCACTGTATTGGTGTTGATCCTTACTACCTCACGCATAAAGCGCAATCGATTGGCTATCACCCAGAGATCATTCTTGCTGGTCGTCGTATTAACGACAGCATGGGGCAGTACGTGGTGTCGCAGTTGGTTAAAGCCATGATGAAAAAGCGTATTCAAGTGCAAGGCGCACGCGTGTTGGTGATGGGCTTAGCCTTTAAAGAAAACTGCCCCGACCTACGCAATACTCGCATTGTCGATATTGTGACTGAGTTAAAAGATTACGGTGTGCAAGCAGATGTGTTTGA
The DNA here is from genome assembly GCF_000421765.1 of Denitrificimonas caeni DSM 24390. Lineage (GTDB taxonomy): Bacteria > Pseudomonadota > Gammaproteobacteria > Pseudomonadales > Pseudomonadaceae > Denitrificimonas > Denitrificimonas caeni. The sequence goes on along the minus strand of NZ_ATXQ01000001.1, from coordinate 55,787 downwards.
CCCATGGGTTGCTGTAGAAGAAGCTCAGCGTGAGTACGCAATCACACCAATCAGTCAGCTTGAGGCTGCGACCTATGATGCGATTATTTTAGCGGTTGGTCATCAGCAATTTAAAGAGATGGGCGCTGCCGAGATTCGCGCGTTAGGTAAGTCAGAGCATATTTTATATGACTTGAAGTACTTGCTGCCTGCTGAAGAAAGTGATTTGAGATTATAACACCCAACAAGGAGGCCCACTGGTTGGGTTGAGTACATGACTGTTTACGACACATTATTAAAACGTCTGACCCGCGAGCCTAAAGTTTGGCTTGTAACTGGTGTGGCTGGCTTTATTGGATCGAATTTGCTTGAGCACTTATTAAAGCTCAATCAGCGTGTGATTGGCCTTGATAACTTTGCGACTGGGCATCAATACAATCTTGATGAAGTTCAAGGATTGGTCACGCCGGAGCAGTGGGCAGGCTTTACGTTTATTGAAGGTGACATCCGTAATTTAGAGGATTGTCAAAAAGCCTGTATGGATGTGGATTATGTGCTGCATCAGGCAGCTTTAGGTTCGGTTCCGCGCTCGATTGCTGACCCGATCACCACTAATGCAGCCAACATTACTGGCTTTGTGAATATGCTTGTTGCTGCACGTGATGCACAGGTCAAAAGCTTTACCTATGCTGCGAGCAGCTCTACTTATGGTGATCACCCTGCTTTACCTAAGGTTGAAGAAAACATTGGCAAGCCCTTATCACCTTATGCGGTGACTAAGTATGTGAATGAACTGTACGCCGATGTATTCGCGAAAACCTATGGTTTTAACTGCATTGGTTTGCGCTATTTTAATGTCTTTGGAAAACGCCAAGACCCTAATGGTGCCTACGCTGCAGTGATTCCAAAGTGGACGGCAGCAATGATTCAAGGCGATGAGCTGTTTATCAATGGTGATGGTGAAACCAGCCGTGATTTTTGTTTTATTGAAAATACAGTACAAATGAATTTACTGGCTGCCACGGCGCCTGATGAGGCGAAGAACGAAGTCTATAACGTGGCGGTGGGTGATCGCACTACGCTGAACGATTTGTTCCATGCCTTGCAGTCGGCGTTAGCTGAAAACGGCAAGCCGTATACCCGTAAGCCTGTTTACCGTGATTTCCGCGCCGGTGATGTGCGCCATTCACAAGCAGATATTAGTAAGGCTGCGAGTAAACTTGGCTATGCGCCTGAGTACCGGATTACGGATGGAATTGCTAAGGCGATGCCTTGGTATATAAAAACTATTTTAATTTTATTTTAATTATTGATAAGCGCATTAAGAATTTTTATGGATAATACATTGGTTAAAAGAATGAGAAATGATATTACAGGTCTAAGAGCGATTGCTGTTATTGCTGTTGTAATTTTTCATTACTCTAGAACATCTTTGCCTGGTGGTTTTGTTGGTGTAGATGTTTTTTTTGTTATATCTGGCTTTTTAATGACCAGTATTATTTTTAATGGGCTTAAAGGCAATGGTTTTGATTATGTTCATTTTGTAAAGTCACGAGCTAAACGAATTTTTCCTGCTTTATTAGTAGTTCTTTTAATTGTCTTGATTTTAGGTTATGTATTTATTGCCCCAGCAGGCTATAAGGAAATTTCAAAGCACTCACTTGCTAGTTCGTTGTTTGTTTCAAACTTCGTATACGCTGGCGAAGCTGATTATTTTGATACTGTTAGTGAGGGTAAGTTTTTATTGCATACTTGGTCTCTTTCGTTAGAGTGGCAGTTTTACTTATTATATCCTGTTTTTATTATTTTACTAAGCAAGCTGTTTTCTAATAAAAAACTTAAGTACATAATTTTGGCGGCGACTTTATTTTCCTTTTGTTTATCTGTGTATTTATCATATGCGAATCCAACGTCCGCATATTTTTCATTATATTCACGAGCTTGGGAAATGCTTGTTGGTGGGTTGGTGTTTTTATTTCCACTAAAAAATTTCGAGTCTAAAAAAGCAAGAAGTTATTTGTATGTAATTGAAATTATAGGGTTATTATCTATAGTTTTTTCGTTTTTTTATATCAATGAAACAATGCCTTGGCCAGGGTATTTGAGTTTACTACCTGTCTTTGGTACATACTTATGCTTGTTAGCAGCAAATAAAAAGTCTTTACTAGGTAATTTTTTATTTAAAACGATAGGTCTGTGGTCTTACTCTATTTATCTGGTACATTGGCCTGTTTTAGTTTTCTCTAAACAGCTTAATTTTAATTTAAATATATATTTATACCTTGTTGTTGTTTTCTTTATTTCTTTCTTACTGTACGAGGTTGTTGAGAAAAAACGGAATCATGGTTATGGAGTTGTTTTCCTTTTAATTTTATCTGTTTCGGTTTCAATGTTTTTTTATAATAATGGTGGCGCACCAAATAGAATTTCAGATGAATATAAACTAAACAAGCAAGAGATTACTAATAAATATTATGGTGCTGTACCATTTTTCAGTCAATCTAACGGGTGGCTTTTTTATGTTAATGCCGATCCTGGAAAAGCTAACTTGATTTTGGTTGGCGATAGCTATTCCTTACAATACTTAAGGTTTTTTAATGAGCAAGAGTTTAAAACTGCATCTGTAGCCCGTACTATCTGTATGATTCAACCTGATCATTTAACAGATAAATCCACAGATTGTAGTGATATGTATGGATTACTACTCAATGCTATTAGGGGTAACTCGGGATCTAATTTGGTTCTAAATCAAAATTGGAATGCGTATGTAGGAAGGCTTTCAAGTAAAATAAATAAGGAAGAAATTTTATCCGATAAATATATTGAAGTTGTTTTGTCTGGCTTAGATAAAATGGTTTCAGAGTTAAGTGCTAATAATAATTTAATTATCGTAGGTACTTATTCATATCCTGGGTATGATGTTTGGCAGTGTTTAGCAGGCAGAGAGCTGCTAGGCCAGAAAATAGGTAATGAATGTAAGTTGTACTCTGAAAATAACGAGCAACCAATAGATGAAGCTTTAAAGAACTTTGCTGATAAATATAGTAATGTTCATTTTATTTCTCCTCGTGACATACTGTGTGATAAAAATGGCTGTTTGAATTATGTTGATGGCATCCCTATTCACTTTGATGGAGACCATTTGTCAACTGTGGGCGCTGAATTGGTTGGAAATTATATTTCGTCTTATTTAAGGGCCTTAAAAAGTGAGAAAGCCAATTGAAGCTAACCATCATCGGCACCACTGCTGCCTCCATTCTTGGTTTTCGTCGCGACTTGATTTTGTCTCTAGTTCAACAAGGCTATCAAGTTTATACCTTCGCCACCGACTTCACGCCGGCACAAAAGCAGCAAGTTACAGCGCTTGGTGCTATTCCTGTTGATTACAGCCTAAGCCGTGCGGGTTTAAATCCGTTGGCCGATTTAAAAACACTGTTACAGCTCAAGCGACTGCTGAAAGACATTCAGCCTGATATTGTTTTTTCATACTTTTCTAAGCCTGTTATCTATGGGACGTTAGCTGCTGCGCTGGCCAAGGTGCCGCGTCGTATTGCGATGTTAGAGGGTTTAGGTTTTGTCTTTACCGATCAACCTGCTGGGCCAAGCTTCAAAACTAAACTCATCCGCCGTATTCAGGTGATGTTGTATCGCGTGGCGTTTCGTTTTGCTGATCGGGTGATCTTTCTCAATCCTGATGATCCAGTGGATTTGCTTGAACGCTACAAAATCAAAACGCGTAATGTCAGTGTATTGGGTGGTATCGGTTTGAACTTGGCGGATTATCCTTATAGTTCAGCGCCATCTGAGCCTGTACGCTTTATATTTATTGGGCGCTTATTGGCTGAAAAAGGCGTGAATGAATACATTGCCGCTGCGCAGTTAGTGAGGCAGCGCTATCCTGAGGCTGAGTTTGTCATGCTTGGTGGCCTAGATGAGGCAAATCCTGGTGGGCTGACACGTATAGAGTTAGATACGTTGATTGCCCAAGGTGCTGTGATTTATCCTGGTCACGTTGATAATGTTGGTGAGTGGCTTGCAAATTCAAGTGTGTTTGTTTTGCCTTCGTATCGAGAAGGCGTGCCGCGCAGTACCCAAGAAGCGTTGGCGATTGGGCGAGCAGTGATTACCACTGATGTGCCAGGTTGCCGTGAAACTGTTGTGGATGGGGTGAATGGTTTTTTTGTACCACCTTGGTCGCCTGAACAGCTCGCTGAAAAAATGATTCGTTTTATTGAGCAGCCAGAGCTGATTGAGCAAATGGGCAAAGAGAGCTACCGCATTGCGCAAGAGAAGTTTGATGCGCAGGAAGTCAATGAGCGGTTGGTGGGGATGCTCTTAAAGTAACGACTGATGTATCCAGGCTGATTTTTCCGCTAGTAGCGTAGTGGCTTGGCAGTTTGTTCGCCAATGCTATGTTATGCAGGTGCGGGCCAGCGGCCCGCGCTCCTAGTGTGCGCCGCGTGGCTTGCGGGATGGATTGCTCTCCGCCACGTTACTCGCGGTCGCAAAGACGGAGCTGGGCTTGCAGTGATGCTAAATGCGGGCCAGCGGTCCGCGCTCCCATTGAGCGCCGCGTGGTTTCGGGATGGATTGCTTCCCGCCATGTTCCTTGCGGTCGCAAAGACAGCGCGAGAGGTCGTAAAGACACAGTACCGTCACTGCGAGCCTTTAGGCCGTGGCCGTTTATAGTTAATAGCGATGCAGCGTCATACAGTAATGGAGTTTCAATCTTGATCACCCCTTGGCTCGATGCCTTTTATTCTGTTAAACCCGATTCTACTTTTCCCGCTCAGTTAGTCAGCTTCGGCACCTCCGGCCATCGCGGTTCTTCTTTAACCGCCAGTTTTAACGAGCAACACATTCTCGCCATTGCCCAAGCTGTGGTGGATTATCGTCTGCAGGCGGGGATTGCTGGGCCGTTGTTTATCGGTTTAGACACTCATGCTTTATCACGCCCGGCTTGGGAGGTGGCGTTGCAGGTGTTGCTGGCCAATCAGGTGGCGGTGCGTATGGCTCAGGATGAGGGCGTGACGGCGACGCCTTTGGTCAGTCGGGCGATTTTAAGCTATAACGCGCAGCGTTTGGCGGATTTGGCCGATGGTTTGATTATTACCCCATCGCATAATCCACCGGAAGATGGCGGTATTAAATACAACACGCCCGATGGTGGTCCAGCAGACAGTGATGTAACGAGTTGGATTGAAGCGCGGGCGAATCAGTATTTGCGTGATGCTTGTGTTGCGGTGCAGCGTGTGGCGTTATCGGATGCTTTGGCGCAGGTTGCGCAGTACGATTATGTGGCGCGTTATATTGCCGAACTGGATCAGGTGGTGGATTTAGCCGCGATTCGCCAGTCCGGTTTAAAGCTGGGTGTTGATCCCATGGGCGGTACGGCTTTGGCGGTGTGGCAGGCGTTGGCGACGGATGCTGGCTTGAATATCACTGTGGTCAATAGCAGCCAAGACCCTGAGTTTGCCTTTATGCCGCCGGACCACGATGGCCGCATTCGTATGGATTGCTCAAGCCCTGCGGCCATGGCGAATTTACTGAAGATTCGTGAGCAGTTTGCTTTGTCCTTTGCCAATGACCCCGATGCGGATCGGCATGGCATTGTTGATGCCGCCGGTTTGATGAATCCCAATCACTTTTTGTGCGTGTGTGTGGATTACCTGTTAACCCATCGGCCGCTGTGGTCATCTGCGCTAAAGATTGGCAAAACCTTGGTCACTTCATCCTTGATGGATCGCATTGTCGCGGCCCATGGCCGTGAGTTGTATGAAGTGCCGGTGGGGTTTAAGTGGTTTGTTGAGGGTTTGCATCAGCGTGAATTAGCTTTTGCCGGTGAGGAAAGTGCAGGAGCAACTGTATTAACCTTTGCCGGTGACACTTGGACCACAGATAAAGACGGTATTGTCTTGTGTTTGTTAGCGGCGGAAATCACTGCAGTGACCGGTTTAAGCCCATCACAGTATTATGCCAAGCTCACGGCGCAACACGGTACGCCTTATTACCGCCGCATTGATGCCGCTGCCACGCCTGAGCAGAAGGCTGCGTTTAAGGGTTTGACTGTTGCGCATATTCGCGCCACTGAATTGGCGGGTGAGGCGATTACCGCGGTGCTACTCAATGCCCCAGGCAATGATGCGGCGATTGGTGGGATTAAGGTCTGTACTGAGAACGGCTGGTTTGCCGCGCGGCCCAGTGGTACTGAGGCGTTGTATAAGATTTATGCTGAGAGCTTTATCAGTGAAGCGCATTTGCAGTTGTTGATTGATGAGGCGCAGGGGTTGTTGGCTGGGGTGTTGTAGGTAGGTTGTTTCGCTGGGCTGGCAGTGATGCTAAATGCGGGCCAGCGGCCCGCGCTCCCAGGGGCGCGGTCATTGCGAGGAGCGCGCTGAAAACGGACATTGCGAGGAGCGTAGCGGCAGTTTATTGATACGCGTCTCTGCGAGGCCGTAGGCCGCGGCAGTCCATGGTTGGACACCGTGGTGTTTGCGAGGTGGATTGCTTCGCTGCGCTCGCAAAGACGGTGTGGCTCAATGACGCGCTTCTGTCTCTGCGAGGCCGTAGGCCGTGGCGGTCCATGGGGATAGATTTAGTGATAGAGCGTAGTGTTTGTTACTTTTGTTGTAATTATGTGCGGATAAACGGATAATTTCCGATTATCTAATCAAGAATAAGATCTTTATGTTTGAGCATCGTTTATCTTCCTTTGGTGCTGTGCCGTTTTCGCATGGTGCGCTATTGCCTTTGTTGTCTGATTACGCACGTCCGAATGATAAAATTTCGGAATGGTTAGCCTCAGGCACACTTATTTCTTTAAAGCGCGGCTTGTATGTTGTGGGTGCGCCCTGGCGTCAAGAAGCCTTGTGCTTGCCTTTGATTGCCAATCGATTGTATGGACCTTCTTGTGTCTCTTTGGAGTATGCACTGTCATGGCATGGATTGATTCCTGAGCGAGTCGTTGAGGTCACGTCTGTCTGCACAGGGCGTGGGCGGGAGTTGGAAAATTCCTTGGGGCGTTTTTCTTACTCTAAGATTCCGCAGCAGCTTTTTCCGCTTGGTTTAACGATTGAGAGCGTCGGTAATCAATACTTTTGGCTGGCGAGTCCAACCAAAGCGGTGTGTGATACGGTTTTGTTAGCTCGTCACTTAAAGGCTTTAGGCAAGGCTTCTATGGAGGCTTTTTTGTTTGAAGACCTACGCATGGATGCAGAACTTTTAGCTGATTTTGACGCGACCGTGCTAGAGAGTTATGCGAACTCTGGTTATAAAACACGCCAGTTTAAAGCTTTGCGTCAGGTGCTAGAGGGGTTGCTATGAGCGTTGTTGAGCAGATGCTGAAAAAATATCATTTGGCTGATGGTGATGATATCAACGACGCTTTGCGTGAAGTAATGCAAGAGATTGCGTTAGCAGGTTTAGTGCGAGCAGGTTTTTTTGATAAGGCGGCTTTTTATGGCGGTACCTGTTTGCGAATCTTTTACGACCTGCCTCGATTTTCAGAAGACTTGGATTTTTCCTTACTGCAACCACAAGCAGACTTTTCTTTTGAGCCCTACTTTGATGCCTTGATTGCTGAGTTTAATGCATTAGGGTTTGAGGTAGAGATTTCGGCGCGTGAAAAATCGATTGAAACGGCGGTGGTATCTGCATTTTTAAAGAAAAATACCAGTATTTATGACGTGAGCGTACGTGGCCAGAAAGCGTTGAAAATTAAGTTCGAGGTCGATACTGAGCCACCGCTGGGTTTTAAAACCGAAGAAAAGCTGTTGTTGAATCCTTATTCTGTGTATGTGAAGTGTTTTAGCTTGTCTGATTTGTATGCCGGTAAAATGCATGCCCTGTTGTTTAGACGATGGAAAAATCGAGTTAAGGGACGAGACTGGTTCGATTTTGAATGGTATGTGCGGCAGGGTGCTGAGTTAAATTTAACGCATTTAGAGATGCGAGCTAGGCAAAGTGGGGATTTAGGTGACGAGCTTTTAACTCCCGATTTGTTTCGCGCATGGTTAATGCAGCGCATTGAGCAACTGGATGTTGAGTCGGCCAAGAATGATGTGCGACGCTTTATTGCAAATGCACAGGCTTTAGATATTTGGTCGCATAATTATTTTATGCAGTTGGCAGAGCGTATTAGGTTTACAGATACAGGAGTGAGTAATACTTAGCTGTGCTGCTGTGAGGCCAGATTCGTATCTGCGAGGAGTGTAGCGACGTGGCAGTCTGTAGGTCTGCCTTTAGGCTGACTTGTCGGGCTGAAGCCCGACCTACAGGGTTGGATTGCTTCGCTACGCTCGCAAAGACGGCATGGGGCGCAGAGACTGGCAGATTAATATGGCTGTGCGCGTTTAATGACGCCTATCTGCATGCCAAATAAGTTAAAAATATTGTTTAAAGTCTGCAAGGTTGGATTGCCTTCATTGTGCTCAATTTGCCGCAAGGCTCGCAAAGATATTTTGCACATGCGCGCAAATGGCGCTTGGCCTAAGCCGGTAACGTCTTTACGTAATCTGTATACCGCCTCACCGATGCTGATTTTACCCTTTGCCAGTTGTTCACCCAGTTCATCTAAGTAACGCTGTCGCTCAAAAACATCCATTAACATAACCCCCACAAAGTGAATTGGCGCTGTAAGTGACGTAATGGGATTCTAGGGTGTTGCCAAGTTCGTTCAGGCAGGCCTAAATCGAGCAGTAAATCGGGCAGCGCTAACAGCAGCTGTGCAGTATCTCGCAACTGCTGGTACAGCCACTCCGGCGTAAGATCGGCCAGTTCGCCGACCAGCTGACAGACTGCCAGCCAATCAACCTGCCCACCACGCTCAAGAGTCTGTGGCCATTTAGTGGTGCGAGTAATGCCCTCGTCATCCATCACCATGGGTGCTAAATCATAAATGGGCGCTAAAGCTATAGACTGTTCACCGCGAATAATGGATGTATTGCGGCCATGATTATCACTATTGCCGAGCACTTGATTAAGTAAATCACGGCGTAAGTACTCCAGCACTAACTCAGCAATAGTTGATTCTTGCTGCTGCAATCGCCAAAGGCATATCAAGCGTTTAAGCACTTCTACATGCTGTAAATAACTACCCGGTTCTGTGACCTCTAGTAAGGAGTAAATTGATTCAACGGCAAACCTTTGCACCTGCTGATTCTCGACCCGTCGATCAAAGCGTCGCATCCATAAGCTCGGTTTATTCATTTCTTCAAGGGCTAATCCTGATTGTTCAACCGTGGAAAACCCAAGCTGATGAATGGCGCGGTAATAGCAATATTCGCTGCGTAAAATATCTTGATCGGTAGCGTTTGCTGTATGGCGTGGAAACTTAATAAACCAATGTGTTACTGCATGCTCATCGGCTAAACTGGCGTCCGCATACAGTAAGCCATCCGCAGCTTCAGTTAACAGTAGTTTAGGTGCTTCACCGCCTGCTCCGGTTGCGCCGCCAATGGCTGCACCTTGTTCATAGGCATATTCTAAAAAGTGGTTATCCCGGCGCACCACACTGTCGCGTGAAAAGCCTAATGCTGGAGCAGTGGTTATTAATTCGGCTGCTTCTTTAATGCGTAAATGGCCAATGGGCGCAGGTGTGCATTGGGCAAGTAAGTAAACATCCATGGCCATACCCGCTGGACGCTGCAGTCCGTAGCGCTGCTCTAAGAAACGGCGTGCCGCACCTGCAGGGATGATATCTTGCAAGGCAGCCCAAACCGGCGCATTAGCATAAGCAGCCCAGCCGAGTGGTAAGTTAGCGCTCAACGACCACGCTAGGGCTGTGTGCTCTTTTTCGAGGCAATCCACCAGGTAATTGGATATATAACCTAAAGTGCAACCAGCGCGTAATCCTTGCTGAGGGTTGGTAACGCTCAGTAGTGCAGCATCATGCCATTGACCTTGGGCATAGAGCTGTAGAGTTAATGCATTCATGGATGTACCACCAGGCAATATAATGCTGAAAATCTTATCATACAAACTATAAATGGCAATATAATGCCTAAAATTCATGCGAGTCAGAATATATTGGCATTATAATGCCTTTTCATGTGCTGGAAGACTGGCCACGCGTGGTTTGATAGGTAGATTGCTTCCCGCCACGTTCCTCGCGGTCGCAATGACAGAACACCGTCTCTGCGAGGAGCGTAGCGACGCGGCAGTCCATGGTTTGATACCGTGCGGTCTGCGAAGTGGATTGCTTCGCTGCGCTCGCAAAGACTGGGTGGTGCTCGCCAAGACAGGTGGGGTTCGCCAAGACGCGTTTCTGTCTCTGCGAGGCCGTAGGCCGTGGCAGTCTATGCAGTGCTGTCTCTGCGAGGAGCGTAGCGAGGTGGCAGTCCATGGTTGGACACCGTGCGGTCTGCGAAGTGGATTGCTTCGCTGCGCTCGCAAAGACAGGGTGGCGCTCGCAAAGACGGGGGAATGGGCGCAAAGGTCGTGAGGCGTCTTGCCTGTGTGCGGCTCGCAGCGCTATGCTGTGGCTGTCATTGGAGGAACACTATGAAATACACCAAAGCTCAATTGTTGGCGTTCAAGGTTCGTCAGGCTGTAGGCTCCATGGCCATTGAAGGTATACAGATGACGAAGCAGTCAGAAGCTATAATGCTGAAAGTGGCTGCTGGTCGTGTATCAGGCGAGTCAGTAAGGATACAACTGGTAGCAAAGTACCAGCAAGCTTCTTCAACCTCTTGATGTGATGCAAGGCTATGGGAACTATGATCTTCAGGAAGAAGATCCTTATCTGCTGAGTGGTTCTACCTGTCTAATCAATCGTTTGGGTATTACCAATACCCAAGCGCTGAATGAAGCTGAAGCCGCTATCAGTAAAGTGGCTTTTGCAGAGTTGATAGCGAACCCAATAGAGCCGACCTTCAATCTTAAGCACATGTGTCGCATCCACCATTATCTCTTCAGCGATATTTACGAGTGGGCAGGTCAGTTACGACAAACTGAAATCTCTAAAGGTGGTCAGCTTTTTTTGCCTTACCGAAAGATCGAGGATGTGTCTGCTGAGGTATTTGATCAGCCGCACAAAGATAGCTTTCTTCGTGAGTTGGATATAACAGATTTTGTATATAAAGCCGCCTATTACTTGGGACGGGTGAATATGATCCATCCGTTTCGAGAGGGTAACGGCCGGGTGCAGAGAATATTTTTAGACCAGTTGGCAGAGCTCTCTGGTTATGCTTTTTAGTGGGGTGGGGTGTCTGGAGAAGGTATGGCTGCAGCCTGTCGCGAGGCGCGTCAAAAGACACCTGTTTACACAAAGTGAGAGCGGCTTCTGGCACGTGTATTATCCGGCTGTAGTGTCGGTGCCTCCACCTTTGCGAGATCGTTGCAGTCTATTTGACGGCGCCATGTTGCGTCTGTGCGGGCCAGCGGCTCGCAATCTTGGGGATTTTGGCGGATGCGGGCCAGCGGCCCGCGCTCCCAGAGGTTGTGCAAGTGTGGGCTAGTGGCTTGCGCTCCTAGGGGGTGGGGTGCGGATTAGTGGTTCGCGCGCTCAGAAGTGTTGGTAGAGGTTCAACTTGCAGGGATTTGTAGATGGCTGTTAAACAAAAACGTGTGCTGCTCACTGGTGCGACTGGCTTTGTTGGCCGTGCTGTGCAGCAGCGAATTGTTGCCGATGGGCAATACGATTTAACCATTGCTGTACGTCGTGCTGTGCTTGTGGCAAATGTGGTGCGTGTTGTGCAAGTACCAGAGCTCACAGCACAAACGGATTGGCGTGATGCGCTGCAAGGTGTTGATGTGGTGATTCATGCTGCTGCCCGTGTGCATGTGATGAATGAAACCTCGAATGATCCTTTAGCTGAGTTTCGTAAAGTGAATGTTGATGGCACTTTAGCCTTAGCGCGCCAAGCGGTGGCTGCTGGAGTGCAGCGCTTTGTATTTGTCAGTTCGATTAAAGTGAATGGTGAAGGCACTGAGTTGGGGCAGCCGTATACGGCGGATGCGTTAGCACAGCCAAGCGACCCCTATGGTGTGTCGAAATACGAAGCCGAGCAGGCGTTGCTGGCATTAGCGCAAGAGACAGGCTTAGAAGTTGCGATTGTGCGTCCGGTCTTGGTGTATGGCCCAGGTGTGAAAGCCAATTTTCGCAGCATGATGCAATGGGTGCAGCGCGGCGTACCTCTGCCTTTAGGTGCCATTCATAACAAGCGTAGTTTAGTAGCGCTGGATAATTTGGTGGATTTGATTTTGATCTGCGCTGAGCATCCTGCAGCTGTTAATCAAGTGTTTTTAGCCAGTGATGGTCATGATTTATCTGTTACGCAAATGTTACAGCAGTTGGGCGTTGCTTTAGATAAGCGGGCACGTTTGCTGCCTGTGCCTATGAGCTGGTTGAATGCAGCTTTTGCGTTACTGGGTAAGCGTAGTTTTTCTCAGCGATTGTGTGGGTCTTTGCAGGTTGATATCAGTAAAAATCAGCAGTTATTGGGCTGGACGCCTCCCGTCACTGTTGAAGATGCCATGCGTAAAACAGCCGCCGCGTATCTGGCAGAGTCTTAGGGTTGGGTTTTGAGCTTATGACAAAGACATTGTTGATATTAGGTGCTGGTGGGCATGGTAAAGCGGTTGCTGAATCGGCTTTATTATCAGGTGATTGGCAGCAGGTTTTGTTTGTCGATGACCGTTGGCCTGCGTTGCAAGAATCTTTTGGCTTGCCTGTGGTCACTGATGTTGCGGGTTTAGCCAAGTTTGTTGATAAAGCGCAAGGTGCGATTGCTGCTGTAGGTAATAATGAAGTGCGTGAACAGTGGTGTACGGCCATTGAACAAGCAGGTATTAAATTGGTATCTGTAGTGCATCCGCGTGCTTATGTCAGCGCTTCAGTAATTTTGGGTGCGGGTACTGCAGTTATGGCGTTAGCTGTTGTGGGTGTAGATGCGCAAGTGGGCCGTGCGGCGATTATTAATGCCAATGCCACGCTGGACCATGATGCCGTGCTGGGCGACTTCGGCCATTTGGGTGTTGGAGTGCAGATTGCGGGTGGCGTTCGCGTTGGCGCACGTGCTTGGTTACAAGCTGGATGCAGTGCAGGTTACAACGTAGTAGTGCCTGATGCTGAGAATATCCCTGCGGGAACAGCGCTACGCGCGGAATAAGTCTACCGAGTAATGATAAAATGACTTATCATTATGGTAAAAGCATAGGGAGACGTGTTGTGTCGTGTCATCTATGATGGAGACAAAAATGACAACTGATAAAAATGTATTTTCAACCTGCCCTCTTTGTGAGCAGGGTGTTTTAACTGAGCAGCAGGCAAGCGAGTCAACGGTTTATAAAGGTGTTGAACGTCTGCTGCCGCTGTACTTTGCCTGTTGTTCTGAGTGTGGAACAGAGCAGGCAGACGCTAAGCACTTGCGCGCGAATAAGCGTGTTTTGCAGGCGTTTAAAAAGGAAGTCGATGGTTTGCTAACGGGCGCGCAATTACGCGAACTGCGCGAGTCTCTGGAGTTAACCCAGGCTCAGGCTGCTCAAGTGTTTGGTGGTGGGCCCGTGGCTTTCAGTAAATATGAGTCGGATGATGTTGCCCAATCGGAAGGCATGGATAAGCTTTTACGCGTTGCTCAAGCTGTGCCTGCAGCGTTTGCGTGGCTTAAACAACATGCTGGGTTTGCTACTGAACAAATAACGTTATCAAGCCAGTCTATGACCCTCGCTTTAGCCGCTGTGAGAGCTAAAGGGCGAGTACAGCAGCAGTTGTATGCAGGTTTTCAATTGCAGGACTCTGTACGTGAGCAGGTTGTGATTGGTACAGCACATTTTGCTGGGTCTGCTCAAAAGCAATGGGTCCATTAAAATGAGTATTCAATTATCGCCTCTACAGTTGATGCAGATGGTCTTTACTAAAACACGGGTAGAAACATTTGAGGATGCTGACGGTCTGGGTGAAATTTGGGCGCCACAGTTTGATTTTGAAGGGGTAAATCTACTTGTAGAAAACACCGTGGGTCAGCAAGAAAATAACACGACTGACTTTTTAGTTGCGTTGCGAGTTGCCGTTTTAAATGAAGCTGATGCAGTAAAAAAAGCACCTTACACCTTTGATATTGCTGTGCAGGGCGTGTTTAAACTTGCAGCTGATTTTACTTGCGACGATAGATACGACTTGGTTCGAGTGAATGGCTCAGCCATGCTTTATGGTGCTATTCGGGACATGTTGCAGCAGATCACTGCGCGCTCGATGTTGGGTACTTTGCTGCTACCAACGCTGCACTTTTTACCAGAAAGCGCGGAAAGTAAAAACGCATAATATTTAATGTGTCATAAACTTTGGAATACCTATGAGTAACGTGTTGATTGCTGCGGTTGTATTTATAGCAGCTTTTGTTTTGACCTGGGTTTTGCGCCGTTATGCGCTGGCTAGCAGTTTGATGGATATTCCTAACGAGCGTAGTTCTCATTCCGTGCCCACGCCGCGCGGTGGTGGTGTGGCGATTGTTTTAAGTTTTCTTGCGGTTTTGCCGTTTTTGGGTGTGTTGCAGTTGCTACCTTGGCCATTTGTGATTGGTACTATTGGAGCAGGTGCGGGCGTGGCAATACTTGGTTTTTTAGATGACCATGGCCATATTGCGGCACGCTGGCGCTTACTCGGTCACTTTTCATCAGCTGCTTGGGCTTTGTATTGGTTAGGTGGCTTGCCGTCGCTATTGGTGTTTGGTTATGCCTTTGATTTAGGCGTGATAGGCCATGTATTGGCAGCTGTGTATATCGTCTGGCTGCTCAATCTGTATAACTTTATGGATGGTATTGATGGTATTGCCAGTGTTGAGGCGATTTGTGTGTGTCTCGGTGGCGCGTTGTTGTATGTGTTGCTGGGTGCCGCGAATTTAGCATTGGTGCCGGTTTTGTTAGCGGCGGCTGTGGCTGGGTTTTTATGTTGGAATTTTCCGCCAGCGCGCATTTTTATGGGTGATGCGGGAAGTGGCTTTTTAGGTCTGATTTTGGCTGTGCTGTCGTTACAGGCCGCTTGGTTTACCGCTGAGTTGCTGTGGAGTTGGGTGATATTGCTCGGTGTGTTTGTGGTGGATGCGACTTTTACTTTATTACGGCGTTTATTGCGCGGGGACAAGGTCTATGAGGCGCATCGCAGTCATGCTTACCAATATGCTTCACGCCAATATGCTGCACACCGGCCTGTAACTTTGGCTGTTATGCTGATCAACCTTGTTTGGTTGCTACCCATGGCTTTATTGGTGGGGCTTGGCTATGTAGACGGCTTGCTTGGCGTGGTAATTGCATATCTACCGTTGGTGTTACTGGCGGTAAAGTTTAAAGCTGGGCAGTTGGAAAAGGCTGCTGATTAACACGCACAGATTTGTCTAGAGAATTTGTTCTTACTGCGCTGTAAGAGCTTAATAAATAACACGTTAATATGTATTGCAATCGACGATTTGCAGACTGGTAATGGGTGCTAATGACAGCACAGAGTCTAAAGGGACACAAATGAAATTGAGAGAAATGCTATTAGGCTTACCGCGTCGTTATAAACGATTGCTGCAGGTTTTTGCCGATGTCTTTTTAGTATGGCTGTCTTTATGGCTGGCGTTTATTGTTCGTTTAGGCGTTGACCACCGGGTTGACTTGCTCGGCGAGCAGCGCTGGTTGTTTGTGATTGCGCCTCTTATTGCTATTCCTTTGTTCATTCGCTTTGGAATGTACCGTGCGGTGATGCGCTTCGTTGGCAAAGAAGTGTTGGTGGCCATCGCTAAAGCAGTGACAGTCTCGGCTTTAGTTTTTGCATTAGCGATTTATTGGTTTCAAGATGACACCGCCGCAGTACCACGCTCATTGGTAGTGAATTATTGGTGGGTAAGTATTATCACTATCGGTGGTTTACGTTTATTGATGCGCCAGTACTTCTTGGGTGACTGGCTAGGAAATGCGGCATATATGCCGTTTATCAAACAAGCCGATCACTTGCCACGTGTGGCTATTTATGGCGCTGGCTCGGCGGGCAATCAGCTGGTTGCTGCTTTGCGGATGGGCAAATCAATGCGTCCAGTGGCGTTTATTGATGACGATGATGCGATTGCTACGCGTACTATTGCGGGACTGAAAGTTTATAAGCCTAAACATATTCAGCAAATGATAGACCTTACGGGTGCCACACAAGTGCTCTTGGCAATGCCTTCGGCGACACGTGCCCGACGTCGTGAAGTGTTAGCTGAGCTTGAGCCTTTTGCGCTGCATGTGCGCAGTATTCCAGGCTTTATGGATTTGGCCAGTGGTCGTGTCAAGGTGCAAGATCTACAAGAGGTCGATATTGCCGACCTATTAGGACGCGACCCTGTAGCGCCACAGATGAAGCTGTTTGAGCGCTGTATTAATGAAAAAGTCGTAATGGTCACCGGCGCTGGCGGATCGATTGGTTCGGAGCTGTGCCGGCAGATTTTAGCCAGTGGTGCGACCACTTTGATTTTGTTTGAGCACAGTGAATTCAATCTGTATAGCATTCAAAAAGAGCTTGATACGCGAATTTGTAAAGAAGCGTTGCGCGTACGTTTGATTCCGATTTTAGGCTCGATTCGTAATATCAAACGTTTGCGTGAGGTGATGAGTACTTGGCGGGTGAATACCGTCTACCACGCTGCTGCCTACAAACATGTGCCGATGGTTGAGCACAACACAGCTGAAGGTATTCTTAATAACGTGATTGGCACTTTAAATACTGCGCAAGCGGCGATTGCTGCCGATGTTGAGCATTTTGTGCTGATCTCCACTGACAAGGCGGTGCGCCCGACGAACATTATGGGCAGCACTAAGCGCTTGGCAGAAATGGTGTTGCAGGCGCTCAGTAAAGAGCTTTCCACACAGATGTTTATGGACCCAGCGGACGAGCAAAGTTATATCAATAGCACGCGCTTTACTATGGTGCGCTTTGGTAACGTGCTGGGCTCGTCTGGCTCGGTGATTCCGTTATTTCGTGAGCAAATCAAGCGTGGCGGTCCGGTAACCGTGACCCATCCAAAAATGACCCGTTACTTTATGACCATCCCAGAAGCCTCGCAGCTGGTGATTCAAGCGGGTGCTATGGGGCAGGGCGGCGATGTCTTTGTTTTGGATATGGGGGAGCCAGTTAAAATCGTTGAGCTCGCAGAGAAGATGATTAACCTGACCGGCTTAACCGTGCGCAGTGAGAGTAATCCAAGCGGTGAAATTGCCATTGAGTTTAGTGGTTTGCGCCCAGGTGAAAAGCTCTACGAAGAGCTGTTGATTGGCGATAATGTTTCGCCGACTGAGCATGCGATGATCATGCGTGCAGATGAAGAGTTTTTGCCATGGCAAGAATTGACTGTCATCTTGCATGAGTTGCTTGCTGCCGTTGACAAGAATGACTGTGTATTGATTCGCCAGATTCTGCGGCAAACGGTTGATGGATATATCCCGCAAGGAGAATTAGTGGACTGGGTGCATAATCAGAAAAAACTGAGTGTGCCGGATGCAGCTGCAGATTGATTTTTCTTGAGGTTGTTTGGCGGCGGTTTGAGTAGGGTCTTGTACGCAAGGGTTTACCAATGCGCTGAAAGTATTTTTATGCAGGCCTTGAAAAAAGCCACCTAAGCCCCATCTTATAGTTAGGCAAGCGATAAAGCGTAGTCGGGCAGTTAATCCACAGAAGTGGATGATTGATCGACATAACACGCGCTTTAGCGTAAGATGCCTGTCACTTAAGTAAGCGAACACTTCGGGGCCGATTAGGATTCGACGCTGGTTGCGAAACTTTAGGTGCATGCCGAGTTGGTAACAGAACTCGTAAATCCACTGTTGCAACTTCTATAGTTGCCAATGACGAAAACTACGGAGCAACAGCTCTAGCTGCGTAAGCAGCTTAGCCGCTCCTCTGGTAGCCTCGGCTCCAGCAGTCACTAGAGGATGTCTGTAAACTCGAAGTGACTGTCAGATAGAACAGAATCGCCGCGTAGTACGTTGTGGACGAAGTGGCTAAAACTTACACAACTCATCCAAAGCACCCTGCCGATCGGGCGGCTGCGGATTAAATTAGTAGACACGGCTAAGCATGTAGTACCGACAGCGGAGTACTGGCGGACGGGGGTTCAAATCCCCCCGGCTCCACCAAATCATCATCTAAAGGCGTCCTAGGGCGCCTTTTTTTGTACCTGTAATCCACGTATATCAAGGGTTTCAGAGCTATAGCAGTCTATAGGCGTCTTTTCCAATCCGGCACTTTTGGTATTCCACATGGTATTCCAAAAGGTATTCCAAGGATGTTTAATGTATTCTTGGAATACCAAAGGGTGTGGAGATATATCATGACAGCAGTGCAGTCGCGCCTTAGCGATAGAAAAATCAAAGCTTTGCGGCCTAAAGAAAAAGATTACGTCTTAACTGATGGTGATGGTTTGCAGCTTCGTGTGCGCACTAATGGATCGTTATTGTGGAATTTTAACTATCGCCACCCTGTAACTAAAAAAAGAATCAATATGGGGTTAGGGCCATACCCTGAGGTGTCGCTCGCCCAGGCTAGAAAAGAGACGCTTGAGGCGCGAGAGTTGGTTGGGCAGGGAGTTGACCCCAAACAGGTTCGAGATCGAAAAGAAGAAATTTTGAGAGTGGCGGGAGATCAAACGCTTTTGTCTGTTGCTGGTGAATGGTTTGTGGTTAAGCGGGAGCAGGTTACGCCTGATTACGCAGATGATATTTGGCGCTCCTTGGAGAATTACATTTTTCCTGATCTTGGTTCTGTAGCTGTTTCAGACATTACTGCGCCTGCGGTAATTAGTGTACTTAAGCCTGTTGAGGCTAAAGGCAGTCTTGAGACGGTCAAGCGGATATCGCAGCGAATGAATGAGATCATGACCTTTGCCGTAAACGCAGGCATTATTTTCTCTAATCCGTTAGCAGGTATTAGAAGTACGTTTAAAAAACCACAAAAGAAAAACTTACCCACTTTGCTACCTGAAGAGTTGTCGCGCTTAATGCGAACAATAAGCACTGCCAGTATTAAGCAGACCACGCGATTGCTGATCGAGTGGCAGCTTCACACAATGACACGTCCGGGCGAGGCTGCAACGGCTGCCTGGGTAGATATTGATTTGGATAAGAAAGTCTGGACCATTCCTGCTGAAAGAATGAAAAAGCGTCGCCCACATTCTATACCGCTAACTGATCAGGCCATTGCTCTTCTAGAGGTCATTAGGCCTTATAGCGGCCATAGAGAATATGTCTTTCCTTCAGATCGAGACCCAAAGTCTCATGCAAATACGCAGACAGCTAACATGGCATTAAAACGCATGGGCTTTGGTGGTGAGCTTGTTAGTCACGGACTGCGCTCTATTGCGAGTACTACATTAAACGAACAGGCTTGGGATTCGGAGTTGATCGAAGTGGCCTTGGCTCACGTAGACAGCAACGACGTTCGCAGTGCTTACAATCGTGCCGAATACATTGAGCGTAGAAGGCCCATGATGGAGTGGTGGAGCCAGCATATTGTCAGAGCCTCGTTAGAAGGCTTGTCGGCGGCTTATTTATAAGCTTTAGGTAGGCCCTTCCATGTCCTCCGCTCAAGGAGTGTTACGTGTATAGTTTTTCCGGAATTTAGAGTTAATTTTGCAGATTTTCTTTTATCTATAACTGCTGTTTCTGGAGGCGCTTTCTCTTGTGTATGGCGAAGAGGCTTCCTGTCGTTTGTGGTGCTAGGTACTAAATCATGTTGAAAGTCGGGCTTGTTATTTATGACTTGAAGTTGCTCTATTGCCGGCTCTGTATCTGTAGGCTCTTTGATTGCGGCATATTGATTAGCATCAGATAGCTGTTCTCTTGCTGTTATATCGGTAGGTTTTGATTGTTGAGAAAGTTTTTGTAAATGATTGTTATTTGGCGCGTTGTTTTCTGGAATGGTTGCGGCTCTTCCGTTAGTTTTCTCGTAGTATTGGACCGCGAATTCGAGCAGATGATAGACAGAGCTAAAGTTGAATTTTTTCTTTAAGGTTTTTATTTTACTGCTCGTGGCTTTGTCTATGTGAGCCGCGATTGGCTTTTTGTCTTTGGTATTTGCTGGAGGCGTAAGGTTGATGTGAGATTGCAGTTCCTTCAAAGCAGTTTTGCTATTTGTGCTTAAGAGCTCTATGACTGTTTTTATAGATGAGGTGCTTGGCTACCGCGTGGAGTGGATTGAGCATCAGTTGGCCCATGCTGTTAAGGATGCAAACGGTAGGGCGTATAACAGAACTAGCTTTCTAGAGCAGCGTGCCGAGATGATGCAGGCTTGGGCTGATTACTTGGATCAGCTAAGAGATAGCGCTAACGTTTAAAGTGAGAGGGTTTCAAGAGAGTGGTTGTAAGCTATGAGTGCAGTATTTTGCTCATTCGGATCAGCTATTGCATAGTTTAAATTGGCAATAGCTGATCAGGATGGTGTGTGAGGTGCTAGCGTTTATTGCCCCTGAGTTTTTGTAATGCTTTATCTCTGTCTAGTAGTTTCTGAAGCTCGTTTGGTACTTGTATATCTTGCTCGGTATGTATTTGATTGTTGGGCGAGTTTACTGGTTCGGTTTTATCTGCTGGTTCTGTGGGTGTAGTATTTTCAAGCTTTTTAGTCAGAGCTGCTTCTGATTCAAGTAATTGTTGGTGCTTTGCATTATCTGGGCTTAGGGGTTCTGCAGGCTTTGTGTCTAGTGGTAACTCTGGAGGCTCAGTTTGTGTGGTCTCAGGGGGGAGAGTTTTAGATTGTAGCTTGCTCTCAGCAGCTGATTTTTTAGTGTTTTCTTGCTTTTTTGCAGTGCTGGCTGAATCCTTTGCAGGTTTGAATTTGCTCGGTTGTAAGTAGTAATTGATTGCATGAACCAGTAGTTGAGAGCGAGTAACTCCTAGCTTCTCCCGCAGTAAGTCAATTTTTCTATCTGTTGATATGCTTATGTCTACATTTATTCTTTTTTTGGTACGGGAGCTTTTGAGGCTATGTAATCTGTCGCTATTCTTGATGTCCCTTAGAGCCTTGGCGGAATGATTACTAAGATTATTAATAACTCTGTTTACAGAGGCTGGTTGAGTTTTTTCAATTATTTTTCTAGATAGTGCATCATGGCATTCTTTATCTATGGCGAACGAAGGTCTTTTAACGGGTGATGCTGGGACTTTGGGGAGCTTTTTAGGTTTTTTTGAGTCTCTCCAAGTTTTTTCGATTTTATCTAAGTAGGCTTTTCTTGTGCTGGAGATAAATTCGTAGCTACAAATTAAGTCAAGTTTTTCAGCGATATCTCCTATGTTCTTGATTGGGTCTGTCCCGATGCTTTTGAAACCTAGGGCTTTATTAATAACTTCGGTTGCTATTGTGAAAAACTCTCTTGGTTGTTGAGTGTGCTTGCTTAAGTTCTCTTTATCCCAATTGAGTGTGGCTATCCAGGTATCTATCGCTAACTGAATGGATTTTGTATCTGAGCTGGATGGTCTGAGTTCGCAGTGCAGGTCGAGCATTTTTAATAGGGTTATATAGCGAGTTTTAGGTGTTCTTTTTAGAAAAACATCAGCCAGTTTAAGTTTTTCTTTGATTTGTTCTGGTAATGATCTTTGTATTAATACGTACCTTCTCTGGGGGGTTTCGTAGGTTGTTGGCTCGAAAGAACTTGCAATTGCCCCAGGGTGGAGAGTGTGTGTATATATTTCAACAAAATAGGCTAGGTTGGATTTTTTAAGCTCACTCAGCGATTCTATGTATCCTTTCTTCGAATCAGTCCCTATTGGATCGAACCCAGGCGCTTCTCGATCTTCTTCGGGCCTAATAAGTGCTCGAGTGTTTGGCGTCTTATCATGCTCAAAAATATCGCTGTAAAGCTTAAGTGCAATTGCTGTGGAAGAGCTGGTTCTGCTGCCTTTTAAGAGGTTGTCAATTAGAGCGTTTATCTCATCTTGCGCGTGTAGTTTTTCATCGTCATCCCTAGAGCGGAGTTTGAACTCAAGATCAGAGATCGTGTCCGCTGGGGTTCCTGTTATTTCAAGCAGATGGAGTAGGTTTGATTCTAATATGTCAATACTGCGTTTTTTTAGGGTGGGATTTTCATTGTTTGATATCAACTTTTACTCCGCTTAAGGCGCTATACAGGTGGAGAAAAGTATAGCAGCTTCATGCTAATCCAATGTGTAAATTATACATCTAAATTACAGCAAGTTATACATCACAAAAACATCATAAAAACATCAGCTTATTTTTATCATTGCTAGAGTTTATAGACCCTTGGAGTGCGCTGTTGTCGTAAAAGTGTTAATGATCCATCACTGCCAGATTAAAGCGGTCTGGTTTGAGAGAAATGACCGCCTAATTGCATGGCAAGGGCGATGGCTGATGTTGACTCAGGAGGTGCTTGTGAAAACTCATGTATTGCACCGCTAGGGCAAAAACAGGTGCGTCTGGATCAATTCTGAATGTGGCATTTTACTGACCCAGCAGCTCATCATTGGCGGAATGGGCTATCTGCCACTTGGTCGAGAGCAAGCTGACGGGTTCTTCAATACCAACGTCAAACGCTATGAGTAAGGAGTGTTGTCTTCACCAGTATTCTTAGTGGATCAACGCTTTCGATGGTGACGCGACGTTAACCGCAGGCTGTTAGATTGGTTGTTGCACCATGCACACATCGTTCATATTTGAGGAGAAAGCCACAGGCTGAAAGACAAGAAAACAGTTGGTATCACGCCGGTTTCAGTCAGGGCCTACGGGGTAAGCAAAATAGCAATGCGAGATGGTGCTTTTGCAGCATGGTGCGTGTGACTTCTGTATGACAGAGAATGAGAGGCTAGAAATTAAAAAAATATGAATGTTGCAACTGGTGTGTCAAACCACACTAGAGGTAACAACATGAAACTGTTAAAAATTAAAGACGTCTCAGCGTTAACCAGCTTGGCGAGAGCCACTATCTACAAATATATCAAGGAAGGGGTTTTTCCTAAACAGGTCAATTTAGGCACTAACTGCGTCGCATGGGTAGAAAGTGAAGTATTGGAGTGGATTGAAGAAAAAATAGCCCAGCGTGACCTCCAGCTTGCAGAACTGAGTGCTGCCTGATTTCCATCAAAACTTTACCAGACCAATTTTAATTTG
The DNA here is from genome assembly GCF_000421765.1 of Denitrificimonas caeni DSM 24390. Taxonomy (GTDB): domain Bacteria; phylum Pseudomonadota; class Gammaproteobacteria; order Pseudomonadales; family Pseudomonadaceae; genus Denitrificimonas; species Denitrificimonas caeni. The sequence goes on along the minus strand of NZ_ATXQ01000001.1, from coordinate 32,743 downwards.
GACTTCCCCCTCGTAGGCGCAGATTTCTTTCTCCTCAGCTGAAGCAGACCCCCTGATCTCTGGCATCGTGATACAGCGTGTTTCTCGGTTATAGTAATATGCTTTTAGGCAACCATTACTAACATTCATAACCTATAAAACAGGCAGTATCTATCAATACTACATAGACCAAACAGATAGCCACCCTAGAGGCTATCGATGAGCTAATAACTAACCCTTATAGAAGAACATGACTGACTACTCATAGACTCAGACATAAGCCTATTTCTACAAGGTATGACATTCAGCTTAATCACTCAGCTACTGCAGACAGACATTGCGTGCCTACCTAATATGACTTAGGTAATGACATGCGTAGAAGAAACGATACAAACCAATTTTCTGAAAATGAACTTGTGTATGGGAGTGAATACAGAGGCTATCCACTCATGGATGGTAAAGGCCCATTTGTCAGAAAGCATTTAGATAAAATCATCGATGTCATGAATGCATCACTCGATGAGCATCCTAGAACCTTTGCATTCAGAGTGGATTTAAGACTACCTAGAGGACTTCAAGACTTTAAAGAAGGTCGGCTAATAGACAGTTTTATTTCATCACTCAGGGCTAAGGTCCGACATGCTCGTAAAAAATCACAACTTACTAACCCTAAAGCTCATGATACGAGCGTGAGATATGTGTGTGCCCGTGAAGTCGGTCAAAAAGGTGTACCGCATTATCACTTAGTTATTTTCGTCAACCACGATGCGTTCAATAGTCTTGGTAAGTACGAGCTTGGCAGGTCTAACATCTATGCTCGATTGGTTGAAGCTTGGGCGAGTGCGTTAAACATTGAGACTCGAAGCGCGTTAGGCTTGGTTGAAATACCAAGGAATGCTCAGTATCCAGTCACTGCAGGTGGCTTTAATAGTCAAGATGACTTGTTCTATCGAGCGAGCTACATGGCTAAGGCGGCTACCAAAGTTAGAGGCAGCCGTCATTGCTTTGGTGGGAGTCGATGCTAGCATGTTAAATACAATGCTTATTAATGGAAGGAGACGAATGATGAAGAAAGTTATTGTTGCAGCTATTGCGCTACCGCTATCACTCATGATCAGTCAGGTTAGCGCTGAAACGATAAGTTGTGTGCTAGAAAATAATAAGGTGGTGGCGGCTAGTAAGTTATCTAGTAATCCAGTTTACAGTTATGGCACAGCAGGAAACGTTGAGCTTTCCTTGCCTTCTAGTTCAGCTAACAGTCGTGTTTATAAAGGGTCTGAGATGTTTGCAGGTGGCGGGTCAAGCTACTTGGCCTTTACTAATGGGGCTTACACCTATGCTCTTTACAATGGCATGGGACGTGGTTGGGAGTTTGAAGGGTTGCGTGTTTACAAAGACGCTGAAATGATCATGGAAAAACAGTGCAAGCAATACGGCAGCATTGTGTTTGATTATGATGCTGTTCGCGCACCTGAAGGTGAATTACCGTATTAACTAGATGAGTTGGCTGTGAGCCTAGTGCGGTTTTCTAGGCGCTCGCTTAGCAGGTGTTCTGTAATGGGACATCTGTATCAATGAAGCTTGATAAAGCCTGACTTCCTCAGCTCACACCTTAACGCTAATACTGCTGATATTAGAGCCCGCTAGTGCATAGCTAGGCTATATGGTGAAGGGGCGGTGTTCTGGATCTGTTCGTTCTCTTGTTAGCATTAAGAAATTGTATTGAGAGTTATTGGGAGCTCTCCGTCATTCTTCCGTACAGATTGCTTGTGTTCGAGGTTTGCGCTACTATCTCTGTTAGGTACGGAGCTTATACGTACAAGGGGGAGTGAAATGGCAACTGCACGATTAGACATCAGGCTTGATGAAGAGATTAAGGCTAAAGCTGAAAAAGCCTCTGCGCTGTTGGGCTTAAAAAGCTTAACTGAGTATGTGGTCAGGCTGATGGATGAAGATTCGACTCAGGTGATCGCTCAGTACGAAAGCATGACTGTTGAAGACAATGTATTCGATCAGTTTATGGCAGCTTGTGAGCAGGCTCAGGCACCGAACAAAGCTTTGCTAGAGGCAGCAGCCTTTGCCAAGGCGAGTGACTTTAAATGAGCTGGTCAAAGGCTTTTGAAGAACTCAGTAAATCCAAGCATGATCGAGACTCTTTTGACTGTGGTGAGAGTGAGCTGAATACTTTTATCCAGACTCAAGCGGCGAAACACATGCAAGCGGGCATCAGTCGCACAATGGTGTTACCCGGTACTGCACCTTTGCTCAATCAGAAGTATCCGATCTGTGCGTCTTATAGTGTTGCACCCAGTTCGATTTGCCGTGAGACATTACCTGCGTCACTGGCTAAAAAACTACCTCACTATCCTGTTCCGGTATTTTTATTGGCCCAGCTAGCCGTCCATAAAGAGTTTCATGGCAGTGGCCTAGGCAAAGTCAGCCTGGTTAAGGCGCTTGAGTATTTGTGGGGCGTGAATGCACATATGCGAGCCTACGCAATCGTTGTTGACTGCTTAACGGACTCAGCTCAAAGCTTTTATCAGAAGTTTGGGTTTCAGGTGCTGTGTGAGCAGAACGGGCGAGTGCGTATGTTTTTGCCGATGAAAACGGTAGGGCAGTTGTTCTGTTAGTTGATGCATGAGTTGCATTTCTGTTCTCGCTGTTTGATGTGAAATTTATCGTGGCCAGGTTACTGCAAGGCTATAGCTGATTTACTTAAGCAAGCTTATAGTTTTTGAGTTTGAAGGGGTTGTTCCTAGTCGTTGAGTGCACGAGAGTCTTTCATCCAGTAGTGTCTCCCTCGTGTGGGTATGCCGCCCACTGTGCGTAGCCGCCGGGGTGTCAATTCAGCGGTAGAGTCTTTTGGTGAAAGTGAAAACTCTAGCCTACTGCACCTAGCCAGCATTCGTAGTCACATAGTGAGTTTGGTCGTCTATTAAAAGGGCTGCTGCTTTCTTGATACAAAGCTCCTTGGGCTGCCCTTGCTAATCAAAAGTGCAAGAGAAACTATCTAGTAAGCAAGCTCTACGACGCATTTGGCGTACATCACAGTATCTTTAATCGCTGGGGAAATATTTAAAATATATGCGTATGTTTTTACGGTTAAGGAAACAGCCAGGATTAATGAGCTTTTTGGCGAGAGTGACAGTTCTGCCTGTGCGTGAAGTCTTGCGTAAGCGGCAACGAATCATGATGTCCCCTTAAATCGCTACGGGGTTATTCGTCTGCTGAAAAGCTGGGGCTTATTAGTTGACAGACTCCAGGAGGCACATACGAAAAAATAAGTTATGAGCATGCTCAAATGTTGTATTAGCTTGATCTTCTGTTCAACTCTGATTAAGTCGGTTGCGTTTGGTGGGGGTGATGTCGCTTACATTGAGGTGGGGCATCGCTATGTTCATTTAGCAATAGCTTGTTTTTAGCACCATCTGCAATTGGTTCTTTTGCTATAGTTACACAATTTAAGCTGTCGGCTTGTGCGCTTATACCCATGTACTGTTTGTCAACTTGATATCTACGGGTTTCAAGAGCGGCGTTTTGGGGTTGAAACGAAAATAGGATTGTTGGAATGATGAATATTTCTTGTGTCGATTTGTTCTGTGGCGCTGGTGGGTTGACGCATGGCTTCGTGCTGGAAGGAGTGCCTGTCGTTGCTGGTATTGATATGGACCCCGCTTGCCGCTTTCCTTACGAAGCTAACAACAGCGCAAAGTTCATAGAGCGAGACGTCAGTAAGGTCAGCGCTGCCGAGTTGACTCAATTGTTCGGCAACGCTGATTGGAAAATTCTCGCGGGTTGTGCCCCATGCCAGCCTTTCTCCACCTATGCACAGCGCTACGCTTTGGATGGAAAGGACGGTAAGTGGGGGCTTTTATACGAGTTCGCTCGCCTAGCAAAGGGCACACGTCCAGATATTATCACAATGGAGAATGTTCCTGCTGTTGCCAAACACTCGGTATTTCAGGACTTCGTTGATACCCTTAAGCGGCTTGGTTACAAAGTCTGGTTTGATGTTGTCGACAGCTCTAAATACGGTGTACCACAAACTCGTCGTCGTATGGTGTTGCTGGCCTCCCTGCACGGCGATATTAAAATGATCCAACCAACGGTCGAAAGGCCTAAGACAGTAAAGCAAGCGATTGGTCATCTCCGAGCCTTGAGCGCAGGAGAGGCTGCGCCTGGGGATAAACTACATGTATCTTCATCGCTGTCTGAGAAAAATCTTAAACGTATTAAAGTTTCAAAACCAGGTGGTACGTGGCGTGACTGGCCAGAGGATCTTGTTGCAGAATGCCATCGCGCAGAAAGCGGTAAGAGCTACTCTGGCGTCTACGCACGCATGGAGTGGGATAAGCCTGCGCCAACCATGACTACGCAATGTTACGGGTTTGGGAATGGACGCTTTGGGCATCCGGAACAGGATCGGGCTATTACTTTGAGAGAAGCTGCAATTATTCAGAGCTTTCCGCGTGATTATGCTTTTATTCCCCATGATGGCAAGGTGCGTTTTACAGAATTAGGGCGTCTCATAGGTAATGCTGTTCCTGTTGATCTAGGACGTGCGATTGCACGAAGTATTAATGTTCATCTTGCTGCGATCACACATTAGCTATGAACCAATAATCAATCTTCTAGATATTTTTTCCGGTAAAGAGACTAGATAAAAGGAAACGTAGTAGGTCACATGGAAAGTTCGAATATACAGAATAATCAGGGTTACCGTGCTCGTCCAGAACCAGGGCAGTTGGTAGAAGTCAGGCGACGTCAGTGGGTTGTTGTCGAAGTTGTTTCATCCAAGTTGATATCAACGAAGGCGCAGCAAAATGCCGTGACCCTCACATCTATTGATGAAGATGGGTTGGGGGAAGAGCTTGAAGTTATCTGGGAGATTGAGCCAGGCGCGCAAATCATTGAGCGCGCAGGTCTGCCGTCAATTACTGGCCAGGATGACTCCAACACCCTCGACGCTTTTCTTGATGCAGTTCGCTGGGGTGCTGCCACCAATGCCGACCGAGGATTTCTGCAAGCGCCGTTCCGCAGTGGCGTCAGCATCGAAGACTTCCAACTCGATCCCTTGGTGCGTGCCATCGACATGGCGCGCGTCAATCTGCTCATCGCTGACGACGTCGGCTTGGGCAAGACCATCGAGGCGGGTCTCGTCATCCAGGAGATGTTGCTGCGGCACCGTGCCCGCACCGTCCTGATCATCTGCCCCGCATCTCTGCAAGAGAAGTGGCGCGTCGAGATGCTGGAAAAGTTTGGCCTTGATTTCCGGGTTGTCGACACGGCATACATCAAGCAGCTGCGCCGAGATCGCGGCATCCATGCCAATCCGTGGACATCCCATCCGCGCTTGATTGCCTCCATGGACTGGGTCAAGAGCGGCGAAGGACTGCGCGCCATGCGCGATGTCTTGCCCGCGCATACCAGCTATCCACGCAAATTCGACATGCTGGTCGTCGATGAAGCACACAACATCGCCCCCGCTGCCGGTGCGAACTACGCGCTGGAGAGCCAGCGCACACGCTTCATCCGTTCCATCAGTCCACACTTCCAGCATCGCCTGTTTCTGACGGCAACCCCACACAACGGTTACACCGAATCCTTTACGTCGCTGCTGGAGTTATTGGACGACCAGCGTTTTGCCCGAAACATTCTGCCGGATGAAAAGCAGCTGAGTCAGGTGATGATACGTCGCCTAAAAAGCGATCTGGTCGATGCCGAAGGTAAGCCGCTCTATGCGCAGCGCAAGTTGCAAGCGTTACTGGCCTCGTACTCCCCACAAGAGCGCGCCATTCACCAAAAACTGAACGACTACTGCGCGAGCCGCGAGCAGGATGCCGAAAAGGTCGGTAATGCCTTCGGCACGTCGTTCGTCAACCAGTTGCTCAAGAAACGGCTCTTCTCTTCACCCGCTGCGTTCGCATCCACCCTGGAAAAGCACATTGCCAGCCTGGCCAATGGCAGCCAACGCAAAGACAAGGATGTAATGGCCGACCGCATTTTGCGCAAAGCCATCTTAAGGGTTGAGGAAGACTACGCGGATGACCAAGAGGTCGAAAACGCCCAATCCGAAGCCGTTGAAGAAGCCTCGCGTCGCGCGCAACCGCTGACAGCAGAGCAGCAACAAATGTTGAACGAACTGCGGTCGTGGGCACAGACAGCCAAGAATCAGGTCGATGCCAAGGCCAAGGCCATCCTCGACTGGCTCAAGGCCAACCTCAAGACCGACGGGCAGTGGAATGATCGTCGGGTCATCTTGTTCACCGAATACCGCACTACGCACCAGTGGATGCACGAGATCTTGGCCAGCCACGATTTCTGTGGCGATCGACTGGCCATCCTTCACGGTGGCATGCCACAGGATGAGCGCGAGAAAGTCAAAGCGGCCTTCCAAACCTCGCCCAAGGATTCAGCGGTGCGCATTCTGCTAGCCACCGATGCCGCGTCAGAAGGTATCGACTTGCAGAACCACTGTAACTGTCTCATCCATCTGGAGATCCCGTACAACCCCAACGTGATGGAGCAGCGCAACGGCCGTATCGATCGGCACGGTCAGCGTCAGAAAGAGGTCTTAATTTGGCACCCCGTTGATGGCGGCGATCAGGGCAAAGCTACCATTGGCGGTCACGGCGACGACATCATCCGGGCACTGCGCAAACTCGAATCCATGCGGGCGGACATGGGCAGCGTCAACCCGGTCATCGCGCCGCAAATGTCGGGGCTGATCGAAGGCTCGCTCAAAGACCTCGATACCCGTCTCGCTGAAGCCAAGATCGCCAAAGCCAGACGCTTCGTGCGCGCCGAGCGCGAGCTGAAAGACCGAGTCGCCAAACTGCACGAACGACTCCTGACCACGCAGCAGGATTTCCATCTCACGCCAGAACACATCCTCATGGCGGTCAAGACGGGCCTCAAGTTGGCAGGTCGTCCGCCGCTTGAGCCCTTTGCCTTGGCCGACACCCCAGCGGGCACCGTATTCAAGATGCCCGCGCTATCGGGCTCATGGGCGCGCTGTCTTGAGGGGCTGCGCCACCCCCACACACTGCAAATCCGGCCTGTCACCTTCGATCACGCCCTGGCAAAAGGGCGTGATGATGTGGTGTTGGTTCACCTGAACCACCGACTGGTGCAGATGTGCCTGCGCTTGCTACGTGCCGAGGTCTGGGCGCAAGACGATGTGAAGAAGTTGCATCGCGTCACGGTGCGTTCGGTGCCAGACGCCCTGATCGATGGGCCTGCCGTGGTCGTCATCTCGCGGCTGGTCGTAACTGGCGGCAACCATCACCGCCTCCACGAAGAGCTGACGGTGTCCGGAGGCTATCTGAGCGATAAATCTTTCCGACGCGAAGACGGTGTTACCAAGGTCCAGCAATGGCTGGATCAAGCCACACCAATTAAAGCTGAAGACTCTCTGTTTGATGCCATTCGTGTGCGTTTCGATCGTGCGCAAAGCGCCATCTTGCAAACGGTCGATGCACGGTCCAAAGACCGCCTAAAGTTTCTTACCAATACTCTACAGTCACGCAAGCAGCAGGAAGTGGAAGATATCAATGCGGTACTGGATGAGCTGGAAAAAGCTATCCAGGCAGAGCTGTATAAAGACCAAGAGCCTTCTCAGCTTTCCCTGTTCTCTGAAGATGAGCGAACTCAGCTCAGGCGAGATACTGCCGCACTGGAAACGCGCCTTGCTCGTATTCCGGCCGAGCGCAAGCAGGAGGCTGAAGCCATCGAAACCCGTTATGCCAAACTCAATGATCGTACTTTCCCGGTCGCCGTCATCTTTCTCGTGCCTGAATCGGCAGCTCAGGGAGGTGCCGCATGAGTTACGAAAACCATCATGATTGGCTGTCGCTAATAGAAATCTCCGGCCCCTTCCTCGCCGTTCCTGTTCTGAAGGAGGCCTTTCCTCAAGGGCTGGAAGAGCTCAATGCATCTAAACGCAAACGTCTGCGCCAAGCTTACGAGGAATGGCGCGAAGCGCTGGAGCTGGAAGACGCGCAGTTCGCTGAGTTGCACGTTGCCTGGATTGACGAAGTACTATCGCGAGGCCTCGAACTTGATGAAGACGGCAAAGGCGACGTGCTTAAGCGTGCCGATTGGTGCGCCGCAAACCTCAAAGCCAACTTACCCGAACACGGTGTGACGCTGTCACCCGATCTTGCCGTGATTGATGAACAACGCGCGAACAAACCGTTACTGCTGATCCAGAGCTATGCGCAGGATATCGATCTCGATGCCACCTTGAAGCGAGACGGTTGGGTTGCCACTCCCGCCGATCGCATGGTGCAGTTATGCCGTTCGCTCGATTGTCGCCTCGGACTAGTGACCAACGGCGAGCGCTGGATGCTGGTGGATGCCCCAGTGGGTGCGGTCACAACATTTGCCAGTTGGTATGCACGCATCTGGACTCAGGAGCCCATCACCCTGCAGGCCTTTGTACACTTGCTCGGCATTCGTCGTTTCTTTGTCGATGAGTCCGAACAACTGCCCGCACTGTTCGATCGTTCCCTGAAATTCCAGGACGAAGTCACCGACGCCCTTGGCGAGCAAGTACGCCGCGCCGTCGAGGTGTTGATCCAGACGCTCGACAAAGCCGACCAGGATCGCAATCGAGAACTTCTGCACGACGTCAAGGAACCCGAGCTGTATGAAGCCGCGCTGACGGTGATGATGCGCTTGGTGTTCCTGCTCTCCGCCGAAGAACGCGGCCTGCTGCTGATGGGCGACGAGCGCTACGAGGCTAACTACGCGCTCTCCACCTTGCGCATGCAGTTGCGCAAGGAATCCGAAGAGATCCTCGAGCGCCGCTGGGATGCTTGGTCACGTCTGTTGGCGATCTTTCGCGCTGTGTTCGGCGGCATCGAACACGAGAACCTGCGTCTCCCAGCGCTGGGCGGATCACTGTTCGATCCGGATCGTTTCCCTTTCCTCGAAGGTCGTGCCAAGGGCTCGAGTTGGCGTACTGATGCGGCCACACCGCTGCCCATCGACAACCGCACCGTGCTGTTGTTGCTGGAAGCTATCCAGCAATTCCAGGGCCGTACGCTGTCCTACCGCGCACTGGATGTCGAACAGATCGGCTACGTCTACGAGGGGCTGCTTGAGCGCACGGTTAAACGTATCGATCAAGTCACACTGGAACTGGATGCCACCAAGAGCGCCAAAAAGCCATGGGTTACGTTGGCCGAGCTGGATTCGGCACGGTTGGATGGTGCTGCACAACTAGCTGCATTGCTGAAAGAGCGAACGGGTAGCTCTGCCAGTCGGGTGCGCAATGATCTTGCCAAGCCCGTCGACGACACCCTGGCCGACCGCCTGCTGACGGCTTGCCAAGGCGACACCAGGCTGCGCGATCGTGTCAAACCCTATGCCCAACTGCTGCGAACCGACCCGTGGGGCTATCCGCTGGTGTATCCCGCTGGAGCCTTCATCGTCACCACCGGTTCCGATCGACGCGAAACCGGCACCCACTACACCCCGAAATCACTGACCGAAGCGATCGTTACCGAGACGCTCACGCCAGTGACCTATGTCGGCCCAGCTGAGGGAACGCCACGCGATCGTTGGGTGCTGAAATCCCCCTCTGAGCTACTCGACCTCAAGATCTGCGACCCCGCCATGGGCTCGGGCGCATTCCTGGTGCAAGCCTGCCGTTGGCTGTCAGATCGCCTCGTCGAGGCTTGGTCTCAGGTCGAGGCCTCGGGCCAAGCCGTGAGTGTGGATGGTGAAATCTTGGACGCAGATGCGGCAAAGGAACTTCTACCGCGCGACAGCGAAGCACGCACGGTGATCGCGCGCCGTCTCATCGCCGAACGTTGCCTGTACGGCGTCGATTTGAACCCGCTAGCCGTCGAACTGGCCAAGCTCTCAATCTGGTTGGTGACGCTGGCAAAGGGGCGTCCCTTTGGCTTTCTCGATCACAACCTGCGTTCAGGTGACAGCTTGCTCGGAATCACCCGCTTGGACCAACTGACCGAACTCTCAATGACGCCCGGCGACAAAGGGCAGCAGCGTTTGTTTGGCAAGAACATCGAAAAGGCTGTTCACGAAGCGATCGAACTTCGCCAGCGTTTGCGTGAGATGCCGATTCGCGACATCCAAGATGTTGAGGTCATGGCGAAATTGGATGCAGACGCTCGTCGTCGTCTATCCGTGTCCGAATTGATAGCGGATGCATTTATCGGCGCTGTCTTTACTGCATCAGGTAGATCTGTTCTGGATGCCATCGCTATTGAAGCAGGTCAAGCAATTGACGGTAATGGCGACGCATTTAACGCAATAAAGTGTCGAGCACAGTCCTCCCTATCCGTTGAGTTGCCTGTAGGCAAACCTCCTCGTCGCCCCTTTCATTGGCCGCTGGAGTTTCCAGAGGTTTTTGTTTCGTCTTCAGGTGGTGGATTTAGTGCGTTGATTGGAAATCCACCATTCTTGGGTGGCCGGAGAATTACATTTCGACATTCAGAAGCACTGCTCACCTATTTGAAAACATGGTTGAACGGGCCTGCCGGAACAACCGATTTGTGTGTTTATTTTCTGATCAGAGCGTCCTTGCTTTCAGAGAGCCGCGGCTACATAGGTCTGATTTTGAGTGACATCGTTTCGCAAGGTGAGTCAAGAGTTAACGGACTTGAGCGCTTGCTCGCCGATGGTCTTTCGGTATACAGCTGCGTTCCTTCGATGGAGTGGCCTGGATTGGCTGGCGTCAAAATAGCCCAAGTACACATTTCCAAATTCGAATGGAGTGGCGCGGTAAAAATCAATGGCCAGCTTACCTCTGGCGCTATTACTTCTTATTTGCAAAGCTCCGAAGATCAGGCTGATTCATCACCGAAACAGTTGGCGTCGAATGAGGGGCTCTGCTTTTCTGGCCACTACTTGATGGGGCAAGGGTTTGTTCTCAATGAGGAAGAAAAGAACAGTCTGATTCAGGCCAATAAAAACAACGCCAAGGCGATATTTCAATATATTCGCGGCGACGACATTAACAATGAGCCAAGTCAGTCGTCAGGCTTATATGCGATAAATTTTTCAATGCGCGAGCTCGCTGAGTGCGAAAGCGAATTTCCAGAATGTTTGGCTTTGGTTCGAGACCTAGTAAAGCCAGAAAGAGACCTTGTTAAGAGAAAAGCCAATCGTGAACGTTGGTGGAGGTATGCCGAGGCGCGGCCTGGGCTTGAAGAGAAATTGTCGCAACTAGATCGGGTGATCGTTCAGCCTTTTACCGCAAAATATATCTTCCCGACCTTTGTCTCTGCGAAAAGTGTTTTTGCACATCCAATGGTAGTTATCGTTAGACCCGATTTCGCTACTTACGGATGCCTACAATCGACTCTTCACGAAAAATGGGTATGGCAATACTGCTCAACCAGTCTTGAGCTACTTCGATATACGGCCAGCACTGTTCTTTCCACTTTCCCGTTCCCAGATAACTTGGATCTGGTGGAGGAGTCGGGTAAGGAATACTACGAATATCGCCAAAATCTACTCGAAGGCCAGCAGATTGGATTAACAAAAATTTACAACAGAATGCATGATGCAGAAGATCGCAGCTCTGAGATCGTTGGCTTGCGTGATTTACATCGAGAGCTGGATATATCTGTAGTTTCCGCTTATGGCTGGAATGATGTCGAGCTTGGACATGGATTTCACGAAACGAGACAAGGAGTGCGATTTTCTATAACCGAGAAGGCCAAAAAAGCCATACTCGAACGACTCGCGACATTGAATCGTAAACGCAACGATGAGGAACTCATTAAAGTTAGCTCACTCAGCGCTCAAAAGTGCAACGACAAAAAACGTCGCTCACGCGGTAAAGACAATGCTCTTCAAGAAAATCTTGGCGATCTGTTTGATGGAGAGAATGAATGACCGCACTCTCGGCCGATCGCCCAAGCTCAAACCCGCAGGACGATCTGTTCGGGCATGCTCCGTTCGCCGAGAGTCTTGCCAATAGCATTTGCCGCTACCCGGGCAATGATGGCTTGGTACTGGCGCTCTATGGCCCGTGGGGCTCAGGAAAGTCCACAGTATTGAGCTATGTGCGGCACTTTCTGGAACAGCGCTCGGAAGTTGAACAGCCTGTCATCGTGACTTTCAATCCATGGTGGTTCTCCGGACAGGAAAACCTCGCTCGCGCTTTTCTTGGCCAGTTGCAGGCCGTGCTGCCCACCAAGAGCGAGAAGTTCAAAAAGCTGGGCGACCTGCTGGGTGATTTTGCCGAAGGCGTTGGTGGACTGATCGACCTGGGTGGCATGACCGGCGGTGCAGCTGGGATGATCGGAAAATTCATCGGCATGGTCACCAAGCGCAAGCCGAAGGACGTTCCTGCACTAAAGTCGGAAATCAGCAAGATACTGCGAGAGGCTGAAAAGCGAATCCTTGTCGTCATTGATGATATCGACCGCCTCACGCCAGAAGAGGCCCGCCAACTGTTCACCGTCATCAAGGCATTGGCCGACTTTCCCAACGTCGTCTATCTGCTCGCCTTTGATCGTGAAGTCGCCGCACAGGCCATTGAGCAGCAGAGTGGTATGCCAGGCGAACGCTATTTGGAAAAGATCATCCAAGTGCCGTTTGAGTTGCCGCCAGTCGATCGCGTGGCGTTGCGGGCGGCTCTGTTCAAACGCCTTGATGAGGTGTTGGGCGACACATCTGACGGCCTTTTCGACCAGTCCTATTGGACGAATGCCTTCCACGATGGGATTGACCCGCTGATCCAGGTGCCGCGTGATATCGTCCGTTTCACGAATACATTGTCAGTAACCTATCCGGCGGTACGTGGCGAGGTTAACCCGGTAGATTTCATCGCACTTGAAGCGCTTCGCGTTTTTCTGCCCGGTCTGTATGACGTCATCCGTACAAATCAGGATAAGTTTTCTGGCCACAGTCGTGATAGCAGGTATGACAGCGATCAAAAGGCCCGTGCAGCCTTTCATGAGCAATGGGCGCAAGCGCTGCCAGAGCAGCTTCGTTCCAGCACGGGAGCACTTCTTGAACGCATTTTTCCGAAAATTGGAAAAATGGGCTACGGAGCCGATTGGTTGGCGCAATGGCGGAGGAGTCTTCGCGCTTGCCATCCCGATGTGTTCCTCACTTACTTCCGAATGACCGTTCCTCCTGGCGCAGTCCGACGCAGCGAAATGCTGGCACTTTTGAGCTTGGCAGAAGCGCCTGCCACATTGGGCGACGCGCTGGTTCAAGCCGCAAGCGAGAAACGCCCTGATGGCCTGTCAAAAGCACGAGCGCTACTTGAACGACTCATGGATCATGTTGAAGAGGATATCCCCGATACGCACATCCCGGTGTTCATCAATGTGCTCCTTGATATGGGCGACTCGCTTGTACTAGACAGCGATGAACGCGGCTCCTTCGATTTTGGCAACGAATTACGCGTAACACGCGTGGTGTATCACCTTCTCAAACGCGTCGACCGAGCTCAGCGGCATGAGCTGCTCAAGACTGCGATAGACCAAGGGCGTGCCCTCGGAGTGCAGCGCTATTTGATCGCGGCACTCTCCGACGAGGTTAAAAAGTATGCGGAGAATGGCGAAGAGGCGCTCGTTGACACAACCACTCTTAATGACCTGAAAGCCTGCTGGCTTAACGGCTTGAGATCCAAACTCAGTCAGAGCGAATTGTTGGCGCATTCGCAACTTGCTCGCTTATTGGCCGCATGGTGTCTCTGGGGCGACCCTGCCGAGGCAAGGTCATGGTGTGAAGCGGCAACTTCATCAAATGATGCTCTGCTGACATTCCTGCCGAAGTTCTGCTCGCAAACACGATCGCAGACGATGGGTGATTGGGCCGTGAGCCTTCAACCGCGCTTGAATCCGGCGTGGTTGGAGCGGTACTTGGATACGGAAGTCTGTGCGCAACGTTTGATAGACCTGCGGAAGTCGGGCACGGTTCCAGACATGGCACGCGAAGCAGTGGATCAATTTTTGAAAGAATTCGAGATGCTCAAAGCGGGCATAAATCCTGATGGCGTTGGCGCGTTTGATGATTGATGGGGAGCATATGACAGATACATACAAAATGACGGTCGACCTGAACGTGCTTGATCACCTCGGGATCAACCTCTACAGCAACATCGCTGCGGTACTGACTGAGGCCGTTGCGAACGCCTGGGATGCTGATGCCGAGACCGTCGACATAAAGATTGATCCGGACGGCAATTGGATCGAGATCGTCGATGACGGCATCGGTATGTCGGTCGACGATATGAACGGTAAGTACCTGCGAGTCGGTTACCGGCGGCGTGATGAAGATGTCGTGCATGGCAAGACGACCGCTAAGGGGCGACCGGTGATGGGACGCAAAGGGCTGGGCAAACTCTCGCTATTCTCAATCGCCAACGTCATTGAGGTCGAGTCTGCCAGAGATGGCGAAGCACATGGTCTTCGTATGACCGTGGATGGCATCCACGAATCCGTCCAGAAAAAGGAGCCGTTCTACAGTCCCGAATCCTTACCTACTGAAAAGATCTGTGTGTCGCAGGGCACACGGATTGTTTTGCACGACATCAAACGTCAGCGGCTAGGACGTGGAGCGGTGGCCTTACGCAAGCGTCTGGCTCGCCGCTTCTCCGTGATCGGGGAGGCGCATGGATTCAAAATTGATCTGGATGGGAAGGCCATCACGTCGTCCGATCGTGGCGACCTGCCGATGGTCCAGTTTCTATGGCAATTTGGTGATGACCCGCTCGACCTGACTCCCGCTACCCAACTGCTGGAGCAGGAATCGCTCCCGAATCGTTTTGATACATGGGACACCGGATGGAAGGTTAGCGGCTGGATCGGCACCGCTAGATTTCCGAAGCAACTCGACAGTGAGGATGCCGGTAACCTCAACGGCATCGTCGTGTTCGCTCGCGGCCGGCTATTCCATGAAAATATCCTGGACAAACTGAATGATGGCCGACTCTATACCAAATACCTCACCGGGCAGATCGAAGCGGATTTTCTTGACGCCGATGACGCGCCAGATATCGCCACCAGCGATCGCCAACGTGTTCAGGAGGATGACCCCAGATATGGGCAGCTAATCGCGTTCCTGAAATCACGTCTGACGCAGGTCGAGAAGCGCTGGACGGAGTGGCGCAAGAAACATGAGGTCGAGAAAGCCAAAGAGACTTCGCCCGCACTCGCAGAATGGCTTGATACGCTACCCGATGGTTACAAGAAAAGCGCTGAGACGTTGATTGCCAAACTTAGTGCGCTACCGGTGGATGAGGAAGAAGACAGGAAACTCATGTATCGGCACGGAATCTTGGCCTTTGAGCGAATGAAGCTTCGTGGATCTACCGAGGAATTTGTTACTAGTATTGAAAGTGCAGAACGATTATTGGCGGTGCTTGCCGATAGGGATTCACTGGAAGCTTCTCTCTACAGGGATATAGTTAAATCGCGCCTTGATGCGATTCGCGACTTCCAGAATATTGTTGATGCGGACGCAAAAGAGCGAGTACTACAACAATATTTGTTTGACCACCTTTGGTTGTTAGATCCAGCGTGGGAAAGGGCAACAGATAGCCCAATCATGGAATCGCGTCTGCTAAAAGCCGGAGTGATAATTGATGACATGACCGAAAAAGAACGCTTAGGTCGCGTTGATATCGCTTATAGAACCAATGCGGGCAAGCACGTCATCGTCGAACTCAAGAAAG
Organism: Denitrificimonas caeni DSM 24390; assembly: GCF_000421765.1. Classification (GTDB taxonomy): domain Bacteria; phylum Pseudomonadota; class Gammaproteobacteria; order Pseudomonadales; family Pseudomonadaceae; genus Denitrificimonas; species Denitrificimonas caeni. Next base: position 17,097 of record NZ_ATXQ01000001.1, on the reverse strand, counting down.
TTGGCCGCAAGATGGGCCTGCTCGAACTGGTCGAGCAAGGTCAAACCTACGTTGATAAATTGACAAAGATTTTACGAGAGCAAAATCAGTCAACCCCTGACATAGAGGTGATTTTTGTGTTGGGCAAGGCGGTGGATGAGGAGTCGTCTAATCCTGAGCGCCTGAAGTCGTCAATGACCTCCATCTCTCCAGGCAGTCGCATCGTTCACTACGACACTCTAATTCATGGTGCCCAAGAAGCGTATTCTGGGTACATCGAAAAGAGTAAATCACTCGACAAACTTGAAAAAATCGTAGATAGAATTTAGGGAAATCAGCGTATGACAACAACCAATGCATGGATCATTGTTGATCAGGATCCCGCTGCCGATCACACACTGGTGCCTTATACACTACGATTGAAAGGCGAGCGTTCACTTTATCAAGCCATCGTCGAGGACGACTGGGTGTTGGTGCTGAACACTGCTGGGAATATTACGCGGGTTGGGCGGGTACTGAGGGTTAGGTCTGATCTGGAAGCTACCACGTTCTACTTCGACCGCATGTTGTTGGTCGAACCAGCCGTTTCGATTGGTCTAACATCGCTCACTCCGCCATCCACCAGCAGTGTTGGACGTGTTCAATGGACTGATTTTCTGGAGACGCTCCCTAAGGCATTGCACAAGACTATCGCGGAAGTGCCAGCCATTGAGGATCAGGCCTATATCCGCGAGCTACTGCAGTTGGCCGTGATGGATGATTTGCTGGGGCCAGCTGGCGGCCCCAATGAACGTATCGTTGATATGGGTGTACGCGACCGCTATCTGGTTGGCAAACTGGCTCCGCGTGAAGCTGCTCAAGGCGGTATTGAGGGGCTGGATGGACCATTAGCCAATGAAGATGCGGAAGAACCCACCGAGACCAAGGCCCCTGGGCGGCATGAGCCTGGCGCAGAGTTTGGAACCGCCACCGGGCGTGTAGAACCAGAGTCAGATTCTGGTGATGAAATTGATGCTGCCAGTAACCAGTCGCTGGTTCCCAGCAGCCTTGGCATGACGTTTTGTGTGGATGGTGATGCCGATAAAATTGAGATTGAAGCGCGCTGGGGTCGCTACGAGCGCGTTCCCAACAGTGATCATGAATTACTTAAATCCAATGGCCAGAAAGCGAAAGTGTGGCAACGCATTCCCTGTGGCGGCAAGATTTTACTGCCGCTGATCGAGGGCGTAATACCGCATCAGGCCCCTGACAAAGAATTTTCTGAGGTGCGCGTTCAAGGCTCCGTGCGAGCTAAGAATACCAATGGTGATCGGCTTGTCACTTTGTTCTTGGTGAATGCGCAAGAGGAACCAGACACCAACCGCGATATGGCGTGGGTGTTCCAGCCGGAGCTGATCGTGCGCTCTGAGGAGGATGCCACCAAGCGCGCTATCTTCCGGCGCAGGCCAGTGCTGGATGCCGACGGTATGGACCCCGAACGCGAAGCTCTCGAGATGATTTACCGCAACCGCGTGGAATTCGCGGTGGGTCATGGTGTTGCCGTCCATGCCGAAACCGCAGACGACGTCACGCTGGCCACAGAGGTACGCACCACGGTAATGCCGCAGTACGAAGTGCAGGTAACGGAGACCCCTGGGCTTGACCCGAGCGATCGGCCGGCGATGCGCGAAATGGTCAGCAGTGGTTTGCTCGATATGCAGCGCCTAGCGACATTGGATATCGATCCGTTGGTTGACGCCTTGAGTATGCTCACCAAGGATTATGCTGCGTGGATAGATGAACAGCGCGCTCGGGTAGGTTCCGAAATCACCGGTTATGATACCCAATCGCAACAAGCGATGGATCGCTGCCAGGGGATTCATACGCGCCTGCAGCAAGGTATTGATGCGTTAAAGGAAAACGAAAAAGCGCTGGCGGCATTCCGGTTCGCCAACCAAGCCATGGCGACGCAACGCGTGCGCAGCCAATATGCGCTGGCCATGCGTCGGGGTGAAGATGTCACCATTGATAAGTTCGATGTGCTAAAAAATCGTAGTTGGCGTCCATTCCAGTTGGCGTTTCTGCTGCTTTCAATCCCATCGCTGGCCGACCCGAGTCACCCAGATCGAGTTCAGCCCGTTGAAGCCTATGCGGACTTACTGTGGTTCCCAACAGGTGGTGGTAAAACGGAAGCCTATTTGGGTGTTGCAGCCTTCACCATGGCCATTCGACGCATGCAGGGCAACTTGGGTGGCTACGACAGCTCACGCGGCTTGGCTGTGATCATGCGATATACGCTGCGTCTGTTGACGCTACAGCAGTTCCAGCGCGCCACAGCGTTGATTTGCGCCATGGAAGTATTGCGCCGAGAGGCGCTGGACAGGGGCGACAAATCCCTCGGCACGGAACCCTTTACCATCGGCCTGTGGGTTGGCAACAAGGTTACACCGGGTACAACCGAGGATAGCCATCGAGCGATTGAAGATGTGCGCAACCCCGGCAAATACAATGCTGGCGCGGCATCACCTGCGCAGCTCACCAGTTGTCCATGGTGCGGCTCAGAAGTAGCCCCGGGGCGAGACGTTGAGATCGACAAAGGTCGTGGACGAACGTTTGTCTATTGTGGCGATAAAAAAGGTCGATGTGACTTTTCTAAAGGTAAATCCAGCAAGCAGTCGCATCCTGGAATTCCTGTACTGGTGGTGGACGAAGAAATGTATCACCGCCCCCCCACCATGATGATTGCCACGGTAGACAAGTTCGCCATGATGGCGTGGCGTGGACAGGTGCGTACGCTGTTTGGCCGTGCAGGTCAGGAATGCGAGCGCCACGGCCTGCTCTGGCAAGGTGCCGACTGCAATGGCAATCACCAAGCTGGCAAGGGGCTTCCTTCCTCAAAGGTAAGGGCCATTCATCCGATACGTCCACCCGACTTAATTATTCAGGATGAGTTTCACCTGATTAGTGGTCCGCTGGGCACCATGGTGGGTTTGTATGAGACCGCTGTGGACGAGCTGTGTGGTTGGTCGCTTGATGGTAAAACGGTCAAGCCGAAGATCATCGCCTCCACGGCGACGGTGCGCAAAGCCAAAGAGCAGGTGAACAACGTCTTCATGCGTCGTGTTTCGGTGTTTCCACCTCACGGTCTGGATGTAGAAGATAACTTTTTCTCGGTACAGCGTCCAATCGAAGACAAGCCGGGGCGGCGCTACCTCGGCGTGTGTTCACCCGGTAGTTCGCGCCCGGCGATGCTAATCCGCGTCTACACGGCATTTCTGACGGCGGCACAGGAGCTGTTTGATCACTTTGGTGAGCCTGCCGATCCGTATATGACTATGGTCGGCTATTTCAACTCCCTGCGTGAGTTGGGCGGCATGAAGCGGTTGGCAGAAGACGATGTGCAGACGCGTTCCTATCGCGTTCAAATGAGCATGGTGGAGCGGCCGGCGCTGGCTCAACGCAGTGTCAGCAATATTCGTGAACTGACCTCGCGGGTCTCTAGCCAGGATATCCCGAAGTATCTCGATAACTTAGAGGTGAAGTTTAAATCTGAGTTTGACACTGGCGCCGGAAAATACGTAACCAAGTGGCAAGACGGGGACACTCGCGCCATTGATGTAGTGCTGGCAACCAACATGCTGTCTGTGGGTGTCGACGTGAATCGACTCGGACTAATGGCCGTGAATGGTCAACCCAAAGGTACTGCCGAATACATTCAGGCCACCAGCCGCGTTGGACGTTCTTTCCCAGGCTTGGTCTGCACGGTGCTCACATGGGCAAGACCGCGCGACCTGTCTCATTACGAAACCTTCGAACACTATCACGCCACGTTCTACAAACACGTCGAGGCGCAATCGGTAACGCCGTTCTCACCACGCGCGATGGACCGAGGTTTGACAGGCGCGATGCTGAGTTTAATGCGCCTTGAGAACGATATCTTCAGCCCCAACGAAGGCGCGGGCCAACTAAGTATGTCCAACCAGACCGAGATGACGGATGCCATCAAGGTATTGGCGAATCGCGCGGGGAACGTTGCCGAAGATAACTCACGTAAGCAGTTAGCTGAGACAGAACTGAAAGAACGCGCCGACGAATGGGCGAAAGAAGTCAGCAAAGGTGGGCGGATCTTAGCCTATGAGAAACGTGGCCCAGAGAAAGACAAGACCGTTGCGTTGATAAAGTCGCCAGGAATTCAAGCATGGGACAACTGGACAGTGCCGATGTCGATGCGGGAAGTAGAGCCCGGCGTGCGCCTGATTATGAACACGAGCCATATCACGGACGATCACGATTGGAAGCCTCGTCCCGCAACGAAGGATGAGGATTGAATATGATTATCAATAATAAAACGCCAGTCGGCGAAGTACGCCCAAGCCAGTTATTGTGGACTTACGGCCCAGGTGCCTTAATCGACTTGCCGAGCCTTTCCGTGGTGACGCTTGGTATTGATCGGTGGGAAAAGGATCGCTGCCAGCCAATTCAAGAGGCGCGTCTACTAGCTGCAGTTCGTAAAGTTTTGGGGGCACAGGTTGAGAACTTGCGGATGCCACCTTTTCAGAAAAGCGAACTTGTCGACCCTTGGTCGGCTGAGGCTAACATTGGTGTGCCTGTGAGGCCTTTCCCGCGCTGGATGCGTTGCGTGAAGTGCGGATTACTATCGCCCTTTGACGCCGGGTTATTCGAGATAAAGGAGAATCGCTTTAGACCTGAGCGAACTCGCTTCGTACATAAAGGCTGTCGTGGATCCAAGGGAGATCAACCCGCCAAGGATGCGGATGCTGTACCCGCACGTTTCCTGTTGGCTTGCCGTGATGGCCATCTTGATGATTTTCCGTGGCACTACTTCGTCCATGGTGGTAACAGTTCGTGCAAGGGTACGTTGCGCTTTTTCGAGAGCGGTGCGTCGCTGCAAACCGAAAACCTGTGGGTGAAGTGTGATGCGTGTACTGCATCAAGAAGCATGGCGCACGCCTTTGGTAAAGCCGGAAAAGAGAATCTGCCAGGCTGTCGAGGAAGACATCCGCACCTAGATCACTTCGACAACGAATGCGATGAGGAAGCCCGCGCCGTTCTATTGGGAGCTACCAATAGCTGGTTCCCAATCACTCTCTCGGCTCTCGCAATTCCGCAGACGAAGGACCCTCTGAGTCAGCTGATCCAGGATGGCTGGGAGTTTTTCGAGGATTTGGATTCCGAAGCCGAAGTGTCGGTGACAGTGAAGACCTTGAAAAAAACCGGTGCGCTGCCAGGTATAGACAAGTACGCAGCAGCCTTGATCTGGTCAGCCATTGAGATACATCGCTCCGGCGGTGGGCATGATGTCGTGGGTGAGGCCGACATTAAAGAGCCCGAGTGGAGTGTGCTGACAGAGGCCAACCCGCCCACGGACTACCCGCACTTCATGAGCAAGAAGGTCGGTACGCCACCGGGTCTCGGGGGCCAGATCCGCCGAGTCTTGCTCCTAGAGCGCTTGCGGGAAGTGAATGCGCTGCTGGGGTTCACGCGGGTTGAAGCACCCGAAGAGTCCGATGATCCTAACGAACGTCCACAGATGGCAAGCCTGTCACGCAGCAAGCCGGATTGGGTGCCAGCCAACCAGGTTCATGGTGAAGGAATCTTCATCCAGTTCGACGAAGCCGCGCTCGTCAAGTGGGAGGCTCTGGATGGTGTAAAAAAGGTCGATCAGATGCTCCGTGGTGGTCACAAGGGGTGGCGCAATTCGCGCCATCTCGACCCGAACGAGGGCTACCCCGGCATTCGTTATGCGATGCTGCACACGCTGTCTCACTTGCTGATTCGTGAGCTGGCTCTGGAGTGTGGATACAACGCCGCGAGTATTCGTGAACGTATCTATGCCGACACGTCGGGCGCTAGCCCGCAGGCAGGCATCCTCATCTATACGGCAGCAGCCGATTCGGACGGCACGCTGGGCGGTCTCGTCGATCTTGGCAAGCCTGAAAATCTTGGCCGCCTGTTGGAGCAAGCGCTGAATCGTTCGAAGATTTGCTCATCGGATCCACTCTGCTCGGAACATGATCCAGAGAAAGATCGCTCACTTCATGTTGCTGCTTGTCATGCCTGTAGTTTAGTAGCTGAGACATCTTGTGAGCGAGGCAACCGTTATCTTGATCGCTCGCTCTTGGTGCCAACACTCGAATGCTCCAATGCTGCTTTCTTCAAGGGTTTCTGACATGGATGAGCTTTTGGATGCTATTGCAGCCTTGGTCTCTCTGATTTCGCCTGAGAAAGTACAGGCCGTTGCGGCCCGGGTTCGTCGAATTGATGCCAGCAGGGTGGCGACAGGGTTGTCGAGCGTGGTGGGAACCCCTGTGGCCAGCACCGTGGTAGAGCAACTTGCGGTCGCGTGGCAAAACACCAAAGTCGGTTCAGACGAACTTGCATCAATGCTTATCGCTGCTAGCCACGTTTACACCAAAGCCGCTTTCGAACAATCCACTGAACTTGTGTGGACTGGTCCGACGACACCTTTCGTGTCGGCTCGTCGAACAGAGCAAGCGCTTTTGCAGGTAATCAACTCCGCAGAACAGTCGCTGTTCATTACCAGCTTCGTGGCCTACGACGTGTCCACTATCGTTAAGGCTTTGAACGCGGCAAGTGATCGCGGTGTGGTCATCTCTATGCTGCTCGAGTTGTCTAAAAGTCATGGTGGCAGCATCACTTTCGATGCGATAGGCAAAATGAGAACGCTGGTTCCGGCTGCTAATCTCTATGCTTGGCAGGATAAAACTGCTCCGTTTTCCGGCGGAAGTGTTCACGCCAAAGTTGCCGTTGCCGATGGCAATATATGCTTCATCACCAGTGCTAACTTGACTGGGCACGCTATGGAAAAAAACATGGAGGCTGGAGTTCTGATTTCTGGTGGGAGGGTTACAAAGTTGCTTGATGAGCACTTGCGCTCACTCATAGACACGAAAATAGTGTCTCCGATTTAATAGTGCTAAGCGTAATGATAGGGATATTATTCTTTATCGCTTACCAGCATTTTTCGTATTGTGCTTTCAACTTCACTAATGCTATCGGTCATTAGAATATCTGATTTGTTGCTGTCGTCGTAAATCTCTAAGTGTTCGTTGTCACCTAGGTTTACTCCATGGGTAATAATGTAACGCTTAGTATTAGGGTCTTCTCTTAAGTTATTTTCTTTGTAGTTGACCCATAAGACAAAATACTGGTCTTGGATTTTAAAATAAAATGATGGGCAAATATCATTCCGATAGCTTTTATCTATTAGTTCTACAGGGAAGTTTTTTATCTTAAAGCCAAGATCAAAATCTTGTGAAAAAGCTGTTTTATAACTCATTTTCGAGTTCCTTTTTGTTGTTTCAGTAGCTTTACGCTAGTGTAAGTTATCTGTGTATAGCATGTTTTAATGTGGCTTTTCTGAAGTTTCACTTCCACTTATTGCGTTTAAGCTGATTCAAGCATGTCCATTGGATAATTACCTTGGTGCATGATTTAGAGTTGCATACCAGCCTGCCTTGTATCGAGAAAATAGAGCAGGGGCTAAAGAACAAATAACATGGCTTGAGAATCAAGTAAAAAACAGCCTCGCCTTTCGCGCTAGATGTCATTAAGGCCATTGTAAAACAGCTCTGATTTATCAAGCCATTCAAAAAATAAAGCATCAATAGCTGAAGCCAAGCAGCTTGCGCTGCCTGGCTTGAGCACTCACATATTCCCATTCTCAACCAGCGAATAGCACCCATCAGTCCCGACGATGATGTGGTCCAGTACCCGCACTTCTACCAGTGCCAGCGCCTCCTTTAAACGGGTGGTGAGATGGATGTCGGCCTGACTCGGTTCTGGATTGCCTGAAGGATGATTGTGCGTGATGATCATGGCTGCAGCGTTATGCTCAAGCGCAGTCTTTACCACTTCACGCGGGTAGACAGAGGCTGAGTCGATCGTGCCTCTGAACAGCTCGTGGAAGCCAATGATCTTATGTTTGGTATCAAGTAGCAGCACGGCAAAGACCTCATGCTCATAATCATGCAACAGCGTGCGCAAGTGATCCTTAACTGCTTGTGGGCTTTCGAGTGCACGACCTTTGCTGAGGCGTTTTTGTGAGAGTTGTTTGGCCATCGTTAAGATGTCGTGCTCCGTTACGATTGGTGATTCCATAACGTAGGTGCCAGGTTCAGTACCGGCTTTAAGCATGTGATAGCGCATGATGGTTTTCCTTGTAGACATAAAAAAGCCACCTCGATGGGTGGCTTGAAATAGTGGGTGTGTGATTAAGCGTTGCTGGCGTTCGCACTCGCTTTTTGGTGAAGCTTTTCTGCTAATGATCGTTCGGCAAGAACCTGACTTTTTAAGTCGTGATTGGCTCTACTTTCAGTAGGGTAAAACTCTTCAACGATTGCGCTGATGTCATCTTCATCCTCTTCAAAGGCTCCATTACCTAAGCCAGCGCTGGCAATGTGATCCAGCGCATCTTGATTGAATCCCGTTTGCTGACGTTGCTCATGCAGCTGCTTAGCTGCCATTAAAGTGTCTTTCATGCTCAGCCCTTCACGTAACGTAATGTCAGCGTAAAAGATGGGCGTACCACGGCTTTGGCGTGCGGACTTACCACGCAAGCGCAGCTCCAGTGGCAGACAAGACAAGAGATTGTTTGAGATGGCCTTAAAGTAATTCAAGCGAGCAGTGAGGGTGCGGATGCTGTTAAAACCTGTGGTGCGAAACACGAAGCTGCCCATGCTGTCGTCGTCACCAATCAGGACGTTCAAGCGAGCGTATGGCTTACAGGCATTGCCTTGTGCCAGTGGACAGCTATCGGGTGATGGACAAGGTAACGACTGAATACCGCTTTCCGTTTGACGCTTACAGGTCTCGCCATTACCTACGCATAACGGGCGGCCAGTATTACGATCAAACAAACTGTAGTCAGCACGAAAGTTTAGTTCAGGCTCGTTAAACAGTAAGCGAATCGGAATGCTACGCAGCTTGCCTTCTTGCTCTTGGCGTAGGTCATCATTCAGCGGGTGTAATAACCAGCCGTCACGGGTTTGTACCTGTGAGGTGATAGTGAATTGATCATCTTTTTCAGGCAGACGTTTACCGTTCTTTTCTACAACGCGCCCAATTGAAATACGCCCCAGCACTGGTGGGGTAATAGCTAAACCTTTCAGCATGGTGTTCTCCTTAAAGCATAAAGCCCCCTGACCGCGCTATGCAGTCAGGGGGCTTTATGCTGTGTTGGTTGTATGAGTCTATGAGATTAAGAAACGACGACTGCCTTTGCGTAACGCTTGGTATTGCTCTTTAAGGTGGGGCAAGTCACGCAGCAGAGACGCGGTATCAAAAGTGAGGCTGTCTTTAGCTTTCTTCCAAGTCACAGCGCCTGAAGCAAACATCGCACGTGAGGCATCGCCCATGGCTTGTTGGATCTTTTGCTTGAGGGCTGACTCATGCTTCTCTTGTTCACTGATAGTGTCACGCACCTGTTTGAGCGTTTCATACGCTAGGGTGAGTTCTTCATCCACAGAGAAATCAACGGTTTCACCATGGTCTTGCGGGAACAAACAGCGCAGTGCTGTATCCGCAGAAGCAGAGCCATCTGCCGGTGGTGGTGTATCGGTTTCCACGTAGTTCCAGAATTGCCGTTCTAGCTCGATCAGTTGCGCAATCATGGTTTCGTCGCGCTCGATACGGTAGATCTCCAAGTGTTGACCACCCAGCAGCACAGCAACGTCAGCAGCTTGTTTGCCAGTGACGGCTAACTGATGCATGACCTGCAGTTGCACGTACTCAGGCACGCCTTCCTTCCATAAACGAGAGCCATTGATACCGGCTGTTTTGCACTCCAGAATTTGCACATCTTCAACGCCAATCACTTCACGGTCGATATTAGCCAGCATCCATGAAAGCTCAGGATCAGGGTGCTGTAATACCGCGTTGATACGACGCACACGGCTTCCAGTTTTATTAGTGTAATGCGAGGCCACAATCGGCTCCAAGATCGTGCCCCAAAATGCAGGGCTGGTATCGTCGGCTGGATCAAGCTGTGGCAGCTCAGCGTCACGGCCAGTTTTCTCCATCCATAACTCAAGCTGTGACTTGTAAGGGTTTAATCCAACAGCAGCTGCAGCATCAGAGCTGCCGATGCCTTGCTTACGGATGTTCAGCCATTCTTCACGCTCCAGGTTCTTAGTGCTGACTAAGCGCAAAGCAGGGCGGTTAATGATGGCTTTTACTTCTGTATTGACTTGATTGGTTTGCATGATAAATACTCCATTACGCTATAACGTAACTCTATGTGTTGAAATTTAAGCAACGAGTTGTAAGGCTGTATCTAGAGCGCGTTGTTTGATCTGAGCACCTTGACCAAACCAAGCTGAGTCCAGGCGGTTGTCATTACTGCGTGCTTGCTTGTGGTGATCAACAAACTCGGTGACTGCACTGAGTAAGCCCCAGGCTGTACCGCTTGCAGACTCAAGCTCACTACCGCGTCCACGTCCGTCATACAGGTCTTGCACCACGCGTAAGGCTCTCTCGTTAGGCAGTTTCTCAGGTACAAGCACTTCACCATCCAGCTGGCACATAACGCCCATGAAGTAGCCCATCGCTTCCTTCCAGCGCACCTTGCGTTGAGACAGCAGGTTCATCTGGTACTTAAAGTCATCCCATTGCGAGACGGCAATACCCAAATCACGCTTTACTACATCAGGATTAAACTTGGTGCTGTGCGGCACCTTGATGGCCATAGGTGCACCGTTGAGCGATACCGTTAAAGTGTTATTGCACACGACACGTACTGTTGTAGGTGTGGCTGTAGTGGCCAAGGTGCCATCACAGGAGGTAGCCAGCAGGATATAACTGTTAACTAGATCTTTACCTTTGAGCGTGAAGTCTTGACCAGTACGAGCCAGAGCCCAGAACTTACGTCCACCTTTAAGCACGCCAGCGGTTTCCAGTTCAAATCCAGATACTTCAGTCAGGTCGCGGTAAAACTCGATCACTTCGCTTGGCTGGACCGTCTGATAGCGCTTAGAAACCACTGATAACGGCAGCTTGGTATCAGAGCGGTAGAGAACTTTTTGTTCAGGGAAGGTATGGATGCTGCCTAGGTGGCCAGCCATGCTGGATTTAAAGTGCACTGGGCTTTCTAAAATATCCCAGTCCATACCCGCTTCATGACGCCAGACTTCTAAAGGTTGTTTAGGTGACAGTTGATTGCCCAAGCCATGCCAGGGCGTATCACCAACGTAAGCCATTTGTTCAATTAAATGAGCCATGATGAAAACTCCTTTAAAAAATTGTTAAGTCAGTGCAATGACTGAAGAGAATCTGCGCTGACAGTTGCTGCACTGGAGCTCAGGGAATAGCTTGTTATCAAGCTCTTGCCCTAATTTAGAACCGAAAACGGAGCCGCTTAAACCGCCAGCAAGGCCGGCCAGTATCAGGTTGGTTATTGTTGCAGCAGTGAATACATAAGGTGATTGTTTAGATACGCTGTTGACTGCGGTGTAGATAGCGCTGGCAGCACCGCCAAGCGCACCGATGCATGAGGCAACGGATGTGCCTGTTTGCGGATGGCTTATATTTGTTGATGAGCAGTAAGGACACTTGACTGACATAGAGAACTCCTACGGGATGTATTGTCAGTTAAGTGATGTATGAGTGAGATTTTTTTGAATCGACTTCGTGTGGTGCTGTGTGCGGGCTTTTTGCACAAGTTTGATATACGATCAAGCGAAATCAAGTGTGATAGTGTGCAGCAGATGGAGAGGGTTTGGGTTGCTGCAGAGTCAGGTGGGACGCTGCTAGGTGGTGGAGTTATAAATAATACTTTGGTATTCCAAAAGGTATTCCAAAATATTATTTATGTTAAATATATCAATGTAAATCAATATGTTACAAGCTCTGTTAGGTTTCCCCCGGCTCCACCAAAAAGAAACACCTAAACCCTTGATTATCCTAGTGATTTTCAGGGGTTTTTGCTTTTTAGGGTGCTTGTTGCCCATTTTTTGCTCTCACTGCTAGAGGGTTAAGCGAAACTGCATCAGTGTAGCGTGGCGCGATATTTGACGCTGATTTGCGCGATAATTGTCTTTAAATAATCTTTCCATCAGTGACAAAGGTCTTGCAAAAGGCAGCCTTCCGGCTGCCATGCTTAACTTATTCGTTATCCTCAAGTAATGGCCAGAGTAACTATCGTGACAACCTAGAGTTCTGGTTGGCAAGCGCAACAAAAAACCTCGGCACCAAGAAATGCTACGAAGTAAAAGGCTCTCACAAAGTATGTCTCGCAAAGGAAACTGCTTAGATAATGCAGTGATAGAGAGCTTCTTTGGAACGCTAAAGTCAGAACTGTATTACTTACAGAAATGGACGTCTGTAGAGCAGCTAAAAAAGCTATTGATGAATATATCCACTGCTATAATCACGAACGTATTAGGCTAAAATTAAAAGGCCTGAGCCCGATACAATATCGAACTCAGGCCTTGGCCGCCTGATCATTAACCTGTCCAATAAATGGGGGGCAGTCCAAATTCGATTTCAGCGGGGTTTTATTGTCTAAACTCTGATGGCGGTAGCCATTGCTGTGCAGTACAGGGAACGTTGAGCAGTAAGCGAATAATATGAGTAGTGAATAGTAGTGCGATTAGAGTATACCTCGTAAGCGTCTGGTGAACTCATCTTGCATCCCTCCGCTATTAAGCCAGAGGGAGGTTTGTTTTTTAAGCGCTACAAGTGCCCCAACAATATCCATACGCCTACCGCTATGAGCGTAAGGCCGCCAAAGATTTCCGCTCTGTGTCCCAGTACGGAACCAATAGTTCGCCCTAGCATCACTCCCAGCGTCACCATGAATGTCGTCGCTAATCCAATTAGAGCAGCTGCAATCCAAATGTTCACATTAATAAATGCTAGCCCCACGCCAACAGCCATAGCATCAATGCTAGTACCTATTGCAGTCAGAGAAACTTTAAGAAAAGAGTGACTGGAAGGTTTTTCTACTTCTTCTGAGGCGGGTTTCATTCCTTCATAAATCATGTACAAACCCAAGACCACTAATAGAAAAAATGCTATCCAGTGAGCCCAAGCTTCTACATAAGATGATGCCGACTTACCAATCAACCAACCTATCACAGGTGTTATTGCTTCGATTGAGCCGAAAATAAAACCCATTCTTAAGGCTTCTGAGAAACTGGGTTTTTTTAGGCTTGCGCCCTTGCCAATTGCAGCGGCGAAGGCATCTGTGGACATTGCAAAAGCAAGTAAAAGAAGGGCTATAGGGTTCATTAGATTAATCCGGTCGGGCATATTGAGTCCACGATATACGCACACGCCCGACCTCAGGCATGAGTATATCGATGGTCTCGCCAACCGAGCGGTGTCCGCACCATGGCATTTGGCCAAGTATGTTGATACGAACTCTTCCGAATATCGGAAGCAGGCTACTCCCCAAAGAGGCCGCAACTTTAGCAATAGCTTACAGCAATAGCAAATTCGGCTTTGTTTGTGTCCCGACTATAAATAAAGGCCTCAATCGCCACAGTACTATCACTACAGAACCACAGTTATATTCACCAAGGTGGGGAATGTGTCGTGAGCGCGGTGAGCATGAGCCGGTTCACTCGGGCTCGCGTGTAAAGCGATAGAACAAGTTGGGCTCACTGATCACGTACAAATAGCCATCTTCGTCAATGTTTACGCCTTCTGCCTGCGGAATACCTTTTTGTAAACCCGCAAACCCTCTAGCAAGGGATCTGAAACTAATTACTTTACCTTCAGTGGTTATTTCGATCAGTAGTTTCGACTCATCACTCAACAAAACTAAATGGCCGCTCTTTTCATCGTAGGTAGCCGACGATACATCGGTTGCGAATACGTTATCCCTTATCCAGCCTGATAGATTACGCACACTCACAGGAAGCCCTTCATCTAAGCTTGCACGCAGACCACTCACCTCAAGCAATTGGATAGGGTCACGCTCTTTAGCCACATACAGACGATCATTTTTAAGGTCGTAGGTAAGGCTTTCTAAACCTTTATTGTCCTCAGTCCAGAATGCAAGTTTGAGTGATGGATATTTTTCCTTATTTAGAGATCCACTGGTAAGTAGCGTGCCATCAACACTCACTGGGATATCTATAATAACTAGGTTTTGTTTACGTTCTTCCGCAACGACCAGTTGGCCATTACCAATATAAGTCACTGCCTCTACGTCATCGAATCCCTCAAGGCTATAACGCGCCTGCACATCACCATCTCGGTTTAAAGCAACTAACTCATTAGGGCCATTAATGACAGCCCATAGCATGCCTCGATCGCGGTCATAGGTCAGACCGGAAAGATTGTTGTCTATACCAATGACAGGCTTAGCGTCGATCTCAACACGATAGTTTGGTAACCATACTGCACGATCCTGCCAATCATCAGCGTGCATGTGAGTTTTTAGCCAGTAATACAAGCGATAATCAATACGCTGCGTATGTAACTGGAACGCAGCAACCACGAGCAAGCACAGCATTACCCACATCCAGATACGAGCTTGCATCGAACGCCTAGACTGCTTTTCAGCCTTTAAGTACATAAATATCTCGTTTAGTTGTAGCAGAGGGGTATTTGAATTAATGAATGCTGACACAATCAATATGTTTTAGCGTTTGAAAATCAAAATTCTATATTTGGAAGGCCGATACTGTAAGTCTAATGTATTGATTTGAATAGGGATATTCACAAGCTGTATACGTAGTGCCACGCGCTACATGGCTTCAAGTGGTTCATGGTTAACGAGCGTACCCATGGCGGGACTTTAAAAGAGTTCTCACCATGGGGAGTTGCGCAGCTCTGTCAACAGGTTTCTTTAAGAGTTAATCATCCTGGCGGTTTTTCAAAATCTCACCAGTAGCGGCATCCATTTCAACTTCCCATTTCTGGCCTTTATCATCACGCAGGTCTACTTGGTAAATATAGCGACCGTACGACTCATCAAGCTCTGTGTCCACTATGGTGGCTTTTGGATGTTGCGCTAAAGCTGTTTGGTCAAGTTTATCAAAGGCTAAAATCGCGCCTGAAGTGCTGAGCTCAACTGTTTTAGCTGGGCTGACATCAGCTTGAGCTAAACCTGCGCTCATCATTAAAGCAGCGGAAACGCATAATGTAGTTAAAGTTTTCATGGTTATTTCCTTGTCTGGAAGTTGCAACACAACGATATTGTGTGTCTACGATACCGAGATTACAGACGCTGCCTTAATTCAAGCTTAAATAATATGTATTATTTAAGCTTGTGCTAAAAGTTTTTCACGAACGTTATTTGATGCTTTAAAGTACTGCTCAAGCGCGAATGTAAAGGTCAGGTAAGCCTAGCTGAGTCACTGAAAGATTTCAGTGACTCAGAATCATTTGACTATTATCCTGTCAATAAGTTCGGATCAATTATCATTTGCAATGGAGACATAGATGAATACTCGCAGCTTGCTCGATCAGCTTCTCAGCTCAGGTAAAGAATTACTGCAAGGGCAAAATACAGCGCAACCCCATCAGGCAAATCCGGCCGCTTCAAACGAGCCCAATGCAGCACTGAATGGTCTGCTTGGTAGTCTTGGCGGGGGTGCTTTGGGTGGCGGTATTATTAGCTTACTGATGTCCAGTAAAAAGGCACGCAAGGTAGGCGGCAATGTTATTACTTATGGTGGCTTAGCAGCGCTGGGTGTTGTGGCTTATAAAGCTTATAGTAACTGGCAAAATAACAATCAAAATCGGGGTCAGGCACAGCCCAGTGCACCTTATACACAACATCAACCGCAGACAGTGGATCGTGTGTCACCAGCAATCATGGAAGAGCATAGCCAGGCTATTCTTCGCGCAATTATTTGTGCCGCCAAAGCTGACGGCCATATTGACGAGCGCGAGCGGCAGCTGATTGATGATGCAATAGCCAAACTCACCAACGAGCCGCAGCTACAATTATGGTTCCAACAAGAGTTGCGTAAACCTCTCGATCCAGCTGACCTAGCTTTAGCAGCCAAGACCCCGGAAATTGCAGCTGAGATGTACCTCGCTAGCATTCTTGTAGTCGATGAGGAAAGCTATATGGAGCGAGCCTACCTTGACGAACTTGCACGTCAACTGCAGCTTGCGCCGGCACTAAAAGCGGAGTTGGAAGCACAAGCAATAGCGCATCACTCTTAAAATTAAGCGCTCAAACAGCAGTTGAGTGCCCTAGCGGCTACTGTAGATGATTAGCATATTGTATCGTGCAGACTGCACGAGCGATTGGTGATCCGTCGTCGTGCATAACCTTTGCTCTGACTCACCCTTTTATGGTGTGCGCCTATAGTAAACCGACATTAGCCTTGAGCAACCAGACAGGATAACCATGAGACATTTTTATTTAGATTTTATCTTCACTGCTATCGCCTTAATGGTGGCAGCGTGGTGGGGATATTCACACAGTGGTATGGGCGGGATGATATCTGCGCTATCAATTACCGCTATTTTGGCCGTCATGGAAATCTCGCTATCGTTTGATAACGCGGTGGTTAACGCCTCAGTGCTCAAGAACTGGGACAAGTTCTGGAAAATGATCTTCTTAACCGTTGGTATCTTAATCGCTGTATTTGGTATGCGTTTAGTCTTTCCAATTGTTATTGTTGCCGTTACCGCAGACCTCGGCATGATGGAAGTGGTTAACTTGGCATTAAATGATCCCAAAGAATACTCGGCAAAACTTTTAGAGCATCATGCTGAGATTTCAGCCTTCGGTGGTATGTTCTTATTGTTAGTGTTCTTAAACTTCTTATTTGATGAAAAAGAAGTGCATTGGTTTGATTGGCTTGAAAGCCGCTTGGCAAAACTCGGTCGAGTAAACGCTATGAGTGTATTTGTGGCGCTCGCAATCTTAATGTTATCCCTAACATGGGTGACTGATGAACAGGCTCCTGCGGTATTGATTGCAGGCGTTTGGGGTGTCTTAATCTACTTAGGCGTGCAAATCGTATCGGGCATACTTGAAAGTAACGGCACTGGTACAGCAGCAGGAAGTGCCATTTTGAAAGGTGGTATCGCTGGTTTCCTATATCTTGAAGTGCTAGATGCTTCATTCAGTTTTGATGGTGTGATTGGTGCATTTGCAATCACTAATGACGTCATCATTATCATGCTAGG